>DASTTY010000039.1:0-32597 GCA_035759925.1 Solirubrobacterales bacterium
GCTGCCGTTCGGCTGGGTGACCGCGCTGCGCGAGCGCAAGAAGGTCGACGCCGTCCGCGTCTTCGCGCTCGGCGTCAAGCCGGAGTACCAGCACACCGGCGTCGCCGCCGGCCTCTATGCCCGCCACTACGACACCGCCGCGCGAACGCCTCAGAAGGGCGGCGAGACGGGCTGGATCCTCGAGACGAACGTGCCGATGAACCGCGGCATGGAAGCGATGGGCGGCAAGGTCGTCAAGACCTACCGGATCTACGAGACCGACCTTTAAGCGTCGCCGACGCTAATTGTCGGAGCCGGCACGGTCCCAGAGGTAGAGCTCCATCGCCTCGACGGCAAGCTCCTCCTGGCGCTCGGGCGAGAGCCACTCGAGGACGGTCTCCAACGCGCGCTCCTCGGTCAGGCCGCGATCGACGGCCTCCTCGCCGCGGAACCCGGCGGCAAGCTTCAGGGCCTCGCGGCGGTGCCGGCCGAGCGACCCGAAGGCGTTGATCAGGAAGTCCCGGTTCGGGATCGGGTGGGCGATGTCCATCGAGGCGTGCCAGGCGGCGAGCATCGAGATGTCGTGCTCGTCGAGCTCCTGGATCGCCTTCGAGTAGTGGGCCTCGAGCTCGTCGTCGGGAATCTCATCGACCCAGGCGCGGACGGCTTCGCCGAGGAGCTGCCGCCGGGCCTCGCGGCCGACCGAATCGGCGACGACTCGGATCGCATCGGCGGGCTCGATGAAGCAGAGGGGCACGTGGGCGAAGATAGACAGGGCCCCCGACGGCAAAACGGTGCATGCAAGCCGACGACCGTCGCCACTGTCCGCGCAGTCAGATGGAGCGCCCGCGGCGCGACCTATGCTCAGACGATGGACTCCGCCGCCGGATCGAGAGGGACCCTTTGAGCCTGCGCGTGATCGCCGGCCCGCCGGGCTCCGGCCGCGGTGAAGAGCTCGAGGCCGCCTTCGCTGCCGCTCTCGATCGGGAGCCCTTGCTGATCGCGCCGACCAGCGACGACGTCGACCGTCTCGAGCGCGACCTCTGCGCGGCGCCAGGAGGCATCCTCGGCGGCACGATCACGAGCTTTCCCGGCCTGTTCGGTGAGGTTGCGCGCGCGGTCGGACTCGACGCCGGCGAGCCGCTGACGGAGATCCAGCGGATCTGGCTCGCCCGCGAGGCGGCGCGGAGGACGAGCCTGCGGATGCTGGCGCGCTCGTCGTACCGCGCGGGTTTCGCGCCGGCGCTCGCGGCGCTCCTCGACGACCTGCAGGCGGCCGGTCTCGACGCGGCCGGGCTCGAAGCGGCGGCGAACGCGGCCGGCGCCGGCGACTACGAACGCGAGATCGTCGCCCTCTTCGCCGCCTACGAGCGGCTTCGCGACGCCGGCGGGGCCGCTGACGAGCACCAGCTCGCCGCCGCCGCGACCGCCGCCCTGCGCGCGGCGCCGGCCGCCTGGCAGGCCCGCCCGGTCTTCCTCTACGGCTTCGACGACCTGACCCGCGAGCAGGTCGAGCTCGTCGGCGCGCTCGCCGCTGCGACCGAGGTCGTCGTCACCGCGACCTTCGAGGACCGTCAGGCCCTGGCCGCGCGCGCCGAGCTGCTCGGGATCCTCCGCGACGAGCTCGGCGCGACGGTGAGCGAACGGGCGCCGTCGGCGGCCGGTTCGGGATCCGTGCTCCACCATCTCGAGCGCAACCTCTTCGAGCCCGACTCCGAGCGGGTCGAGCCCGACGGGTCGCTGCAACTCCTCGAAGCGGCCGGTGAGCACGGCGAGGCGGAGTTGATCGGCCGCAAGGTCGCGCGCCTCCTCGCCGACGGCGTCGATCCGGACGAGGTCGCGATCGTGGTCCGCGCCCCCGATCGACAGGCGCCGCTGATCGCCCGCACGCTCGGCCGGATGGGCATCCCGCTGGCGCCCGAGGCGAGCGTCCCGCTGGCCGCGACGGCGACCGGAGCAAGCCTGCTCGAGTTGATCGAGATCGCAGCCGGCGAGGGCTCGGCCGCGACCGTCGTCTCGTTCCTGCGCCGCCCCGGACGGGCCCGGCCGGGGCCGGTCGACTGGCTCGAGCGGCGGGTCCGCCGCGAGCGCCTGCGAACCGCCGATGAGGCGCTCGAGGCCTGGGCGGGTGACTTCGACGAGCCGCGCCGCATCTGGTCCCTCGACGACCTCCGCGCGGCCGGCGAGGAGCCGGCGGCGATCGCCCGCGTCCTCGCCCGGACCGCCGCCGACGTTGCCGAGCGCGATCACGCCCGCTCCGGGATCGTCCCCTCGGGCGGCGCCGCGGTCGAGCTTCGGGCGGCCGGCGAGGCTGCACGAGCGCTCGCCGACGTCGTCGATCTCGGCGAGCCGGCGCCGCGGAGCCTCGCCGGGTTCGCCGAGCTGCTCGCCCACGTCCGGGTGCCGCTCTGGCGCGGCCCCACCGAAGGCCGGGTCCGGATCCTCAGCCCGTACAGGCTGCGGGCGACCCGCGTCGCCCACCTGTTCGTCGCCGGACTCGCCGATGGCTCCTTCCCGGCCGCCGCGGGCGGCGATCCGCTGCTCTCCGACGAGCGGCGGCGGGCGCTCGGGCTGCCGGCGCGAACCGACCCCGCCGCCGAGGAGCGCTACCTCTTCTACACCTGCGTGGCGAAGCCGGAGCGCCGCCTCCATCTCTCCTACCCGGCCTCCGACGAGGCCGGCGGCGAGGCTCCCCGGAGCCCGTTCGTCGACGAGGTCCGCGACCTCCTCGACCCGGCGCCGACCGCGCTGGCCGGCGACGACCCGCTCGAGACGACGATCGTCGAGCGGGCGACGCTGGCCGACTTCGTCCCGGCACCGGATCAGGCGAGCGCGCCGCACGATCTCGCCCGCGCCCTCGCCGTCACCGGCCCCGCTGCGAGCGAGCACGCAGCGGAGCTCGATCTGCCCGAAGGGATCGCCGACACCGCCCTCGCAGCGGTCGCCGACGCCGGCGAGCGGGTCGAGCGGGCCCGCACCCCCGGACCGCTCCGCGATCCGGCGGTGCTCGCCGAGCTCGCCGAGCGCGACCTGTTCGGAGCCTCAACCCTCGAGGAGTTCATCGGCTGCTCCTACCGCTGGTTCGTCAGCCGGGAGCTGCGGCCGCAGGCGATCGACCCGGATCCCGATGCACTCGAATCGGGCGGGATCGTCCACGCGACGCTCGAGCGCCTGTTCCGGGAGCCGCCGACCGCCGAGCGGCGGCCGACCGAGGCGAGCTGTGAGCGCTGGATCGCGCGGGCGCGGGAGCTCGCCCGCGAGGTCGCAGCCGAACGCGGCTGGGAGGTCGATGCGGCACCGGCATCGATCTCGCTCGCCCGCCTCGATGCCGTCATCGCCCGCTACATCCGTCGCGACGCCGCGACCGGCGGGCCGATGATGCCCGAGGCCGCGTTCCTCGAGGTCCGGTTCGGGGACGGGCCCGACGACAGCTTCGGGCCGGCCGACTTCGGCAGCTTCCGCCTCCACGGGGCGATCGATCGGATCGACGTCGCCGACGGCAGGGCGCTGATCCGCGATTACAAGCTGAGCTCGAAGGCGCCCTCGGCCAAGAACCTCTCCAAGCAGGGCCGCCTGCAGCTGCCGCTCTACATGCTCGCCGCCCGCGGGTTCGGGCTCGATCCGATCGGCGGCCTCTACAACCCGCTCGCGGCGACGAAGGACGACCGGCCGCGCGGGCTCCTCGACAAGGAGCAGAAGGGGGCGCTGATCCCTGCCGGCAGGGACGCCCACGTCGGCACCGACTTCTTCGAGGCCGAGCCCTTCGAGGAGGTGCTCGAGACCGCCCGCCGGGAGGCCGTCGCCGTCGTCGATTCGATCCGGGCCGGGCGGATCGATCGCGATCCCCACGACGGAGCCTGTCCCGCCTGGTGCACGCTCGCGCCGGTCTGCCGGATCGAGCGCTCGATCCCCCTTCCCGACGACGAGGACGAGGACGAGGCGGCGGCGTGAGCGGCCACGAGCAGCTCAGCCTCGATGCGCCGGCAGAGGCCGCCGCGCCGCCGGAGGGCATGGAGATCCGCGTCCGGGCGAACGGAAGCGGCGGACGCCCCGGCCCGACGCTCGAGCAGGCGGAGGCGATCGGAAATCGCGACAGCGACGTCTTCCTCGAGGCCGGGGCCGGAACCGGCAAGACGCGCGTCCTCGTGGAGCGCTACTGCGAGGCGGTCGCCGTCGACGGCGTCGAGCCGGAGCGGATCCTCGCCTTCACGTTCACCGAGAAAGCGGCAGCGGAGATGCGCCGCCGGGTCCGCGTCGAGCTGTCCCGTCGTGCCACCGCGGCCGCGGAGCAGTCCGAGCGGGCCCGGCTGCAAGCCGCGGCCCGGACCGGCGAAACGGCGCCGATCACGACCATCCACGGCTTCTGCCGGCGCCTCCTCGCCTCCCACCCCGTCGCCGCCGGCCTCGATCCCCGCTTCCGGGTCCTCGATGCCGACGAGGCCGGACGACTCGCCCGGGCCTGCTTCGACGAGGTCCTGACCGAGCTGGCCGGCGACGACGACGCAGTCGCCCTCACGGCGGCGGGCTACCGCAGCCGGCTCGGTTCGATCGTGCTCGCCGCCCACTCCGAGCTTCGCAACCGCGGCATCCTCGACCCGGAGCTGCCCGCGATCGCGATCAGCGCTATCGACGGCCGCGACGAGCCTGCCACGCCGGCCGAGATCGCCGCGGTAGGCGGCGGCTACGAGGCGCTTCGGAAGCTCGTCGCCGCCTTCTCCGCCCGCTTCGACGAGCGCAAGGCGGAGCGCTCCGCAGTCGACTTCGACGACCTGCAGCTCCTCGCCGTCGACCTGCTGCGTCGCAACACCACGATCGCGGAGGCCCAGCGAGCGCGCTTCGACCACCTCCTCGTCGACGAGTTCCAGGACACGAGCCCGATCCAGGTCGAGCTCGTGCGGATGCTCGCGGGGCCGGAGACGAGCACGTTCACGGTCGGCGACGCCGCCCAGTCGATCTACGGCTTCCGCGGCGCCGACCTCGCCAGCTTCCGCCGCGTTCGCGACGAGCTGGTCGCCGGCACCGGGCCGCGCCCGACGGCGATGCTCGGGCTGACCGGCAGCTTCCGCTCGACGCCCGACGTGCTCGCGATGGTCAACCTGATCGGGGCCGAGCTGCTGCCCGACTTCAACCCGCTCGCCGTCGGCCGCGAGCCGGCACCCGTCGACGGCCCGGGCGGCCCGGCGGTCGAGCTGCTGCTCACCACATCGTCGGGATGGGGCGATGAAGATGAAGGGACGAAGCTCGCGACCGTCGCCGCGGAGACCCCGCAGGCACGGGTGGCGGAGGCCCGGGCGCTCGCGGCGCGGCTCCGGGAGCTCGCCGAGGGCGGAGTCGATCCGGGATCGATGGTGCTGCTGCTGCGGGCGTTCACCCACGTCGACGCCTACGCCGAGGCACTCGAGCTGGCCGGCCTCGATCCCTACGTCGTCGGCGGCCGCGGCTACTGGTCCTCGCAGCAGGTCACCGATGCCCTCTGCCTGCTCGGCTGCGTGGCCAACCCCCTCGACGACGTCGCCCTGCTCGGCGCCCTCGCCTCTCCGGCGGCGGCGATCTCGCCGGACGGGCTCTGGATGCTGCGGCGGATCGCCGGCCGCCGGCAGCTCTGGAGCGCGATCGAGGAGATCGCTTCCGGCGAGGCGACCGAAACGAGCGATGGCGAGGAGGCGGAGGGACGCGAGGAGCAGCGGCGCTGGAGCGCCAACCTCGCCGCCGACGACCGCGACCGGCTGACGTCCTTCCACGAGACCCTCTCAGGGCTCCGCGAAGGCGCCGCCCGGCTCGCTCTCGACGAGCTGGTCGAGCGGACGCTCGAGGCGTTCGGCTACGACCTCGCGGCGCTGCTGATGGACGATGGGCTGCGACGGACCGCGAACCTCCTCAAGCTGGTCCGACTCGCTACCGAGTTCGAGGCGCACGAAGGGCGCGATCTGCGCGGCTTCCTCGACCAGGCGAGCGATCGCGCCGCCCTCACCGATCGCGAGGCCGAGGCGGCTGTCGCCGCCGAGGACCACGCCGGCGTCCGGATCATGACCGTCCACGCCGCGAAGGGGCTCGAGTTCGACTGCGTGGCCGTCGCCGACCTCGGCCGCAAGCTCGCAGGCGGCGGTCAGCCCCCGTCGCTGCGGCTCGCCTTCGACGGGACGTCCGAGGCGCCGCGGATCGGCCTCCGGCTCGCCCGCGCCGGGGCGGGCAGCCTCGACGTCGGCGGTTACGGCGAGCTCAACGACGCCGCGGCCGACGCGGACGCCGAGGAGTCCGGCCGGCTCGCGTACGTCGCCGCGAGCCGCGCGCGTACCCGGCTGCTGCTCAGCGGCACGATCGATCCCGAGAAGGACCTCGACCCACCCGAGCAGCCCCTGCGCAGGCATTCCGTCCTGAGCCGGCTGCTGCCGGCCCTGGGCGCATCCGGCGGCGATGAGGTCTTGCTCGCCGCGCCCCCCGTGGCCCTGCCGGGGATCGAGGCCGGTCCGTTCGATCCCGCGCCGGTGGCGGTCCGGGTCACGGCGCCGGGGCGGGACGCGGCCGAGCACCTCTCCTTCGACCATCGCGGCCAGGCCGCCGCCGGCAGCGTCGCCGCAGGCCGACCGCCACTCCTGGCGCTCGCCGAGCGCGGAACGGCCGCGGCCCGGAACCTCTCCTACGCCGCGCTCGCCGATTACGGCCGCTGCGGCTACCGATTCATGGCCGAGCGCGTCCTCCACCTCGAGGCCGATCCGGCCCCGGCTGCGACCAACCCGCACGGCGCCGGACAGGCCGCGGGGATGCGGTTCGGGCGGGCCGTCCACGAGCTCCTCGAGCGCGCGGCCCGGGACGGCTGGCGCCGGCCCGATCCGGACGCAGCCGCCGCGGCACTGCGCCGCGAGGGCTTCGACCCGGCCGCGGCGGAACGCGCCGCCGGCCTGGTCACGGCCTGGGTCGACTCGCCGCTTCTCGCCGAGCTTCGCGAAGGTGGCGCCCGGTTCCGGCCCGAGGTGCCGTTCCGGCTCGGCCTCGGTGAGCGGACCGTGATCCGCGGCACCATCGACCTGCTCGTCGAGCGGCCCGGCATGCCGCCGCTCTTTGTGGATTACAAGACCGACCGCATCGAAGCGGGGGCCGACCTGGCCCTCCCCGAGGCCTACGAGCTACAGCGCCTGCTCTACGCGGCGGCGATCGCGGAGTCGACCGGCGCCGACCGGATCGAGAGCGCCTACTGCTTCCTGCAGGTCGCCGAACGACCGGTGCGCGCATGCCATGACGGCGAGGCGATCGCGGCCGGGCGCGCCGAGGTCGAGGAGCGCGTCGCCCGGATCCGGGCCGGCGACTTCAGCCCCACCGCCGACCCTCGCCCGTCCCTCTGCCACGACTGCCCGGCGCGAGCCCGCCTCTGCCCGCATCCGCCGGAGCTGACGATGGGAGCGGCGCGATGAGCGTCGCGGTCTTCGCCTACGGCTCGCTCGTCTCGCCGGCGAGTGCAGCGGCGACGCTGGGTCGCAGCGACGTCGAAGCGGTCCCGGCGGCACTCGCCGGGCAACGGCGGAGCTTCACGCTGCTCCGCGACAATCGCGCCTGCGAGAAGACCTTCGCGCGCCGCGGCGACGACTGGGTCCCCGACCACGTGCTCGCCCTGAACATCGCCGAAGGGGGCAGCGCCGACAGCGTCAACGGAGCGCTTCTCGCCGTCTCGGAGGTGGAGGTGGAGCGTCTCGATCTGCGCGAGATCCGCTACCGGCGGGTCGAGGTGTCGGCGCTGGTCGCCCCCGCGGCAGGCGCCCGGTTCGATCGCGTCTTCGCCTACGTCGCCCGGCCCGAGCACCACGCCGCGATTCCGCCACCGGACGCGGTCGTGCTCACCGCTTACGAGAACGCCGTCGAGGAGGCGTTCGCGACGCTCGGCGAACGCGAGCTCGAGCGCTATCGGGCCAGCACCGATCGCGGCAACGCCGAACGGATCGACGCCTACCTGCTCAACGGCGAGATCCCGGCGGGGAATCCGCGCCGCTGGTGAGCGGGCGGGCAACGCTCACGGGTCGGCGCGCCAGTCCTGGGCCCAGTCGTAGAGCGCTTCGAGCGCGGGGACGAGCGCCTCGCCCTGATCGCTGAGCCGGTAGGAGACGCGGGCGGGCGGGCCCGGGTGCACGGCGCGCTCGAGCAGACCCTCGGTCTCGAGCTCGCGAAGCCGCTGTGAGAGCAGCCGGTCGGAGACGCCGGGAACGGCCGCGGCGACGTCGCTGAAGTAGCGCGGCCCGCCGATCAGGCTGAACAGGATCGCGCCGCTCCAACGCCGGCCGACCAGCTCGACCGCCTCGTGGTAGCGGTGGCAGACGACGACGGGCTCGGAGCGCGCCGGCGGCGGCGGGGCCGCGTCGGAGCCTGCTTCGGCGGGGCGGGCTTCCACGTGGTTCAGCCTAGCGAAGCGGTTCCCCCGCCTGACCGGCGTCAGGCCGCTATCGCAGGCGTCATGCGGTATCGGCGGGTCTCGAGCGACGAAACCGCTGCCCCGGGCAGTACCCTTTGCGGCCCGCGGATCCGCCCCCTGCTTCGTTTCGGATCGCGACGTCTTCGTCCAGTGACACAGAACTCAAGCTCGGTAGCCAAGCGGAGAAGGCTGCTGCTGATCCCGCTCGCGATCGCCTGCGTGATCGCCTTCATCGCCGGCGCGGCCGTCGCCGGCAGCTCCGCCGAGCGCGACGCCGCTGAACGGTTCGGCACGGCCTGGGCCGATGGCGATTACGGCGCGATGTACGACGAGCTCAACCCCGACTCGCAGTCTCGGGTCTCGCGCGACGACTTCGAAGCCGCCTACAGCGAAGCGATGGCGACCGCGACGGCGACCGACCTCGCCGTCGGCGACGTCAGCGGGCCCGACGGCCTCAACGGCGAGGACGTCGTCACCCTCGCGACCACGGTGCACACCAACGCCTTCGGAGAGGTCACCGCCGACGTCCACGTCCCCGTCGCCGACGGCGGCGTGAGCTGGCAGCCGAACCTCGTCTTCCCCGGCCTCGCCGAGGGCGACAAGCTCGTCGCCGACACCAAGCTCGGCAAGCGAGCGCCGATCCTCGCGGCCGACGGGTCGGTGCTGGCGAGCGGGCCGGCCTCGGCCCGCGCCACGAACGGCAGCGGCGGGATCGTCACCGGCGAGACCGGCGCGCCGGGCAAGAAGCTCGCCGCACGGGTCGCCAAGCTCGGCTACCCGGAGGACGTCGAGATGGGCACGAGCGGCCTCGAGCTCGCCTTCGACTCGACGCTGGCCGGATCGCCCGGCGGCAAGCTGCTCGCCGTCGGCAAGGGCGGCAAGACGGTCCTCGCGAAACGGGCGCCGACGCCGGGTGAACCGCTGAAGACCACGATCGACGCCAAGCTCCAGGACGCCACCGCGGCGGCGCTCGGCTCGACGTTCGGCGGAGCGGCCGTGCTCGATGCCAAGAACGGGAACGTCCTCGCGCTGGCCGGGCTCGCGTTCTCGGCCCCGCAGCCGCCGGGCTCGACATTCAAGGTGATCACCGCCAGCGCCGCCCTCGAGGACGGCAAGACGAAGCTCGACGAGCAGTTCCCGGTCGAGACCAGCACCGTCGCCGGTGGACGGGAGATCGCCAACGCTTACGACGAGGCCTGCGGGGGCGATCTGGTCGAGAGCTTCGCCCATTCCTGCAACACGGTGTTCGCACCGCTCGGCGTCCGCGTCGGCGGCGACAAGCTCGTCGAGGAGTCCGAGCAGTACGGCTTCAACTCGCCGCCGACGATCTACAACCCGAACGCGCTGGCCCTGACCCAGCCGCCGGAGAGCACGATCCCGAACCCGCTCGAGGACGACACCGAGGTCGCCGTGAGCGCGATCGGCCAGGGCGAGGTCCTCGCCACGCCGCTCGAGATGGCCGCGGTCTCGCAGACGGTCGCCAATCGCGGCGTCCGCTCCCCGAACGCGATGGTCAAGGACCCCGAGCTCGCCGGCGGCTACCCCGACGTCGAGGTGATGCCGCCCGGTGTTGCTGCCGACGTCAAGAAGATGATGATCGCCGTCGTCGCCTCCGGCACCGGCAGCTCGGCGGCGCTCCCCGACGCCACCGTCGCCGGAAAGACCGGCACGGCCGAGCTCGGAACGGTGGACGGCTCCCAGCCGGTCGCCCCGGGCGAGGACGCCGAGCAGGATGTCGATGCCTGGTTCACGGCGTTCGCCCCCGCCGACAACCCGAAGCTCGCCGTCGCAGTGATGGTCGTGAACGCGCCGGGCGACGGCGGCACCGTCGCCGCGCCGATCGCCCGCCAGATCCTCGAAGCCGGCCTCTAGCCGGCCAAGCCGATCGCGCGTTCCGACCGCGGTCAGCGACGGGTCGGAAAGCCGAAGGCGGCTCCGGTGATCACGACGATCCCGCCGAGCAGCGCGATCAGGCCTCCGACCGAGTCGGTGGCGAGGGCGAGCAGCGCGCCGAGCACCGACAGGAGCGCGCCGGCCGCGAGCAGCGACCACCACCCGTTGTCCTCGCGGCGACCGATCGGCGCAGTCAGGACGGTGCCGAGCACGATCGCACCGAGGCCGATGACATCGGCCGCTGTGCCGAGGACACCGAGCAGAACCACGACGGCCCCGGCGCCGGCAAGCAGCAGCGCGCCCTGGACGAGCCGCGTGCTCAACCTCTAGAGGTCGAGGACGATCTCGCCGTGCCCATCCGGGCCCGGGACCTCGAGGATCAGCGGCCGGTTCTCGTTCGCCGCCTCGTCGATTGCGAACAGCACCAGCGAGCCCTCGATCGGCCCGTTCTTGGCGACCGTTTCCGGGGCGGGGATCGTGTCACCGGCAGGCACCGGAATCCCGGGCTTCAGCGCCCATTCGTTGTCGAGGTGGACCTGGTCGTAGGTGCGACCACGGGTGTCGACGATCCGGAACTCGTCGGGAGCGGTGGCAGTCTGGTCGCCCTGGTTGGTGACCTGCATGAAGACGCCGAGGTACTCCTGATCCGGCCTCAGGACCGGCGCTCCTTCGAGATAGGCGGAATCCTCGGGCGAGAAGCGGTTCAGCTCGCGGGTGATCTGGATGTTGTAGGCGAGATCGCCGAGCTCGAGCGGTTCGCCCTCCTTGGCCTCCGCGGTCGCCTCGTCGCCGCACCCGGACGCCAGCGCGGCGAAGCCGGCGAGGGCGAGGACGAGCATCGGGATGATCAGCAGCCTGCGGTGCATCGGCGGCGGAAGTCTATCGGCGCGGACTCGGAACGCGGACTCAGAGCCGACTCGCCCCGGCGACGTGGAGACGCTCGATTCGGGCGTCGCCCTCGACCAGGTCGCGAAGCCGGATCAGGGCCCGTCGCCACTGGCGCCGGTGCCATCCAGCGGGCATCAACCGGTCCTTGAGCTTGTCGAGGTGGTGGGCCGGCTCGGTCCAGAAGCTGACCTGGACCTCGGTCATCCCGCCACCGGCCTCGGTCAGCTCCCAGGCAGTGCCGATCGGCATCCGGTCGATCCGCGCGCCCTTTCCGGTCTCGACGATCAGATGCGGCGCCTCGACGCCGGTGATCACGGTCTCCATCCAGAAGTGGAAGAAGGGCGCCTCGAGGTGGAACCGCGCCGCAGCGCCGATCCCGACCGGGTCGATTCGCTGCAGCCGGTAGGAATGCTGGAAGTGGTCGCAGAACGCGGGGCGGTTCGAGAGGTCGGCGAGGACCGCGAAGACCCGCTCGCGGGGAGCATCGATCGTGATCTCGGCGCTGACCGGCCCCATCGCCGGTTCGAGTCTATCCGCGCGGCCGACGCGGACCCGGCACCGCGGGCCCGCTGCGCCTTATAGTCGCGGCCGTGCCAGCCACGCTGCGACGGGCTTCAGGAGGGATGACGGGCCGATGTCGGTGACGATCGCGGTGCTCTCCCAGAAGGGCGGGACCGGCAAGACCACGACGGTGCGGTCGCTCGCCGACGTCCTCGCCCGGACCGGACTCGACGTGCTCGCGATCGACGCCGACCCGCAGGGCAACCTCTCCGACTACTTCGACGTCGATCCGGAAGCCCAGCCGACGCTGGCCGAGGTGCTGGCCGGCCAGGTGAAGGCGATCGACGCCGTTCACGGCCCGGTGATCCCGGCGAATCTCGGGCTCGCCGAATCGGAGCTGGTGCTCGCCGGGAAGATCGGCCGTGAGGTGACGATGCGGAACGCGCTGCGCGAGGTCAAGCGTCGCCACGACGTGATCCTGATCGACTGCCCTCCCACCCTCGGCTTGCTCACCGTCAACGCCCTCGTCGCCTCGACGCACGCACTGCTCTCGACCCAGGCTCAGCACTTCTCCCTGCAGGGTGTCGAGCAGGCGATGGAGATCTTCGACCTCGCCAAGGACACGCTCAACCCCGAGCTCGAGCTGCTCGGGGTGCTGCTCAACATCGCCAACATGCGGACCAGGCACGCCCGCCAGACCCTCGAGGCGCTCGAGGAGCGCTTCCCGGGCAAGGTCTTCAACACGGTGATCCGCCAGTCGATCGCCTACGCGGAGTCGGCCGAGCGGGCCCGCCCGATCCTCGAGTACCGCCCCGAGCGGGGCGCCGACTACATCGCGCTCGCCGAGGAGCTCCTCGGCCGGCTCGGGATGGAAGACCGCGCCCGCCGGCTCGAGCAGGTCCGCCGCGACACGCTGCCGCCCCGGCTGCTCGAACAGGCGGGTTGACCGCGTAGCGCCTGACTGTCCGAGGGAAGCGGACGCGAAGCGGAGCATTTCTCGGGGTCATCCGCCGGCCGCCTCGGCCCGGCGCATGCCGCTCACCGCCCAGATCCCGAACAGCAGGATCAGTCCGCCGCCGCAAAGGAACGCGAGCAACAGACCGTCGAACGAGCCGGCGATCAGGTTGCGCGAGGACTCGACGATCGGTGAGATCGGGTTGACCGCCGAGACCTTCTCGACCCACGAGGCGAGCAGGTCCTGGGGCACGTATACGGGGGTCAAAAAGAGGACCAGGAAGACCGGCGTCTGCATCAGCGGACCGGCCTGGATCGAGCGGAAGCGGAGGGCGATCCCGGCCGCCCACATCGCGATCCCGATGTTGATGACGAGGGCCAGGCCGAGCAGGGCGAGAAGCTCGGAGGCATTGCTGGAGAGGTTCATGCCGACGAGCAGGGCGAGCGCGAACAGCAGCGCGTCGACCATCAACGCCCTCGTCAGCCCCGCGATCGCGTACCCGCCGAGGATGCCGAGCCGGTTCGGAGCGGCCAGCATCAACCGGCGGCCGAAGCCGCTCTCGAAGTCACGGGCGATCCCGAATCCGGTGAAGACGCCGCCGAACGCCGATGCCTGGATCAGGACGAAGCCGAACTCGAAGGCCGTGTAGCCATTCGGGTAGTCGAAGCCGGGCGAGCTGTCGATTCCGGAGAGCCCGCCGGCGAAGGCGCCGAAGAAGAACAGCGGAAAGATCATCGCCGGGAGGAACAGCGCCGGGTTGGTGACGAAGTTGTGGGTGCTGCGCCAGGCGACCGCCCGGGCGACGCCCCAGAACCGCTCCGCCGGGCCGGAAGTCGTGTTCGTCATGCTCGTCACGTCCTCACCAGGGTCGTTCGCAGGCTGGCCGCGGCGAGGCTGAGGAAGACGGCGATCAGCAGGGCCGAGATCCCGAACGCGAGCGCCAGCGCCTCGCCGTCGATGCCGGTCACGTAGAAGCTCCGGATCCCCTCGATCAGGTACGAGAGCGGGTTGATCGTCGCGACGGTCTGGAACCAGTCCTGCACGATCAGATCGCGCGGCATCGCCATCGACGAGAAGAACAGGAAGACGAAGAAGACCGGGAACATGCTCTGCATCGCCTCGCTGTTGCCGAGCCGGAGCGCCGTGAACGTGCCGATGCAGCTGAAGGCGAAGCTGATCGTCAGCGAGAGCAGGAAGAGCAGCGGGATGCCGCCGATCCCGGCCGCGAAGTCGGCGCCGACCGCGAAGCCGATCGCGATGTAGAAGACCGTCTGGATGACGGCTATCGCCATCGCTCCGCCGAGCATCCCCGCGAGCAGCGACGGCCCGCCGAGCGGCGTCATCGCGAGCCGGTTCATGAAGCCGGTCTCGACGTCGGTCGAGACGTCGGTGCCGGTGTTGAGCAGCGCGAACGTGCCGCCCTGGATGAACGGGATCGCGAGCGCGAACGTGACGTAGGAGTCGGTCGGGAACCCGGGTAGGTCCGTGGCCGCGTCGAGCCCGGCCGAGTTGACGGCGACGAGGAACAGCGGGAAGACGATCGCCGGGACGAATGCCGCCGGCTGGCGGATCGCGCGCAGGAACGAACGCCTTGCGACCTCGTAGATAGAGTCGAGCTGCGGGCTCACGCGGCGACCTCGACCGGCACGGCCTCGTGCTCGCCGGTCGCTTCGCCGGCGCCCTCCAGCTTGCGCCCGGTCTTCTCGAGGAAGACGTCGTCGAGGCTGGGCTCGTGGAGCTGGAGGTCGGCGACGGCGATCCCGGCGGCATCGATCTCGCGAACCACCGAGACCAGCCCGCCGCAGCCCGGCGCGAGGCGCACCCACGCCTCCCCGTCTCGCCCGGCGCCCGCGGATGCGGCGCCGAAACGGCCGAGCACCTCGACGAGGCGATCACGGTCGGCCGGGTCGGCGGCGGTCGCCGCGACGCTCGGCTCGCCGATCTCGGCCTTGAGCGCGGCCGGCGTCCCCTCGGCGACGATCTTGCCGCGATCGATGATGCCGACGCGATCGGCGAGCCGGTCGGCCTCCTCGAGGTACTGGGTGGTCAGAAAGACGGTCATCCGCTCCTCGGCCGCGAGCCGCTCGACCTCCTCCCAGAGCGAGCTGCGGCTCTGAGGATCGAGGCCCGTCGTCGGCTCGTCGAGAAAGAGGATCTTCGGCCGGTGGACGAGCGCCAGCGCGAGGTCGAGGCGGCGCTTCATCCCGCCCGAGTACCCGCCGACCTTGCGATCGGCGGCATCGGCCAGGCCGACGCGCTCGATCAACTCGTCGCCGCGCTGCCGGCGCTCGTCCTTCGGGACGCCCTGAAGCGCCGTCTGCAGCCGCATGTGCTCACGGGCAGTCAGATGGACGTCGAGCGCCGCTTCCTGGAGCGCCGCGCCGATCACGCCGCGAACCCGTCCGCCTTCGGATGCGATGTCGTAGCCACCGACCGTGGCTCTGCCGCCCGTCGGCGGCAGCAGCGTCGTCAGCATCAGCACGGTCGTCGACTTCCCGGCGCCGTTCGGCCCGAGGAAGCCGTAGATCTCGCCGGGATCGACGTGGAGATCGATGCCGTCGACCGCCAGCGGCCCCTTCTTGAACTTCTGCGTCAGGCCCTCGACCTCGATGGCCCGCTCGAATGGACTCTCACTCATCCGCGGCACCCTAGCACATTTAGTTGTTGAGGTTCCATTATCTATGGGTTGCAAATATCCTCATATCCCAATAGAATCCCCGTGGCGATGGGCAGAGCGACGAAAGACGAGGCCGCCGCGGCCGCTTGGCGTTCGGTGATGAGCCTCGTCGGCTGGGGCTCGGGCCGTCCGCCCCGCGTGCCTGCCGTCGCTCGGCAGCTCGGCCTCTCGCCGAAGCAGCTCGTCCTGATCTGGCGGCTTCCGCCGGGCACAAGCATCCCGATGCGGGCGATGGGCGAGAAGCTCTCGTGCGATGCCTCGTTCATGACCGGCATGGTCGACCGCCTCGAGGAGGACGGGTTGATCGAGCGCCGGCCCGATCCCGGCGACCGGCGGGTGACGCTGATCGCGCTGACCGCGAAGGGCGCCGAGTTCCGCGAGCGTGCGCTCGCCGCCCTGCACGAGCCACCGCCGGAGTTCAACGCGCTCGATCGCGACGAGCTCGAGCAGCTCGCGACGCTGCTCGGCAAGGTGGCGGCGACGCCGAGTGCCGAGCCCGCGCGAGGCTGACTCAGGCGATCTCGACCCGGGCGCCGCGCGGCGAGAACTGGGCGCGGCGGACGTCGGCCCAGCCCTCGGCGAACTCGGCGAGCCGCTCGAGGAGGCTGCGACCCGACTGCCAGAAGGCCCAGACCAGCACGGTCGGGCCGGCCCCGGAGATCGTCGCGCCGATCGCGCCGAGCTCGGCGGCGCGCTCGACCAGCTCCATCGAGCGGGGATAGAGCGCCGCGCGGCGCGGCTGGTGGACGCGGTCGGCCAGCCCGGCACCGATCAGGTCGAGGTCGGAGCGCTCGATCCCGAGGACGAGCTGCGCCGTCGCGGCGACGTTGTGGGTGACGTCGGCGACCGGCAGCTCGGCCGGGAGCGCATCGCGTGCGGCGCCCGTCGATACCTCCTCGCGCGGGATCACGAGGATCCCCTCGACGCCCTCGGGCGGCGCGAGCCGGACGGGAGCGGGTGGCCGTGCGCCCGGGTCGGCAGGCGGGCAGAGGGTGATGCCGCCGAAGAGCGCCGCGGCGACGTTGTCGGGATGACCTTCGATCGCAGCCGCCCGGGCGAAGATCTCCTCGTGATCGTTGGCGAGCTCGAACATGTGGTCGGCGGCGAGCAGGCCGGCGAGGATCGCCGACGCGCTCGAGCCGAGGCCGCGGGCGAGCGGGATCTCGCTGCGGACGCGGAACGAGATCCCGTCGGCCGGATGGAGGCTCTCGAAGGCGCGAACGATCAGGTTGCTGCGATCGGCCGGCGCCTCGAAGCCCTCCGCGACGACCTCGAAGCTGCCGGTCTCGGTCGCCTCGAGCTCGAGCTCCCAGGCGAGCGCGGCGCCGAGCACGTCGTAGCCGGGGCCGAGGTTGGCCGATGAGGCCGGCACCCGGACGATCCGGCTCCGACCGCTCAACGGCCGGCCCTCACCACTCGCCCGACGCGAGCCTAGCCGCGTCGCCGGCGATCCCGCGGGCGAGGACGCCGCCATCGGGGACGCTCGCGCCGGGCAGCAGCAGCGCCTCCTTGACGCGGGCGCCGGCGCCGACCGAGGCGCCGGCGCCGATCACGAGCGGGCCGGTGAGCGCAGCGCCGACGCCGACCTCGCAGCCGTCGCCGAACAGGACCCGGCCCTCGACTTCGACATCGGCGGGCAGATCGAGGCCGTCCGGCGCCGCTCCGTCGCCGAGCGCACCACCGAGCCGCGGCAGAGCGATCGCGCCATCGACTGCGTCCAGGTTTCCCTGCAGATACTCGGGGAGCGTGCCGACGTCGTTCCAGTAGGTCTCGATCTCGTGCACGTAGAACGGCACGTCGCCGGCGAGCAGGGCCGGAAACACATCGTGTGCGAAGTCGACCGGATCGGGCATCTCGTCGCGCGGGAAGTAGTCGAAGACCTCGGGGCTGAAGGCGTAGATCATGCAGTTACAGAGGTCGGAGAGCGCCTCGGCCGGGTCGGGCTTCTCCTGAAAGCCCTGGACCCGACCGTCGGAGCCGGTCACGACCACCCCGTACTCGCTGACGTCGGCGACCTTCTTGACGCCGAGGGTCGCGACCCCATCGTTGGCGCGGTGAGCCGCGGCGAGCGCGGTCAGGTCGGCGTCGGTGAGTGCGTCGCCGGCGAGGACGAGGAAGTCGTCGCCGGGGGCAGTCAGGAAGTCGGCGACGTTGCGGACCCCGCCCGCGGTGCCGAGCAGCTCCTCCTCGTGACGGTAGGTCACCTCGACGCCGAGCGTCGAGCCGTCGCCGAGCCGCCCCCGGACCTGGTCGGGGAACCAGTGCAGGTTGGCGATCACCTCATCGACGCCGTGCGCTGCCAGCAGGCGGACGAGCTGCTCGACGATCGCGACGTTGCCGACCGGGACCACCGGCTTCGGGATCGCGTCGGTGATCGGCCGGAGCCGCGTGCCGAGCCCGGCTGCCATGACCATCGCCCTCATGGCCGGCCGAGGCGGTCCTTGAGGTTCTCGATCACGTCGACCGGGGTCGGATCGACCGCCTCGCGGGCGGCGAGCTCGAGCGAAACCAGGTCGCCGAGCATCACCGTCCAGAGCAGCCGCTCGGTGCGGGTCTCGCCCTCGGTCTCGATCCTGACGACGTCGCGAGCGCGATCGGCGATCAGCTCTGCGGTCAGCTCGAAGCGCTGACGCTCGCGGGGATGCTGGTCCTTGTCCTCGAGCAGCACCGCGCTGAAGGCGCCGGCCTCCGCCCCGGTCCAGCCGACGATCTCGTTGTGGTCGAGCTCGGGGATCGAGTGGTCGAAGGCCGGCAGCTTCGCGTTCTCGTTGACCTGGCACTTCCAGCGGTAGGCGACCGGCGTGGTCAGCCCGCAGCCGTAGAGCAGCGGCACCGAGCCGTGGATCCGCCCGGCCACGTCCGCCGCCAGCGCCAGCAGCGACTCGCGTGCTGACTCGAGATGGGAGGCCGAGCTGTCGATCTCGGTCCTGATCGCCGGCCCGGCGCCGACCAGCGCGGCGACCTCGGCCGCGATCGCGAACGTATAGCCGACGGCGGCCCGGGGCTGGAGGCCGGCCGGCATCCCGATCACGGGGACGCCGTCGCTGCGGGCGGCGTCGCCGATGGCGCCGCCCGTCGTCGCGACGATCCGCTGGGCGCCGACCGCTTCGGCGGCGGCGTAGCAGGCGATCGTCTCCTCGGTGTTGCCCGAGTAGCTCGAGCAGAGGATCGCGCGATCGGGCGGCGTCCAGGCCGGGACCCCGTAGCCGCGGACGACGTCGAGCGGCTTGCCGAGCCGCGAGCCGAGCGCGGCGACCGCGAGATCGCCGCCGATCGCCGAGCCGCCCATCCCGCAGACGATCAGGCCGCTGGCCTCGATCGGTTCGATCCCGGCGGATCCCGCTCGCCAGATCGCGTCGCGGAGGTAGTCGGGCAGTGACAGGGCCGCATCGAGCTGGCCGCCGGAGTCGACGGCGCCGAGCCTGCTCGCGAGGTCGGCGCTCATGCGGTCACCCCGGGATCGACCCTGGCACCGGGCTCGAGTCCGGCATCGGCCGAGACCGTCGCCCCGGAGCCGATCACCGACCCGTAGGGGACGAGGGCGCCGGCGTCGACGACTGCGTCGGGTGCGAGGATCGATCCGCGGACGACGGCCCCGTCGCCGACGAAGCAGCCGGGATGCAGAGCGGACGCCTCGACGAGGGCGCCGGCACCGACCTGGGTGCCCATCCCGAGCACGGCCTTCGGGCCGATCTCGGCATCGGCGGCGACGTTGGCGTTGTCGTCGACGAAGCTGTGGGCGGCGACCTCGGCGCTCGGGTCGACGATCGCGCTCTCGGCGACGTAGCGGCCGCGCTCGTCGACCATCTCGCCCGGCTCGGATTTCACCTTGCCCTCGAGGATGTCCCAGCAGGCGTCGAGATAGCGCTCGGGCGTACCGATGTCCATCCAGTAGCCCTCGAGCCGCAGCGAGTAGAGGCCGTTTCCGACCAGCGCCGGAAAGACCGATCGCTCGATCGAGACGTCGGCGTCCGGCGGGACCATCTCGAGGATCTCCTTCTCGAGGACGTAGGCGCCGGCGTTGATCTCGTCGGTGTCGATCTCGGCCGGGTCGGGCTTCTCGAGGAAACCGGTGATCTCGCCGTCGGGCTTGCGGCGGACGAGGCCGTAGCCGGCCGGATCGGGGACCGGAAACAGCGCCAGCGTCGCTCGCGCCCCGCTCGCATCGTGCTGCTCGAGGAGCGCCGAGAGGTCGAGGTCGGTGAGCACATCGCCGTTCAGCGCGAAGAACCGGTCGTCGAGGAGGTCGGCGGCGAACTTGATCGCCCCTGCGGTCCCCCGCGGTTCCGGCTCTTCGACGTAGCGGAGGCGGGGGCCGCCGGGGATGCCGTCGCCGAGTACCTCGCGGACGTCGTCGGGGCGGAACCCGCAGGCCATGACGATGTCATCGACCCCGTGCCGGCTCAGCCAGTCGATCATGTAACGCAGGAACGGCCGGTCGACCAGCGGGATCACCGGCTTCGGCACGGTCAGGGTCACCGGCCGCAGCCGCGTGCCGTGCCCGCCGACGAGGATCAGTGCCTGCATGGACGAGGTTTCTACACCGTCGTGCCGCTCAGCGGCCGATGCCCTCGTAATGGAACCCGGCGGCGCGGATCGCCTCGGGGTCGAGGAAGTTGCGGCCGTCGATCAGCACCGGGTTGCGCATCTTCTCCGCCATCGCCGCCCAGTCGAGGTCGGCGAACTCGGGCCACTCGGTGACGAGGATGGCCCCGTCGGCGCCGTCCAGCGCCTCCTCGGCCGTGCCGGCGAATTCGGTCGCCGTCAACAGGTCGGCCGCGGCATCGGCGGCCACCGGGTCGTAGGCGACGACCTCGGCCCCCTCGCCCTGCAGCCGCGCCGAGAGCACCAGGCTCGAGGCTTCGCGCATGTCGTCGGTGTTCGGCTTGAACGCGAGCCCGAGCAGGGCGATCCGCTTGCCGACGAGCGATCCGAGGTGCTTGGTCAGCTTCCCGATCACCCGTCGTTTCTGCAGCTCGTTGACCTCGATGACCGAGTTGAGGAGCTGGAAGTGGTAGCCGGAGTTGCCGGCGAGCTGCTTCAAAGCAGAAACGTCTTTCGGGAAACATGAACCGCCGTAGCCGATTCCGGCTTTCAGGAAGGCGCTGCCGATGCGGTCGTCGAGGCCCATGCCGCGGGCGACCTCGGTGACGTCGGCACCGACCTCCTCGCTGACGTTCGCGATCTCGTTGATGAAGGAGATCTTGGTGGCGAGGAAGGCGTTCGAGGCGAGCTTGATCATCTCGGCGCTGGCGACGTCGGTGCGGACGATCTCGCCGCCGAGCGGCTCGTAGAGGGCTGCGACGGCGTCCGCCGCCCACTCGTCTCCTCCGTCGGCGCCGATCACCACCCGGTCGGGGTTGAGGAAGTCGTCGACGGCCGAGCCCTCCTTGAGGAACTCCGGGCAGGAGACGTAGGCGAGACCGGGCATGTCGCGGCGGATCGCGGCTCCGGTGCCCGACGGGACCGTGCTCTTCATGACCAGGGCGTGCTCGGCGTCCTCGGGAAGGCGCTCGACGACGGCGCGGACTCGGGAGAGGTCGGCGTCGCCGGAGTAGGTGGGCGGCGTGTCGACGCAGCAGAAGAGCAGCCGCGCGTTGGCGAGCAGCTCGTCCATCGAGGTCGTGAAGTGGAGTCGATCGGCGTTCTCGGTGACGAGCTCGGAGAGGCCCGGCTCGTGGAAGCCGACCTCGCCGGAGGCGAGCTTGGCGATCTTCGCCTCGTCGACGTCCATCGCCCAGACCTCGTTGCCCTGGGAGGCGAAGCATGCTGCTGTCACGAGGCCGACCCATCCGACCCCGACGACCCCGACGGGTTCGCTCACTTGATCTCCTTCGTCGTCGTCGCGATCGCGAGCATCTGCGACTCGTCGAGCGTCTGCAGCAGCGTATTGCTGACCCAGTAGGAGTTGCCGTCGTCGTCGTGCCAGGCGACCATCCGGACCCGGTCGCCGTCGTAGTAGATGTCGTAGTCACGACCGTCGATCGTCTGCGTGTCGTGGCTGTCCTTGAGGATCGGCGGGTCCGACCAGGTCGTCCCCTGGACGCCATAGTACTCGGGGAGCCGGTCGGGCTCGGTGTACTCGATCACCATCTTGTAGGCGGGCTGCTTCTTGTCGTCCTCGTCCTTGATGTCGTACTGGCGCGAGTTGTCACTGTAGGCGGAGCCCGGCGCGACAACGGTCGGGACCCAGATCGGGAAGTCGAGACGACGCGCCGACGTCTTACCGAACGCGTCGAACTTGTTGATCCCGGTATCGACGTCGAGGACGTCGGAGGTCGGGATCACGTTCGCCCCGTCGGCGGGGTTCTTCTCCTTCTTCTTCTTCTCTTTCGAGCCGTCGCGCTTCTTCGTCGCGTTCTTGCCGCCGGTCGGCCCCGGGGTGTCCTGGCCGTTGAGGAACTCGTCGACGGCCTTCTGGATCTGCTCCGGCGTGGCCGTCACGTAGCTCGGCCCGAGCTCGCCGTCGAAGCTGATCTGGTTGATCGGCACGTCCTTGACGGCGAGGAAGGCCTTCAGCGCGCCGATCACCTGCGCAGCGCTGTGGATGTCGGACGACGTGTAGTTGGTGAAGATGTCGATCAGCTTGCTGCCGGTGTCGCCGCCGATGATCGGCAGGACCTCGCTGACCGGGACCTGGGCGCGGGCGTTGCGGAGGAAGTCCTGCTGGCGGGCGGCGCGGACGATGTCGGTGTCGGTGTGGCGATAGCGGACGTAGTCGAGCGCGTTCTGGCCGCAGAGCCGCTGGTAGCCGGCGTTGACGTTGATCGCGGCGTAGGTGTCGTAGGAGCTCAGGGCCGTCGAGTTGTCGTTGAAGTAGTGGCGATCGACGTCGACGTAGACGCAGCCGATCGCGTCGACTGCCTTGGCGAAGCCGTTGAAGTCGACGTTGACGACATGGTTGATCTGGAGCCCGGTCAGGGCCTTTACGGTCTCGAGCGTCTTCTTGACACCGCCGTAGGAATAGGCCTCGTTGAGCTTGCCGACGCCGTAGCCGGGGATGTCGACCTTGAGGTCGCGCGGCAGCGAGAACAGCGAGAGCACCTGCTTGTCGGGATCGACGCGGAGCAGCATCGTCGTGTCGGAGCGGCCCGGGTCGCCCTTGATGTTCGTACGCTTGTCGGAGCCGACGATCAGGATCGTCTGCGGATCGCCTGGGTCGATCTCGGCGATCTTGTCCTGCAGGCCCGGGATCGGCTGGAGCTTCGCGGCGACGTCGGTGAGCAGGAGCAGCGACGAGACCGAGACGGCGGTCGCGACCGAGACGACGATCAGGACCGACGCGGTCAGAAAGCGCCACCAGAGCGCCGGCGTCTTGATCTCGGGAGCCTCATCGCCGGCGCCGTATCCGGCGGCCACGGGGACCGGCGGCGGCCCGCGGCGGACGACCGTGTGCTCGGTCGCCTGATCGTCGGGCGGCTCCTCGGCCTCCGGCGGCGCGGCGGTGGCCGCGTCGGCGTCCTCTTCATCGGGTTGGTCGGCTGCAGCCTCGGTCGGCGGCTCTTCGGCGGCGGCCGGCTCTTCCCGCTCCCCGCCCTCGAGCGCCCACTCCTGGGTGTCGCCGCCGGGTGCCTCGGCGGCGGGCGCGGTCCACTCGCCGGCAGCCGGTCCCTCCTCCGCGACGGGCTCGTCTGAGACCTGCTCCTCGGCGGCGACCGGCTCGCCGGCATCGGGCTCGTCCCCGGCGGGCTGCGCCTCGGTCGGCGAATCGTCGCCTTCACCGCCGACCTCGCGGCGGATCTCCTCCTCGAGGCGGGCGAACTCCTCGGTCAGGCCGAGGCCCTTCTCCTCCTCGTCGGACGGGCCGGCCGGCTCGTCGCGGCCCTCGTCGTCGCGGCGCTCGTCGCTCACCGGACCACCCTGCCGGCGGCGCGGTCGATCGGCGCCGTCCGCGCGAAGTCGCAGAGCGTCTGCCGGTAGGCGGACAGCGAGGCGACCGATACCCATTCCTCGGGGCCGTGGTGCCCGGAGCCGACCGGTCCGAACTCGACGGCCGGCGTCCCGGCGCGGATGAAGGCGACGGCGTCGGAGGCGCCGTCGCGGCCGATGCTGGTCACCTCATCGGGATGGTTGGGCCGTGCGGCGGCGCCGAGCGCCTGCACGAACGGCGAGCCGGGATCGACGTCCACGGGCGGCCAGCGGAAGGTCGAGACGACGCTGGTGTCGGGAATCGAGCCGATCTGCTCGAGGATCTCCGCCGGGTCCTGCTCGGGCAGGTAGCGGATGTCGACGTCGATCACGCAGGTGTCAGGGACTTTGTTCAAGGCATCTCCGCCGATGATCCGGCCGAGGTTGATCGACGGGCGGTCGAACAGCTCCGAAGACTGAAGCGAGAACGGTAGCGACTCGATCCCGCGGAACACCGAGATCGCCTTGATGATCGCGTTGTCCCCCTTCCATGGCGTCGAGCTGTGGGCGGCGCGGCCGGCAACCTCGATTCGCACCGCCAGGACGCCCTTGGCGGCAACCCCGATCAGCATGTCGGTCGGCTCGCCGGTGATCGCGAACTCGCCGGTGCAGCCTGCATCGACGAGGATCTCGGTGCCGCGGTCGAACTCCTCCTCGGTCTCCTCGTCGGGCACGAGCGCGAGGACGACGCGGGCGTCGCGCTGGTCGCGGAGGTCGGCCAGGGCCAGCATCATCGCCGCCGCCGCGCCCTTCATGTCGTAGGCGCCGCGGCCGTAGAGGCGGTCGCCGTCGACGATCGGGTCGAACTGGCCGGGCCGTCCGGGAACGACGTCGATGTGACCGTGGAAGATCAGCGCCGGAAGCTCCGGCGGACCGACCTCGGCGATGACGATCGGCATGTCGCGCACGGTCAGCTGCCGGGTCGGGATGTCCCGCGCCTCGAACCAGCCCTTCACGAAACCGGCGCAGAGGCGGACCCCCTCCGGGTTCGAGGTGTCGTAGCCGATCAGCTTCTCCGCGAGGAGGCGCTCCTGCATCGGGAAAGGGTAGAACGCGGGCTCAGCGAGAGCAGCTGTCGTCTCCGGTTGCCGGGCTGGCGTTCGCAGCGGCCGGATAGGCGTGCGTGACCTCGAGGAAGCCGCCCGGGAGCACGTCCACCGTCTCGCCTGGATGCGCCGCCATCCGCGAGGCTCCGCTGACGACGTTCACGTAGCGCCGGCCGGCCGCGACATCGCAGGGCAGGATCGTCACGACCGCGGCTGCGGCCTCGGCCTCGCAGCTCGAATCGCAGTTGCCTCCGGCGTTGCCGGTCTTGTTCGGGTCGTAGCTGTTGCTGATCAGGAACCGCCCTTCGATCCCGGTCGGGCTGTCGCTGAGGACGATGTAGGAGGCGATGTCGGGCGCCTGCGGGAGCCGCTCGCGAATCCTTCCTTTGGCCTCGATCTCGAACTGCCGGCCCTGCAGGCCGTCGATCCCCCCGGATGACGCCAGCTCGACGCTGTAGACGACGCGACGGACCTTGTTCTCGTTGCTCTGGTTCGGAAGCACCTTCAGCTTCTTCGTCTCCGCCGTGTCGTCCTTCGGCTTGTCGTCGAGCTCGGGGACGTCGGCGTCGGCCTGGATCCAATACATCGCCGTGCCTTTCTGGGTCTCGACCGCGAGCACGTTGCAGTCCTTCGCCTCGGGCGGCTTGCAGCCCTTCGCCTGCGGCGCCGTCGCGGTCGCCTCGAAGACGACCCACTTGTAGCGCGAAGGGTCCTTGCCGAGGTCGTCGGCGTCGAGGACCATCTCCTCCTCCTGGGAGACGGTGCAGTGATGGATCGCGGTCGTGCAGCGGTAGCGCAGCGACTTGCCGAGCGGCTTGCTCGGGCCGCTCAGGTCGGGCTTCCGCTCACCGCCGACGAGCCGGAACGACGTCTCGATCGCAACCGGGTCGTAGTCGTACTCGCGGGTGCCCTGACAGGCCGTATTGGCGCGGTTGTGAGGGATGTAGTCGGTGATCGCGCACTTGGACAAAGTCACGTTCGCGATCGCACGCAGCCGCATCCCTGCTTCGAGCTCGCGCACCGGAGCCTCGTAGATGGCCGTCGCGGTGCCCGACGCGGTGATCGGCACGCGCTGGTTCTGGGTCCCGGACGCAGGATCGCCCTTGACGAGCGCCGGATCGCCCTTCGGCCCGGTATCGCTGCTGATCGAGACCTTGCCGCTGTCGTCGCCGCTACCGGCCCCGCAGCCGGCGATCGCACAGGAGATGAGCGCCGCGAGCGCGGCCGCCGTCAGCTCCCGTTTGCGATCTCCAGGAATGCTTCAGCCCTGTCCCTGTCCTGTTCGGCCGTCCGGTGGGCGGCCGAGTCCTCGTCGGAGGACTCGAGCCTTCCTTCGGCATCCTCGAGCCGGGCCTTGAGGTCGGCGGGGTCGAGCGAGTCGGGGTCGACCGCCTCGGTGACGAGAACGGTGACCTTGTTGGCGAAGACCTCGAGCCAGCCCTCGGCCGCCGCGTAGCGCTTGGCTCCGCTCGACGAGCCGAACTCCGACTCCGACGCGAACAGCCGCATCTCGTGCGGGACGAGACGGGCCAGCATCGGCGCGTGCCGGGCCCTGATCCCGACCTCGCCGACGACGGTGCGGACGGAGACCTGGAACATCTCACCGTCGTACACCTTCCCCTGCGGGGTCAGGACCTCGGCCCTGAACGTGTTCGTCCCTTCGGCCATCGATCAAACGGCCGCGCCGGCCTCTTCCTTCTCTTCCTCGTCCGCCTTTTGGGCCTGCTCGGCGGCCTCGTTCTCGGCCCCGGCGGTCTCGTCCTCGCCGCGACCCTTGGCGGCGTCGAGCACCTGCTCGATCGAGCCCTTCATGTAGAAGGCGCCCTCGGGGATGTCGTCGTGCTCGCCGTCGACGAGGCTGCGGAAGCTCGCCACGGTCTCGGCGACCGGAACGACCTCGCCGGGGGTCCCGGTGAAGGCCTCGGCGACGTTGAACGGCTGACTCAGGAACCGCTCGATCTTGCGGGCGCGGTTGACCTGCAGCTTGTCCTCGTCGGAGAGCTCGTCGATCCCGAGGATCGCGATGATGTCCTGGAGCTCCTTGTAGCGCTGCAGGACCTCCTGGACGTCGGTCGCCGTCCGGTAGTGCTCCTCGCCGAGGATGTCGGCCTTGAGGATGGTCGACGTCGAGTCGAGCGGATCGACGGCCGGATAGATGCCCTTCTCCGAGATCGACCGCGACAGCGTCGTCGTCGCGTTCAGGTGCGCGAACACCGATGCCGGCGCCGGGTCGGTGAGGTCGTCGGCGGGCACGTAGACGGCCTGGATCGACGTCACCGAGCCCTGCGTGGTCGAGGTGATCCGCTCCTGGAGCTGGCCCATCTCCGTCTCCAGCGTCGGCTGATAGCCGACCGCGGACGGCATCCGGCCGAGCAGCGCCGAGACCTCCGAGCCCGCCTGGACGAACCGGAAGATGTTGTCGATGAACAGGAGCACGTCCTGGCCGCCGACCTCGCGGAAGTACTCGGCCATCGTCAGCCCGGTCAGCGCGACGCGGAGACGGGCCCCGGGCGGCTCGTTCATCTGCCCGAAGACCATCATCGTCTTCTCGATGACGCCGGACTCGGTCATCTCGACGTAGAGGTCGTTGCCCTCGCGGGTCCGCTCGCCGACGCCGCAGAAGGCCGACAGGCCGCCGTGCTCGGTGGCGATGTTCGAGATCAGCTCCTGGATCAGGACGGTCTTGCCGACGCCGGCGCCGCCGAACAGGCCAACCTTGCCGCCCTTCGCGTAGGGGGCGAGGAGGTCGATGACCTTGATGCCGGTCTCGAGGATCTCCTGCGTCGGGGTCAGATCCTCGGCGGTCGGTGCCGGACGGTGGATCGGCCAGCGGTCCTCACCCTCGACGGGCTCGCGCTCGTCGATCGGCTCGCCCAGCAGGTTGAAGATCCGGCCGAGCGTGTCCTTGCCGACGGGGACGGTGATCGAGGAGCCGGTGTCGACGACCGGGTCGCCGCGGCGGAGGCCATCGGTCGCGTCCATCGCGACTGCCCGGACGCGGTCGTCCCCGAGGTGCTGCTGGACCTCACAGGTGAGGTCGATCGCGTCGCGACCCTCGCCCTCGGGGATCTCGATCTTCAGAGCCGAGTAGATCTTCGGCAGGCCGTCGGGGAAGACGGCGTCGACGACGACGCCGATCACCTGCTCGACCGTGCCCTTGTTCTGTCCGTTCGCTTCAGCCATTGGTTGGTTCTCCTTGCTCAGTCAGTCTCAAGTCTCGTTCCAAGGTGGTCTAGCCCGACCCCAGCGCCTCGGCGCCGCCGACCACCTCGAGGATCTCCTGGGTGATCTCGGCCTGGCGGACCCGGTTCATCTCCAGCGTCAGCCGGTCGATCATGTCGCCGGCGTTCTCGGCGGCGTTCCGCATCGCGGTCATCCGGGCGCCGTGCTCGGACGCGGCCGACTCGAGCAGCGCCCGGTAGACCGACAGGTTCACGTACTCCTCGAAGAGCTGTCGCAGCGCCTCCTCGGGCTCCGGCTCGTAGATCCACTCGGCCCGCTGGTGGGCCTCGGCGAGCTCGGGATCGGCGGGCTGCTCGGGCTCGGGCACGCCCTCGCCGAAGACCTCCGCCTCCTGGAGCGGCAGCAGCGTGTGCCGCCGCACGTACTGGGTCAGCGGCGAGACGTAGCGGTTGTAGATCAGCTCGACCCGGTCGATCTCCTCGTCGACGTAGGCGGCGGCGAGCCCGTCGCCGATCTCGCGCGCGTTCGCGAACGCCGGCTGATCGGTGAAGCCGGTGAACGCCGCCTCGACCGTCTCGCCGCGGAAGCTCAGCGCCGAGTTGCCGCGACGGCCGACGACGTAGTAGAGGATCTCCTTGCCCTCGTCCTCGAGCTCGCGCTGGAGCTGGGTGCCGGCGCGGATGATCTGGGTGTTGAACGAGCCCGCGAGGCCGCGGTCGCCGGTGACGAGGATGATCCCGACGCGCTTGACGTCGTCGCGCTGCTGGAGCAGCGCGACCCGGCCGCCGGCCTGCCCGGAGACCTCGGCCACCTGCTGGGTGATCCGGCGGATCGCCTGCGCGTAGGGACGCATCTGGTCGATCCGCTGCTCGGCCCGGCGCAGCCGCGCAGCGGCCACCATCTCCATCGCCCGCGTGATCTTGCGGATGTTCTTGACGGAGGTGATCCGGTTCTTGACTTCCTTCTGGGTAGCCATGAGCCAGCTAGACCGCTGCGGCCTCCTCCTCGTCGGCGGCCCGATCGGCGCCCTCGGCCTCCTCGTCGCCGACGTGCTCGGACGGCGTCCGGCGGTGTTCCTCGTCGCGGATCCGGTCCGACTCGCCGGCCTCGAGCTCGTTGCCCTCGGCGTCGAAGTCGGGACCGAAGTCGTCGATCATCTCGGCGATCGCGTTGCCGAGCTGCTCCTCCTGCTCGTCGGAGAGCTTCCCGTCGTCGTTGATCGACTTGACGAGGTCGGCCTGCTCGCTGCGGAGCCGGTCGCGAAGGTCCTCGAGGAACGCCGGGACGCGCTCGACCTTGATCCGGTCGAGGTAGCCGCCGGTGCCCGCATAGATCGACGCGACCTGCTCGGCGACCGACAACGGCTGCCGCTCGCCCTGGTTGAGCGCCTCGACGAGCCGCTCGCCGCGGGCGAGGCTCTTCTGCGTCTCCGGGTCGAGCTCGGAGCCGAACTGCGCGAATGCCTCGAGCTCGCGGTACTGCGAGAGGTCGAGGCGGAGCTTGCCGGCGACCCGCTTCATCGCCCCCGTCTGCGCGTTGCCGCCGACCCGCGAGACCGAGATGCCGACGTTGATCGCCGGGCGGACGCCCGAGTAGAACAGATCGGACTCGAGGAAGATCTGCCCGTCGGTGATCGAGATCACGTTCGTCGGGATGTAGGCGGACACGTCGGACGCCTGCGTCTCGATGATCGGCAGGGCGGTCAGCGAGCCGCCACCACGCTCGTCGGAGAGCTTGACGCCGCGCTCGAGCAGCCGCGAGTGCAGGTAGAAGACGTCACCTGGGTAGGCCTCGCGGCCCGGCGGCCGCCGCAGCAGCAGCGACATCTGCCGGTAGGCGTAGGCGTGCTTGGTGAGGTCGTCGTAGATGCAGAGCGCATGACCGCCCTTGTAGGTGAAGTACTCGGCCATCGCGGTGCCGGCGTAGGGCGCCATGTACTTGATCGGCGCCGCCTCGTCGGCGGGGGCGGCGACGATGATGGTGTTGTCCATCGCGCCCGCCTCCTTGAGCGTCTCCATGAGCTGGACGACCGTCGCCATCCGCTGGCCGACCGCGACGTAGACCGAGATCAGGTCCTTGTCCTTGTTGTTGATGATCGTGTCGATCGCGATCGCGGTCTTGCCGGTCTGGCGGTCGCCGATGATCAGCTCGCGCTGGCCGCGGCCGATCGGGATCATCGAGTCGATCGCCTTCAGGCCCGTCTGCATCGGCTCCTTGACGGGCTGGCGCTGCACGACGCCGGGCGCCTTGAACTCGGCGGGGCGGGTCGTGCTCGTGTTGATGTCGCCCTTGCCGTCGAGCGGGTTGCCGAGCGGGTCGACGATGCGGCCCTGGAGCTCCTCGCCGACCGGGATCTCGAGCAGCTTGCCCGTCCGCTTGACCGTGTCGCCCTCGACCACGTGCTCCCACGGGCCGAACAGCACGACGCCGACGTTGTCGGACTCGAGGTTGAGCGCGAGGCCGGTCACGTCGTGCGGGAACTCGAGCATCTCGAACGCCTCGGCGTTCTCGAGGCCGTGCACGCGGGCGATGCCGTCGGCCACGGAGAGGACCGTGCCGACCTCGGTCAGGTCGGCCTGGCCCGCGTCGAGGCCCTCGATGCGGCTCTTGAGGATGCTGGTGATCTCGTCTGGCTTGATCTGCATGAAGTCTCCTTGGGGCGCGGGTGCCTGGGCTCTATGACGCCCGCGCGACCTGCTTGCGGAAGTTCTCGAGGCGGTTGCGGATGGAGGCGTCGAGCACGGAGTTGCCGACCCGCACGACGATGCCGCCGAGGATGTCGGGGTCGACGTTCGACTGGAGGTCGACCTTGCGGTCGGTCTGCTCGGCGATGCGGTCGCCGATATGCTTGTCCGTCGCCTTGGGCAGCTCGACGGCGGACGTGACGGTCACGGGCAGGAGCCGGTTCTCCTCCTCCCAGAGCCGGTCGAACTCCGCGCGCACGCGGAACAGGACCGGCATGCGGTGCTGCTCGATCAGCAGCCGCAGGAAGTTGACCGTGGTGTCGTCGGCGCCGGAGATCGCCTTGTCGAGGCCCTCGGACTTCTCCTTGGTCGAGAAGTACGGAGAGAACAGGAACACCTGCAGCTCGCGCGAGTCGTGCAGGGCGTCGGCGAACTCGCCGAGCTCGTCGCGCACCTTGTCGAGCTTGCTCTGCTCCTGGGCGACCTCGAACAGGGAGCGGGCGTAGACCGAGGCGATCTCCTCCATGGCCTACCGCCGCTCCTCGCCCGCCGCGAGCGCGTTGAAGTCGAGCTCCGCGAGCGCCTCCTCGACGAGGCGCTTCTGGTCTTCGTCGGTCAGCGACTTGCGCGTGACCTTCTCGGTCGCGGCCACGGTGAGGTCGGCGACCTCCGTGCGGATCTCTTGGATGGCGCGGCGCGTCTCGGCCTCGATGTCGCGGCGCGTCTGCTCCATCATCTCCTCGCGCTTGGCCTTGGCCTCCGCGAGGACCTCGTTCTCGTGCGCCTCGCCGGTCTTGCGCGCGCGGGCGACGATGTCGTCGGCCTGGCCGCGGGCCTCTGCGAGACGGTGGCGGTACTCGTCGAGCAGCTGCTCGGCCTCCCGCTTGACGCGCTCGGACGTCTCGATCGAGTCCTCGATCGCCTGCTGGCGCTTGTCCAGCGCCTCGGCGATGCGGGGGAACGCGAGCTTCGCGAGCACGTAGAGCGAGATGCCGAAGACGAGCAGCGTCCAGATCATCAGCCCGATGCCGGGCGTGACCAGGAAGCTGCCGCCCTCATCGGCCGCGAAGATGACTGGGTTGGTCACGATCGCTCCTAGAGGAAGAAGGCGATCAGGCCCGCCACGAGGCCGTAGAAGAAGCACGCCTCGGTGAGGGCGAAGCCGAGCCACTGGATCGACGTGATCTCGTCCCGCATCTCGGGCTGGCGCGTCACGGACTCGATGACCTTGCCGAAGATGATGCCGATGCCGACACCGGCACCCACGGCGCCGAGGCCGCCGCCCACGCCGAGGGCGATCGCCTTGCCGGCGTCAGAACCGGCATCCGCCTGGGCGAAGACGGTGGTGATGAACGGAAGCAGCAGATCGAGCACTGATTGGCTCCTTTAGTGGGACTCGGCGACGGCGCCGCCGAGGTAGATGGCAGACAGCGTGGCGAAGATGAACGCCTGAAGGGTGGCGACCAGCCCGACCTCGAAGAGGAACAGGGCGATCCCGAACGGCAGCGTGAAGATGCCGAGGACCTCGAGGCCGAGCAGCACGGCCAGGCCGCCCGACATGAAGAGGATGATCAGGTGGCCGGCGAGGATGTTGGCGAAAAGACGAACGGAGAGCGACAGCAGCCGCATGAAGTTCGAGAGGAACTCGAGCACGAAGATCGGCACCACGGCGAAGCCGGTGATCCCGGCCGGCACGAGGCTCTTGAGGTAGCCGCCGACGCCCTTGGCACGGATGCCCTCGACGTTGTAGGCGACGAAGACGATCAGGGCGAGCACGAGCGGGATCGCGATGTTCGCCGTCGCCGCGTAGATCGCGAACGAGGGGATCTCGACGTCGCCGATGTGGAACGGGTGCTCCGTGTTCGTCGGCAGCGGGATGTAGCCGATCAGGTTCGAGTACCAGATGAACAGGAAGAGGGTCCCGATGAACGGGAACCACTTCTTCGCCATCGCGTCGTCCATGTTGCCGCGCGTGATGTTGTCGCGCATCAGGGTGTAGAGCGTCTCGACCGCGGTCTGGACCCGGTTCGGCCGCGCCTTCATGCGGTTGGCGATGTAGAGCATCGTCACCACGGTCAAGATCCCGGCGATCAGGAGGTACAGCACGGCCTTGTTGAAGTCGAACGGGCCGGGGAGCGAGATCCAGGTGTCGGTCTTGAACTCGTTCTGCGGCGCGAACTCCTCGGTGTCGCGCCGGGGGGCGCCGAAGATGACGATCACGAGTCCCATCGCGAGGATGTAGACGCCGGCGATGCCGAGCAGGATCTTCTTACGGGTGCTCATGGGCGCGAGGCCTTCCCTTCCAGCGAGCGCAGCAGCAGCGAGGTCACGAAGTACAAGGTGAAGGCGGCGAGCACCAGGATGGCGGCCGTGAGGCCGTCCTCCCTCTCGCCGGCCAGTCCGACGGCCAGGATGGTAAGGCCCACGAGCCAGGAGCGCGCGATCAGCGCGAAGAGGTTCATGCCGACCGCCCGGCGGACGTCCT
>DASTTY010000040.1:0-7812 GCA_035759925.1 Solirubrobacterales bacterium
ATCGGCCGAGCAACACGGTCCTCCCCGGAAGCTCGTCGCCGGTGCGGCCCTTAAGACGTCGCCGACCGGAGCTGTTGTCAGGAGTCCGGGGGATCTCGTCTCGGGGGTCGTAGGAGTAGCGCCCTTGGGTCGCCCTTTCTCCTCCGGCGGCCCTCTCCGAATTCTTGCTGAGTGGTGACGGTCCGGTATCCGACGATGTCGAACACCGGTTGACACAGTACTCGGGTGTCGGACAGATTCTCCGGAGACCGCGGATCTCCTCGGACCTCCGCTCTGAGGACCGACCCTCCGGCGGTGCGGCGCCTACTCCGAAGCGGTTAGGTTGCCTTCGCGGGGGAAGACGGCACATCCGAGAAGGCGAGGCCCTCGGACGCCGAACCTGAGATAAGTCGGATACTGCCTCAGCGAAATGTTGGAAGAGCGCGAGCGCGCCTACAAGCGGGGGCTGACCGACCGGCTCGAGCCGCGGATCCCGAGCGGCGAGCGGATCGAGGCCGTGGCGATCTGTCAGCTCGGCCCGGCGCCGTGGCTGCAGGTGGTTCCGATGGTGGCCGGGATCGTCCTCCTGCTCGCCAGCGTCCTCTCAGGGTCGCTGCCGGTCTGGGTCGGCGTCGTCGGCGCGGTGATCGTCCTGGCCGGGATCCTCGTCATGACGCGGACGCCGAGGCGCCTCCTGGCACGAACGAATCGCAGCGTTCACGTCTTCAAGTTGCCGCGGTCGCAGAAGGCGGAGTTCGAGGCGCCGCTGGCGACCGTGCCGATCGACGAGCTGCCGCCACTCGAGCGCGGAGCCGTGCGGCTCGGCGAAGAGCGGATGTGGCCGAACTACGGCAGCGGCATCGAGCGGACCGCGCTCGACCGGGTCCTCGGCATCGAGCGCGCCTGAGCAGTCATCCGATCCGGCGGGGATTGGCGTCCGGCGGCCCGCCTACCGTCCGCTCTGCGGCCAATCCCAGTCGGCCGCCGGCCGGAGGCTGCCTGCCGCTTCTCCGACCGGGCGACCGGGCGCTGTCTCGGGAGCAGGCGCCGCGGCGTTCCCCCGGAACCACCGCCAGCGGCTAGCCCGCCTCGCTCCCTTGTCGGGCGCGCGGTCGATCGCCCCGCCGCGCCTGACGGATCGAGGTTGCGGTCGCATCGGGAGCATTTCCTCGATCTCGTCGGGTGCCGACCTCGCTGAGCTCCGCCGCTTGACCCACGCCTAATAGTTAGCTAAGGTAATTAGCGTTACTAAGCAATGACGAGCATCGAGACCACAGCCACGCAGCGGGACCTGAGCGAGCAGGCGGCGCGCCTGCGACTTGCGGTGAACCGGATGGCGCGGCGGCTGCGGCAGGAGGCCTCGACCGATCTCGGTCCGGCGTCGATCGCGGCGCTGGCGACGATCGAGCGCTCCGGGCCGCTGACGCCGAGCGAGCTGGCGCGGATCGAGGGGATCCAGCGACCGACCGCGGCCAGGATCCTCGGTCGTTTGACCGAGGACGGACTGGTCACGCGGACGAGCGACCCGGCCGACGGCCGCTCCGCGATCGTCCAGATCTCGAGCGACGGCCGCAAGGTCCTGACCCGGCTCCGAAAGCGGAAGACGGCTTATCTGGCGAAGAAGATGCGGGCCCTCCCCGACGATGACGTCGCCACCCTGGCGCGCGCTGCGGAGATCCTCGAGCAGGTGCTCGAGGAGGGTCGCAGTTGAGCGCCGCCGTCCGTCGTTCCTTCGCATCCCTCGAGGTCCGCAACTACCGCCTCTATTTCGGTGGTCAGGTCGTCTCGCTGGCCGGCAACTGGATGCAGATCGTCGCCGAGCTCTGGCTCGTCCTCCTCCTGACCGGCTCGGGCTTCGCGGTCGGGCTCGCGACCGCGCTGCAGTTCTCCGGGATCCTCCTGTTCGGCGCGATCGGCGGCGCGCTCGCCGACCGCTTCGACAAGCGCAAGCTGCTGATGATCTCCCAGACCGGGATGGCGGTGCCGGCGGCGGTCCTGTTCGCCCTCACCGCCCTCGGAGCCGTCGAGGCTTGGATGGTGTTCGCGGTGATCGCCCTCCGCGGGCTCGTCCTCGCCGTCGACAACCCGGCCCGGCAGGCCTTCGTGATCGAGATCGTCGGCCCCGACCGGGTCGTCAACGCGGTCAGCCTCAACTCGGTGCTGGTCCACTCGGCACGGATCGTCGGCCCGGCGATCGCCGGGGTGATCATCGCCCTCTGGGGCGTCGCCCCCTGTTTCGGCCTGAACGCGCTCAGCTTCGCGGCGATGCTGGTCGCGCTGGTGAAGATGAACCCGGCGCGGCTCCAGCGCCCGCACCCCGACCGGCGGCGCGGCAACGTCCGCCAGGCGCTCCGCCACATCGCCGGCCGGTCGGAGCTGCGCGTGCCGCTGCTGCTGATGCTCGTCCTCAGCACGATCGGCTTCAACTTCCAGGTCGTCATCCCGCTGCTCGCCGACAAGGTCTTCGACGGCCAGGTCTCCGCCTACTCGCTGCTGATGGTCGCGATGGGCCTCGGCTCGATCACCGGCGCGCTCACCGTCGGGACGCGATCGGTCGTCAGCCGCGAGCTGATCACCCTCGCCGCGGTCGGCTTCGGCGTTACCGCGCTGCTCGCCGCAGCCGCCCCGACCCTGCCGCTCGAGATGCTCTCGCTCGCCCTGCTCGGGGTCTGCTCGGTGACGTTCGCGGCCGGGATCAACTCCGGCCTGCAGCTCGCCGCCGCTCCGGAGATGCGTGGCCGGGTGATGGCCGTCTACTCGATCGTCTTCCTCGGATCGACCGTCGTCGGCGGCCCGATCACCGGCTGGCTCGGCGAGGCGGTCAGCCCGCGGGCGCCGCTGATCGCCGCCGGGCTCGCCGGGCTCGCGGTCGCCGCCGGCGCGTTCGTCGCCTGGAGCGACCGCTACCCGGCGCGGCCCGCTTCAGCAGGCGCGCCGGCGACCGGCGAGCTTCCGATCGAGCCGATCACCGGCGAGATGCCGCTCCGCGCCCCCGCCGAGGAGCCGGCGCCAAGGCGGGTCGCAGCCCGGGTCCGCGACGCCCACCCGATCCGCTCGGCGGCGCGGCGGCTCCGCGACGACGCTCGGGAGGAGCCGAAGCGCTCTACGCGGGAGCGCTCGGCCCGTCGCTAGGCGGCGCCGGCGGCTCGAGGTCCTTGACGAACCGGGGCTCGCGGAGCCGGGCGCCATGCCATTCGCGGACCCGCGCCTCGCCCTCCTCGCGCCAGCCCCGCCGCAGGTAGAAGTCGACGGCGTCGTTGCGCTCCTCGGTGTAGAGCCAGGCCTGCTCGCGGCCCGCCGCGGCGAGCGCTTCGGCCGCGAGGTCGAGCAGGGCCGTCGCGGCGCCGCGGCGCTCCCCTCGCGGGTCGGTGAAGAGGCGCTCGATCTCCCCGGTCCGCTCGTCCCAGGCGACGAACGCGAAGACGCCCTCGCCGTCGACGGCGACGAGGTCGGCCGGGTGGCTGCTGCCGCGGACCGCGCGGTCGATCCGCGCGGCGCCGAGATAGCCGCCCCAACCGGCGATCCCGGCCCGCCGCAGCACCTCGCTCACCGCTTCGCCGTCCCCCGGCTCGGCGCGCCGGATCCACCACTCCCCGCCCATCCTCGACCTCAGTGACTCAGTCGTACTTGCCGGCTTCGATCTGTTCGATGAGCACCTTCGAATCGTCCCGGACCCAATTGCCGTCGGCGGTCTCGATCACCGGCAGCATCGCCTGGCCGGTGTGCTCGCGGACCGATCCGCGCCGCCCGCGCGGGAAGGTCGGCTCGAGGACCGCCTCGTAGTCGACGCCGCGCTCCTGGAGGGCCTTCTCGACCTGCCAGCAGGGGTGTCCGCCGATCTTCAGCCAGGTCAGGCCGCAGCGGTGCAGCTTCACGCTCATCGGTTGCCTCCGTGGTCGGTTGCGGTCACGCTACCGGCGCCGCGCCGAACGGTGCAAGCCCCCGAGAACGAAAGAGACGGCCCGGGGCGACTCGGTGGCCTGCCTCGCACGTAGCCTTCGCGCGTTCAAAGCCTCTCGAGTCGGCCTATGAGAGCCCTCCCCCCACTTGGCTTTCGTGGAGTTCTTTCTCTCTCCGGACCGCTGCGGCGACCATACGGCCGGGCGCCGGCGAGCGCAAGGGGCAACCGGAAACGATCGCCGCTATTTGCGAGAAACGGGGCTCCTTCGGGTCAGCGATCCTCGGCCGCCGGCGCGGCCGGCGAGCCCTCCGCCGGCCCTTCCTCGCCGGCCTCGAGCTTGCGGACGAGATCGTCGAGGTCGAGCCGCTGGAGCTCGCCGGAGACGGCGTCGAGCTCGCCCTTGCAGTACTCGACGAGCGACTTGCCCTCGCGGCAGAGCTCGAGCGTCTCGCGGAGCTCGGCCTGGCCGGAGTCGAGCCGGACGATGATCTGCTCGAGCCGCTCGACGGCAGCCTCGTAGCTGCGCGGCTCCGCTCCCCCGTCGGCGGCGGCATCGGTCTCAGTCATCGTCGATCACCTCGGTGAGCACATCATCGTCGCTGAAGCGGACGCGGAGCCGTTCGCGGCGCCTTGCCTCGGCGGCGGCGGTCACGATCTCCTCGCCATCGGCGTCGGTGACGATCGCGTAACCGCGCTCGAGGACCCGGTCGGGATCATGGGCGGCGAGCGTCTGGGCGATCCGTCGCAGGTCTGCCGCCCGGCTCGCGGCGGCGGCGCGGGAATGGCGATCGAGCGCGGCGGCGCGGGCGACGGTGCGATCTCCGGCGATGCCGGCGGCGTGGAGAGCCGCCCGTCGCTTGCGGGCCAGCACCAGAGCGCGCCGCGCGCCGTCGCCGGCACCGCGGGCGATGACCCGGCTCGAGGAGGCGCGGATCTCGCGGATCTTCTGATGGAGGTAGCGGCGCTGACCCTCGGTGTGGTGTCCGAGGGCGCGGGCGACGGCGGCGAGGTGGCGGGCGCGGCCCCTTCCCGCCTCGCGGCCGCGGCCGCGGAGCCGGGCGGCACCGGCGGCGATGCGGGCGCGCTGGTCGGCGACGTCGACGCGGACGGCCTCCTCGATCGCGTGGGTCGGGGTCGAGCAGCAGACGGCGGCTACGTCGTCGATCAGCGTCCGATCCGACTCGTGGCCGACGGCGGAGACGACCGGGACCCGCAGCAGCGCCACGGTCCGGCAGAGCGTCTCGTCGCAGAACGCCCAGAGGTCGGCGAGGCTGCCGCCGCCGCGGGCGACGACGATCAGCTCGACCTCGGGCACGGCGGCGAGGTCGCTGAGCGCCCGGGCGATCTTCGGCGCCGCGCGGCGGTCCTGGACCGGCGGGTGGGCGAAGACGGCACGGCCCGCCCAGGAGCGGCGGGCGAGGCCGGCGAGCAGATCGGCCTCGGCCGCCGAGCCGCGCCCGGTGATGATCCCGATCGTCCGCGGCAGAAGCGGCCGCGGCAGCCGCTTCTGCGGCTCGAAGAGCCCTTCGGCGCTGAGCTTGCGGCGCAGCTCGGCGAGCCGGGCGAGCAGGTCACCCTCGCCGGCGAGGCGCAGCCGCATGCAACGGAAGCTGAACGAGGGCGACGCCGTCGCGCTGCCCGGGTAGTAGTCGGGGCCGCCGAAGACGACAACCTCGGTTCCGTCGCGAACCGCGCCGTCGGGCAGCTTCATCCGGTCCCAGTCGTTCCGCCACATCGAGCAGGGGATCGCGCCGTCGGCATCGCGAAGCTCGAAGTAGGCGGCCTTGCCCGTCAGTCGCAGGTTCGTCACCTCGCCGATCACCTGGACCCGGGTGCGCTTGCGCAGGAAGTCACGGAGCGCCGCCGCGTAACGGCCGACCGGGTAGGGGGCCGGGCCGCTGCCGGCATCGCCGTCGCCGGGCGCGGCGCCCGGGATCGTCTCCTGACGGTGCTCTGCCATCCCCACGAGGATCGCAGGCCGTGACCCCGGCATCGGCGACGGAGCGCCCGGGCGCGTCGACTTGAGATGCTGAGGATGCACTTGATCCAGCGACGAGAGGAGAGTTCGAGAGATGGCAGCCACGGGACACGCGAAGTGGATGGGCAACGTCGAAGCCGGCTCGGGAACGGTGGAGACCGGGACGAAGTCGCTCGAGGGCACCTACACGGCGGCGTCGCGGTTCGCCGACGGCGAGGGGACGAACCCTGAGGAGATGCTCGCCGCGGCGCACGCCTCCTGCTTCTCGATGGCGCTGTCGCTGATCCTCGGCCAGGCCGGTCACGCCCCCGAGAGCGTCGAGACCGACGCCAGCGTCTACCTGCGCCGCACCGACGACGGCTTCGAGATCCACAAGATCGAGCTCGAGACCGTCGGCAACGTTCCCGGCATCGACGAGGACGAGTTCAAGCGCCATGCCGAGACCGCGAAGCGGGGCTGCCCGGTGTCGAGGGCGCTCGCGAGCGTCCCGGACGTCTCGCTCGAGGCCCGGCTGGCGGGCTGAGCACGCGGATGAGCGAGGGCGCGGAGTCGCGGGGCGCCTACCCGCACATCGAGACCCTGCAGACGCGGTGGGCCGACAACGACGTCTACGGCCACGTCAACAACGTCGAGTACTACGCGTTCTTCGACACCGTCATCAACCGCTGGCTGATCCGCGAGGGCGGCCTCGACATCCACGGCGGCGGCGTGATCGGCGTCTGTGCCGAGTCCCACTGCACCTACATGGACGGCTTCGCCTTCCCGGACGACATCGAGGCCGGCCTCCGGGTCGGGCGGCTCGGCAACTCGAGCGTCACCTACGAGATCGGCCTGTTCGCGGTCGGCGCCGACGCGCCCGCCGCGACCGGCTGGTTCGTCCACGTCTTCGTCGATGCGGCGACCCGGCGCCCGGCCGAGATACCGTCGCGGCTCCGGGCCAGCCTCGAGCGGCTCGTCCCCGCCGGGGAGCCCCGGTCGTGAAGGTCCGCAGCGCCGTCCTCCGTGCGATGGGCGCAAAGGGCCCCTACGCCGAGTCGCGCCCGCTCGAGATCGCCGAGCTCGAGCTCGACCCGCCGGGGCCGGGAGAGTTGCTGATCAGGGTCGGCGCCGCCGGCCTCTGCCACTCCGACCTCTCGGTCATCGACGGCTCGCGGCCGCGGGTGATGCCGATGGCGCTCGGCCACGAGGCGGCCGGCGAGGTGGTCGCGACCGGTGCGGGCGTGACGGCGTTTGCGACCGGCGATCACGTCGTCCTCGCCTTCGTCCCCGCCTGCGGCGAATGCGAGCCCTGCCGGGCGGGGCGTTCGGCGCTCTGTGAGCCGGGAGCGGCGGCGAATGCCGCCGGGACGCTGCTCGGCGGCGAGCGCCGCCTCCATGACGGAGACGAGGGCGACATCAACCACCACCTCGGCGTCTCGGCGTTCTCCGACCACATCGTCGTCTCCGAGAAGTCGGCGGTGAAGGTCGATCCGGAGCTGCCGTTCGAGATCGCGGCGCTGTTCGGATGCGCGGTGCTGACCGGGGTCGGCGCTGCGGTTCACGCCGCCGCGATCGAGCCCGGCGACCGGGTCGCGGTCTTCGGGCTCGGCGGCGTCGGCCTCTCGGCGCTGCTCGGTGCCGTCCTCCAGGGGGCGGCGACGATCGTCGCCGTCGACGTCGTCGCCGCCAAGCTCGACCTCGCCCGCGAGCTCGGCGCGACCGACGCCGTCGCCGCGGGGCCGGGCGCGGTCGCGGCGATCCAGGAGATCACCGGCGGTGGCGCCGACCACGCGATCGAGACCGTCGGCAGCGCCGCGGTCCTCGGCGAGGCCTACGCGGCGACGCGGCGCGGCGGCACGACGACGACGGTCGGGCTGCCGGACCCGACCCAAATTCTCGAGATCCCCGCCGTCTCGCTGGTCGCCGAGGAGCGGACGCTGCGCGGCTCCTACCTCGGCTCGAGCGTTCCCGCCCG
>DASTTY010000041.1:0-18163 GCA_035759925.1 Solirubrobacterales bacterium
CGCAGCCAGCCGACCGTACGCGCCTGGTTGGCGCTATCCGAAGGTGAAGAGCAGAAGCGAATCGCCACGTGAGCAGACGTACCTGATACCTGACGCGGGATTGCCGTTCCCGACGATGATGAACGACGCCCAGCAGGTCCAGCCCTGGTCGCTGTAGACGACTTCGCGGCTCGCGCTCGGCCGAGTGTTCACCGGAGTCCTGATCGAGTTCATATCGTGCACGCCGAGATCCAGGATCAGGCGCTTCGCCCGCTTGCAGTCCAGGTCGTGCACCTGAACGTCGAAACCGCCCGCCTCAACCCTGCAGTCCTCGAGGTGCAGGGCCTTCTGCGTATCGCGATCCGGCTTCACGCAGGGCGTCAGTCGGACTCCGATAGTTGTTCCTTCGGGGACGAGGGTTCCAGGTGGAGGCTCCTGGGCTTTGACGCGAAGGCGACGAGGGCTGCCGCTGTAATCCGGACACCCCGCCTCCGACGCTTTGAGACGCCGCTCCTGCGCGGATCGTTCGGCTGCATCGAGTGACGTCCCGACAAGGTTGGGAACCGCCACCGTCGCGGAGCCCATGAGCCCCGGATCTTCTGCCTGAGAAGTCGTCTCCGAGTTGTTGCTGCAGCCCAGTAGCAACGCTGCAGGCAGGACGATGCCAGCCACGAGTCCAACGAGGACGGATCTGCTTCCCACGCCCGCAATACCGGTAGTACGAACCTATGCATGCGATAGGTCCCTCACTGCCTACTCTCGCCCTCAGGCCTCGCCGGTGGGCCGCGCTGCCCGACCCCCGTTCCTGCACACCCGCCAGATGCTACGCCTACTCGCGCTTCCGGCTCGGCTTGTCGGCCTTTCCCCGGCCCTCCTTCGCGGGGCCGCCGGGGGGCTGGATGCCGAGAACGCGCATCGCCTTGAGGCCGAGGCCGAGCTTCTCGCGGCCCTCGGTCGAGCTGAGGTCGTGGCCGCAGAGCTCGCGGACGCGCTCGAGGCGGTAGCGGACCGTGTGGCGGTGGGTGAAGAGGGTCTCGGCGGTCGGGGTGACGTTGCCGTCGTTGTCGAGGTAGGCCTCGACGGTGGTGACCAGCTCGGTCTCGTACTGCTCGTCGTAGGCGACGAGCGGGGCGACGGTCTCGCCGAAGAAGCGCTCGAGCTCGGCCGGATCGTCGCTCATCGCCGGCAGCAGGAGGCGGTAGGAGCCCGTCTCCTCGAAGGCGAGCGGCGAGCGATCCTCCGACTCGGCGACGTTGGCGGCCATCAGCGCCTCCTTGCCGGCCCGGTAGATCTGCCCGATCTCGCCGGCGTGGCGGCTGTAGCCGACCGTGAGCGAGAAGCCCGGCAGGGCACGGCGAAGCTCGTCCTCGACGGCCTTCGCGGCGCGCTCGATCGCCTCCGGATCGGCGGCGGGCAGGAGCACCGCCACCTCTCCCCCCTCCTCGCCGGTCATCGCCGCCAGGGCGCCGCTCGAGCCCGATCGGACCGCGCGGAGGGTCAACGTCAGGATCCGCGGTCGCCAAGCGCCGGTCTGCGTGGCGTGCGGCGTCGCCCGCGCGATCACGACGCCCGCCCCGGCTCCGAAGTCACTGCCGAGCTCGGCGGCGCGGGCACCGATCTCCTCCGCGTCGGCCAGCCGCCGCTCGAGCACGGCACGGACGAAGTCGCCGGCCGCCTCGTCGCTCGCCCACTCCGGCGAGCGGGCCCGCTCGACCTCGAGGCCGAGCAGCGTCGTCACCATCCGCAGGCCCGGCGGCAATCCGTCGGCGCCCCCACGGCGGCGCCAGCGGAGCTCGCCGACGGCGACGTCGGCGACCCGCAGCTCGACGGCGCCGACCTCGGGAGCAGAGGCGAGCAGCTTCTCCTCCTCGGCCCCGGATGCGGCAGCGACGGCGAGGACGGTGCTCGAGCGATCGATCAGCGCCAGGCTGGCGTCGAGGACGGCGGCCGCGGCGCGGGCGACGGCGGGCAGTCCGGCCCCCGACTCGATCGCCTCCGAGAGCGCCTCCAGCGAACCCTCGCCGTTCACGCCCGCATCGGCGCCGGCGGGCCCGGCGGCCGCATCCGGTGCCGATCGTGTCGCCTTCGATCCCACGGGCAGGCTCAGATAGTAGGGCGGCCTAGATGATCATCCAGCGGTCCGGAAGGGGCTGCGAGCCGCGCCGGATGCCGGTCGTCAGCCGAACAGCGTCGTCAGATCGTCCCAGTAGTAGACGATCGCGACGCCGATCGCGAGGCCCAGGCCGACCAGCGCAACGAGCACGATCACCGACAGCGCCGCCGCCGTCGCCTTCTCCCACCCACGCGAGAACGACCCGATCGCCGGGACCAGGATCAGGGTCGTGAACGCGATCAGCGTGACCAGCCCCGCCCCCGCGAAGATCAGCACCTCAGCCGACATCGATTTCATTCTGCCGCAAGTGGACGACGACCACCACGATCGCTGAGAGCAGAGCGAAAACGGCGACGCCGAACGCCCAGCCGCCGGTGACGTCGCTCAGGTAATGGACGCCGAGGTAGACGCGGCTGAGCCCGATCGCGGCGGCGAGGGCGAACGCGGCGACGATCAGCGCCGTTCCCCGCCGCATCCCGGGACGGAGCCGGATCGCGGCGGTGACGGCGATCCAGACGTAGACGATCGAATGGGAGGCATGGCCACTCGGGTAGGAGAAGCCGGCTGCGTCGACGAGGCCTCCGGACGGGCGCGGCCGCGCCACCGCCTCCTTGATCAGATCGGTTCCCCAGAGGATCGCGACCGTCCCGACGACGAGCACGACCAGCTCCGGCCAGGCCCGGCGGACGACCAGCCACACCGCCACGGCAGCCGAGGCGACCGCGACGACCGGCCCCGAGCCGAGCCAGGTGGTCGCTTCGGCCAGCGACGTCAGCCAGCCCGTCCTGATCCGCTCGACGAAGTCGGCTGCGGTCGAATCGCCGGTCGTCGGCCCCGGCGAGTCGCCGAGGACGAGCGCGTAGGCGATCAGGATGTAGCTGCCGACCGCGACGGCCGCTAGCGCCGTCGTGAACTCGAGCCCGAGCCCGCCGGGCGTCAGCCGGTTGAGCAGGAAGCGCGCCTGCGGGCTGAGCCGGCGCCCGAGCGCGAGCAGGTTGCGGAGCACCGGCCGCTTCTCCATCTCGGCGGCGGCCCGGGCCCGGTTCTCGGCGACGCTGAGCCACCGGTAGGCGACGATCCCGCCGACGATCATCGCGACGATCACCGCGAACGCGAGCAGCGCGTGCTCGGAGTTGCTCAGGACCGCGTCGATGTTCTTCGACGCGAAGTAGCCGAGCAGGGTGAACAGCGTCGCCCACATCCCGGTGCCGAGGACGCTGTAGGGAGCGAGCTGGCGGTACGGCATCCCCGAGCTGCCGGCGATGAACGGCGCCAGCGCCCGGACGAGGCCGATGAAGCGGCCGATCAGGATCGTCTTGCCGCCGTGGTGGCTGAAGTACTCCTCGACCTGCTTGAACCGTTCCGGGGTGATCCGTAATCGCGGCCCGTGCTTGACGACCCAGTCGCGGCCGAGCCGGTCGCCCAGGAAATAGCTGCAGGTGTCGCCGAGGAAGGCGCTGAGCCAGACGATCCCGATCGTCAGCACCACCGACGTGTCGCCCTGCCCGGCGACGGCGCCGGCGAGGACGACGACGGTCTCGCCGGGCGCGACGAGGCCGACGAACGCGCCGGTCTCGAGGAACGCCAGCGCGCCGACGATCAGGTACGTCCACGAGCCGAGCGAGCCGGAGACGTCCTCGAGCACCGTCTGAGCGTCGAAGTCGGGAAGCAGCCGCTTGCCGACCTGGTAGACGACGATCACCGCGACGACGATCGCGACGATCTTGAGCCAGTTCTTCCGCTCCTTGGGGAGCTCCATCAGATGCCTTCGACGGAGCTGGCGACGAGCGCCTCGTGGCCGGCCGCCCGCAGCTCCGTCGCCGCCCCGACCGCCTCGTCCCGCCCCGGGAAGAGCCCGACCGCGGTCGGTCCCGATCCGGTCACGAACGACGCCGGGGCGCCGACCTCGTGCAGCAGCTCGAGCGCGGCGGCGATCGAGGGCCGCAGCGAGAGCGCGGCCGGCGCCAGGTCGTTGACGAGCAGCGACGCGTACTCGAGCGGGTGCGCGCCGGCCGCCGCGGCACCGCGAAGCCGCCTCCGGACCTCGGCCAGCCGCTCGCCGCTCCGCGTCGAGCCGAGCCGGTCCGCCTCGGCGTAGACGGCCGCCGTCGACAGCCCCTCGGGGTCGGCGATCAGCACCACCGCGAACGGATGCGGAGCCGGCAGCGGCTCGATCTCCTCGCCGCCGCCGCCGACCAGCGCGAAGCGGGGATCGAGCTGGGAGCTGACGTCGGCGCCGAGCGTCCTCGCGATCGCCCCGAGCCGCTCCTCGGGGACCGCGCCCCGAGCGAGCCGGAGGACCGCGGCGGCGTCGGCGCTGCCGCCACCGAGGCCGGCCGCGACCGGCGTCACCTTCTCCACCTCGATCCGGACCGGCCCGCGCGACCAGCCCGACGCGCGCAGGGCCGCCAGGGCCCGGGCGGTCAGCTCCGGTCCCTCGATCCCGGGGACGAGCACCTCGTCCTGGTCGGCATCGCTGACGACCAGCCGATCCGCCAGCGAGAGCGGCACGAACAGCGAGCAGATCTCGTGCAGCCCGTCGTCGCGTGACGGCCCGACGTAGAGGCAGAGGTTCAGCTTCGCCGGGGCGAAGGTCTCGAACGCCTTCGTCACGCCAGCCGCTCCGCGACCGCGAGGTGCTGCTCGGGTGTGAGCATCTCCGCCCGGATCCCCTCCGGCAGCCCGACCGCGGCGAGCGCCTCACGGCCGAGTTGGCGGACCTCCGCGGAGCGCGGTCGCGGCGCCGGCAGCCCCTGCTGCTCGGCCTCCCGCTCCCGCCTCCGCACCGCCAGCTCGAGCGAGCGCGGCAGCGCCTTGCGGCGGTGCGCGAAGGCGTCGCGGATCAGCCGTGCCGCCTCCGGCGCCGGCGCCGGCCCGCGGCGCCGCAGCGCCAGCACCGCCGAGTCGACCCGCGGGCGCGGGTTGAAGACGGCGGGATCGACGGTCCGCAGCATCTTCACCTCGCAGGCGAGCTGGACCAGCACGCTCGGCGACCCGTACGACCGCGAGCCGGGGCGGGCGCGAAGCCGCTCGGCGATCTCGCGCTGGACCATCACCGTCCAGCGCTCGAGCGACGGCAGCTCGGCGATCGTGCGGAGGATCAGGGGCGTGGCCACCGAGTAGGGAAGGTTGGCGACCATCGCGGTCGGAGCGGGGTCGAGCGCGCCGAGATTGGCCTTCATCGCGTCGCCCCAGACGATTCGGACGCCCTCGTGCTCGGCCGCCACCCGCCCGAGCGGCCCCCGCAGCCGCTCGTCGAGCTCGATCACGTGCACGGTCCCCGCCTTCGCGGCGAGGCGCTCAGTCAGCACCCCCTCCCCACCCCCGACCTCGAGGACGGCGTCGCCGGGATCGAGGGCGGCGTCGGCGACGATCGCCTCGAGCAGATTCGGGTCGGCGAGGAAGTTCTGGCCTAATCTGACCAACCGAACAGCCTCGCCGCGTTCTCGGAGACGATCGCGTCGAGCCGCTCGTACCCGATCCCGCGCGCCTCGGCGACGACCTCGGCCGTGTGGGTGACGTTGGCCGGGCTGTTCGGCTTGCCGCGGAAGACCTGCGGTGCCAGGTAGGGGCTGTCGGTCTCGACGAGCAGGAGCCGGTCGGGCACCAGCGCCGCCGCCACCCGCAGCTCCTCCGACTTCGGATAGGTGACGTTGCCGGCGAACGAGACGTGCCAACCGTTTCCGGCCGCCTCCTCGGCCCGCTCCGCGGTGGCGGAGAAGCAGTGGAGGATCACCTCGATCCCCTCCGCCTCGACGGCCAGCATCTCGAAGCAGTCGGCGACCGCCCGGCCCGACCCCGGCCCGCTCGAGTCGCGGACGTGGATGACGAGCGGCAGCCCGGTCCGGCGGGCAATCCCGATCTGCGCCTCGAAGGCGCGCACCTGCGCCGCCTCGGAGGCGCCCTCGCGGTAATAGTCGAGGCCGGTCTCGCCGATCGCCCGGACCTTCGGGTCGGCGGCGAGCTCCTCGATCGCCGCCGCGGCGGCGTCGTCGAAGCCCTCGGCCGAGTTCGGGTGGCGGCCGACGGACGCGAAGACGCCCTCGAGCTCGTGCGCGACCCGGATCGCATCGCCGTTCGACTGCTCGTCGATCCCGACGGTGAGGATCCGCTCGACCCCCACCCGTCGCGCCTCGGCGACCTGCTCGGCCGCCGGCACCTTCGCGAGGGTCAGGTGGGCATGCGAGTCGATCACGCGCTCTCCAATTTCGGGAAGAGGGGCGCGATCCGCTCGACCCGCCGACCGCCGCCATGCGAGCCGAACGGGGCGATCTCCCGCGAGTCCTCGCCGAGCGCACCGAGCAGCAGCTCGGCCGACTGCGGGATGTAGGGAAGCAGGAGCAGCGTCACGACCCGGAGCCCCTCGGCCAGGTTGTAGAGGACGACGTCGAGGTCCCCGGCCCGCTGCTCGTCCTTCGCGAGCTCCCACGGCTTGCGCTCCTCGACGTATCGATTCAGCCGCCGCACCGCGCCCCAGCAGACCTCGAGCGCCCGGGTGATCTCGGTCCGGTCGAGCAGCCCGGTGACGAGCATCTCGATCCCGCCGAGCCCGCCCTCCCCGTCGGCGAGATCGGGATCGACGTCGGCGCCGTCCGGCACGACGCCGTCGCGGTAGCGGTCGATCATCGCCAGCACGCGGCTCGCCAGGTTGCCGAAGTCGTTCGCCAGCTCGGTCTCGTAGCGCGCTTCGAAGCCGGCGGTCGAGATCGAGCCGTCCTGCCCGAAGCTGACCTCGCGGAAGCAGTAGAACCGGAGCGCGTCGGAGCCGTACTTTTCGATCACCTCGAAGGGGTCGAGGACGTTGCCGAGCGACTTCGACATCTTCTTCTCGCCCATCAGCAGGAAGCCGTGCACGTACATCCGCTTCGGCAGCTCGAGCTCGGCGGCGAGCAGCAGCGCCGGCCAGTAGACCGAGTGGAACTTGAGGATGTCCTTGGCCATCACGTGCAGGCTCGCCGGCCAGTAGCGGTCGGTCAGGTCCTCGCCCGGGCGCGCGAACGAGAGCGCCGTGTAGTAGTTGAGGAGTGCGTCGAACCAGACGTACATGACCTGCCCGGGATCCCACGGCAGCGGCACTCCCCAGTTCAGCTTCGGGCGCGACAGCGAGACGTCCTGGAGGCCGCCGCGGATGAACGAGACCGCCTCGTTGCGCCGGAAGTCGGGGGCGATCAGGTCGGGGTTCTCCTCGTAGAGGCGGAGCAGCTCGCCCTCGAAGCTCGACAGCCGGAAGAACCAGTTCTCCTCGGTGACGACCTCGAGGACGATCTCGTGGATCGGGCAGGTGTTGCCGGGGCCGAGCTCGGTCGGCGTCTTGAAGTCTGCGCAGCGCGGGCAGTAGAAGCCCTCGTAGGTTCCTTCGTAGACGTGGCCGTTGTCGTGGACGCGCTGCATCACCTCCTGGACCCGGGCGACGTGGCGCTCGTCGGAGGTGCGGATGAAGAAGTCGTTGGAGACGTCGATCTTCGGCATCAGGTCGAGGAAGCGCTGGGCGTTGCGGTCGGCGAGCTCGCGCGGCGAGACGCCCTCGCGCTCGGCCGCCTGCGCGACCGGCTCGCCGTGCTCGTCGGTCCCGGTCAGGAAGAACACGTCCTCGCCGCGCTGGCGCATGTGCCGGGCGAGGATGTCGGCGCCGATGCACGTGTAGGCGTGGCCGAGGTGGGGCTCGGCATTGACGTAGTAGATCGGCGTGGTCACGTAGAACGACATCGCGCGCAAGACTATTCGCGGCGTGAAGGGACCGATGGGCATCGCAGGGATCGTTCTCCTCGTGGCCGCCGCGCTCGCGACCGGCGGCGACCTCGGCGGGCGCGCGAGCGCGATGCCGGCAACGGTGCCGGGCCCGCCCGCCGGCGAGCGCGCAGCCCGCGAGTTCCGCGGCTCGGTCGAGCGGCTGCCGGCGAAGCTGCGCCGGCGCATGAAGGGCGTCTCCTGGCACCGCGGCTGCCCGGTCGGCCTCGGCGACCTGAGGCTCGTCAAGGTCAGCCGGATCGACTTCCACGGCCGTCCCCGCCAGGGCCGCCTCGTCGTCAACGAGGACCACGCGAAGGGGATAGTCGCGGTGATGCGCCGGCTCTACGCGAAGCGGTTCCCGATCCGGAGGATGGAGCTGATCGACCGCTACGGCGGCGACGATCACCGCTCGATGCACCACGACAACACCTCGGCCTTCAACTGCCGGTTCGTCAACGGCACCAACCGCTGGTCGATGCACGCCTACGGCAAGGCGATCGACATCAACCCGCGCGAGAACCCCTACGTCTCCGGCAGCTACGTCTCGCCGCCCGAGGGCCGTCCCTACGCCGATCGCTCCGACAAGCGCAAGGGGATGCTCTACCGGCACGGGACCGCCGCCCGGGCGATGAAGCGGATCATCGGCTGGAAGTGGGCCGGCAACTGGCCCGGCGCCCGCGACTACCAGCACTTCTCGGCCAGCGGTCACTGAGGGGGCTGACGCCGACGCCGTGACGGCCGGGCGGGCGTGGGTTGGGCTGATGAGGGAAGGTGAGCGGCGGCCGGAGCGTCGCTCATCGGCTCGCTTGCGGGTTTACCCTCGTATAGAGGGGAAATCCGCATCCGAGCGCCTGTCCGTTCGTGTTTCCCCTCTCAGCCAACCCGCGCGGAGTGCCCCGCGGAGCACCCTCCGCGGAGACCATCCCGTCTACGAAGGCAGCGCCGGGACGACCGCGAAGGCGACGGCGAGGACGACGTCGCGGACGATCGCGCCGGCGCCGACCGTGGTGCCGCCGCCGAAGCACGCACACGGAGCGCCGGCGCGGCCACGCATCAGCGCCGAGCCGAGCGTCAGCGCGAACAGCGCCAGCATGGCGGCGGCGAGGTAGGCGGCGCGGTCGCTGCCGGCGGCCACGCCGACCGCCAGCACGATCTCGGCGACGACCGCGATCGTCCAGGCGAGCCGGCGCGAGGCAGGGGTCGCGAACCCGAACGTCGCCATCGCCGCCGTGCTGCGACGGGCGTCGGCGAGCTTCGCTGCCGCCGACCACGCAAGGACCGCCGCGAGAAGGATCCGCACGACGGTCTCCATCAGCGAACGGTCGCCAGGACGCCGAGGATCTCCTCGCCGTAGCGCTCGAGCTTGGTCGGCCCGATGCCGTTGCAGGCGAGGAGCGCCCGCGCATCCTCCGGCATCGCCGCCGCGATCCCCTCGAGCTGGCGGTTCGAGAGGACGACGTAGGCGGGGACGCCGTCGGAGTCGGAGCGGAGCCTGCGCCACTCGCGGAGCGCTTCGTTGGCGGCCTGGGCGACCGGCCCGGCACCGGCGAGCGGCGACTCCGCGTCGCGGCTCATCGACCGTCGCGAGCGCGAGGTGGCGGCGCCGAGGGCGTCAGCGCTGACCGCCGGCTTCGTCGCCGGCTCGGCGGCCTCGCCGCGGATCTCGGCGAGGAACGGCGAGGGCCGCTCGGCATCGGCGAGGACGACGCAGCGGTGCCGCGCCCGCGTGATCGCGACGTGGAGGACGCGCCGCTCCGCCTCCCAGGTCTCGCTGAGCCGGTGCGGCATCAGCCCCTTGACGGCCCCGTAGACCGCGACCCGGTCCCACTCCCGACCCTTGACCCTGTGGACCGTCGCCAGCCGCACCCCCTCGCCGCCGGCGGAGGCGTCGAGCGCCGCCCGCAGCCACGGCTCGAAGCCGCCCGGCTCGTCGTGGAGGTCGGCGACCTGGATCAGCCCCTCGAGGTCGTCGAGGTGGCTCGCGGTCGCCTCGCTGCCCTTCGAGCCGTCGAGCATCTCCATCGCGCCGCCGAGGCCGATCCGGTCGCGAACCGCCTCGAGCAACTCCCGGGTCCGGCCGCCGGCCGCCGCGATCCCGGCGAGCATCCCGATGTCGTCGGCCATCTCGTCGACCTTGCCGGCGACCCGCTCGTCGTCGATTCGGCGGCCGACGACGAGCAGGTCCTCGAGCGAGCGGCAGTTCGCCAGCCACTTGCTGATCCACATCGGAAAGCCGCGGCTCGGCCGCCGGCGGATCGTCTCGAGGTCGCCGGGCAGCAGGTTCTCGGGATCGACCGCGACCCGCAGCCAGGCGAGCGCGGCGGCGGTACCGGTCCGCTCGAGCATCTCGCTGCGCACCGCCGAGGCGACCGGGATCCCGGCCGTGAACAGAGCCACCTGAGGCGCGAGGAGCAGCGAGTTGACCCGGGCGAGGACGGCGACGTCCTCCGGCCCGACCTCCGCCTCGGCGAGCCAGCCTCGGACGAGGTCGACGAGCGTCCCCGCCGCCTCGGCGGCGGGCCGGACGCGGATCTCGAGCGCCTCCGGATCCGGATCGGCGCCGGCCGCGGCACGGATCGTCTTCGGCACCCGCAGACGGTTGTAGCCGAGCAGGTTGGTCGCGCCGCCGACGATCGCCTCGGCGCAGCGGTAGTTGACCTCGAGCGCCGCCTCCTCGGCGCCCGGGAAGAAGCCCAGGTAGTCGACGAGGAACCGCGGGTCGGCGCCGGCGTGGTCGTAGATCGTCTGATCGTCGTCACCGACGCCGAAGACGTCGAAGCCGGGCATCGCCAGGAGCCGGATCATCAGCACGTGAGCCGGAGTCAGGTCCTGGAACTCGTCGACGAGCAGGTGGCGATGCTCGGGCTGGACGCGGCGCCGGAACGCGCCGTCGCGGAGCAGCGCCTCGAGCGCCCCGTAGATCTGCTCGTCGAAGTCGATCGCACCCGCGGCGGCGAGCTCCGTCCGGTAGGAATCGAAGCCGTCGGCGAACCCCGGCACGTCGTCGCGCATCTCCTCGACCTCGGCCGGGTCCACCATCCCGAGCCGGCTGACGGTCAGCGCGTCGAGGTAGGGACCGACCGGGTCGGTGTTCGTGCGGCGCTGCTTCGGGATCGGGAAGACGCGGGCGATCACATCGCGCGCCTCGGGCTCGGTGAGGACCCGCGCCCGGCTGCCGCGGTGGCGGTTGAGCAGCGAGTAGCCGAGCGAGTTCAGCGTCCGTGTGCGCGGGTCGAGCGCCGCCAGCCGCGTCTCGAGCTCGTTCTGGGCGAGCTTGTTGTAGGCGACGGCGATCACCGCCTCGCGCCGGTAGCCGCGGTCGGCGAGGAGGTGCCGCATCCGCTCGGTCAGCACCCGCGTCTTCCCGGAGCCGGCCGGAGCGATCACCCGGACCGGGCCGCCGTGGTGGTGGACCGCGGCGAGCTGATCCGGTGCGAGCTCGGCGCGCGAGTCCGGGCGCTCGCGCGGGACCGGCTCGAGCATCCCCGCCTCGACGGCGCCGGACTCGATCAGCAGCGCCTCGGTGGCGGGCGCACTCCAGCGCGGACCCCCGTCGATCCAGGCGTCGCGTCCGTCGTGGAGCGCCACGTCGGCGTCGCCACCGACGACCGCGCCGAGCCGCGCCGCCTTCTCTCCCCACCACCAGATCGGCGCACCCGAGCGGGCGTCGTAGTTGTTCGCCCAGACCAGGTGGTGTAGGCGGTCCAGCGGCAGATCCAAGTCAGCCGCCAGCGTGTACGGCGGATCGCTCACCGACTGCGGCTCGCGGAACTCCGCCGGATCGACGGCAAGCTCGAGCACGACCGGCTCGCGCCCCGCCCAGCGCTCGTGGAGGGCCGCGACGACGGCCGCCGGCGCGGCGAGCTCGGCGGCGGCGACGGCGATCCGCTCGACCCCGGCCCAGCGCTCCGGCGCCGCGGCGCCGGGCGCGACGATGACGCCGCGGCCGAGCGCCGCCGGAGCATCGGGGAAGTGCGTCACTGCCGCGGCTCGCGACCGGTCAGCTCGCGGTAGAGCTCGTTCGGGCGCGCCCCCGTCAGCGCGGCAACGACCTGGGCCGCCGCCCGCGGCCGGGCCCCGGACTGGACGAGGCGCCGCAGCGCATCGACCGCGAAGGCCGTATCGGGCGCCGCCGCACGCTTGCTCGAGGCGGAGATGACGACGACGATCTCGCCCTTGATGTCGCCGCGGAACCGGCGGGCGAGGTCGCCGAGCGTGCCGCGCGCGACCTCCTCGTGGAGCTTGGTCAGCTCCCGGCAGACCGCCGCCGGGCGATCGGGCGCGAGCGCCGCCAGCGCCCGCAACGACGCCGGCAGCCGCCGCGGCGACTCGAAGGCGACGACGGTCTCGGTCGATTGGAGGACGCGTTCGAGCTCGCCGGCGCGGCGCGGCAGAAAGCCCTCGAAGCGCCAGCGGTCGGCGGGCAGGCCGGAGGCGACCAGCGCCGTCGTGATCGCGGTCGGGCCGGGCAGGACCTCGATCTCGATGCCGCGCTCGATGCAGGCCCGGATCAGCCGGAAGCCGGGGTCGGAGAGGACCGGCGTGCCGGCGTCGCTGAGCAGCGCCACCCGGGCGCCGCGCTCGATCGCCTTGGCGAGCTGGGGGGCTCGGCTCTCCTCGTTGCTGTCGTGGTTGGAGACGAACCGGGGCGGGTCGAGGTCGAGGCGCTCGTAGAGGCGGCCGGCGCGGCGGGTGTCCTCGCAGGCGACGAGGTCGGCGTCGGCGAGCGCCTGGCGGATCCGGGGCGAGACGTCGCCGATGTTGCCGATCGGCGACGGGCAGACGACCAGCCGGCCCGCCATCAGGCAACCGCCCCGGATGCGGCGAGCTCCTCGAGCCCGAGGATCGAGGCGCCGATCATGCCGGCATCCGGACCAAGCTCGGCGGCCTTGATCGGGGTCTCCCGCTGCGGCGTCAGCGCCCGGCGCTCGAACTCCTCGCGCGCCGGGCCGAGGAGGAGCTCGCCGGCGTCGATCACGCCGCCGCCGATGACGATGACGTCGGGGTCGAACACGTTCGCGAGGCCGGTCAGAGCGACTCCGAGCCGCCGTCCCATCGTCTCCAGCAATCGGATCGAGATCTCGTCCCCCGTCCGGGCGAGGCCGGTCACGGCGGTGCCGTCGATGCTCCCGCCGGCCTCCGCCGCCGCGGCCAGGGGCGAGCCGGGGTTCGCGGCGATCGCGTGCTCGGCCTCGATGCGGAGGGCGGTGCCCGAGACCAGCGACTCGATGCAGCCGTTGCTCGGGCACCGGCCCGGGCACGGCGGGCCGTCCATGTCGACTACGAAGTGCCCGAGCTCCGCTGCCGCCCCGCGGGAGCCGCGATAGGGGCGGCCGCCGAGGATGAGACCGCCGCCGATCCCGGTCCCGAGCGTGAGCAGGACGACGTTCTCGGCGCCGCGGGCGGCGCCGCGCTGCTGCTCGGCCAGGGCGGCGGCGTTGCCGTCGTTGTCGATCGCCGTCGGCAGGCCCGTGAGCGCGGCGACCCGCGCCCGCAGCGGGACGCCGATCAGTGGCAGGTGGTTCGAGGTGACGCAGATCTCGCGGTCCCGGTCGACGATGCAGGGAACCCCGAGGCCGACGGCGGCGACCCCCGGGCAGGTGTCGAGGGCGACCCGGATCTCGGCGTCGATGCGCGCCAGGAGCTCGTCGGCGCCGAGGCCCACCGATGCATCCACCCGCCGGTGCGTCACTCCGCCCCCGGCATCGACGACGCCGACGAGCATCTTCGTGCCGCCGAGATCGACGCCGATCGTCTCGCGACTCGTGACCGGCCTGGGGTCCGACGTGGTCACGAAGCAGGAAACCGGGAGGGCATGCGGCAGTATTACCGCGTAATGGCACCCGGCGACCCTGAACGCCCGGATCGCCCCGAATACAAGGTCTACCGGGCCGGATCGAAGGGCCGGAGCCGCGGGCGACCGGCCGAGCCGAACCGCTCCGACCGGCCTGACGGTGCGGACGACGGCGCCAGCGGCAAAGCGCCCGACGAGGGACCCGGCTACACCGTCTACAGGGCCCGCCGCGGGTTCAAGCGCACCGGCGACGGGCCGTCGCTGCGCGAGCGGCTCGGCCGCGGGGGCGGCACGCCGCGGGCGCCGGGCGAGAAGCCGACCTGGCGCAAGGTCCTGCGCTGGGCGCTGATCGCCGCCGGGGTCTGGCTGCTGATCAGCATCGTCGCCTTCGTGGTCTCCGCCCAGATCCAGAAGTCGAAGCTGAACGACCAGGCGGCCGCCGAACTCGGCGGCTTCCCGCTGCTCATCGCCGACGGTCAGAACATCCTCGTGATCGGCACCGACGCGCGGCCGGAGGGCAGCAACGAGGCCGGCGCCGAGACGAAGCCGAAGTGCCTCGAGGCCGCCGCCCACGGCGATCCGCCGCCCTCCGACTGCCTGCCCTCACGCGCGGACACGCTGATGGTCGTCCACGCCGGCGGCGGGTCGTTCGACAAGGTGTCGATCCCACGCGACACGCTCGCCTCGATCCCCGGGCAGGGCGACCAGCGGATCAACGCCGCCTACGCCTTCGGCGGCGCGGCGCTCCAGATCAGGACCGTCGAGGACTTCCTCGGGATCGACATCAACCACGTCGTCATCCTCGACTTCGCGGGCTTCGCCGACTTCATCGACTCGATCGGCGGCGTCACCGTCAGCCTCCCCGAGAAGATCAAGTCGGAGATCAACGGCGGCTCCAAGAACGGCGGCGTGACCCTGAAGCTCGACCGCGGCGAGAACCACCTCAACGGCGACCAGGCGCTGGCGCTGGCCCGGACGCGCGAGAACCTCGCCCACACCGACGAGGCCGCCGGCTACAACGACACCGACCGGGCCCGGACCCAGCAACTGATCCTCGCCGGGATCAAGAACCAGCTGACCAGTCCATGGCGGGCGCCGATCAACTTCATCAAGGGACCATGGATCGCCTGGAACGCGCCGAAGGCGATGGTCAGCGACATGGGCGGGTTCGTCCTCCCCCAGGTTGCGCTCTCGGCGGCGATCGGAGGCGACTCGGGCACGAAGGTCCTGAACCCGTCGGGGACGACCGCGAGCGGCGAGCTGATCATCCCCGCGAAGCAGTGCCGGAACGCCGTCCGCCATCTGCTCGGCGAGGCGGGGCCGCATCCGCCGCAGTGCTCGCCGGGCGGCGACACCGAGGCGCCGACGGGCTAGAGCCTTCTAGTCCTTCTTGACGGTCGCCTTGTCGCCCGACGACGACGAGGAGGACGACGAGGACTCGGACTTCTTCGCCGAATCGCCGCCCTTCGAGTCCTTGCCGTCCGAGCCCGACGACTCGGTGCCGTTGGCGGCCTTCGCCTTGCCCTTGCGGGCGTAGTCGGTCGTGTAGAACCCCGATCCCTTGAAGTGGACGGCCGGCGCGTGGAGGACGCGGCGGGCCGGGGCGCCGCAGACGTCGCAGGAGTCGATCGGGTCCTCGGACATCGACTGCATGACCTCGAACGTGTGGCCGTTGTCGCACTTGTAGTCGTAGATCGGCATGGCTTTGTGGCACAATCATAGGCCGGATGGCGGATCCGGCAGGCAGGGGAACCACCGTTGGTGCGCGCGTATGCGCGGTCTTGGCCGTGCTCGCGGGCCTCTTGGTCCTCGCCCCCGCGGCCGATGCCGCCTTCTCGCTGACGAACCTCTCGGCGAAGCCGGCGAACAACGACGCGGGCGCCAACAGCCGCTTCTCGGTCAGCTTCGACGTCCAGGAGCCGAGCGCGCAGATGAAGCGCCTCGTCCTCCACCTGCCCCCCGGCCTGATCGGCAACCCGCTGGCGACGCCGACCTGCACCGAGCAGCGGCTGAACGCGAACAACTGCCCGGCCGCGAGCGACGTCGGCGACATCAGCAACACCGTCAACGTCCTCGGCCTGCCGCTGCCGGTCACGGCGAGCGGCAACGTCTACAACGTCGTCCCCCGCAAGGGCGAGCCGGCCCGGTTCGGCTTCGTGCTGACGACGGCCGGGAACGTGCTGCCGCCGATCGTGCTCCAGTCGCCGGCCTCGCTGCGGCAGAGCGACTTCGGCCTCGACACCACCCTCGACAACATCCCGAAGTCGGTCAGCGGCCTGCGGATCGACATCACCAACGTCAGCCTCAGCCTCCAGGGGAAGGCCGGCAGCCCGGCGAAGGGCTTCATGCGCAACCCGACCTCGTGCGGCAATCACACCGTCTCCTACGACGCCGCCGCCTACGACGGCCAGACGGCGTCCGGATCGACGACGTTCAGCACCGACAACTGCGGCGCGCTTCCCTTCCACCCGAAGTTCAGCGCGAGGATCCGCCAGCTCACCAGCGATCTCGCCAACCCGGTCGAGCTGACGACGACGATCTCGCAGACGATCGCCGAAGCGGGGCTGAAAAAGGCGGTCGTGAGGCTCCCGACCGACATCATCGGCAACGGACCGGCGCTGGCGATCCAGTGCGAAGCCGCGGCCTTCGATGCCGGCAACTGCCCGGCCGACACGATGGTCGGCACCGCCACCGCCGCCTCGCCGCTCCAGGCCAAGCCGCTGTCTGGGAAGGTCTATCTCGTCAAGCCCGCCGGTTCGCCGTTCCCGGACCTCGGCGTCGACCTCCAGGGCGGTCTGGCGCTGAAGGTGAAGGGCTCGATCTCGGCCGCCGCCGTCCCGTCCGGTCTGCAGATCTTCGTCACCTTCGACGGGCTGCCCGACATCCCGCTCAGCGACTTCAGCCTGACGTTCGCCGGCGGCGACGGCGGCCTCAACGTCGCCGGACGCGATCCCTGCAAGCCGCCGCCGTTCGTCTTCGAGGCCGACTTCGACGGCCATTCGGGCGCGACCAGCAACGTCAGCGCCGATGCCGACGCGACCTGCCCATCCGGCGGCGGCAGCAAGAAGCCGAAGGCGCGGCTCGCGATCGCCAAGGTCGGCTCCGGCAAGCCGAAGCTGACCGTGCGGCTCCGCGGCGGCTCGGCCGAGCTCCGCAAGGCGAGCGTGAAGCTGCCGCGCGGGCTCAAGGTCGGTCCGAAGCGGAAGCTCATCGCCGGGTCCGACGTCGCCGGCGCCTCGGTCCGCGGCAAGCGCCGGACGCTGCGGCTGAAGGCGAAGGGGGGCGGCGTCGACCGGATCCGCGCCGTCTTCGCCGACGGTGCGATCAGGGCGCGCAAGGGCCTGAAGGAATCGGGGCTGAAGCGGTTCCCGATCACGATCCGCGACGTCGACGGCAAGCGGACGAAGCTGTCGGTCGCCGCCAAGTAGCGGCTAACGGCGCAGCAGATACGGTTCCGTGCCCATGAGCGGCACCCCCGAGCAGGACGGCCCCAGCCTCGACGAGATCGTCGCGCTCTGCAAGCGGCGCGGCTTCATCTTCCCGTCGTCGGAGATCTACGGCGGGGTCGGCTCGACCTACGACTACGGCCACTACGGGGTTCTGCTCAAGAACAACGTCAAGAACGAGTGGTGGCGGGCGATGCTCACCGACCGCGACGACATCGTCGCGATCGACTCGGCGATCATCCAGAACCCGCGGGTCTGGGAGGCGTCCGGGCACCTGAGCGGGTTCAGCGATCCGCTCGTGCAGTGCCTCGGCAAGTGCAAGCGGCGCTGGCGCGAGGATCACCTGCGCGAGGCGATCGCGGCGGAGGGGGGCGATCCGACCGGAGAGATCCACTGCCCGCAGTGCGGCGGCGAGCTCAGCGAGCCGCGCGAGTTCAACCTGATGTTCAAGACCCACGTCGGTCCGGTCGCCGAGTCCGGCACCGAGGTCTACCTGCGGCCGGAAACGGCGCAGGGGATCTTCATCAACTTCAAGAACGTCCTCCAGTTCGCGCGCAAGAAGCCGCCGTTCGGGATCGCCCAGATCGGCAAGTCGTTCCGGAACGAGATCACGCCCGGCAACTTCATCTTCCGGACCCGCGAGTTCGAGCAGATGGAGATGCAGTTCTTCGTCAAGCCGGGCACCGATGCCGAGTGGTTCGAGCGCTGGCGCGAGATCCGGATGGCGTGGCACCTGGAGCTGGGGCTCGGTCGCGACCGGCTCCGCTGGCACCAGCACGCCGGCAGCGAGCTCGCGCACTACGCGCGCGCCGCCTACGACATCGAGTACGAGTTTCCCTTCGGCTGGAACGAGATCGAGGGGATCCACAACCGCGGCGACTTCGACCTCGGCCGCCACCAGGAATTCTCGGGCAAGAAGCTCGAGTACTTCGACCAGGCCGCCAACGAGCGCTACCTGCCGAACGTGGTGGAGACATCGGCCGGCGCCGACCGCGTGACGCTGACGGTGCTGGTGGACGCCTATCGCGAGGAGCAGGTGGAGGGGGAGACGCGGGTGGTGCTCGGGTTCCACCCCGCCGTGGCGCCCATCAAGGCGGCGGT
>DASTTY010000042.1:0-31568 GCA_035759925.1 Solirubrobacterales bacterium
CGACGGCAACCTGCTGAACGGCGCCAACGACTACGAGATGATCTTCCCGGCCGGCGAAATGCCGCCCGCCAGGTACTTCTGGTCGCTGACGATGTACGACTTCGACGGATACCTGGTGGCCAACCCGATCGACCGCTACTCGCTCGGGCCGAGCCATCCGCCGCTCGTCAAGAGGCAGGACGGCTCGATCGTCGTCGCGATCTCACACGACGAGCCGGCGGGCGACGACGTCAACTGGCTGCCGGCGCCGGCGGGGGCCTTCCGCCTCAACATGCGGCTTTACGGACCCAGCAAGCGCGTCCTGAACGGCAACTGGACGCCGCCTGTGATCGTCAAGCAGCCGTAACGCCGTGGGAGACCGGCCGGGGCGTGACCCGGTCGGTCGGCGCAGTCGAGCGCGGCAGAGCCGCGCGAGTCGCGCAGTCATCTGAGCTCGCGCTCGCGGAGCTCGATCCGGCGGATCTTGCCGGTCAGCGTCTTCGGGAGCTCGTCGACGAACTCGACCTTGCGGGGGTAGGCGTAGGCGCTGAGGCGCTCGCGGACGAAGCGGCTGATCTCGGCGGCGAGCTCGTCCGAGGGCTCGCGGCCCTCGGTGAGGACGATGAACGCCTTGACGATGTTGCCCTTGACCTCGTCGGGAGAGGCGACGGCGGCGGCCTCGCGGACCGCCTCGTGCTCGAGGCAGGCGGACTCGACCTCGAAGGGCCCGATCCGGTAGCCGGCGGCGATGATCACGTCGTCGGCGCGGCCCGCGTACCAGACGTATCCGTCCGCGTCCATCGTCGCCGCGTCCTTGGAGTGGAACCACTCGCCACCGAAGGCCAGCTCGCTCTCCTTCGGCAACCGCCAGTAGCCGAGCGGGTAATGGGGGTTCGATCGCGCGCGCAGGCAGATCTCGCCGCGCTCGCCCTGGGCGACCGGGTTCTCGTCCTCGTCGAGGATCTGCACGTCCCAGCCCGGCATCGGCCGCCCCATCGAGCCCTCGCGGACCTCCATGAACGGGAAGTTGGCGCAGAGCGGATAGGACTCGGTCAGTCCGTAGTAGTCGAGGACGGTGACCCCGTACTGCTCGCGGAACCAACGGATCGCCTCCGGGTTGAGCGGCTCGCCGGCGCTGCAGACGATCCGGAACCGCTGCGGGTAGCGCTCGCCGGCATCGGCGATCGCCATCATCGCCCGCATCGCCGTCGGCGTCGTGAACACGTTGGTGACCTCGTTGCGGGACAGGAAGTCGAGCTGGGCGGCCGGGTCGAAGCCGCCCTCGCGCTGGTAGACGCACTGGACCGCGCCCAACCGCCACGGCCCGAGCAGCGGGCTGATCCCGGCCGCCCAGGCCCACTCGCCCATCCCGTGGAACCGCTCGCCGGGCCGGACGTCGTGGCAGTAGGTGAACTCCTCGTGAGCGAGGACGTAGCGATGGGCGTGGACGATGCCCTTAGCCATCCCGGTCGTTCCCGACGTGTAATAGAGCTGGGCGGGGTCGTCGGCGGCCGTGTCTTCGCAGATGTGCTCGTCTGGGGCGCCGGCGAGCAGCTCCTCGTCGAGGATCAGGACCTCGTCGACGAGGGACGCGTCGAAGCGCCCGGCGTTGGCGGCATCGGTGACGAGCACCCTGGGCTCGGCATCGCCAAGCCGGTGGCGGATCCCGTCGTCGCCGTAGAGCACCGACATCGAGAGCAGGATCGCGCCGAGCTTCCAGGTGCCGAAGAAGATCGCGGCGGTCTCCGCCGTCGGTGGCAGCACGACCGCGACCCGATCGCCCCTGCCGACCCCGTGGTCGCGGAGCACGTGAGCGGCCCGGTTGGCGAGCGACTGCAACTCGCCCCACTTCAGCTCACGAGTGGCCCCGTCGTAGCGCTCCCAGAGCATCGCCGGAGCGTCTGGATCGTGCTTGTCGCAGACGTCGGCGGCGATGTTGTAGCGGGCCGGCACGTCCCAGCGATGCTGCTCGCAGGCCTCCTCGTACGAGTCCACCCGACGATCCTCGCCCCTACCGAAGCGGCTGTCAACGACAGCGGCGGCGATCGGATACAACCCGGCGATGGAGAAACGGAACCTGCGCGTCGTCCTCGAGACCGACCGGCACCGCATCGTCGGCGAGCTCACCCTCCCCTCCGAGGGCTATCGCAGCCGTCTGTCCGACTACCTCAACCAGGGAGAGCTCGACTTCGTCGCGCTCACCAACGCGACGGTGATCGAGCACCTCGAGTCGGGAGCCACCGATGCGACCGAGCACGAGTTCGTCGCCGTCGGAGCCCGCCACGTCATCCTCGCCTACCCGGACGCCTAGCTTCGCAGGATGAAAGGCGGCGCAGGCTTTCCGGCGCCCCGGTAGGGGCGCCGTGGTCTGAGCGCCGCCGCGGCCGCGTGACTCAGCCGACCGGACCGGACGCGCAGCAGAGGATCCGGTCGGAGTTATTTCGGGGGCATCCGGATCGCGCCGTCGAGCCGGATCGTCTCGCCGTTCAGCATCGGGTTGGCGGCGATCGCCGCGACCAGGTCCGCGAACTCGTCGGGGCGGCCGAGCCGGCTCGGGAACGGGATCGTCTCGCCGAGCGCCTGCCGGGCCGGCTCGGGAAGGGCGGCGAGGAGCGGCGTGTCGAAGAGGCCGGGCGCGATCGCCATCACGCGGATCCCGCGGGTGGCGAGGTCGCGTGCGGCGGGCAGGGTCATCCCGACGATCCCCGCCTTCGATGCCGCGTAGGCGATCTGCCCGATCTGGCCGTCGTAGGCGGCGATCGAGGCGGTGCTGACGAAGAGGCCGCGCTCGCCCTCGGGGTCGGCGTCGTTGCCGTTCATCGCCGTCGTCGCGAGCCGCATCAGGTTGAACATCCCGACGAGGTTGACCTCGACGACGTTCTTGAACAGGTCGAGCGGATGCGGGCCCTGCTTGCCGGTGACGCGCTGCGCCCAACCGATCCCGGCGCAGCCGACCGCGATCCGCAGCCCGGCGGGAGCCTCGGCTGCGGCGGCGACCGCCGCCTCGACCGCATCGGGGTCGGTCACGTTCGCCTCGTGGAAGCGGGCCCGGTCGCCGAGCTCGGCCGCCAGGGCCTCCCCCTTCTCGCGGTTCAGGTCCGCGATGACGACGTGAGCGCCGGCGCCGTGGAGGCGCCGGACCGTGGCCTCGCCGAGACCGGAGGCCCCGCCGCTCACGAGCGCGCCGGCTGAGTCGATTCGCATCGACTCAGCCTATGCGCCGATGTCCTAGACGCGTCGGCTGCTCAGGGTCGGGACGAGCAACAGCGCCAAGCCGATCAGGATCACGATGATCCCGAGGATGTAGTTCACGAGGATCGCCAGGGCGATTCCGATGATGATCAGCAGTACTGCGAGGGGCATTGAGGGGCCTTTCTCTCCGTTCGGTGGTGTCCTCCTTGCGCCGCCCAATACCCCGCCTCCCCGGTTTCTATTCACACGGCCGCAATACTGCTCCCAGGGGGGCGGACCCACCGCTTGGAACTATACCCGCCAGGGGTATAGACTCATCCGCATGGAAACAGCGCACCCCGGCTATATCGAAGACAAAGAGGACCTGAAGAAGCGACTGCGGCGCGTCGCCGGGCAGGTGAACGGCATCGAGCGGATGGTCGAGGAGGAGCGGTACTGCATCGACATCCTCACCCAGATCTCGGCGATCCGCTCCGCCCTCGACCGCGTCGCGATCGCCGTCCTCGACGACCACGCACGACACTGCGTCGTCGATGCGGCGGCGGGCCAGCGCGACGAGCGGACCACCGAGATGATGGACGCCGTCGCCCGCCTCCTGAAGAGCCGCTGAACCGAGCGGCGGCCGGGCGGAGGGTCCGATCGTGCCCTCCGCCCTTGCCGGCCGCTCAGTTGGACCGCCTAGCTGACCTGCTTGATCCGGAACGCGATGTTCTGCTTCTTGTTCCGGAACTTCTTCTTGGCCTTGATCACCTTCCAGCCCTGCGACACCTTGTCGGCGCCGAGGAACTGCCTGAAGTAGTCGGACGCCTGCTGGCAGGCCATCCGCTTGACCTTGATCTGATAGTTGCCGGCCGGCACCGGGAGGTTGTTGATCCGGTCGTTGTGGAGGACCTGGAACGTGCCCGGGCACCTGCCGGTCATGGAGCCGCCGCCTCCGCCGCCGCCTCCGCCGCCGCCGATCCGCTTCACGCGGAAGGCGATGTTCTGCGTCTTGTTCTTGAACTTGAGGCGCTTGGAGAAGAGCCTCCAGCCCTTCGGCAGGTCGTTCTGGTTGTTCTGGAGGAACTGGCGGAAGTAGTCCGTGGCCTGCTGGCAGGCCATCCGCTTGACGCTCATCTTGTAGTTGCCGGCCGGGAACGGGACGCCGTTGATCCGGTCGTTGTGGACGACCCGGAAGTTCGGGCACTTCTGTCCGACTCCCGCCGACGCGCTTCCCGCGGTCAACGTCGCGAGCATCGCGACCGCCGCGAATGCGACGGCGCAGCACGCGAGCCTCGTCTTCGGTCCTCTTCTCACAGGGGTTCTCCTCTCCGTGGAGCTCAGCAGGGGTTCGGTGCCGAAAGGGGGCCCGGGAAACCTACCGTCGGTAGGAGCGGCCGGCGACGGTCACGGCGCGGCAGGACGGCTCAGGCGTCGGCGGGCAGCCCGAACTGCTTGCGCCGGTCGGCCGGGACGAGGTCGAGCTCCTCGGAGTGCTTCTCGAACCAGCCGCGGACGAACTGGCAGAACGGCAACACTTCGAGCTCCTCGGAGCGGGCTGCGGCGACGGCGGCGGCGATCAGCTCGCTGCCGAGCCCGCGCCCGCCGAAGGCGGGGTCGATCTCGGTGTGCACGTAGGCGATCAGCCCGGGGCGGCGCGCGTACTGGGTGAATCCGGCGAGCTCGCCGTCGACGGTGATCTCGAACCGCTCGCGCTCGGGGACATCGGTGACCTCGGTCGCCATCGACCCGAGCGTACCGATGGCGCTCTCTACGCTGCGGCCGTGTCCGCACGCCGCCTCTTCCCCTACGTCGCGACCTTCGTCGCCCTGCTCGTCGTCGGCGCCATCTTCGTGATCCGCCCGACGCCGTTCATCGGCGTCACCCCGGGCGCGATGGCGAGCTCGCTGGGCGGCAGCGTCAACGCCGGCGGCCCGGTGAGCTGCAGGGAGGCGGGCGAGGACGAGTGGAGCTGCGACGCCGGGGCAACCGGCACCGCCGCACGCTCCTTCGACGTCACCGTCAACGGCTTCGGCTGCTGGACGGCGACGCCGCAGGGCGGCAGGCCCGTGATCGGGACACCGGCAACGATCACCGGCTGCATCACGGTCTTCGACCACTAGGTAATCCGGAGTCGGTCAGGAGAGGTTCGAGAGCCCGGCGGCGAGCGCGAAGCCGAGCACGCTGACGAGCCCCGCCACCCGCCCGGCGTCCTTCGCGGCCTCGGGGATCATCGTGTCGATCAGCATCACCAGCAGAGCGCCGGCGGCGAACCCGTCGATCCCGGCGGTGAAGACGTCGCCGGTGACGTCGGCGAGCGCGTAACCGGCCACGGTGGCGATCGTGACGACCACCGCGACGACGACCCAGAGCCGAATGATCCAACGGCTGTCGCGTCCGGCTTCGTGCATCTCGCTTGCCGAGCCGATCGACTCCGGCAGGTTCGAGATGAAGATCGCGAGCAGGAGGCTCGCGCTGATGCCCTCGCCGGAGGCCAGGCCGATCCCGAGGACGAGCTGCTCGGGGATGCCGTCGAGCGTCGCGCCGAGCGCGAGCGCCGTGCCGCTCGACGCAGCGGCGCCGCCGCCGGGCCGCGACGGCGCGCGACGGTCCCGCCCGCTCCTGCCGCGATCGAGCCGGCGGCTTGCGAAGAAGTAGGTAAGCGCGCCGAGCGCGAGACCGATCCCGACGCTGCCGGGCCCGCCGACGCGAATTCCCTCCTCGGCGAGCTCGAAGCTGACGGCGCTGATCAACGCCCCGGCGCCGAACGCGAGGACGACGCCGACCCAGCGTGGCGGCCAGCGACGGAGGAGACCGAGCGCGGCACCAAGTACCAGCGACGAGGCAGCCAGTGCGCCCCAACCGACCGCCGCCGCCATCAGCCTCGACCCCTCACGGCCTCAACCTACATTGCCTCTAGGCTGGCCTCGTGGGAACCGAGATCGAGCGGAAGTTCGTCCTCGCGGCGACGCCCGACTGGCTGGACTCGGCGCCGGCCGAGCCGATCGAGCAGGGCTACCTGGCCGTCGGCGAGGGATCGGAGGTGCGGCTGCGGCTGATCGGCGGGCGGCCGAGACTGACCGTGAAGTCGGGAGCGGGATTGAGCCGCGGCGAGGCGGAGATCGAGCTCACGGAGGCGCAGTTCGAGGCGCTCTGGCCGCTCACCGAGGGTCGCAGGCTCAGCAAGGTCCGGCACCGCCGCGAGACGGGAGACGAGACGATCGAGGTCGATGTCTACGGCGGCGCCCACGACGGCCTGATCGTCGCCGAGATCGAGTTCGATTCGACCGACGCGAGCGCCCGCTTCGCGCCGCCCGGCTGGCTCGGCACCGAGGTCACCGGCGACGATCGCTGGGCGAACGCGAGCCTGGCGCTGAACGGATCGATACCGGCGATCGGGTAGCCGCCCAGTGAGGATGATCTAGGTTGCGTCCTCGACGAGGCCGAGCCGATCGAGGACGGCGACCGGCGTGAAGTAGTGGATCGCCTTGCGGATCCGCCCGCCCTCGAACTCGTAGAGGCCGCTGAACGGGGCGATGCCGCCGACCGACGCGAGGCTCACCTTGCCGGCGACGAGCAGCCGCCCGTCCTCGGTGCGGGAGAAGCTCTCGGCTTCGATCCGGTGGACGTGGCCGCCACCGGTGACCGCCGCGAACCATTCGCGGATGCCGGCGTGGCCGACGTAGTAAGGCTCGACGCCCGGAAAGCGGAGCGGACGGAACTCGATCTCGTCATCGAAGCGCTCGAGCATCCCGTCGAGGTCGCGGAGGTTGAAGGCCCCGAACCACGCCGTGACGACCGCTTCGTCGCGCTCGGCCGACTGTCCTGGTCCGGTCAATGGCCCTCCGGACGTGACTATAGATGATCAAGTCTCGATCGCTACCCGAAAAGACCGAAAAAACTTGCGGGTGTGGGCTACTGTGATCTCGTCGGCGCCGTCGGCCGACGAGGACGGGTCCGCTCGACCTTGAGGTCGAAGCGGCGGCCGGCCTCGCGAACCCGCCTCACCCGCTCCTCGAGAACCTGCTCGGCGAGCCAGCTCTCACAGCACGGCATCAACTCGTGGCTTCCGGACGATCCGGGCCGGCGTCCGACTCCGTCGAGGTCTTTCATCACCGCCACCTCCAATGCCGTTTTGCACACAGTACGTGGGTAAAGTGTAGCAACGGACACCCTGCTAGAACGATCCTGATGGCGACTCCCGATGATCCGCCGCGAGCCTCCGACCGGGTTCACGAGGCGCTCCGCGACGAGATCCTCGCCGGCTCGCTGGAACCGGGCGCGGCGGTGCCCTCGGAACGGACCCTGGCGGAGCGGTTCGGGGTCCACCGCCAATCGGTCCGGGAGGCGCTGAAGCGGCTCGAGCAGGCCGGGCTCGTCGAGATCACCCACGGCGGCGCGACCCGGGTTCTCGACTGGCGCGATCAGGGCGGGCTCGAGATCCTCGCCGACCTCGCCGACGTCGGCGGCGGCGAGCCGCCGGCGGGCCTGGCGCGATCGGTGATCGAGATGCGGGCGAGCATCGGGATCGACGCGGCGCGCCTCTGCGTCGACCGGGCGAGCGACGCCGAGCTGGCCGAGGTGAACCGCCTCGCCGGCGAGGCGGCCGTTCAGGTCGGAGGCCCGATCGACCAGCTCGAGCTCAGCTACGCGGCGATGTGGCGCACGGTCGTGATCGGGTCCGGCAACATCGCCTACCGGCTCGCGTTCAACTCGCTGGTGCGGGCGCTGCCGTCGCGCCGCGAGATGGCCGACGCGGTCCGCCCTGACGAGGCAGACGCGATCCGCGCGTTCGGCACGGCGATCCGCGCCCGCGACTCCGAGGCGGCGACGCGTTGCGCCCGGGAGCTGCTCGCGCCGGGACGGACCTGAAGAACCTGCAACTGGTCCGACCAGTGTGTGCTACGTTCGCAAGGTGAGCCGCATCGGCACCCTCGGCAAGGCGCTCATCCTCACGATCGCTGCCGCCCTTCTGGTCGGCGCCCCCTCCGCCCTCGGCGGCACGCCGCCGTCGAGCCGCTGCGCCGAGCTGCTCCCCGGCGGGACCGCGAACACGCCCGATCCCGTCCGTGCCGGACCGGCGGCGGCGCTGCCCGGCTCTTGGAGCCCCGGCCCGCGCGGCCTGCCCGACGACGTCTACCTGCGGAACACGACCACGACCTACAACCGCCTCTACGAGTTCACGCTCGCCGGCGGCGATCTGTTCGCGCGCCGGCGGAGCACGGACGAGCGCTGGCGAGGGGTGCCGCTGCCCGACTGCCTCGACGGTCGGCTGCAGGGAATCTCGGCCGACGACGACGAGATGATCGGCCTCGACGCCGAGCGCAACGTCTACACGATGGACAACGCGCTCAAGAACCCGGCGCTCTGGAACTGGACGAAGCGCTGGGGCCCGGTGATGTGGAGCGGCGACGGCTTCGCGCTGCCGGCGAACACGATGGCCTGGTCGTGGACGGTGATCTCCCCCGCCGAGGACGGCACCTGGACCGACCCGGCCGGCAACCGCTACCCGGTCGGCGAGTACAAGGTCTCCCACATCTGGGGGCTGCGCGGAGGCGGTCGCAAGCTCACCTTCTGGGACCCGTGGCTGCCCCGCGACAACAGCTACGAGATGTGCGGGCCCCACCACAGCCGCTTCCGCTCGGTGAACCTCTCGACGAGCGGCTCCCACATCTTCGTGATCGGCAAGCGCGGCGACATGTTCACCCGCCTCTACGACTTCGACATCTCCGGTCACGACCCGATCTTCTTCCCCTACTCCTACGAGGATCAGCGCGACAAGGGCGACGGCTCGCCGATCCAGCTTCCCGCCGAGCCATGGACGCGGCAGCCGAAGATCGACGGCACGATCACCTCGGCGATCTCGATCAGCAAGCGCGGCCGCGACGCCGTCCACGCGACGCTGCGGGTCGAGGGGCGCCGCAAGGGGCACACCGGCTACTCGCAGCGTGACGTCGCGGCACCGCGCAAGCAGAGCTGGAAGTTCCACCGCACCGACGCCCCGCTCGAGGGCGAGGTGCTCCGCAACCCCGGCGGCAACACCTCGAAGCGCGGCCTCGCCCCGAGCGAGGACATGAAGTTCGTGATGAAAGGTGAGGGGATGCGCGCGGTGATCCCCGACTTCAACACCTACTGCACCCCGGCTCACATCGAGATCCACGAGGACGGCCGGACCCGGACGGTGACCTTCCACCACGTCGACGGGCTCCGCCAGGTCGAGCGGGCCCGCGGTCTCGACGACGACCCGCGGCTGCAGTTCGGCGCGCTCGAGTGGCCGTCGGGGAAGATCGATCAGGAGCTTCAGGTCTTCGCGACCACCGACGCGATCGAGATCCCCGCGCTCGGCTGGACGTTCGAGCGCAAGCCTTGATCGCCGCGATCACCGAAGCCTCGCAGGAGGCCCTCGACATCCTTCGCGACGGCAGCACGTTCTCGTGGGCGACGGTGACGCTTCTCGCTTTCGTCTTCTATGTCTATGCGGTCGAGGTCGAGCGCCGCCGCTGGGACATCGTCCTCGCCGGACTCGCGTTCTTCCTGATGGACGTCTTCAACGAGCTCGTCAACTCAGCGATCTTCCACGCCTCCGACCGGGCGCCGCTGTGGGCGGTGACCGGCGACACCAGCTATCTCGTCCTGATCGGCTGGAGCATCGAGATCGTCTTCCTGTTCCTCGTCACCGGGATCATCTTCGTCAAGCAACTCCCGCCCGACCCGAGGATGCGGATCCTCGGCGTCCCGAACCGGCTCTTCTTCGTCTTCGCGTTCTCCTGTCTCTGCGTGCTGATCGAGGTCTTCCTCGAGTCGACCGGCTACTTTCACTGGGACTACTGGTGGTGGAACGTCCCGTTCGTGCCGCTGATCATCGTCTTCGGCTACATGACCTTCTTCGCGATCGCCGCCTACGTCCACGACCTCGGCGCCAACCTCGGCAAGCAACTCCGCATCGTCGGGGGGATGGCAGCGATCGACGCCGGCCTCGCGCTCGGACTCGGGCTCGGAGCCTGGCTGTGAGATCGGCGCGATTGGGATGTTCGGGGCTCGCTGCAAATGGCCCTCCAGGACGGCCTCGGAACCGGCTACGGCAGCACGATCGAGGTGCTCTCGTAGCTTCAGTGATCGGGATTCGGGTCGTATAGGACCCTCAATCCCGATCGACGCCTCCTTCGGCTGAGCTCCGCAGGTGGACCGGGTTCGAGAGCAGCCAGAGCCGACCGCCGATCCGGGCCTCGATCCGGTAGGCGCCGGCCGCCTCGATGTCGAGGTCGAGCCGCGCCGTCCGGACGGAATGGATCGGCAGGCCGTCGCGGCGGACGGTGACCTCCGCCTCGCGCGGCAGCCGCAACCGCAGCGCCGAAGAGCCGGCCGGCGCCTCGGCTCCCATCGCGATGACGGCACCGTCGGCGGCCTCGGCCCAGAAGCGGGCGCCCGCGGCGGCGGCGACGCAGGGGCAGCCCAGCCAGGCGGAGCCGGCACGGAGGGCGGTCAGGATCGTCTCGCGGTCGGCCTCGAGCCCGGACCCCAGCGGTCGCTCGCAGAGCAGGTGAGTGCGGAGCAGGTCGAAGGTGCGGCGGTTGGACAACGGCGAGCGAACCCGGCCGTGAACGCGGATGCCGGGCTGGTGGCCGTCGAGGCCGCCGATCGCCGGGACGCGGCGCCGCGCCGACAGGGCGTCCCAGGCGGTCAGGTGGTGCGCGGGCGGGCCTGATGCGATCGCGGCCTCGGGGTCGCGGAGCCAGCGGACCGCTGCGGCCGGCGTCCGCCATCCCTCCGCCGCATCGGTGGTGACGCTCCAGAGCTCGATGCCATCGAACCCGTCGGGGCGGTCGAGCGCCGGCCAGCCGTGCGGGAGGACGATCCGGCGCGCCACCGCGGGGATCAGCATCCGGCCGCCGGCCGAGAAGGGGTGGGCGGCGAAGCCGATGCCCCCGGCGGCGCGGACCGCGGCGGCGATCTCGGCCGCCGAGCGGCCCCGGTGATCGATCTCGGCATCGACCCCGAAGGCGAGGTAGTGGCCCGCCCTCGGGCTGACCTCCGTCCCGACGAGCAGGAAGACGCCGTCGTGGTCGCCCTCCCAGCCGTCGTCGCGTGCGGCAAGCGTGTCGTGGTCGGTCAGCAGGACCGCGTCGGCGCCGGCGTCGCGGGCGGCGGCGAGGAGCTCCGGCACCGTGGCCGTGCCGTCCGAGTAGGTCGTGTGGACGTGGGCGACGCAGGAGACGTCATGGGCTCGCTCGGGATCGCTCATCCCCCGAATGATCGCTGCCCGGCGCCGCCGGCCGGCGAACCCGCTTCTCTACGCTTCCGGCAATGCGCAATCGCCGCATCCTCGCCCTCGCCGCGCTCGTCGCGGCCGGCGCCGGAGCCGCCGGCCTCCTGCTTCCGCACTCGCCCGACGGCCTCCGCGAGCTGGTCGCCGCCGCCGGGCCGGCTGCGCCGCTGATCGCGATCGCGGCCTGGACACTGCTCACTCCGGCCCTCTTTCCCGGCACGGTGCTCGCAGCCGCCTGCGGCCTCGCGTTCGGCGCCGGGATCGGCGCCGGCGTCGCCTTCGCCGGCGCGATCCTCGGCGGCATCGTCGCCTTCACGCTTGCCCGCACCGCCGGCCGCTCCCAGGTGGAGGCGCTCGCGGACCGCCATGCCCGGATCGGACGCCTGCACGCGCTGCTCGAACGTCGCGGGTTCGCCGCCGTGCTCGCCGCCCGGCTGATGCCGGGCGTTCCCGTCACCGGGCTCCACTACGCCGCCGGGGCGTCACCGGTCCGCCTCCACGCCTTCGCCTTCGCGATCGCGATCGGCGCCGTCCTCCGCACCGCGCCCTACGCGCTGCTCGGCGAAGGCATCGGCTCCGGATCCGGCGTCTCGATCCTGCTCGCCGCCGGATCGATCGCCCTCGGCGCCCTCGCCGCGGCCTTCCTCGTCCGCCGCCTGCGGATGCCCGCGCTCGCGTCCTGAGCGCGAGCCCTAGATGATCTAGAGGACGGTGAGCTGAAGCGCCGCGCCGGCGAGCCCGCAGCCGAGGACGACGTAGAGGACGGTCAGCCGGCCATGCCAACGGTTCAGTGCAAGGAAGGCGGCGACGGCCAGGATCGCCGTCCAGGGATCGACGATGCTCGTATCGAGAATGTCGACGGTGACCGCCGCGATCAGGCCGATCACGCCGGCGGCGACGCCGAACAGAAACGGCTGCAGGCGCCTGCTCTCGGCGACCGCGACGAACTGACGATGGAGGAAGATCGGGAAGGCGAACGCCGGCAGGAAGATCCCGAGCGTCATCACGAGCGCCCCGGCCAGACCGCCCGCGACGTAACCGACGAAGGTCGAGAAGATGATCAGCGGCGCCGGAAGCACGCCGCCGATCGCCAGTCCGTCGACGAACTGGCTGTCGGTCAGCCAGTGATGGGAGTTGACGGCGCTCTCCTGCAGGAACGGGATCACTGTGAAGGCGCCGCCGAAGGTCAGGAGTCCGGCCTTCAGCCCCTCCCAGAAGATCGTGGCCGTCAGCGATACCGAGATCGCCCCCGTGAGGACGACGATGAGCACTGGAACGGGGCCCAGCGAGTGCGCGCGGCGCAACCACGCGCCGCCGTTCGTCCAGATCTCGTAGGCGAGCCCCGCCCCGGCGAGGACGAGGACGAAGCTCGCGTCGAGCAGCACCGTCAGCGCGAAGCCGACGACAGCGATGACGGCCAGGGGAGCGTCGGTGATGAAGTTGCGGCCGAGCCTGACCAGCGCCCGGGCGACGACCGCGCCGACCGCGGCCGAGAGGCCGTAGAAGAGCTCGTCGAGATGCCCGGCGAGGCTCGCCTCGACGTAGAGGACCGAGAGGCCGAGCATCAACAGGAACCCGGGGAGCATGAAGCCGAGGCCGGCGAGGAAGCCGCCGAGCTTGCCGCCGCGGATCCGGCCGAAGTACACGCAGAGCTCGTGTGCTTCCGGACCGGGGAGCACCTGATAGACGGCGAGCGTCTTCTTGAAGGTCGCCTCCGAGACCCAGCCGAGCTCGTCGACGCACTCGTGCTTGATCATCGCGATCTGCGCTGCCGGGCCGCCCCAGGCGAGTGCCCCGAACCGCAGGAAACGGAGGAAGATCGCAATTGGAGGATCGCCGCGGTCGCCGCCACGGGCGTCTTCCCCGGTCGGATCGGCAGCGATCACCGCCGCAGTGTCACGGAACCCGCCGACGGGATCTGGATCGAGGACAGAAGCTGGCCTCGAGGGGTACTACGTTCATTGTCGACTGCAACCAACCGAAGAGGAGCAGCTATGCCCGAGCGAGACCGATACATCCCCGGCGTGCCCTGCTGGGCCGATACGAGCCAGCCCGATCCGGAGGCCGCCACCGAGTTCTACTCCGGCCTGTTCGGGTGGGAGTTCCAGGATTCGATGCCGCCCGACTCGCCGGGCAGCTACTTCATCGCCAGCCTGAAGGGAAAGGCCGTCGCCGCGGTCGGCGCGCAGCCGGAGGGGGCGCCGCCGGAGCCGATGTGGAACACCTACGTCAGCGTCGCCAGCGCCGACGAGACGGCGCAGAAGGTTCGCGACGCCGGCGGCACCATCATCAGCGAGCCGTTCGACGTCATGGACGCAGGCCGGATGGCGGTCTGCATGGATCCCGAAGGCGCCGCCTTCTGCATCTGGCAGTCGGAGGAGATGCCCGGGTCCCAGCTCGTCAACGAGCACGGCACCGTCAACTTCAACGTCCTCAACACCCGCGACGCCGCGGCCGCGAAGAAGTTCTACGGCGCGGTCTTCGGCTGGGGGACGCTCGGGCTCGGCGGTGGCGTCGAGATGTGGACCCTCGACGGCTACGGCGACCACCTCGAAGAGATCCAGCCGGGGACGAAGGAGGCGGTGAGCGAGGTCGGCGGCCCCGAGGGCTTCGCTGACGTCGTCGCTTCGCTCGTCCCGATCGGCGACGACCAGCCGGATACGCCGGCCCATTGGAGCGTGACCTTCGCGGTCGACGACGCCGACGCGATCGCGGCGCGTGCGGCTGAGCTCGGCGGCAGCGTCGTCGTCCCGCCGTTCGACGCCCCGTGGGTGCGGACGACGGTGCTCGCCGATCCGGCCGGCGCGAGCTTCAGCGCCAGCAAGTTCGTCCTCGAGAACAAGGACCTCTGAGCAGCGGCGGACGTCGCTAGGGACCCTCCGCCTTCCGGGCCGAGTGGAAGGCGAGGGTCCCGAACGCGGTCCGCATCCGATCGTGGGTGCGGACTTCGGTGAGGCCGGCGGCCGCGAAGATCGCCGGCAGGCGTCCGGCGAAGTTGTCGGCGGTCGGCTCGAAGCCGTCGAGCATCCGGATCGCGAGCCCGGCGAGGCCCATCAGCGGGTCCGCCGGCTTCCCCCAGTCGGCGACGTGAAGCTCGCTCCCGGGCGCGAGCACGCGAACGATCTCGGCGGCCGTCGCATCCCGGACCGGGCGGGAGAGGTGATGGAAGAAGAGGGTCGAGACGACCGCGTCGAAGCTGCCGTCGCCGTACGGCATCGCGTCGGAGCGCCCCTCGCTGAGCTCGACCTCGACGCCGGCCGCGGCCGCCTTCTCCCCCGCCCGCCACAGCATCTCCGGATCGGCGTCGAGCCCGGCAACCGCCGCCTCGGGCTGGCGCTCCTTGACCAGCAGCGCCAGCGTCCCGGTGCCGCAGCCGAGGTCGAGGATCCGCTGCCCCGGCGCCGGCCCGAGCTGGTCGATCAGCCGCTGCTTGAACTCCCGCTCCCGGGTCGTCAACGCGACGACGGGATCGTAGAAGCGGGTCAACGCCCGGATCCGCAGGGCGGGGATGTAGCTACCTGCGCTCACGGAGTTGATTCTCCCCGACACGTTCGCTCGCATCCGAGGTGAACTGCAAATCGTCCACGCCAGGGCAGGGCAATCTGCGGTTCAGTCGCCTACGGTGCGGCGATGGCAGTCGACCTCTTCGCCGGAGCACGGGTCCGCGACTTCCAGGCGGCGCGCCCCTGGTGGGAGCGCCTGCTCGGCGGCGAGCCGGCATTCCTCCCCCACGAGACCGAAGCGGTCTGGACGCTCGACGAGCACCGCCACGTCTACATCGTCGAGGACGCCGACTATCCGGGCGGAGCCGCGATCACGCTCTTCGTCGACGACCTCGACGACCGCGTCGCTGCGATCGGCGCCCGCGGGATCGAGCCCGCCGAGCGCGAGACCTACTCGAACGGCGTCCGCAAGGTCACCTACCGCGACCCCGACGGCAACGAGGTCGGCTTCGGCGGCCCGCCCGCGTGAGCGGCGCGCCGACCCGGCCGCGAGGTGCCTAAGGCGTCCAGTGCGGGAACTCGTCGGCCGTGTCGTTGAACGTGAGCTGGCGCTGACGCTTGCCGTCGGCGCGCATGACCCAGATCTCGTTGTCGCCGCCGAGCGCCGAGACCCAGGCGATCTTCTTGCCGTTCGGTGAAACCGAGGCTTCGTCGTCGCTGACGTCGTTGCGGGTCAGCCGGTGGAGGTGCCGCCCATTCAGGTTCGTCGTGACGATCTCGTCGGTTGTGGCGTAGTCGCGTTCGAAGACGAGGCGCTTGCCGCTCGGGAACCAGGCGGGCTCGCCATCGGTGACGTCGTTGCTCGTCACCTGATGGACGTTCCTTCCGCTCTGGGACGTCGTGTAGATCTCGTAATCCCCGTCCCGATCGCTCTCGAAAACGATCTTCCTGCCCATCGGTGATGCCGCCGCGCAGCAATCGCCGGCCGTGTCGTTGTTGGTCACGTTGCGCTGGTCGTCGCCATTCGCGTCCATCACCCAGACGTCCTGGTCGCCGTCCACGTCGCTGTCGTAGATGATCTTCTTGCCGTTGGCCGAGTAGGTGGGGTACTCGTTGTAGACGCCGGCCGGCGTGTTCGTGAGCTGCCGGAAGTTGCTGCCGTCGGCGTTGATCGTCGCGATCTCGTTGTTGCCGTCGGCGTCACGCTGAGCGACGAAGACGATCTTCTTGCCGTTCGGGGACATGCTCGGGCCCCACTCGTCGGCGGGATCCTGGGTCAGCGTCTTCTCGCCGCTACCGTCGGCCTTCATCGACATCACGTTGTAGTCCAGTGGCGGAGCGACGAAGCGGTCGAAGAGGATCCGCGACTTCGCCCCGGCCCCCCGCGCCGACCCGCCGGGGGCGAGGAGTACCGCGAGCAGGACCGACGCTCCGGCCGCAACGGCGATCGTCAAAACGAACGAACGACGATGCCTGATACCCGCCTCGCGCATGGTCACACCGTAGCGCCGGGATCGAGGGTCTTCAACGTCGAGGCGGCGACGATCACTCGCCCCGCCAGACCGGGTCCCGGCCCTCGGCGAATGCGCGCGGGCCCTCGGCGGCGTCCGCGGACCCCTCGACGCGGGCCAGCGCGGCGATCGAGCCGTCGCGGAGCCGCGCGTAGCCCTCGGGAACGGGCAGCTCGCCGGTCGCATCGACGATCGCCTTCACGGCCCGGACCGCCAGCGGGGCCGCCGCATTGATCCGCTCCGCGAGCTCGCGCGCCGTGTCCATCAACGCGGCCGGCTCGGCAACGCGGTTGACGAGGCCGAACCGGGCTGCGGCCGCGGCGTCGATCGGCTCGCCGGTCAGCAGGATCTCCATGGCGATCGCCCGCGGCACGCGCTTCGGCAGCCGTAGGACGCCCCCCGCGTCGGCGACGAACCCACGGGTGACCTCGGGCAGGGAGAAATGGGCGTGCTCGGCGGCGACGACCAGGTCGCAGGCGAGCGCAAGCTCGAACCCTCCTCCGGCCGCGTAACCGTTGACGGCCGCGATCATCGGCTTCTCGAGCTCGAACATCTCGGTCAGGCCGGCGAATCCACCCGGCCCGAAGTCCTCAGGGTCCCCGGCCACCGCGGCCTTGAGGTCCCAGCCGGCGGAGAAGAAGCGCTCCCCGGCGCCGGTGACGATCGCGACGCCGAGCCCGTCATCCGCGGCGAAGGCAGCGAAATGCTCCCCGAGCTCCCTGCTCGTCCGCGAATCGATCGCGTTCGCCGGCGGGCGATCGATGGTCAGCTCGAGGACTCCGTTCTCGCGACGCGACTCGACCGCGGCCATCGCCGACAGCCTAGCCGGACGTGACTCGACGTAGACTGAACCCATGGCCATCTGCCCGGCGTGCGGCGGGGCAGTTGCAGGGGATGCGCGCTTCTGCTCGCGCTGCGGCGCGTCGCTCGCCTCGATCAGCCCGGCGCGCACCAGCGCCCGCAAGGTGGTCAGCGTCCTTTTCTCCGACGTTCGCGGGTTCACGGAGCTCGGCGAGCACCTCGATCCGGAGTCGCTGCACGAGCTCGTCGGGCGCTGGTTCTACGAGGCCCATCACGTGATCGCCCGGCACGGCGGCACGGTCGAGAAGTACATGGGCGACGCGGTGATGGCCGTCTTCGGGGTCCCGGTCGCCCACGAGGACGACGCGCTGCGGGCGGCGCGGGCGGCGCTCGAGATGCGGACCACGCTCACGGACCTGAACGCGGAGCTCGAACGGCGTTGGGGGGAGCGGCTCGAGGTGCGGACCGGCGTCAACACCGGCGAGGTCGTCGTCGGCGAGACCCCCGGCGGAGCACCGACGACGCTCGGCGATGCGGTCAACGTCGCCCAGCGACTCGAGGGTGCCGCACCCGCCGGCGAGGTGCTGGTCGGCGATGAGACGGCGCGTCTGATCAGCGCGAACGCGGAGCTGGCGGCGATCGACAGCCTCACCCTCAAGGGCAAGTCGGCGCCGGTGGAGGCGTGGCGGCTCGTGTCCGTATCCGCCGGCACCTCCGAGGCGCCGGATCGCGCGATGACACCGCTCGTCGGTCGTGAGGCCGAGCTGCGACTGCTGCGCGAGACCTTCGACGAGGTCGCTGCGACCGCGACGCCGCGGCTCGTCACCGTCGTCGGGCCCGCGGGTATCGGCAAGTCCCGGCTCGTCCGGGCGCTCCGCGCCGATCTTCGCGACGTGGCGACGACGGCCGTCGGCCGCTGCCTTCCCTACGGGGAGGGGGTCGCCTACTGGCCGGTGGCAGAGGTAGCGCGGCGGCTCGCCGGAGCGCCCACGGAGACGGCGCTGGCCGCGACCGCGGGCGGCGGTACTTCGAACGAGGAGGCCGAGCTCGTCGCGGCGCAGGTCGCACGAGCTGCCGGCTTCGCACCCGGCGGCGTCACCGCGGAGGAGGCCCGGTGGGCGGTCCGCAAGCTCCTCGAAGCGGTCGCGCGGCGCGGGCCACTCGTGATCGTCGTGGAAGACATCCACTGGGCCCAGCCGACGCTCCTCGAGCTGCTCGAGCACGTCGCGACGTTCGCCGCCGGCGTCCCCCTGCTGCTCGTCTGCCTCACCCGTCCCGAGCTGCTCGAGGAGCGCTCCTCGTGGACCGGTGTCGGCGGCGAGCGCAGCGTCGTGATCCCGCTCTCGCCCCTCGCCCCGACCGAAGCCCGGGCACTGCTCGAGCGGATCGAGCGGGGCGCCGACCTCACCGCGGATGAGCGGCAGCGGTTGCTCGAGGCCGCCGAGGGCAACCCGCTGTTCCTCCAGCAGATGGTGGCGATGCGGACCGAGACGGGCGACCGCTCCGGCGCCGTTCCGCCGACGATCCAGGCCGTGCTCGCCGCACGCATCGACGGATTGACCCCGGATGAGCGCACGGTGATCCAGCGGGCGTCGATCGAGGGGCGCACCTTTCACCGCGGCGCCCTGGCCGAGCTGGTGCCCGAGGAGCAGCACGACGGCCTCGACGCCAGCCTCGATTCGCTCGCCCGGCGCGAGCTCATCCACCCCGGGAGGCCGGACTTCGAAGGCGAGCAGGCATACCGCTTCGACCACATCCTGATTCGTGACACCGCCTACGAAGGGATCCCCAAGCAGGTGCGCGCGGACCTCCACGAGCGTCATGCCGGCTGGCTCGATCGCCGCGGCGAGCGGGACGCCTCCGAGCATGCCGAGCTCAGCGGCTATCACCTCGAGCAGGCATTGCAGTGCCACCTCGAGGTCGAGCCCGCCGCCAGGGATCGATACCGGGGCCTGGCGGTGAGGGCCGGGGATCGGCTCGGGTCCGCCGGACGTGCGTCGCTGGCCCGCGACGACCTGCCGGCAGCGATCGGCCTGCTCGAGCGGGCAGCGACGCTGATGCTCTCCGGCTCGCGGGCCCGGAGGCTGCTGTTGCCCGAGCTCGGCGCGGCGCTGGCCGACGCCGGGCGACTCCCGGATGCCGAAGCGATCCTCGACACAGCGGTCGCCGACGCCGCGGCGAACGGAGACGCGACCGCCGAGGCGCGCGCGCTCGTGGCTCATCTCTTCGTGCGCCTTCAGATCGACACCGAGGCGGGAGCCCGCGAGGCGCGCCGGCGCTTCGATTCGCTGCTGGCGACGTTCACCGGCGCCGGCGACGAGCTCGGGCTGAGCCGGCTCTGGCAGTTGCGGGCGCTGGTGCACTGGATCGAGGCGCGGTCCGCCGAGGCCGATGATGCGTGGCTGCGGGCTGTCGAACACGCCGAGCGGGCGGGGGATGAGCGCGGCTGGTCGAACGCGCTCAGCTGGCTGGCCTCATCGGCGCTCATCGGTCCGGCGCCCGTCGAGGAGGCGATCAGCCGTTGCGAGAGCATTCGCGCCCGGCTCAGCGGCCATCGCCGTGAAGGCGCGCTGGTCCTCGATCACCTCGCCGGGCTCGAGGCGATGAGAGGGAACTTTGCAGCTGCGCGCAGGCTGCTCGCCGATCGCGACGCCGTCATGGCCGACCTCGGAGTGACGATGCACACCGCCGTCTCGCACGACGAAGCGCTGGTTGCCCTGCTCTCCGGGGATGCCGCCGCCGCGGAGGCCGTGCTGCGCGGCGGCTACGACCGTCTTTCCGAGATGGGCGAGAAGGCGCTGCTCGCCAGCACCGCTGCGATGCTCGCGCACAGCATCCTCGAGCAGGGGCGGCCGGACGAGGCGGGGGAGCTGACGCAGGTGGCTGCGGAGATGGCAGCCGACGACGACATGTCGGCACAGATCGGCTGGCGCAGCGTCCGGGCGCGGATCCTCGCGCGCCGGGGCGAGATCGCGGAAGCGAAGCGGCTGAGCGCAGCGGCGGTCGAGATGGCGGGCCGGACGGACTGGCTCAGCGAGCACGCCGATGCGCTGCTCGCGCGAGCCGAGGTCCTGGGGCTGGCAGGCGACCCGGCAACCGCAGCAGAAGCTATCCGGAACGCGATCGCCCTCTACGACGAGAAAGGGAATACGATCGGTGCGAATCGCGCCCGCTCGATGGCGGCGGCCGAAGCGTTGACGTCAGCGGGTTCGCACGAGACGCGGAGGTGAAAGGTGCGCTCGAATTTCGATACCCCGATGGAGCTGACGAACGGTGTGGTCGAGGCCTGCGGCGAGCTCGACTGGAAGGACGAGACCGGAGTCTCGGTGATGGTGACGCTGATCCAGCGCCAACACCACGCGGTCGGGACCGCGAGCTCGAAGTCCTTCTCGCCCCCGGCGGACGAGTGGATGGTCGAGTTCGAGGCGACCGGCAGCGGCGAGTTCAGCGACGGACCCGCCCACGCGATCGGCGTCCTCTCGGCGGTCGACAAGCACGGGGTCACCGTCTTCCACTGGAGCCAGGACGTTCGTCTCGGTCAGGAGCAGTAACCCGGCGGCAGCTCGGAGCGATCCCGGTTAACGGTAGAGCAGCCTTGCCGTCAGCGACTTGCTCGACTTCGAATGGCCGATCTTGGCCCAGATCGCGACGTCGCATTTCGGGCCGCGCTTCGGCGGCATCTTGATGTTGAACTTGACCGGCGTGGTCGAGTGGTTGCCGGTCGAGCGCCAGACGTCGGGGGACGAGTAGTCCCGCGAGCAGGTGTTGGTGTAGGCCCACTCGACCGCCTGGTGTCCGTTCCCGGACGTGATCTTCCCGTCGAGCTCACGCGGGTGGTAGACGGTGCCGAGCGCGACGACGTTGGGCTTCTCCCGCCGTGAGGAGTCCTTGTCGAGCAGCCGCATGCCGCCCTTGCCGTCGGACTTCCTGATCGTCTTGAAGCCGGCGATCCGCGAGTACTCGTCCGGGAAGGGGTAGCCGTCGGAGCTGATGAAGGGAGCCGAGCCGGACTGGCCTCCGGGCTTGCCCCCTCCCTTGTCCCGGCCGAGCACGAGACGGGCCCGGTCGCGGCCGGCGACCTCACGCTGACGCTCGCAGGAGTTCAGCTTCTCGCTCTTGCGGGCCCAGTTGCAGGTGTCGAAACCGGCGCCGCCCCAGAAGCCGTCCCGTCCCTCGCCGCCGGTGAGCTCGTCATCGCCGTCTCCGCCGCGCATCTCGTCGCGGTTGTTCTCACCGAGGATCGAGTCGCTGCCGCCACCTCCGTCGAGGAGGTCGTTGGAGCCGCCCCCGCGGATGACGTCGTCGCCGGCGAGTCCGAGGATCTTGTCGTCGCCGATGTTCCCCTGGAGGTGATCGGCGAGCGCCGAGCCGACGATGCGGTCGTCGTCGTAGCCGCCATTCATGTACGCCGCGCTCTCGGTCTCGCCCGGCATCAGCCGCACCGACAACTTGTCGTTCAGGGTGCCGCCGAAGACCTGGTCGCCGGCGCCGCCGACGACGACGTCCTTGCCGTAGTCGCCGTCCGCGAAGTCGAGGCCGTCGCCCCAGGTCGTGACGCGATCGTTCTCGGCGCCACCGAGCACGTAGTCCTCGCCGGGGCCCCCATCCGTCTCGTCGCGGGACTCCTCTCCGTAGACCGCGTCGTTGCCGGCGCCCCCGAAGACCTTGTCGTGGCCGGTGCCGCCGCAGACGATGTCGTCGCCGCCGAGTCCGTAGACGCGATCGCGGCCGTTCCCGCCCTGGAGGATGTCGTCGTGGGGGGTGCCGTAAAGGGTGTCGTTCCCGTCGCTGGCGCTGTATTTGACGCCCTTGCCGTGGAGGTGGATCGTGCGCCCCTGCTTGTCGCCCTCGCGGTCGAACTTGCGGCAGATCAGCATGTCCGCGGCATCCGAGGGCTGTGGGATCAGCAGCGTCGCGAGCAGGGCGGCCGCGGTGCAGAGAACGATCAGGACGAGGCCGGCCGCTCGCGGGCCCGGCCTGAGCGCGGCGCGTCTCCGTAGCGTCGTCATTGCTGTCAGATCGACAGATCGCGTCATCGACTGGAGCGCGAATGGACGGCTTCAGTCCGCATCGGCCCGTGCTTGTGATCAAACGCACAGTGATCGCGCCCTGCCGGGCCTAACGTCGGAGGAAAGCCCACCGAGACGAGGAGCGGCGACATGGAACTCAGCGAACGGATGATGGTCGAACGTTACGAGCTGGGAAGCGCTCAGGAGGATGCCGCCCTTCGCAGCCGCGGCGGCCGGAGCCTCGGGTTCCTGACGCTCGCGCTCGTCGCGATCTTCGCGGTCCTCGCCGTCGCCATGGGCGAGGCACTGCACGGCTGGGACCACCTGGTCGTGCTCGGGGCGATACTCGCGACGGCCGTGGGGCTGATGATCGCCATCGCCCCGAACCGGCGCGGCTGAACCGCTCCCGGATCGGCCGCCACCGGCCAGTCACCACCGCCGACTCCCACTGCCAGGTCGAGTGACCCGAATGGGTCGCTCAGCGCCCTGGGATGCGGACCTCGGCCTGAGTCGACTGCGGGTCGAGATCGCGAATCAACGGCAGGTGGAGCAAGCGTGCGATCCGGAAGCCATAGCCGGCCAGCAGACCGACGGGCAGTTCTGGTTCGAACGCGGTTCGGGACCCATCGCGGCCTACGATCTCCAGCGACAGCGGCACCCGCGGCAGGAAGATCCCCCGCGGGTAACCGATCCCGGTGAGACGAACGCTCCTCGGGCCGCCGCCCGACACGACCCGTTTGACGTCCCCGGCCGTTCGGGCCAGGCTCAACGGGTTCAGGTACCAGCGCATGGGGCTCGTCTACCCCGGGCCGGGATGGCCAATCGCGCCAGATCCCCTCGGCGCCTGCTCCCCCGGACGTCAACTCAGTCGTGCGGGAGGACCTGTATCTCCATCGGCTCGTCCACCTGTTTCGAGCGTTTCGGTCCATCCGACTTGCCCGGCAACTCGTAGAAGACCGTCCGTTCGTCGACCAGCGAGTTGAACGGGGTGGCGCGGGGATCGGTGTTCGGGATGCCCTGGTTGACGAAGGGCCCGCTCGACCCGTACGCGGCACTGTCGCCGGTGCACTGCTTCTCCGCGCCACTGGTGGCCGGCGTCTTGTCGTCGAAGTAGTACGAGGTCCACCCCAGCGACGGGATGTCCGTCTTCATACGGTGGACCATCGAGAGGCCCCCCTGCGGGCCGTCGACCGTCTCCCAGCCGATCCTCCCGGCGTTGACGGCGTCGGGCTCACCATCGATCGTGGCCCCGCGGGGATCGACGTCGCTTCTGTAGGTCATTCCGCTCGCCGCCGGGCTGTAGTCGAAGAAGTCCATGACGCCCGGAATTGCGTGGACCCTCAGGGTGGTGGTGATGTCTTCGCGCCGGTCGTAGAAGATGTGCTGACGGGCAGTCAGCGGCCCGCTGTTCGCGCCGATGTAGGAGCGGATCGCGCGGACCGGTCCGCTCTTGTTGACGATGAAAGCGCCCTCTGCGTCGTCGAATGTGTCCTCGCTGCGGCCGCAATTGCCGGGAGCGAAGAGGTTCTTGTGGCGATCGAGGATGTCCACGCCGGACGCCCCCGGAGCGATGATCTCGAGGCCGTCGTCCGCCCAGCGATCGGAGAAGTGCCGCGTGTAGAAGTTCGTCCTGACCGTCGAGTCCTCGGGGTTCGGACCGTCCTGGAGCCGGTACGTGCTCTTGTAGTTGCCGGAGAGGAGGTTGAAGTCGTAATCGACGTAGGGCCGGGCCGCGCTCTGGTCGAGATTCCCCGTCTGCCGGTACAGGTAGGCGAAAGTGTCGGTCGGGTCGCCTACGGGGTCGTGGAAGCGGATCTCCTCGCCGCTTCCCGCGACCACCCCCGGCGGATTCGAGCCCGGCGCCGCTCGAGACCCACCGTCGATGCCCATGAAGACGACCTCGTCGTTCGAGTCGATGGTCGGGTCCGGATCGGCACCCGCGAAGGTGTTCGGATCGGTATACGTCATGAGCTTGACGCCATTCGGGGACTCGTCGTAGACCGTCCCGAGGTCGATCAGCGCCCGCTCGTCCACCTGGACGGGGATCTGATCCCAGCGTCCGTTCAAGTATCGGAACGCAAGCACCTTGCCGGGCGCCGCTCCGATCAGCCGGGGGGTGTCGGATCCCTTGAGGACGATCGGATCCTCGGGGCGCTGGAACGCGCATCCGGACAAGAGCACCACGGCGGCCGCGAGAGCCGGCAGGACGATACGCCGCCGCCAGCCTGCATTGCGCGAGGAGACACCCACCCTGTGGTCAGTGTAGAGCCGCATGCGTGCCTCGGGCCTTCTGTCCGCACCGTAGAACGAAGCCGGAGTACAAAAGGAGGTGTGGACGACGTCGACATCGATCGGTGGCTGCCCCGACCTCAGGTGCGGATCCGCAATCGCCGCACCGCCCGTGTCGCTGCCGACGAGCTCTGGCATGCGGCCGAATCGGTCCGGGTCGCCGACGCGCCGGTCTTCGGCAGGGCGCTGCGCTGGCGCATCCCCGGCACGCCCGCGACGGTCGCGTTTCGCGATGTCCTTCGCACCTACCCATTCGTCGTCCTCGCCGAGGGGGACGGTTGGTCGATGTCCGGCCTCTGCGGAGTGATCTGGTCGCTTCGCCGCGACTATCCGCGGCTCGAGGGACCCGACCTCTTCGACGCCTGGGATGAGCCGGGCACCGTCCGGGTCGTGCTCGCACACTGGGTCGAGCCCGACGGGGTGGGATCGGCGATCGTCAGCGAAGCGCGGATCGAGCCGGTCGATCGCGCCGCGCGGATCCGGACGCGGCTGCTGTGGGCCAGCGTCGGCCACTTCCAGCGCTTCGTCGGCAGCGAGGTGCTGAGCGCGGCGGTGCGGACGGCCGAGCGCGCGGCGGACCCGGGTGAATCGCCCGATCCGCGGTAGGTCAGAGCCGCACCGCGACCAGGCCGACCGCGAGCGCCACCATCGCCCAGGAAAGGGCCCGCAGGGCGCCGTCGAGCGGCGCCGCAAGCGCGGTCGAGCTGAGCTCGCGGACTTCGCCGTCGCGGAGCCGCTGCTGTCCGCTGACCGATGCCGTCGCGCGGCGGAGCTCTCGGACCGGCGTCGAGAGTCGTCGCTGAGCGACGCTGAGGCCGAAGCAGCCGATCGTCACACCCGCCGCGGCCAGGGCATCCCCGATGCTGCCCACCTCCAGCGCGTTCGACCACCAGCCGGTCAATGCGGGGAACGCTCCCCATGCTGCGGCGAACCAGAAATCGGTGTGGAACCGGCCCCCGAAGAGCTCCAGGTTGTAGGCGAGGACGGCGAAGCCGCCGACGATCACGAACGGCGCGAGCGTCGCCGAGACGATGAAACAGCCGGCGACGCCGATCGCGAGCGCACCGGTGAGACCGACCGTGGCCAGCGCGATCAGCAGCCGGTCGGAGAGCCGCGTCTGCAGCGGCCGCCCTTCGAGCTCGTCGAGAGCATGGGCGCCCACTCCGACCGCGAGAAAGAAGGCGGCGAGCGCAGCGATCAGGCGATCAGCGTGGATCTGCGGGGCGGCGGCCGCTCCGAGGGCGACGTAGCTCAGATGCCAGAGCGTGTAGGGCGGGTGGAGGATCGTCGCCAGATCCCGCCAGCCGCCGGGCGCGAGCGCATAGAACGCCGGACGCTCAACCGGCACTGCGGGTCCCCGCGATGACGACGCCGCCGCCGAGGCTCATCGGCCGGGCGACGACGTTCGCGATGCCGGCTCGCCGCCACATCTCCAGCTGCGACTCGAGCGGATGGCGTGCGTAGAAGCCCTCGATGCTCGGTCCGAGGAAGCGACCGACCTCGTACCACTGGTGCCCGGCGAGCCGGCCGAGCGCCGGCAGCCCGACCCGTGTATAGAGGCGCCAGGGCCAGAGCCACCCTCCGCGGGGTCGACCGAACTCCACGCAGGCGACGCGGCCGCCGGGCCTGACCACGCGGGCGAGCTCACCAAGCGTGGCCGCCGGGTCGTCGACGTAGCGGAGCAGATAGGTGAAGGTCAGGTGGTCGAATGCTCCGTCGTCGAACGGGAGCGACTCGGCCTCGCCGACGAGCAGCTCGACGCGGGCATCGAGCGCAGGATCGGCCGCGAGCTTGCGCTGAGCCCGCTCGAGCATCGCGGTGCTCTGGTCGAGTGCGACGACCCGGCAGCCGTAGCTACGGACGAGCTCCTCGGCGACGAGCCCGGTCCCGGCGGCGACGTCGAGCACGCGCTCGCTCTCGCGCGCTGCCACGGTCGCGACCATCGCGCGCCGCCAGCGTGGATCCTGAAAGAAGCTCAGCGCCGCGCCGAGCTCGTCATAGCGGCGCGGGAGCCGCTCGAAAAGATCCAGCGCATGCTGCTTGCGTGTGGATGGCGGTGGGGGGCGACCCTCTACGCGCGGCTTCACATCCGCCCGACAGTATGAGCGACAGCCAGATGACGACGCGATCGGGGAGAATGGGACCGTGCCAGCCGGGATCTCGCAGCAGCGCAAGGGTGAGGCGTTTCGCGCGCTCCACACGGCATCTCCCTTCGTCATCCCGAACCCTTGGGATGCCGGCTCGGCGAAGGTGTTTGCGGCGCTCGGGTTCGAGGCGCTGGCGACCACGAGCGCCGGCTTCGCCTTCACGCTCGGACGCCTCGATGGCGACGTCACCCTCGACGAGGTGGTCGAGCACATCCGCGCCCTCGATGCGGCCACGAGCCTTCCCGTCTCGGTCGATCTGGAGAACGGCTACGGCCCCGATCCCGCGGATGCAGCGCGGGCGATCTCCCGGGCAGCGGAGGCCGGAGCTGTGGGCGGATCGATCGAGGACTACGACCCCGCCGCCGGCATCTACGCGATCGATCACGCAACCGAGCGCGTCGCCGCGGCCTGTGAAGCGGCCAGGTCCCTCGACTTTCCGTTCACGCTGACGGCACGGGCTGATAATTACGTCCGCGACAACCCCGACCTCGATGACACGATCGCACGCCTCCAGGCCTACGAGCGAGTCGGGGCTGACGTGCTGTACGCGCCAAGGCTCCCCGGTGCGGAGGAGATCCGGGTGATCCGCAGCGCCACTTCGAGGCCGCTCAACGTCCTGACCGGGCCCGGGCTCTCCGTGAACGAGATCATCGAGGCCGGCGGCCAGCGCATCAGCGTCGGCGGTCGTCTCACCTGGGTCGCGATCAACGCCATGGCGGCTGCCGCCCAGGAGCTGCACAACGGTGCGGAGCTCCCTTCGAGTGCCGACCCGGCTCAGATCACCGGGTGGCTCTCAGCCTGAGCGGATCACGGCTCCCTCTGGAGCGGCCAGACCTCAACGACGCCGTCGGCCACCGCGCAGGGCGTCCCCGCGACGAGCCTCACGGCCTCCTCCACGCTCTCGGCCTCGATGACCGCGAAGCCTGCGATCGGAAGATCCGAGCGCATGAAGGGGCCAGGCGTCGTCTCCTCTCCCGCGTTCTCGTGGTTGCGCACCTGCACCGGTTCGCCGGCAATACCCACGAGGGCACCATCGGCTCGCAGTCTCGCATCGTGGGCATGGGCTGCATCGCGCACGGCGGGCTCGGTGCGGTCGTAGCCTTCGCGATCGCCGTAGCCGATCGTGATGAAAGTCGTCATGGCGCCCGCCCTCAGAGTTCGACGATCGCCTTGAAGCCACCGAAGATCATCCGCGACATGTCGGCCGGCATGTCCTTCGGATCGAAGGCGGCCAGCCGCGGATCCGCCATCACCTTCTTGTTGACGGCATCGCGGTGCTTTCGCGACTTGTAGACGATCCAGGAGAAGCCCACGACCTCGTTGCGCTTCGCCTTGACGCTCATCGGGAAGTCGGTGACCTTGCCCTTCGGCACGTCGTCGCCGATGCACTCGATGTACTCGAGCGCCCCGTGCTCCTTCCAGACCTTTCCCGCCGTGCGGGCCATCTTCCGGTATTCCTCGACCTTGTTCTTCGGAACTGCGAAGACGAAGCCATCGACGTAGCGCGCCATCGGAACGCTCCTTCTACCTGGTTGTGGGTCTACTGACGGTTGAGACCGGCAGGCAGGGCCAGACTAATCGCGGCGTGGCGGGTCGAAAACGACTCGGGGCTCTGTCGGCGCGGCCGTCGGTGACCCTTTCCTTCGCATCTGATGGCGCAGCGCCCGTCCCCGGGTTGCAGCCCTAACCGCGCATTCTTCATCGCCGACCCATCTCCTCGAGGATGCCGGTCCCCTGGCCCAACTCGATCAGGTAGCCGTCGGGGTCGCGCAGGTAGCAGCGAATCTCCAGCTCGTGGTCTTTGGGCTCGGTCAAAAACTCGCCACCCCGGGAGCGCCATCGCTCATAGACGGCGTGGATGTCGGTCACACGCACGTTCATCGCGCTGCTCAGCGTCTTCGAATCGGATGGCGCCTGCGCCTGAACGTCGGGTTTGTCGTCGGTGGGGCCGCCTTCGCCATTGAGAACGATGTAGGCGTTCTGAAACCGCAGAACGCAAGGGTCCTTCTCGCGGACCGCGGTCGCATCCAGGACGCGTTCGTAGAACTCGCGTGAGCGATCGACATCGCGCACGATCAGAAGATGCGTCAACACCGTCCCTGTCTCGGGCTCGAAGTAGTCCGGCGGCTCGGCATCCATGTGAACTGGCTCCTTCGGGTCGTTGTACACCTCTCGCTACCCGATCGAAGCGCCGTCCACGCAGATCGCTTCTCGGTCTTTGTCCGACCTGCCGCGTCGCTGAGCGGAGGGGGAGGGATTCGAACCCTCGATACGCCTAATCGACGTATGACGGTTTTCGAGACCGTTTTGGTCTCCTGCTGATCCGCTTGCCTGAGCCGTTTCTGGCCGTTGAGGATCCGCTGGGTGCCAGTCTGCGGGCCAGTCCCGGACGTCTCCCACTTGGCCCGGGCTCGCGCCCGAAGCGGTGACCGTCACGCCCCGGTCGAGACGGAGCGCCGTGCTACGCCCCATTGCTTCCTTTTGCTGGTGACGAGCCCCGGTACCCGTCCGGCCCCCGGCAGACGGACTCACCTAAGCGGCTCCAGCGCATGGCATGGCATCCGGATTACCACGAAATGGCAGAAGTCAGGCGATGTCAGGATCTGACAGGATCCCCTTGGGCATGGAGGCCAAACGGAGTGGGTTCATCGGATTGCTGGTGCTGGGCGCGGTGGTTTCGGCCGCACTCGGCCTCCTGACGCGGCCGACGCTAACGCACGCAGCGTTTCCGGGTGAGAACGGTCCAATCGTCTTCGCTAGCGACCGCGGCACGTCGCCAAAGAACTGGAACATCTGGAAGATCCAGAACCCAGCTACCTACGATGCCGATCTCGCCCCGCGGGCGGGGCTGGAGCAGCTGACGACTGAGGCCGCAAACGAGACTCAGCCCAGCTTCTCACCGGACGGGCGCAAGATCGCCTACGTCCAGGCTCGTGGCGGCGATACGGAGATCATGGTGATGAACACCAACGGCGGCGAGAAAACGCTCCTGACGAGGAACGCCCGCCAAGATCACCAGCCCGTCTTCTCGCCCGACGGCAGCCGAATCGCCTTCGCGAGCAGACGGTCGGGCGAGACGGAGATCTGGGTCATGCGAGCCGACGGCACGGGGGAAAGGAGGCTGACGGATTTCACCGCCATCGACAAGACGACTGGCAAGTCCGCCAACCCGCAGTTCTCGCCGGACGGATCCCAACTCTTCCTCCAGGGAACGACTTACAAAGATGTGCCGTGGGGTGACGACGCCGTCTACAGGGTCGATTCAGATGCCGCGAAGCCGACGCATCCGAGGATCGTCGTCAACTTCCACCGTTTCTATGACATGCGCGGCTTCGCCTTCAACCCTGCCGGCACTCGATGGACCTACAGCGTCAGCGAATCAACAGGGACAAAGGTCAACAGCAACCCTCTTTATGCGGTGTGGCCGGTATGGGGTCCGTTCAACCTTTTCGTGTCGGCCGCGGATGGACCGTGCGGGATCTGCGCAGAAGGCGTCTTCAGAACATTCCCCGGAAGGCGGATCCTCGGCGATCCGAAGAAGAACTGGGACTTCAAGTTCCCCGCCTTCGCTCCGTCGGGGGACCGGGTCGTGGCTCAGGAGGACTCCGGCCAGGTACCGCATCTGATCGGAATCACCAGTGCTGGGGAGCGTTTCCGAAGTTTCTGGTGGGACATTGGATGGGGTGCCCAGATCCAGCCTGACTGGGGACCCGTCCAACGCTAGGCACATCGGTGACTGCCTGGGCTGGGAATTCGGCTCTACAGCGGAGGGGGAGGGATTCGAACCCTCGATACGCCTAATCGACGTATAACGGTTTTCGAGACCGCCGCATTCAACCGCTCTGCCACCCCTCCGGGGCGCCGAGGCGCGTCGGTTAGGGTAGCGATGAGGCGGGCGAGCAATCGTCCGAGGAGGAGCCATGGATCGGAGCCGACCGACTGCGTCACAGGCGCTCGTCGTCGCGCTGATCGCGCTCGTGTTTGCCGTGGCGGGGACCGCGGTCGCGGGGCCGTCGTCGTTCGAGCGGGCTCTGACGAAGGCGAAGGTCAAGACAATCGCCCGCAAGCAGGCGCACAAGGCGGTCGCGGCCCGCGCCCCGATCTTCGCCCAGGTCGACCAGAACGGCGTCGTCAAAGCCGCGAACTCGAGCGGGATCACCCAGGCCAACGTGGCCGCGGGCTCGGTCGGCGGCTACTACTGCTTCAGCGGGCTCCCGTTCAGCCCCCGCGGTGGATCGGCCACGCTCGATTGGGCCACGAGCGGCGACATGATCACGACGATGGGCCTCGGCGGCAACCCCGAATGTCCACCCGGCACCGAGGCCTTCGTCAACACGAGGGACCCGAATGGAAATGGATCGCGGCCGAGCGGCTTCTTCGTGACGTTCTACCGCTGATCGTCCGGCGAGCGGAGGCGGCCGCGGAGTACCGTCAGGCCGACGAGCCTCGAGACCAGCATCGCCACGAAGGCGAGGCCGACGACCTGCTCGATCATCACGAGGCTGCGCCCGAACGACTTGACCGGGATGACGTCGCCGAGGCCGGTGCTCGACAGCGTCGTGAAGCTCATGAAGAGGAGCTCCATCCAGCTGCGCTCGCCGGTCGGATCGACGGCGGCGGTGAAGGTCTCGGGCTCGATCGCCTGGCAGACGACGTAGATGTAGGCGAAGGCCCAGGCGACGAGGGTGAAGGTGGCGCCGACCGCGAACATCTCGTCCCGCGTCACCTCGTGGTCGGCGAGCATGTAGGCGATCAGGGCGCCGGCCGCGTAGAAGTAGAGGACGGCCTCGAGCGCCGAGGAGTAGGGCAGTAGATCATCGCTGCCGGTGACCGCCTGGATCAGCAGCAGGACCGAAGCCGGCAGAGCGAGGACGATCGCGACGGTCGTCAGCCCCGGCGAGTCGTGCACCGCCAACACGACGAGGCCGAGCAGGGCGATCCCGAGGATGCTG
>DASTTY010000043.1:0-80793 GCA_035759925.1 Solirubrobacterales bacterium
ACGACGGCGTGAGGGCAGCGCCGGCGGGCGACCGCCATCGGCAGCGCCGAGTGGACGCCGAAGCGCCGCGCCTCGTAGGAGGCGGTCATGACGACCCCGCGCGCGTCCGGGTCGCGCGGGCCGACGATCACCGGCTTGCCATGCAGGTCGGGGCGATCGAGAAGCTCGACGGAGACGTAGAAGGCGTCCATGTCGACGTGCGCGACCGCGTGCTCCCACTCCGAGGGGTCACCGTACATGCGTTCGCTCGGCATGCGCCGATGGTAGCCGTCGCCGGAGACGCAACCGCGCGGTCGGCGGCGGCCGTGCGCGGGTCAGTCGACGTACACGATGGCCGATTGATCGGGCGCGCAGGCGGGCTTGTCTTTGGCCCGGCGTCCGGCGACCTTCGCGTAGTAGATGCCCCTCGTCGGCTCGTCCGGGACGTACCAGCGGCCGGCCCGGTTGCTGAGGTCGGTCCCGATCAGCCGGTCCTTGCCGTCCCGTCGCTTGTACATCTTCACGAGCCGCTTCCGCTCGCAGCTGCGGATGCCGTGGAGCAGGCCGCCGCTCGACTTGACGTCACCGTGCCAGGTCGGCGCATCGCCGGAGGCGGTGACCTTCGTCTGGTACGGAGCCGCAGCGGACGCGGGACCGACGATGAGCATGCCCGCGACCACGAGCCCGACGACGAGGATCAACTGACTGCGCACGGCACCCTTTCGATGGGAGGACGCGCCATCCCGATGGCGCGGGGGCGGCAGTGTAAACCGGGAAGCTCGATTCGGGTGCCACTTGGGTCTCCCGCGCCACGTCGCGTCGCCGCTGCTACCGTGAGCGCGTGGCTGCCGAGGCGAAGAACCTCGAGGCGATCTCTCAGGCGATCGACCAGCACAACGCCGGCTGCCCGTTCCCGGCCGCCGAGGTGCGCATGAACCCGTTCGAGGTCGAACGGCTCGGCTGGGACGAGATCCGCGGCCTGCCCATCATCCCCGACCCCGACATCGGCACCGGCCGGTTCCGGATCGTCTGCTCCCGCGACCTCGACGGCGCCGGCCTCGAGGAGACCGAGGCAATCGGCACGCCGGTCGAGGTCGGTGAGCCGGTGGAAGTCCCGGTCCCGGTCAAGCCGGGGGAGTAGCGCGCAGCGAGCAGCATCGACTCCGGACTGCGGCTTGTCGCTGCTTGCTGCTAGCTGCTTGCTGCGAGCTCAGACTTCATTGAAGAAGTTGATTCCGAGATCGTCCAGCGCCTGCTGAGCCTCGAGGTTGAGTCGGGTCAGCTCGCCGGTGTAGACGAGGACGCCCATCGCGATCAGGATCACGCCGCCGACGGCCATGATCGCTGCGTAGTGGCGCTTGATGAAGCCGAAGGCGGTCGTCATCCGGGCGAAGGCGATCGCGGTCAGCAGGAACGGGATCGCGAGGCCGAGCGAGTAGACGGCGAGCATCAGGCCACCCTGGAGAACCGAGCCGGTCGATCCGGCGAGGGCGAGGATCGCCGCCAGGGTCGGCCCGATGCACGGGGTCCAGGCGATCGCGAAGGCGGCTCCGGCGATCAGTGGGCCGCCGCTGCCGGCGCGCTCGATCAGCGCCTCGACGCGCCATTCGCGGTTCAGCTTGACGATGAAGAGCTGGGCGACGAAGAGGATGCCCATCGCGATGATCAGAACGCCGGCGATCTTGTCGAGCGTGTCCTGGTTCTGGCGTAGCGTCTGGGTGAGACCGACGGCGGTCAGCCCGAGGAGGATGAAGATGACCGAGAAGCTCGCGATGAAGACGAGGGCGGGGGGGACGACGGTGCGCCAGCTCGCCCGCTCGAGCTCGGCGGCGGAGACTCCGGTGACCGCCGAGAGATAGCCGGGGACCAGGGGCAGTACGCAGGGCGAGAAGAACGAGACTGCGCCCGCGAACAGCGCGGTCAGCAGGCCGACTCCACCGATCTCCGGCATCCGGCTCGCTCAGGTGATCGCCAGCGAGAGGCGCCGGCGGTGCTCGCGCGCCAGCTCGCTCGCGGGTCCGAGCTCGGTGAAGATCGCGACCATCACCCGGCGCAGCCGGTCGACCCGGTCCGCGTCCTGCTCGGCGGTGATCTGCTCCTGGAGGATGTCGAGGGCCCGCTCATGGTCGCCTCCGTCCCAGGCGTCGAAAGCGGTCGCGGCATCGTCGCCTGTGCCGAGCTCGATCCTGGCGAGCAGCCCGGAGGCGATGAAGTCGCCCTCGAACGGACCGAGGACGGTGCGGGCCTCCTCCTCGTCGCCGGCCGCGAGCAGCAGCCGGCCGAGCTTCACGCCGGCCTCCTGCTGGCTCGGATCGAGCTCGAGCGCCCGGCGCAGCGATGCCTCGTCGTCGGCGTCCGCGAGCCGGTCGGCCTCGGAGGGGACGAGCCCGTCGAAGAATGCCGCGACCTGCGCGGGTGGGATCGCGCCGGTGAACTCGGCCGCGACCGCGCCGTCCTTGAAGGCCTTGACCGCGGGGATCCCCTGGATGCCGAACTGCGCGGCGAGCGCCTGGTTGGAATCGACGTCCAGCTTCGCGAGGTCGACGTCGCCGCCGCGCTTGGTGGCCTCGGCTTCGAGCGCCGGCCCGAGCTGGCGGCAGGGGCCGCACCACTCGGCCCAGAAGTCGACGACGACCGGCACCTCGTGGGAGCGGTCGAGGACGTCCTTCTCGAAGGTCGCCTGGCTGACGTCGTGAACCATCGCCCGGGAAGCTTAGAGAGGCCGGGAGGCCGCTCCGCCGGGATCGTCGTGAGCGCGGCCGGTGCGCGCTAGCCTGACCGCGTGGAAAACCTTCGCGGCAAGCTCCTCGTGGCCTCGCCGGCGCTGCAGGACCCGAACTTCGTCCGCTCGGTGGTCCTGATCACCGAGCACGGGGAGGAGGGGGCGATGGGGATCGTCCTCAACCGCCCGGCCGACGCGGAGGTCGAGGAGGTGCTCCCGGAGCTGGCCTCGATCGCGGTCGCCGAGCCGGTCTTCGTCGGCGGGCCGGTCCAGCCGGAGTCGCTCGTGGTGCTCGGCGAGTTCACCGACCCCGACAAGGCCGCGTGGATCGTCGTCGCCGACGTCGGCCTCGTCTCCGCGTCGACCGACCTCGACGAGCTTCCCGAAGCGGTCCGCCGCGGCCGCGTCTATGCGGGTTTCTCGGGCTGGGGGCCGGGCCAGCTCGAGGGCGAGCTCGAGGAGGAGGCCTGGATCGTCGAGGCGCCGATCCCGCCCGAGCTCTTCCCGGACGATCCGGCGACGCTCTGGAGCGACGTCCTCGAGCGCAAGGGCGGCGAGTACGCCCTCGTGGCGAGGATGCCCGAGGACCCGTCCGTGAACTGAGGCGGCCCGCCGCCTAGGGGCAGTCCGAGCCCGAGCAGTCCTTGACCTTCTCCAGGTAGTCGCTCATCTCCCGATAACGCTGCTTCTGGTTCGCGTTGTTGAGTCGCGGCTTGCCGTCCATCTCGCCCGGGTCGACGTTCCAGTCGTAGAGCTCGACGAACGGCTTGCCGGGGTCGTTCGTCTTCGTCTCGATCAACGAGCCGCGCTTGTCCTGGATCGCCTTCCACTTGACCGACTCGGTGAGCATGTACTTGCGGTCGTTGCCGGGGTCGAACAGCGACTTGCCGTCGACCTGGTAGCCCGGATCGATGCCGGCGACGTCGTAGAACGTCGGCGCGAAGTCGACGTTGGCGACGAGCCGGGTGTCGAGCCGGCCCTTCTTGCCGAGCTCGGCCGGCCAGCGCATGTACATCGGGACGTTGGTCGCCTCCTGGTAGGGGAAGACCTTGCCGAGGACGCCGTGGGCGCCGAACAGGTAGCCGTTGTCGGAGACGAATATCGCCAGCGTGTCGCGGTCCTCGCCGGTCTCCTTGAGGGTCCGGAAGACCTTGGCGACGCCGTCGTCGGCCGACAGCAGCGTCTGCTCGTACTTCTGATAGCGCTTGGTTATGTAGCCCAGCGTCTTGTCGTGGCGCTTATCGCGCAGGTACTTAGGCTTGTCGGAGAGGTCGGTCTCGTTGAAGGAGATCGGCGGCTTGAACTTCGGCACCCGCGCGTTGTCGTACTTCTTCTCGGCGACCAGCGGCGTGTGCGGCGAGCGCAGCGAGACGGTCATCATCCACGGCTGTTTGTCGGAGGATTCGCGGTCCTTGACGAAGCGGGCACCGCGGCGGGCGGTCAGCATGTCGGCCTTGGAGCGCTCCTTGCGGTCGTGCTCGATGCCGTTGTAATCGTCCTTGAAGACGTCGAATCCGGCGTCGCCCTCCCGCTTCTTGTTCCAGTTGTTCAGGTACTTGCCGAACTGACCGGTGTAGTAGCCGTTGCGCTGCAGCTCCGCCGGGAAGGTGTCCTGCCACAGATACGTCTTCCCGAACTGCTTGGTCGGGTTGTTGGTGATGATCCCGTGGTTGTGGGCGTAGAGCCCCGAGTACATCGTCGCCCGGGCCGGGCAGCAGAGCGGCGTCGTCACGTAGCCGTGGTTGAAGTCGACGCCCTGGCGCTTGAACAGCTTCAGGGTCTTCGGCATCGCCCGCATCGACGTCTTCTCCTGGTCGTCGGTGATGATCAGGAGGATGTTCGGGCGGGTTCCGCGGACGTTGCCGACGGCGGGCTTTCCGGCCGCCTTCGGGCCGACGATCGCGGTCTCGGCGCGATCGACGACGACGTCGCGGGCGGCGCGACCGCGGGTCGAGCCGAAGATCAGGGCGACGAAGACGGCGAGCGCGACGACGAGCGCCGCCGCGAAGGCGATTTTCCCCCTTGAGCCAACGGACATGGTCAGTCCCTTATACAGGTCGCTCACGATTCCCTCTTGAAATCCTCATAAAGACTGCCGGCACGGCTACGTGGCGCGCCGGAGCCTTGAAACCCGCCGGCAAGGGTGAAGTTGCAGAAGCTTCAGTCGGCGGCGCCGCGGCTGCCCAGGTTCCGTCGGGACCGAGCGCGCGGATTCGCTTCGCCCAGGCGAGCGCCTCCTGACCGCCGGTCATGGCGTTCTCACGCCCAGGTCTACATAACGTCGATTATCGTGCGTTGGGTCCGATTTCCATCAGCTCGCCGCCCTCGACGTCGAGGATGAAGCCGCGGACCGCCGACGAGGCCAGGGCCGGGTCGCTGCGGACCTGCTCCACCGCCTCGCGGACGCCTTCCTCCAGCGAATCGAAGCCGCCGGGCGTCCATCCGGGCCGCTCGCCGGTCTCCGCCTCGACGGCGTCGAGGAACTCGCGGTCGTCGAGGCCGAGCAGCCCGCAGTCGGTGTGCTTGACGATCCAGACCTCCTCGGTGCCGAGCGCCCGTTGCGAGAGCGCCAGCGAGCGGCTGACGTCGGTGGTGACGACGGCACCCGCGTTGCGGATCACGTGGGCATCGCCGGGCTCGAGCCCGGCCGCGTCGAGCGGGTCGATCCGGCAGTCCATGCAGGTGACGAGAGCGAGGCGGCGGCGCGGTAGCTTCGAGAGCGTCATCGGCTGCGGACACTACCCGGCCGCCGTCGCACCGCACCATTGCAGCGCATCGGGTTTCCGGGTAGCGTCGTCGTCATGGAAGCAGCAGCACCAACTCCCGCCCCCGCCCCCCGACCAGCCGGCGGATCGAACCAGATCCAGGTCGGCCAGGTGATCAGCGACGCGTTCAGCATCTACTCGCGGAACTTCGGCGTGCTCATCGGGACGAGCATCCTCGTCGCGGTGGTCGTCGGCGTCATCGTCGGTCTCCTCAACGACGCCGGAGGGTTCTTCCTTCAGGTTCTCGCGTCGATCGTCGAGCTGATCGGAGCCGCGCTCTTCACCGGGTTCGTCGTCCGCCTCGTCCAAGACGTCCGCGACGGGCGCCGTGACATGTCGGTCGGAGACCTCTTCGAGTCGGCGATGCCGGCCATCGGCAGCCTGATCCTGTTCTCGATCCTCTACGGCATCGCGGTGACGATCGGCCTCTTCCTCCTGATCATCCCGGGGCTGATCCTGATGACGATCTGGGCCGTCGGCGCTCCGTCGATCGTCGCCGAGGGCGCCGGGCCGATCGAGGCTTTCGGTCGCAGCTACGAGCTCGTCCGCGGCCAGGCCTGGACCGTCTTCGGCGTCCTCGTCTGCGTGTTCCTGATCATGATCGTCGCCTACCTCGTCGCAGCCCTGATCGGTGGCGCGATCGGCGGGGTCGCCGGCGCGATCATCGTCGCGGTGATCGCGTTCGCGCTGTTCCTGCCGGTGCACGCGCTGGTGGCGAGCACGCTGTTCTTCGACCTCGGCGGCACCGGCACGGCGCCGGCGCAGCAGCCCGTGGTCTGAGCGGGAGAAGATCGAGGGACTCCTGAAGGGGCCGGCGCGAGCCGGCCCCTTCTTTGTTGTTTGATTGAGCCGTGACCCGCGTCGACTTCGAGCCGGGCGACCGCCCCGGCGGGCTCTACCGATTGCTCAACTCCGTGGTCGTCCCGCGGCCGATCGCCTGGGTGTCGACCAGGTCCGTCGACGGCGTCGACAACCTCGCTCCGCACTCGTTCTTCACCGTCGCCTGCGCCGATCCGGCGGTCGTCCAGTTCACGTCGATCGGCCGCAAGGACTCGCTGGCGAACGCGACCGCGACCGGGGAGTTCGTCGTCAACCTCGCCCCCGAGCCGCTCTTCGAGCAGGTCAACGCGACCGCAACCGACTTTCCTCCCGACCACGACGAGTTCGCGGAGGTCGGCCTCGAGCGCGAGCCGAGCCGCCTCGTGGCGCCGCCGCGCGTCGCCGGCTCACCGGTGGCGCTCGAGTGCCTGCTCCACGGGACCAAAGACCTCGGCACCTCCGTGGTCGTCTTCGGCCGCGTGGTCCTGGTCGCGATCGAGGAGGACGTTCTCGTCGACGGTCATCCGGCGATCGAACGGCTGCGGCCGCTGGCCCGCCTCGGCCGCCGCCAGTGGAGCACGATCGGCGAGGTTCGCGAGATCGGCCGGATCAAGTTCCGGGACTGGACGGGTCGCCGGCCCGACGACGAAGATCGGGCTTAGCGGCGGAAGAGGCGGCCGAGGAGACCACCGCCTGCGTTGCCGCCGCCGAGGCCGCCGATACCGCGATCGACCGGCTTCGCCAGGTCGCGCAGCTCTGGGGCCGTGATCGTCAGCGTCACCCCCAGCTCGAACGTGCGGGCGACCTCGGGGGCATCGACGAATCGCAGCGTTCCCTCGCGGTCGAGGATCTCGAACCCGTCGAGGATGTGCTCGGCGTAGTTGTCCTCGACCCGCCGCACCTCCCCCACGGCGATGCCCTCGCTGTCGTAGACCGGGGTACCGCGCTGGACGGCGGTGTAGTGGATCGGCCTTCCGTAGTCGTCGCTCATCGCCGGGCAAGGATACGGACCGGCTCAGCCGAGGCCCGTGCAGAAGGCGGCGATCTCGCGCGAGAGCCGTCCTCCCTGCCAAGCCAGGGGGCTCTCCCCCGGCTCCTCGGAGATCAAGCTCGCGCGCGGCAGCGCCGAGGACCAGGCGGAGGCGATCGCGTGCGGGTGACCGGGATCGGCCTCGTCGTGGCTGGCGACGACGAGCGCCGGCACCTCCAGCGCCGCGAGCTCGGCGAGGCCTTCGAACGGCAGCGAGCGCGGCACCTCGCGAAGCGCCGTCGCGACCGCGTCGAGGTCGCGATGACGGCCGAGGCGCTCGCGGGCGATTCGGACGAGCGTGTCGTGCCAATCGGGATTCATCCCGACCTCGTAGGCGGCGATGAAACCGTCGATCCCGTTCTCCTCGAGGCCGGCCGCGAGCTGGTCCCAGCTTGCCAGCGACCGCTCCTCGAGCGGGACCCCGACGCTCGCCGGGCTGATCAGGACGACCCCGGCCCAGCGCGCCGGATCGCGGAGCGCCAGCGTCGCGATCGTGTGCGCCCCCATCGAGTGGCCGGCGAGGACCGGGCGCTCGAGCCCGGTCGCGGCGACGATCGCGGCGAGGTCGTCGGCGAGCTGCTCGTATACATAACTCCCCTGTGCCCCCGGATCGCTCTCCCCGTGCCCGCGGGCGTCGTAGCGGACGAGCTCGTGGCCGTCCCGGACCAGCGCCCGCGAGCCGTGGACCACGAGGTCGCGATGGGCGGTCAGCCCGTGGGCGAGCACGATCGGCGGCCCGGTCCCCTCGCGAGACCCGCGCAGGACGATGCCGTCGGTCTCGACTTCGAATTCGGCGGCGCTCAAGCCGCCGCGCGCGCCCGGTCGAGGGCGGCGTGGAGGTCGTCGGCGTCCTCGAACCCGAGACCGACGAGAGCGACCTTGCGGTAGCGGATCACGCCCTCGGGATCGATCACGAAGATCGCCCGGCGGACGAAGGCGCCTCCGGGACCGAGGACGCCGTAGGCCTTCGCGACCGACTTGTCGACGTCGGCCGCCAGCGGCACGGTCAGGCCATGCTCGGCGATGAACCGCTCGTGCGAGCCGACGTCCTGGGGCGAGATTCCGACCACCTCGGCGTCGAGGTCGTCGATCTGCTCGCGGCCGTCGCGGTAATTGCAGAACTGTTTCGTGCAGGTAGGCGTGAAGTCCCCCGGGTAGAAGGCCAGGATCACCCAGCGCCCCCGTCGTTCGGCGAGCGAGAACTCCCCCTCGCCGGTCCACGGCAGCGTGAAGTCCGGCGCGATGTCTCCCCCTCTGGCCTTGGCCATGTCAGCCCTCCGGGGTAGCGGACTCGATCACGACCGTCTGGGTGGGCGGGCCGTCGGCGCCGGGAGTCCCGAGCGCGTCGATTGCCTCGACCGTGTCCATCCCATCGGTCACCTTGCCGACCAGAGCGTAATCGGGTGGCAGTCCGGCGTCCGCACCGGTGACGACGTAGAACTGGCTTCCCGAGCGTCCCGGCGGTTCGACCTGGCTCTTCGCCATCGCGACGATGCCCTTCGTGTAGGAGAGATCGGACGGCGGCTTCTCGTCGACGTGATAGCCGGGCCCGCCGGTGCCCGCCCGGTTCGGGTCCGTCCCGAGCGGGTCCCCGCCTTGGATCACGAAACCGGGGACGACGCGGTGGAAGACCGTGTCGTCGTAGAAGCCCCTCTCCGCCAGGTACTGGAACGAGGCGTCCGTTTTCGGGGCGCGGTCGTCGAAGCTGACCGTGAAGCTGCCACAGCTCGTCTCGAAGGTGACACCGTCGGCGGACGGCTCGTCCTGCTTCGGTGGCGGCAGGTCGGCGTTCTTCTTGACCGGCGGCGTATCGACGCTCTCGCAGGGGCTGCCGCCGGTGGTCGCGTCCGCCTCGGTGGCCGAGCTGTCGTCGCTGCCGCCGCAGGCCGCGAGCAGCGCGCCGCAGGCGAGGATCACGGCGAGCAGCGGCCAGGTCCGGTTCAGCACGCGCGGCAGCCTAGCGGGTTGCGATCATGGCGCCGTGGCGATCCCACCCCAGCGCAGCGATCCCGACGATCGCGCCTCCGGCCCCCCGACCCGGGTCAAGCTGATCGGCCGGGCCCTGAACGCGACGGTCGCCCGCGCGCCCTGGCTCTGGCCGGTCCTGAAGGGGCCGATGACCTCGTACTTCGACGGCCTGGCCGGCACCTGGGACGAGCGGACGGGTGCGCCGGGGCCGGACCACCTCGCACCGCTCGCGGTCGCCGTGACGATGATCGACCGGCGGCCCGAGCGAGCGCTCGACATCGGGACCGGGACGGGCGTCGCCGCCCTGTTCGTCGCCCGCGAGTTCCCCTACGCGTCGGTGCGCGGTGTCGACGTCTCCGAGGAGATGATCCGCCGCGCCAAGGCCAAGGTCGGGCTCGATCCCGAAGGGCGGGTCGCCTTCCAGGTCGCCGACTCCTCCTCGCTCCCCTACGGCGACGGCGACTTCGACCTGGTGACGCTGCTGAACATGCCGCCGTTCTTCGCCGAGATCGCCCGCGTCCTCCGCCATGGCGGCCACGCGATCGTCGCCGCCAGCTCCGGCGATCGGACGCCGTTCTACACGCCCGACTCGGTGCTGGCCCGGGGATTCGGGCGGCACGGGATGTCGACCGTCAAGACCGGCCGGATCGGCAACGGCTCCTGGTTCGTCGCCCGCAAGGGAGACTGAGCACGCGTGGCCGATCCCGCTCCGGCGACCGCCTACTGCCTGCTCGTCAATCCCTCGGCCGGATCGGGCCGGGCGCAGAAGCGCCTGCCGGAGATCCGCTCCGAGCTCGACCGGCGCGGGATGCAGTACCGGATCGTGATGACGACGGGGATCGAGCACGGCTGCCGGGAGGCGCTCGCCGCCGCCGAGCGCGACGAGGTGCCGGTCGTCGTCAGCGGCGACGGGCTGATCGGCAAGGTCGGCGGCGCGCTCGCCGGCTCCGCGGCGCCGCTCGGCATCATCCCCGGCGGACGCGGCAACGACCTCGCACGCGTCGTCGGGATTCCGACGGACCCCGCCGGCGCGGTTGCGGTGCTCGCCGCCGGCAGCCGCCGGCGGATCGACGTCGGCGAGGCGAACGGGGAGCGCTTCCTCTGCATCGCGAGCTGCGGCTTCGACTCCGACGCGAATCGGATCGCGAACGAGACGACGGCGATCGGCGGTCCGCTCGTCTACGCCTATGCGGCCGTCAAGGCGCTCTGGCAGTGGCGTCCCGCCGAGTTCACGGTGACGGTCGACGGCGAGGCGACGAGCGTTCGCGGCTACTCCGTCGCCGTCGCCAACTCGCAGGCGTACGGCGGCGGGATGTTCGTGGCTCCCCAGGCGCGCCTCGACGACGGCCTCCTCGATGTGGTGATCACCGGCGACGCCCCGAAGCGCAGGTTCCTGACCGGGCTTCCGCAGGTCTTCAAGGGCACACACATCGAGCGGGACGACGTGATCACGCTGCGCGGCCGGGTCGTCGATGTCGATGCCGATCGCCCCTTCGACGTCTACGCCGACGGTGACGTGCTGACCGGCCTGCCGATGCGGGTCGGCCTTCTCGACGACGCGCTCGAGCTGATCGCCCCGCCGGCCGGAGCGCCGTGAGCAGCGAGCGACGCAGGGGCTTGTTCGCTGCGAAGGTCGCCGCCGCGCGCGCGATCGGCGCGCTGAGCCGGCGCAGTGGCCGCGGCGGCGGGACGACCCTGCCCGGCCGTTTCCTGCTGCGGATCGCTCCGGACGCGATCGGCAGGCTCGGCGCCGGCCTCGAGCGCTCGCGAACGATCATCAGCGCGACGAACGGCAAGACGACGACGGCGGGAATGCTGGCGTCCGCGCTCCATGCCGCCGGTCGCGACCCGGTCCACAACCGGGCCGGATCGAACATGGCCTGGGGCGTCGCGACGGCGCTGCTCGACGGTGGCGGTGACGAGGGCCTCTTCGAGGTCGACGAGGCATGGCTGCCGAGCGTCGCCGACGAGCTCGCGCCGACGCTGCTCGTCCTCGGCAACCTATTCCGCGACCAGCTCGACCGCTACGGCGAGCTCGAACGTCTCGCCGACCAGTGGGCCGCCGTGGTCGCCGGGCGCGAAGGCCGAACCGGCCTCGTCCTCAACGCCGACGACCCGTTGATCGCCGACCTCGGCCGCGACCGCGAGCTGCGCCGTCGCGAGGGAGTCACGTTCTTCGGCATCGAAGATCCCGCCCAGGCCGTCCCGGAGCTCCAGCATGCGTTCGACGCCAAGCATTGCCGCCGCTGCGGGGCCCCGTATCGCTACGAGCGCGCCTTCGTCGGCCACCTCGGCCATTACCGCTGTCCGAACTGCGGCGCCGATCGTCCTGCGCCCGACGTCTACGCGACCGGCATCGAGCTGCAGGGGATCAGCGGCTCGCGGTTCCGGGTCCGGACCGGGGACGGCGAGCTCACGATCGACCTGCCGCTGCCCGGGCTCTACAACGTCTACAACGCGCTGGCCGCGATCGCCGCCGCGGGGCGGCTCGGCATCGCCGGCGAGCAGATCAGCGCCGGCCTGCAATCGGTTCGCGCCGCGTTCGGACGGGTCGAGACGATCGCAATCGGCGAGCGGTCGCTGGCGATCCTGCTGATCAAGAACCCCGCCGGCGCCAACGAGGTCCTGCGAACCCTGAGGCTCGAGGCCGAGCAGAGCGGCGGCCGTCTCGATCTCTGGCTCGCTCTCAACGACCGGATCGCCGACGGACGCGATGTCTCCTGGATCTGGGACGCGGACTTCGACTTGCTCGCCGATTCCGCTGGGCGGATCCACTGCACCGGCACGCGCGCCGCCGAGATGGCGCTTCGGCTCAAGTACGCCGGCTGGCCGACGGACCGGATCGAGGTCGTCGCAGGGATCCCCGACTCGCTCGACAGGGCGCTTGCCGCCGCCGACCAGCGCCTCTTCGCGCTCCCGACCTACACGGCGCTGATCGAGCTGCGCACCCTGCTCGCCAAACGCGGCCTCGCGACGGAGTTCTGGCGATGACTGCGCGGCTCGGCGGCGGGCGCCGCACCTCGCCCCCAGCCGGCGGCGACCCGGTCGCCTGGCACGACGCCGAGCACGGCGGCTTCGCGGCTGACCTCGAGCTGTTCGAGCGGCTCGCCGGCGAGCGCCCCGGCGGCGTCCTCGACCTCGGTGCCGGGACCGGGCGGGTCGCGCTGCCGCTGGCCGCCGCCGGACACCCGGTGACCGCCGTCGACACCGACCCGGCGGTCCTGGCGGCGCTCGCGCAGCGGGCCGCCGATCGCAGCCTGCCCGTCGAGACGGTCCGCGGCGACGCCCGCGACCTCGACCTCGGCCGGAGGTTCCCGCTGATCCTGGCGCCGATGCAGCTCCTCCACATCGCCGGCGGGTCAGCGGGGCGCCGCGGCTTGCTCGCCGCCGTCGCTCGCCATCTCGAGCGCGAGGGGCGGCTCTGTGCGGTCGTGATCGAGGAACCGCTGCCGACCGGCACAGGTCGGCCCGATCCGGTCCCCGACGTCCGCGAGGTCGATGGCTGGGTCCACTCGAGCCTGCCGACCGAGATCCGGATCGAGGAGCAGGCGATCACGATGATCCGCCTCCGCCAGCTCGTGGCGCCGGATGGGACCCTGACCGAGACGACGCACACGATCCACCTCGACCGCTTCACGCTTGCCGAGCTCGACCGCGACGCCGATGCCGCCGGGCTCTGGATCGTCGGCTGCGAGCGGGTCCCGAGCACGATCGAGTTCGAGGACTCGCTGGCGGTCTACATGGAGGTGCGCGATGGCTGAGCTACGGCTGCTGGCCCTCTATCCGGAGCAGATGAACATCTACGCCGACCGCGGCAACGTGCTGTTCCTGCAACGCCGCTGCGAGTGGCGCGGGATCGGCTTCAGCTATGTGGCCGCCGGGGCGGGCGAGCGGTTCGATCCCGATGCGCACGACCTCATCTACATCGGCGGCGGCCAGGACCGCGACCAGCGGATGGTCGCTGCCGATCTGCTCGCGACCAAGCGAGACGCGATCGAGGCTGCGATCGCCGCCGGCGTCGCCGGTCTCGCGGTCTGCGGCGGCTACCAGCTCCTCGGCTCGTCCTACCAGCTCGGCGAGGAGCGCATCGAAGGCCTCGGCGTGGCGCCACTCCACACGGTCCGCGAGCCCGGGCCCCGACTGATCGGCAACGTCTCGATCGAGGTCGACCTCGGCTCCGGCCCCCGCGTGCTCGCCGGCTTCGAGAACCACGGCGGCCGCACCTACATCGACTCCGGCGGCGAGCCGCTCGGCCGCGTCCTCCACGGTCACGGCAACAACGGCCGCGACGGCCTCGAAGGGATCGTCCGCGGGAACCTGATCGGGACCTATCTGCACGGTCCGCTCCTGCCGAAGAACGCCTGGCTGGCCGACGAGCTGATCGCCCGGGCGATCGAGCGCCGCGAAGGCACCCGGCCGGAGCTCGCCCCGCTCGACGACCGCTTCGAGGACGCCGCTCACGCCGATGCCGAGCGCGTCGCCGCCAGCGATCGGTGACCCTGGCCGCGGATGACCGACTGGATCAGGCCACCCCGCTCGAGCCGAACCCGAGCTCACCGCGGGCGCTGTCGGCGAGCGTCACCGCCTCGACCGGATCGACCTCGGCGAACGGCGTGACCAGGAGCTGCGCGATCCGGTCGCCGGGCTCGATCTCGAAGCCGTGCTCGCGATCGGTGTTGAGCAGCAGGATGCGGAGCTCGCCCCGGTAGCCGGAGTCGATCAGCCCGGGCGCGTTGACCATCGAGATCCCGTGACGGAGCGCGAGCCCCGAGCGCGGCAGCACGAGCCCGGCGTGACCGGCGGGAATCTCGACCGCCACGCCGGTCCCGATCGACGCCCTCTCCCCCGGCCCGAGCAGCGCCGGCTCAGCGGCCCGCAGATCGAGGCCGGCGTCGCCGGGATTCGCCCGCGACGGAAGCACGGCGCCGGGCTCGAGCAGGCGGACCTTCAGCTCCACGCCCTCAGGCGGCCCTGCCGTTGACGGACCAGGCGCTGAAGCGATGCGTCAGGCTGCGCGGCACCCGCGCCTTGACCAGCACCCCGTCCTCGCGGTCCTCGCGGTCGACCTGACCGGCGATCTCGTGCAGCTCGTTGAGCGTGGCGCCCTCGCCGTAGGGGATCAACAGCTCGACCCGCTCGAGGGTCTTCGCGAAGGCATTCTCGATCGCGTCGAGGAGCGCCTCGACTCCCTCTCCCGTCGTCGCCGAGACGCCGACGGCGCCGCGACGGCCGACGAGGAGGTCCCGGCGGGCGTCCTCGTCGAGGAGGTCGATCTTGTTGAACGCGACGACGCGCGGCGTGTTGCCGGCGCCGATCTCCTCGAGCACGGAGTCGACGGCGCGCATCGCCGCGTCGCGGGACGCCGACGGCTCCGAGCCGTCGACGACGTGCACGATCAGGTCGGCCAGAGTCGTCTCCTCGAGGGTCGCCTTGAAAGCGTCGACGAGCTGATGGGGGAGCTTGCGGATGAAGCCGACGGTGTCGGTGAGCAGGTACTTGCGGCCGCCGTGCTCGAACGACCGCGTCGTCGGGTCGAGCGTGTGGAACAGCCGATCGCCGACGCTGACGCCGGCGCCGGTCACGGCGTTGAGCAGCGTCGACTTGCCGGCGTTGGTGTAGCCGGCGAGAGCCACGGTCGGGATCGCCGAGCGCTCGCGCTCGGCCCGCATCGTCCCGCGGCTGCGCTCGACGACGCGCAGCTCCCGCCTCAGTGCGGCGATCCGGTCGCGGGCGAGCCGGCGGTCGGTCTCGATCTGCGACTCGCCCGGTCCCCGGGTGCCGATGCCGCCGTCCATGCGGCCGGCGCCGAGCCGCTCGAGATGCGTCCAGAGCCCGCGCATGCGGGCGAGGTTGTACTCGAGCTGCGCGAGCTCGACCTGGAGCTTTCCGGCCGCGCTGTGGGCGTGGTCGGCGAAGATGTCGAGGATGATCGCCGTCCGGTCGATGACCGGCACGCGGAGGGCGCTCTCGAGGTTGCGCTCCTGCCGCGGCGCGAGCTCGTCATCGCAGGCGACGAGGTTGGCGTCGACCTGCTTGATCTCGGCCTTCAGCTCGTCGAGCTTGCCGCGCCCGAAGTAGCGGTCCGGGTCGGGTTCGGCGCGCTGCTGGACCATCCGAGCCTCGGTCGCGACGCCGGCGGTGCGGAGCAGCTCGCTGAGCTCGTCGAGCTCGGCGTCCTCACCGGGAGTCCCCCTGACGACGCCGATCGCAACGGCGCGCTGACGCGCCCGCGGGTTGCGGATCCCGCCGCGGTCGCCATCGACTCGCGCTGGGTCGCCGTTGCCGTTCATCCGTCCAAGTGTAGGAGTACCCGCCGAGGGTGGATAGGCTCCCGCCTTTCCCAGACCGCTGCCCGGAGGCCACGTTGAGAAGAAGAACGATCGACTACCTGCTCCTCGCCCTGATCGCCGTCGGCCTGATCGGCGCCGGCTATGCCGTGGCGGGCAACTCCGGCGACGGCGGCAAGACGAAGATCGCGACCATCCGGCCGACCGGCGTCGGCCTGCCGCGGGTGGGCATGCATGGCACCGTCGGCGCCGGCGACATCGCCGCCCCGCTCCGCCAGTACCACGACTCCGGGCACTACGAGTCCGACCTCGACAAGGTCGGCGGCAAGGCGCAGGCATACCTCGATCGCCGCGTCGCGAAGATCCGCAAGCAGGCGCGAAAGCGCTGCCACAGCCACGGTGTCTCGAAGTGCCGGATGCCGAAGCTCGCGCTCGTGCTCGACATCGACGAGACGTCGCTCTCGAACTACTCGGAGCTGGCGGCGACGAACTTCAGCGGGGCGACCGCGGCGCTGACGACGGCGCTGTTCGCGGCCTCCTCGCCGCCGATCGACCCGACGCTGGAGCTGTTCGACGACGCCCGGGCGAAGAGCGTCTCGGTCTTCTTCATCACCGGTCGCCCCGACCTCGACGTCGTCCGCGACCGGACCGAGTCGAACCTGAGATCCGCCGGCTACTCGGGCTGGCGGGAGCTGGTCCTGCGGCCCTCCGACGCCGACGGCACCCGCGCCTACAAGTCGGCCGCCCGTGCCGACATCGAGGCGAGCGGCTACCGGATCGTGCTCAACGTCGGCGACCAGGACAGCGATCTCAAGGGTGGCCACGCCGACAAGGCGTACAAGCTCCCGAACCCGTTCTACTTCATCAGCGACTGAGCGCCGGCTCTAGATCGAATCGACCGAGAACAGCGTCCACTCGCCGGGGACGCCCCGCAGCGAGTGGGAGCCGCGCTCGCTGAACTCGATGCCGGAACCGACGACCAGGTCCTTGACGGTCGATGACGTCAAGACCTCGCCGGGGCCGCCGAGCGCGCCGATCCGGGCACCGATGTGGACCGCCATGCCGCCGACGTCGGCGCCGATCACCTCGACCTCGCCGGTGTGGAGGCCGGCCCGGAGGCGGATCCCCAGCTCGGCGACGCGCTCGCCGAGCTCGGTCGCGCAGCGAACCGCCCGGGCGGGACCGTCGAAGGTGGCCAGATAGCCGTCGCCGGTCGATTTGACCGGGACGCCGCCGTAAGCACCGACGAGCTCGCGGGTGAGCTGGTCGTGGCGCTCGAGCAGGCTGCGCCAGCGCCGATCGCCCTGCTCGGCGGCGATCTCGGTCGACCCGCAGATGTCGGTGAACAGGACGGTGGCGAGCGCTCGCTCCTCGCGCCGGTTCGCGACGGCGCCGGTCACGAACCGCTCGACCGTCTCCATGTAGGCCTCGAAGTCGTCGCCGAACGAGATCGCGTCGCGACCGGGCAGCTCGACGAGCTCGCCGCCGGGAATGTGCTCGGCGAAGTAGCGGGCGTGACGGGAGTCCATCGCCTTCGCCAGCGGCCGGTCGAGGATCAGGCTCGGAGCCTGGACCCGGGGAAGGATCTCGCGGACGTCCATCCGGGCGATCAGCTTCATCCGCTTCTCCATCGTGCCCGGCGACGACGACAGCCGCTCCCAGCGCCCCCACCATTCCTTGAAATCGGGATCGGTGGCCGACAGCACGGGCGAAGCCGTCATTCCGTTCTCGCCGGTCCCCCAGTGGGCGAGCATCGGCCGGACGAAGTCACGCTCACGGGTCTCCTCGTCCGCCCATCCCCAGTCGTAACCGGGCGCCGCGATCATCCGCGCCATCGGGTGCATGAGGATCAGGTGGCTGACCCGCTCGGGGTGCGTCGCAGCGAAGACGACGGCCAGCATCGCCGCCTCGGCCTGGGCCTCGAGCACGACCCGATCGGTGCTGCAGGCGTCGAGGACGGCGATCACGTCCGCCATCTGCTCCTCGAGCGTCGCCGGGACCTCGACCGGGTCGGAGAGCCCGGCGCCGCGGCGATCGAACGAGATCAGCCGCGAATGGTCGGTGTATCCGCGCATCAGTCGCTTCGCGGGCGGGACCGCCAGCATCTCGATCGTGCCGAGGCTGGGCAGGACGATCAGGTAGTCCTGCTTCCCCGCTCCCATCGTCCGGTAGGCGATGTACCGGCCATCCTCGCTGCGGACGTATCTGACCGGCGAATCCTGCATCGCGATCAGCTCAGGTGTTCCCGCATCCGCTCGACCGCCTCGGTCAGCCGCTCGTCCGGCGTCGTCAGCGAGATCCGGAAGAATCCCTCGCCGCTCGGCCCGTACATCGACCCGGGCGAGATCACGACCGCCGCCTGCTCGAGGACGTGCTCGCAGAACGAGGTCGAGGTGTGCCCGTCGGGGACGGGCGCCCAGACGTAGATCGTCCCCCGCGGCGATTCGACGTCGACGCCGATCTCGCGCAGCGCATCGACGACGAGGTCGCGGCGGCGGGAATAGATGCGGTTCATCTCCGCGAGCGGGTCCGCCGGTCCCTCGAGGGCAGCGACGCCGGCGAGCTGGACCGCCTCGAAGAGCCCCGAGTCGACGTTCGTCTTCAGCCGCCAGTAGGTCTCGATCGCGGCGGCATTGCCGAGGATCGCCGCGCAGCGCCAGCCGGTCATGTTGTAGCCCTTCGAGAGGCTGAAGACCTCGACCCCGACGTCCTTGGCTCCGGGGGTCTCGAGGAAGCTCGGAGCGACGTAGCCGTCGTAGGTCGTCTCCGAGTAGGCGTTGTCGTGGACGATGAGGATCTCGTGCTCGCGGGCGAGCTCGACGACGCGCTCGAACAGGCCGTCGGGGGTGGTCGCCCCGGTCGGGTTGTTCGGGTAGTTGATGAACAGCAGCCGGGCGCGGCGGAGCGCTTCGGGATCGATCGCGTCGAGGTCGGGGGCGAATCCGAGCTCGGGAACGAGCGGCAGCACCTCGACCTCGGCCCCGGCGAGGACCGGACCGCCGGTGTAGACCGGGTAGCCAGGGTCGGAGGCGAGCGCGACGTCGCCGGGATCGAGGAAGGCGAAGCAGAGGTTGTAGATGCATTCCTTGGCGCCGATCGCCGGCATCACCTCGGACTCTGGATCGATCGCGACGCCGAACCGGCGCTCGTAGAAAGCTGAGAACGCCTCCCGGAACTCCGCCCGCCCGCGATTCGACGGGTACTTCTGGTTGCCGTTCTCGGCAACCGCCGCCTGCATCGCGGCGACGACGTGGTCGTAGGTCGGCATGTCCGGATCGCCGATCCCGAGGCTGATCACGTCGATCCCGGCGGCGCGCTTGGCGGCCACCTTGCGCTCGAGCTCGGCGAACATGTACGGCGGGATCGCCTCGAGGCGCTTCGATGGGTCGGTCAGGGCCAAAGCGGGGCGATTCTCTCAGAGCGCTTCGAGGCGCGCGATCAACTCCGCCGCGAGCTCGCCGCTGAAGACCGGCTCAGCCGTGCCCGTCAGGTGGACGTCGAGATCGTCGGAGATCTCGACCTCGAGCTCGCCACCGTCGAGGACGACCGTCAGCGGGCTCGATGCACCGCGCAGGTGCGCCGCCACGGCCGCGCCGGTGGCGCCGGTTCCCGACGAGAGCGTCTCCCCCACCCCGCGTTCGAAGATTCGTGCCCGGACCCGCGACCCCTCCGCGTTCCAGAAGCTCACGTTCGTCCGGTTCGGAAAGATCGAGGCGGACTCGATCGCCGGTCCGATCGCCTCCAGGTCGAGCTCCTCGAGCCCGCTCTCCATCTCGATCGCGCACTGCGGGTTGCCGATCGAGACGTGCTGGAACGGCCGCTCGACGCCGCCGACCTCGATCCTGCCGATCCCGCTCGGGTCGCCGTCCGGGTAATCGCCGGAGCTGGTCGCGGCCCGGCCCATCCCGACCCGTGCCGATCCCGGGCCGGTCACCTCCGGGGTGACCTCGCCGGCCGCCGTCAGGATCGTGAACTCGTCGCGGTCGGTCCACCCCGCGCCGCGCAGGTAGAGGACCGCCTCGCGGACGCCGTTCCCCGACAGCTCCGCCTCGGAGCCGTCGGGGTTGAAGATCCGCAGCTCGGCGACGTGCGCGGCGGCGTCGGCCGGCTCGGTCAGCAGCAGGATCCCGTCGGAGCCGACGCCGAGGTGCGGCGCGCAGATCGCTCTGACCCGCTCGGTCGTCAGCTCGAACGGCAGGTCGGCCGCCTCGAAGATGACGTAGTCGTTGCCGAGGGCCTGCCACTTCGCGAAGCGCATCGCCGCAAGTATGCAGGGCGGGCGACCGCCGGACGGGCTGGCGGCGTCGCTAACCTCTCGCCCAGCCGTCGAAAGCCCGATCCGACCCGATCCCGCAGGAGGTTCATCCAGATGCCGATGGTCCCGACCGTTATCGAGCAGTCCTCGCGCGGCGAGCGCGCGTTCGACATCTACTCACGGCTGCTCTCGGAGCGGATCGTCATCCTCGGCACCCCGATCGACGACCAGGTTGCGAACCTGATCGTGGCTCAGCTCATCCACCTCGAGTCCGAGGACCCCGACAAGGACATCTCGCTCTACATCAACTCCCCCGGCGGGATCGTCTACTCCGGCCTGGCGATCTACGACACGATGCAGTTCGTCCGCTGCGACGTTCAGACGATCTGTTACGGCGTCGCGATGTCGATGGGATCGCTGCTCCTCGCCGGCGGCGCGCCGGGCAAGCGGATGGCGCTGCCGAACGCGCGGATTCTCAACCACCAGCCGTCGGGCGGCTTCGAGGGGCAGTCCACCGACATCGAGATCCACGCCCGCGAGACGCTCGCACAGCGGCGGCGCCTCGAGGAGCTCTACGCGAAGCACACCGGCCAGAGCGTCGAGCAGATCAACGAGGACATGGAGCGCGACCGCTTCTTCACCCCCGAGGAGGCGCTCGACTACGGGCTGATCGACCACGTGATGACCGATCGCGGCATGGTCGCCCCCACCGGCCCCGACGGGTCCGGGTCGAACGGGTCCTCCGCCTAGGCGGTTCCGGCGTTGTCCGCGGCGGCGAGGACGAGCCGCGCCGTCTCGCGGTCGTCGAGCCCGCTGCGGTCGATCGCGGTGACTCCCTCCATCCGTCGCAGCCAGGTCATCTGCCGGCGTGCGTAGCGCCGGTGCGCGGCCTTGACCGCGTCGGCGTCGCCGGCGATCAGCTCGTCGAACCCGAGTGCCGAGCGAGCCGTCCTCGAGGCTCCGGAGGCGGCGGCCGCGCGCGCCTCGGCGGCGGCGCCCGCGGCGATCATCGCGTCGACGCGGCGGTCGATCCGCGCCGCCAGCTCCTCGCGGCCGCAGACGATCCCGATCAGCGCGGTCGGGTGGCGGAGCTGCGCGGTCCAGAGCTCGGTCTCGCGCTCGGGCGGATCGAGCCCGGCCCGCTGCAGCTCCAGCGCCCGGGCGACGCGCTTGCGGTCGTTGGGGTGGATCCGGCTCGCGACGTCGGGCTCGAGCTCGGCGTGGACCGCGGCCGGGCCTGCGGCGGCGATCTCCGCCTCGACGGCGCTCCGGATCGCCGCCGGGACCGGCGGCTTCAGCTCGAGGTCGGCCAGCGCGGCGCGCATGTAGAGGCCGGTGCCGCCGACGACGATCGGCAGCCGGCCGGCGGCGAGGAGGCTGTCGATCTCGGTCCGGGCCAGCTCCGCGAAGCGCCCGGCGCTGAACTCCTCGCTGACGTCGGCGACCGCGATCAGCCGGTGCTCGAGGGCGGCGTGCTCGGCGGCGTCGGCGGCGCCGCTCGTGACCTCGAGGCCGCGATAGACCTGGATCGCGTCGCAGGAGACAGCGACCGGGTCCGCCCCGCCTGCGCGGTAGAGCTCCGCGAGCTCGATCGCCACGGCCGTCTTGCCGACGGCCGTCGGCCCGAAGATCGCGACCACCGCCGCCGTCACCCGCGCATCAGCCCTCAGTCGACGCGGGAGAGCAGGACCTCGGAGCCGAGCAGGGTCTGCGACGTCGCGGAGCTGATCTCGACGTCGACGATCTCGCCGGGCCGGGCTGTTCCCTCGAAGTTGACCGCCTTGTTGTGGCGGTTTCGGCCCCGCAGGCGCGAGGGATCGGTCCGGCTCGGTCCTTCGACGAGCACGTCCATCGTCCGGCCGACGAACCGCTCGGCGCGCTCCCGGGCGCGCCGCTGCACGACCTCGACGAGGCGCGCCATCCGCTCCTTCTTGACCGGGTGCGGGACCCTTCCGTCGAGGCCGGCGGCCTCGGTCCCGCGACGCGGGCTGAAGACGAACGTGAACGCGCCGTCGTAGCCGACCGTCTCGGCGACCTCGAGCGTCGCTTCGAAGTCGGCATCGGTCTCGCCGGGGAAGCCGACGATGATGTCGGTCGTCAGCGCGACGTCGGGCAGGTGCTCGCGGATCAGGGCGACCCGATCGAGGTAGCGCTCGCGGTTGTAGGTCCGGCGCATCGCCTTGAGAATCGGGCTCGACCCCGACTGCAGCGGCAGATGGATGTGCTCGCAGATCGAGTCGCACTCCGCGTGGGCGCGGATCACGTCCTCCTTCATGTCCTTCGGATGCGGGCTCGTGTAGCGGACGCGCTCGATCCCGTCGATCGCGTCGACCTCGCGGAGCAGCTCGGCGAAGGTGGTTCGCTGCTCGCCTCGGAGGTCGCGGCCGTAGCTGTTGACGTTCTGGCCGAGCAGGGTCACCTCACGGACGCCGTCGGCGGCGAGCCCGTGGACCTCGGCGAGGAGCTCTTCGGCCGGCCGGCTCGCCTCGCGTCCGCGCGTGGAGGGCACGATGCAGTAGGAGCAGGCGCAGTTACAGCCCTGGGAGATCTGCAACCAGGCCTGGAAGGAGCGCTCGCGTCGCGCCGGCAGATGGCCCGCGAAATCCTCGAACTCGAAGTAGCCCTGAGCGCTCAGCGAGTCGCTCGTCAGGAACTCGGCGAGCTTGTGGATCTGGCCGGGCCCGAAGGCGACATCGACGAACGGGAAGCGCTCGAAGACCTCGTCCTTCACGGACTGCGCCCAGCAGCCTCCGACTCCGACGACGACCCCGGGCTGGCCGCCCTTGAGGCGCTTCGCCTCGCCGAGGTGGGCGATGAAGCGGTTGTCGGCGTTCTCGCGGATCGAGCAGGTGTTGAAGATGATCAGGTCGGCGTTCTCGCGGCTCTCCGCCTCGGCATAGCCGAGCGCCGACAGCATCCCCTTCATGCGCTCGGAGTCGTGCTCGTTCATCTGGCACCCGAACGTGGTCAGGTGGAAGCGCTTGGCGGCGGCGCTGGGCGTCTCCATGGCGATCAGGGTAGCGGCGCGCCCGCCGCGCCCGGCTCAGCCGCCGGACGACCCGGAGCCGCCGCCGCTCGTCGACTGCACGAGGAAGTCGACGATCGCGCTGATCTGATCCTGGGAGAGCTGATCGGAGAAGTTGGACGGCATCGTCCCGTCGGGGTAGCCCTTCGCGACGTAGGCGCTCGGATCGACGATCGACTCCTCGATGAACTTGGCGTCCCTGTTGACGAGGGCGGTGTCGAGGTTCGGGCCGATCGTCCCGGTGGCGTCGCTGCCGAGCTCCGAGAGCGAGTGGCAGCTTCCGCAGCCGGACGAGACGAAGAGCTTGGCGCCCTCGCTCGATGCACCCGAGGATCCGCCGCCGCCGGCGCTGCCGCCGCCGCTCTGCCCCTGCGGGGTGGGCGCCGGAGCCGCGCCTGCTTGCTGGTCGGTCTGGGTCTGGGCGGATTCCTTGACGTCAGCGGCCGCATTGGCCTCCCCGAGCTTGTGCTCCTGCTCGTGCTTGGCGAGCTCGACGGCGCCGACGGCGGTCACGGCGACGAGCAGGGCGATCAGTGCGATCCCGGGGACCAGAAGCTTGTCGGAAGGGAACTTGTCGCTCCGCATTCCGATGAACGAGAGGATCAGCGCGACCGCGATCAGGGCGCCGCCGGCGATGTAGAACAGGCTCTCGTCCATTGCAGGCGCGATCCTATCGATCAATCTCGACAGGCCATCGCGCGGTCGGCTACTCGGCGAAGGCGGTCGCCCGGCTCTCGCGCACGACCGTGATCTTGATCCGTCCCGGGTAGTCGAGCTCCTTTTCGACCGCTTTCGCGGCCCGTCGCGCGATCACCGCGGCCTCCTCGTCGTCGACCGCGCCGGGATCGACGACGAGCCGGACCTCGCGGCCGGCCCGGACCGCATAGACCTTCTCGACGCCGGGATGACGACCGGCGACCTCCTCGAGGTCGCGGAGCCTGGTGACGTAGTGCTCGAGCGCCTCCCCCCGGGCTCCCGGGCGAGCCCCCGAGACGGCGTCGGCGATCTGGACGATGACCGCCTCGACGGTCTTCGGCTGGACCTCGTTGTGGTGGGCCTCGATCGCGTGCGCCACCGCCTCGCTCTCGCCCTTGCGGCGCGCCATCGAGGCGCCGACCTGGGCGTGGGATCCCTCGACCTCGTGGCTGACCGCCTTGCCGAGGTCGTGCAGCAGCGTCGCCCGCTTGGCCGTCTCGACCGAGACCCCGAGCTCGGCGGCGATCGAACCGGCGATCTTCGCGGACTCGACGAGATGGTCGAGGACGTTCTGCCCGTAGGAGGTCCGGAAGCGGAGCCGCCCGAGCACCTCGAGCAGGGCCGGATCGATCCCGTGCACGCCGGCCTCGAGCTCGGCCCGCTCGCCCTCGGCCACCAGGGTCGCCTCGACCTCCGCCTTGGCCTTCTCGTACGCCTCTTCGATCGTCGCCGGCTGGATCCGCCCGTCGGCGATCAGCCGCTCGAGCGTCAGCCTCGCGATCTCGCGGCGGACTCCGTCGAAGCTCGAGACGACCACGGCGTTCGGGGTCTCGTCGATGATCAGATCGACGCCGGTGAGCGCCTCGATCGCCCGGATGTTGCGGCCCTCGCGTCCGATGATCCGGCCCTTCATCTCCTCGCTGGGCAGCTCGATCAGCCGGGTCGTCGTCTCGCTCGCGTGGGTCCCGGCCAGCCGCCCCATCGCGATCGAGAGGATGTTGCGGGCGCGGCGGTCCGCGTCGTTCCTGGTCTCCTCGTCGATCTCGAGCAGCACCCGACCCGCCTGGCGGCGGGCGTCGTTCTCGACGTCGGCGATCAGCATCTGCTTCGCCTGGGCGGCGGTGAGGCCGGAGAGACGCTCGAGCTCCTTGCGCTGGACACGCTTCTGGCGCTTCAGCTCCTCGGCGCGGCTGTCGAGGTTACGCTCGCGGTCGGCGAGCGCCTGCTCACGGCGCTCGACGTCGGCGAGCTTGAGACGGGCGGCCTCGGCATCGTGAAGCGCCCGCTCCTCGAGCCTCGCGATCTCCTCGCGACGGGCGCGGAGGTCGGCCGCGCCGTCTCCCGCGGGGTCCCCCGCACCACCCGCGGACTCGATCGATGAGACCGTCTCGGCGGCGGAAAGTGGCGGATTTGCCGGTGGTTCCCGGCGCGCTGGCTTTCGACGACGCCGTTCCATCTCCGCCACCGATGGTAATGCGTGGCGGCCGAAGCCGGATCGATCAGGCGGCGCGCGAGCCGTTGCCTTCGGCGCGGCGGACGGCGTCGTAGGCAAGCTCGTACTCGTAGCCGCGCCTCGTCAGGTGCGCGAGCGCCCGCGCCCGCGCCCGCTCGTCGCTCAAGTCCTCCTCCTTCGCCTCGACCAGACGCACCGCCCGCTCGAGCTCCGCCTCGCGGGGCTCCGCCGCCGCCCGCTCGGCGAGTGCTGCCCCGATCCCCCGCTCGGTCAGCGCCGCGGCGATCCGGTGCGCGCCCCAGCCGGCGAGGTCGCGCTTGTCGGCAGCGTATGCGTGGGCGAACCGCTCGTCGTCGAGCTCGCCGAGCTCGACCAGCTCGGCGACGACCGCCTCGGTCAGATCCTCGTCGCAGCCGCGCTCACGGAGCCAGGAGTGCAGCTCCACCGAGGTTCGCTCACGGCGTCGCAGAGCGCCGAGCGCCTTGCCCAGCGCCGCCTGCAGTGTTTGACCGTCGGTCGCCACCGGCCGCGGCCCGAACCGCTAGGCGGCCTCGGAGTCCGCTTCGGGGACGACCTCGGCGGCCGCGGTCCGGGACGGGCCGGGAGCGCGCTCGACGCCGAGGGCCTCGTAGATCTTCGATTCGATCTCGTCCGCCATCTCCGGGTTGTCGGCGAGGAACTGCTTCGAGTTGTTCCTGCCCTGCCCGAGCCGGGTCTCTCCGTAGGAGAAGAACGAGCCCGACTTGGTGACGATGTCGTGCTCGACCCCGAGGTCGAGCAGGCAGCTCTCGTTGGAGATGCCGACGCCGTACTCCACGTCGAACTCCGCCTGCTTGAACGGCGCCGCGACCTTGTTCTTGACGACCTTGACCCGGACCCGGTTGCCGACCGCCTCGGTGCCCTCCTTGAGGGTCTCGATCCGGCGCAGGTCGAGCCGCTGCGAGGAGTAGAACTTCAGCGCCCGCCCGCCCGGCTGCGTCTCGGGGCTCCCGAAGCTGACGCCGATCTTCTCGCGGATCTGGTTCGTGAACAGGCAGACCGTCTTCGCCCGGTTGAGGTTGCCGGCGAGCTTCCGCAGCGCCTGCGACATCAACCGCGCCTGCAGGCCGACCTGGACCTCGCCCATCTGCCCCTCGAGCTCGACCCGCGGCGTCAGCGCCGCGACCGAGTCGACGGCGACGAGGTCGACCGCGCCGGAGCGGGTCAGCACGTCGACGATCTCGAGCGCCTGCTCGCCGTAGTCCGGCTGGGAGACCAGCAGCTCGTCGGTGTCGACGCCGATCCGCCGCGCATAGACGGGATCGATCGCGTGCTCGGCGTCCACGAAGGCGCAGACGCCGCCGCGGGCCTGGCACTGGGCGATGATGTGGTAGATCAGCGTCGTCTTGCCCGACGACTCGGGGCCGAAGATCTCGACGATCCGGCCCTTCGGGACGCCGCCGACCCCGAGCGCGAGGTCGAGCGAGATCGCTCCCGTCGGGATCGCCTCGACATCCATGACGGTCTTGCTGCCGAGCTTCATCACCGAGCCGGCGCCGAACTCGCGCTCGATCTGGGTGACCGCGGCCTTCAGCGCCGCGTCCTTGGCCTTCGCGTCCTTCGAGCCGGCCTCGATCGGCGTCGGCTTGCCCGTCTTCTCTGCTGCCATGTTCAAACCACCTTCATCCGCCGCTTCTGTGCGGCAATTCGACATCCGCAAGGACGCTGTAGCGAGCGCCCTGGGACTGGAGTTCGGAACGGTAGAGCGCCACCCGGACGGCATCGAACGTATGTCCTGCCCTCTTCCCGAGCGGCGCCAGGCCGGCGACGAAGTCGCGGGCCGCGCGGCCGCGCGGCGGGTCGCCGCGGACGCGGGCGACGCTCAGATGCGGCCGAAACGGCCTCGCCGGCGTTCCCGCGGCCTCGATCAGCTCCGCCTCCCGGAGCCGCTCCGCGAGGTCCTGCTGGAGCGCGATCGCAGCGTCGCTTTCGACGTCGAAGGCGATCACCCGCGGGCGCCGGCGCGGCAGCCCGACAGGCTCGGGCAGAAGCCGGAGCCGAACCGGGCCGGACGCGTCGAGCGCCGTAACCGCGGCGGCGACGCGCTCCACCTCGGCAGGATCGCGGTCGCCGAGGAAGGCGAGGGTGAGGTGGAGGTTGCCGGCTTCGATCGGCCGCAGCCGCTGCTGACCCGCCAGCGCCTGTCCCTGCCAGGCGGCGATCGAGTCGATGGCCGCGCCTGGGAGATCGAGGGCTGCGAAGACCCGGAGCCGCTCCGGCCGCTCGCCGCCTCGTTTCGCCTCGCCCCTCGTCACCCCGGCGACGCTAGAGGACCGCTGCGCACGGGTGTGCGACGTACGTGCCGATTCTCCGCCGCGAGCGTGAAATCTCTCGCCTCGACGTGGGACGATGGCTGCGTGGGAGTGGAGCGCCCCATGCCCGAGGTCCCCGGCGTCACGGTCGAACACGGATTCCACGACGTCCGCGGGCTCCGCATGCACGTCGCCGCCGCCGGGTCGCCCGACGCCGAGCCGCTGGTGATGCTTCACGGCTGGCCCCAGCACTGGTACGCATGGCGGCGGCTGATCGGCCCGCTCAGCGAGCGCTACCGGGTCATCTGCCCCGACCTCCGGGGCTTCGGTTGGAGCGATGCGCCCCACGGCAGCTACCTGAAGGCGGAGCTGGCGGCCGACGTCATCGCCCTCCTCGACGCCCTCGGGCTCGAGCGGGTACGGCTGGCCGGCCACGACTGGGGCGGCTTCACCGGCTTCCTCCTCTGCCTCGACCATCCGCAGCGGATCTCCCATTTCGCGGTGGCCGGGATGAGCCATCCGTGGGTCCAGCGCGAGTCCGGCCCTGTCGCGGCGGCGAAGCTGCTCCGCCGTCTCGCCTACATGGCGCTGATCGCATCGCCGGTCGTCGGCGGGCAGGTCGTACAGCGGGTCCCCGGCTTCATGCGGACCGTTCTCCGCTCGAGCGCCGTCGACCCGGATCGGACCTGGAGTGCGGCCGAGCTCGAGACCTACGTAGCCCAGTGGAGCGAGCCCGATCGCGCCGCCGCCAGCGTGGCCGTCTACCGATCGTTCTTGACTCGCGAGCTCCGCGACATCGCCGCCGGCGGCTTCGCTGGCCGGGTCATGGAAACGCCGTGCATCCAGTTCGTCGGCGTCGCCGACCCGGTCGTCCGGCCCGACCAGCAGCGCGGCTGCGAGGCGAACGCCCCGCGGCTCCGCCTCGAGGTCGTCCCCGATGCCGGTCACTGGCTGCCCGAGGAGGCCCCGGAGGCGCTGCTCGGCCCGATGCTCGACCTCTATGCCGGACCGGGCTCGGCCGGCGTCTGAGGCGCAGATTCGGTCCCTGACAGGAACCTGATTTGCATCTCACCCCCGATCTGGGGGCCGGCCTAGGGCACCCGGGTCAGCGAGTCGCAGCCCTGGAAGACCATGTTCGTCGGTCCGAAGCGGCCGCGGACGCACGCCTCCGTCGTGCCCGGCGTCAGCGACGAGCGCTGGGTCTCGAAGTGGAGCACCATGTCGAGGTCGCCGTCCCGGGTCCGCTCGTCGGAGCGCTCGATCGCATCCTCGATGTGGCCCTTGCCGTGGGCCTCGGGGGCGCCACCGCCTGCGGTCACGACCGGCTTCGGGGCGAACCGGGTCGTCAGCGGCTTGATCTGGGCCGCGTTGAACGCGAGCGGCAGGCCGTACTCCCCCGCCCTCGTGGTGAGCACCGCAACCGGGATGACGCCGTTCGACTTCAGGTTGAACGGGTTCTTGAAGCTCCCCGGATGGATGTTGATCGCGACCGGAACGATGCACTCCACGGTGAACGACGTCTCCGCGTGATTGTTGACCGGGTTCGGATCGGTGTCGTCGGCCTTGTCCGGCGCGATGTCGTTCTTGAACGTGAACGTCGCCGGGCCGCCGTTCGTGCACTTGATCTGGAACTGCTCGTCGACCGAGCGCTGCTCCTGATAGCCGAGCGCGCTCTCGACGTGGGCGGTCGACGCCGGGCTGACGGTCGCGTTCGCCGTCGCCGTCGCCGTCCGCGCCACCTTCGTGTCCATCGGCGCCGACGGGCCGTCGTTGGTGATCACCTTGTGCAGGGTCACGTTGGCGGGCTGTCCGACGATCATCTCGAGGGGCGCGTTCGTCGCCGCGAAGCTGACGATCCTCAGGTCGGCCTTCGCCTTGACCAGGGTCGACTCGCTCTTGGCGTCGTTGCTCGAATCGCGGTCGAAACGGTCGGCGTCGGCCGTCGCCTGGTTGCTGATCGTCAGCGGTCCACCGTTGTCGTAGACGAGGTCGCGGGCGATGGTGGCGGTGATCGTGAACGTCCTGCTCTCGTCGTCGGCGAGGTTGTCGAGGCCGCAGGTCAGCGTTCCTGTCGGGGCCTCGGTGCACGGGATCGAGCTCGACTTGTAGGTCGTGCCGGCCGGCAGGACGTCGACGACCTCGGCGTTCTCAGCCGTTCCGGGGCCGTTGTTGCGGGCCTGGATCGTGTAGGTCAGGTCCTCCCCCGCGAATGCCGGGTCCTGGCCATCGGTCTTCGAGACGAGCTCCATGTCGGCCGTCGAGACCGTGAAGTCGCGGGTGGCGGGCGTCGGGTCGGTGTTCGATCCGATGCTCGCCCGGACCCGGAACGTGTAGTCGCCGTCGGCGAGATCCGATGACGGCGTATGGCTGCCGGCTCCCGAGCATGCCCCCCAGCTCGGCGTTCCGGTGTCGACCGAGCACTGGAACGTCGCGGCCGGCTTGGCGATGTTCGGCGGCACCTGGAACTGCGCCGGCACGCTGAACGTCCAGGTCGGCGTCGGGTCGTCGGTGTTGCCGGGCCCGCTGTCGATCTGGGTATCCGGCGTGGCCGCCTCGACGTCCATCTCGGTCGCCAGCACCGCGTTGTTGACCTGCGTGCAGTCGGCGGCGACGATCCCGCTCGTCCCGGTCAGGTTCGTGCACGCCTGCCGCAGCGCGTTGCCGAGCGTGCCGTAGTCGCTGCCTGAGGTGAGGATGTTGGTCTGCGCCTCGTAGTAGATCCGGATCGCCTTCTCGAGCCCGATCGGGCTGACCGTGTAGGTGTTGAACGTCTGCCCGTCGACGAGTAGGAAGAAGGCCTTGTTGCTGACGCCGCTGTTGGTGTGTACGCGCCCGTTGTCGGCCGCGTTGAAGCCCCAGAAGCGGCTCGTCATCTTGTCGGGGTCGTTGAAGGCGGGCGGGTTCGCCATGTTGCGGATCACGCCGAGCGAGCTGTCCTCGCCGATCCGCCAGCGGACGGCGGCGGTATCGGTGCCGGTTCCGTTCGTCAGGTCGACCGACTCGCCGAAGACGTCGGAGAGCGACTCGTTCATCGCCCCGGACTCGTTCTGGTAGACCAGCCCGGACTCGACGTTCGTGACCCCGTGGGTCAGCTCGTGGCCCATGATGTCGTCGGAGCCGACCCCGGTGCCGATGTACATCTGCAGCTGCGAGCTCGAGTAGAACGCGTTGTTGTAGTTCGGGCAGGGGTCCTGGAAGATCGTCGGCGGCGGTGGGCTCGGATTCGGGATCGTCGTGTTCGTGCACCACCGCACTGTCGCCTTGAGCAGTTGTCCGGCATTGTCGATGCTGTCGCGCCCCCAGCGCGAGTTGTAGAAGTTGTAGGTGTCGCCGAGGAAGTCGTAGACGGGCTGGACGTCGGCGACGCCACCGCTGTAGGTGCCGCCCTCGGTGAGGACGCCGCTCGTGCAGTCGACGGGCGCCGACCGGGTCTCGTTGTCGTCGCAGATCCGGCGATTCAACGCTGCATGGGTGAGCTCGAAGACGTGCGCGACGTCACCGGTGTGGGCATCGACGAGAACCTGCTTGTCGATCGTCGTGCTCTCCGGCGCGGTCACTGTCACATCCCAGACGAGCTGCGAGCCGCCTGAGCTGCCGTAGAGGGACGGGTCGTAAACATGGAGATCGCCGGGACTGGCGTCGAGCTCTCCGGCCGCGACGCCGGCTCGTGCGGCGATCGCGGCGCCCGCGGCATCGGCGGCCTCTGCACGCGAGACGGTCGGATCGGTGTCGATGCCATTCCCCGGCAGCGCCTCGCCGCTCACCGAGAGGACCTCATTGCCGGCGGTCAGGTTGACGACGAGCTCCCCGGCCATCACCGGGACCCCGTCGACGAACTGCTGGGTGCGAACCGCGACGCCGCCGCTCGCCGTCGTCGTCACGTCGGTGACGGCGAGCCTGTCGCCGCCGACCCCGAACGCGTCGGCGTGGTCGCTCAGGTATCCGAGCGCAGCCGTGGCGGCGGGAGTGCCGGCGCTGACGTCGTCCGGCGCCGGAATCGGCGCGCCTGGCTCGGTGGCCACGAAGACGACCTTGCCGGTATCGTCGCTGCGCGTCACGTCCGCCTCGGGTCCGAAGCCCTCCGCCGCCCCGGCGCGGGTGGCGAACAGCAGCATCAGGAGGGCGATGGCGAGCAGGGCGAGGACCATCTCGGCGAGTGGCGATCCCGCGAGCCTCCCGGTGGTCTTCGGTGCCGGGACAGAGCGATGCCTGCGCTCGTAGCTCATGAACCCCTCCGAGTCTGCCTGCCATTAAATAGGCAAGACGGTTCGCGTCAGCTTTGTTCGGTTTGCCGCTGCGTCCAACGTAATCCCGGCACCGGGAGGTGTCAAACGGCCTGGCCGGATGTACGAGCGCGTCCCGGGGGCGGCACTCCGCGAGCGGCCTACAGCGGCAGGTCCTCGTCGATCAGGACCCGTCTGATCATGTGCATCGCGACGCTCACCGAGCGATCGCGGACGTCGTCGCGGCCCCCCGGCAGCTGCGGATCGCGGGCGAGCGCGTCCCCCGACGCGGTGGCGACGCAGATGCAGACGTAGCCGACCGGCTTCTCCTCGGTTCCGCCGCCGGGCCCGGCGACGCCGGTGATGCCGACGCCGAGCTCGACCCCGAATCGTGCGATCGCGCCGTCCGCCATCGCCCGCGCGACTTCGGGCGAGACGGCCCCATGGGACGCGATCAGCTCCGCCGGGACGCCGAGCAGATCGGACTTCGCGCGGTTCGAGTAGGAGACGACCCCACCGGCGAAGTAGGTGGAAGCGCCGGGCAGATCGGTTAGGCGCGCGGCGAGCAGCCCACCCGTGCAGGACTCGGCGACGGCGATCGAGCTCTCGGCGAGGAGCCCGGCGACGAGCTCGTCGATGCTCTCGCCCCGCTCGGTGTAGATGAAGGCTCCGTGGCGCTCCCGGAGCGCCATGAACAGCGATTCGCGGAGCCCGAGGTCCCGGACCCGGTAGCGGACGTCGATCTCGAGCTCGGAGCCGCGGCGCAGGCAGGTCGTGATCTCGAGCGGCTCGAGATCGATGTCGCGCTCGATCTCGCGCAGCGTCTTCGCGATCGTCGACTCCGGGATCCCGAACATCTTCATCGTCTCGACCGCGTAGGAGTCGGCTCCGGCGAGGATCGCCGCGACCGGCCCGGAGGCGACCGCGGCGGGCCACATCGCCTGCAGCTCGCGGGGCGGGCCGGGCAGGACGAGCACGGTCTGCTCATCCGCCCCGACGACGAGACCCGGCGCGGTCCCGGCGGGGTCGAGCGCGATCGCGCCCTCGGGGACCATCGCCTGCTTGCGGGTCCCGTCGCGGAGGGCCTCGGGGTCGAACTTCATCCGCCGCGCGAACCCGGCGACGATCTCGGAGATCCGCTTCTCCATCGCCTCGTCCAGGACCATCTCGCGGCCTGCGAACCCGGCGACGATCTCGGCGGTGAGGTCGTCGGCGGTCGGACCGAGGCCTCCGGTCGTCACGATCAGGTCAACCTCCGCCCCGCGCAGGAACGCGAGCGCAGCCCGCAGGTCCTCGGGACGGTCGCCGACGCAGACGATGTGGGAGACCTCGCAGCCGAGCTCGCCGAGCCGCTCCGACACCCAGGGCCCGTTGCGGTCGGTCACCCGCCCGCTGAGGACCTCGGTGCCGGTGACGACGATGCCGGCGCGGACGCTCACGGACAGTCCGGCCCGGCGTAGTCGATCTCCCTGATCCCGTCCTGATCCGCCTCGAAGCTCGCATCGCCGTCCGCCTCGAGCTTCTTCTCCTCGCCGCCGGCCTTCATCCGCACGGTGCCGCCGCCGACGAGATCGAGCCGGTAGGACTTCTCGCCGCTGTACTCCTCGGTCGCTCCGACCGCAAGTACCTGCGAGTCGACCAGCGCATCGCCGCCGGCGACGAGGCAGACCCGCGTCGTCGTCAGCGGCTCGATGCTGACGTCGATCGGCTCCAGCTTCTTCTCGTCCGGCTTGGCGACCTGCTTCTCGTCCTTCTTCTTCGCCTTGCCGGCGGGCTTGATCCGGGAGGTCTCGCCGCCGTTGTCGCCCGTGGTGAGCCCGATCACCGCCAGGATCGCCAGGAGGACGATGACGGCAGCACCGATCGCGACGATCCAGCCGCTCCGTGACGGCGGCCGCGATCCCGCGGCGCGGCGGTTGCGGAGGACCGGTTCGGGAGGCGCGGGGGCGGCGACGGCGGGCTCCTCGAAGTTGCGCCGGTAGCGATCGGCGAGGGCCTCCCCGTCGAGCCCGAGCAGCTGTCCGTAGGTGCGCAGGAAGCCGCGAACGTAGGCGGGCCCGGGCAGGATCTCCCACTCCTCGGCCTCGAGGGCGCGCAGGTAGCGGGTCCGGATCTTCGTCCGGTCCTCCGCCTCCTTGATGTCCATGCCGAGCCGCCGGCGCGCGTCCTTGAGGGTGGCGCCGATGCCGGGTCCGGCCTGGTGGTCGTAGGGGCTCATCGGCCGCTCAGTATTGCGAGGTCGGCCGGGCGGGAACGTGCGGCGGGTGGACGTTGAAAGATCAGCTCGAGACGGTCTCGAGTCCGGCACCGTCGGTCCCCGAGCCCCCCGGATCGGCGCCGCCGGAGAGGATCCGCGGGATGTCGGCGGGCCCGATCAGGACCTGGCGGGCCTTCGAGCCCTCGTAGCCGGAGATGACGCCCCGGCGCTCGAGCATGTCGATCAGCCGCCCGGCACGCGTGTAGCCGACGCGAAGCCGGCGCTGGATCATCGACACCGAAGCGGTGTCGGTCTCGACGCAGATCCGGATCGCGTCCTCGAGCAGATCGTCCTCGTCGGGCGAGAACTCGCCGCCGCCGTCTCCGTCGACGTCGACCGGCTGCTTCTCGACGAGCAGGTCCTGGTCGAACTTCGGCTCACCCTGCTTTGCCCAGAACGAGACGACCCGGGCGATCTCCTCCTCCGTAACGAACGCTCCCTGGACGCGCTGGAGCTTCGACGAGCCGACGGGCCGGAACAGCATGTCTCCCTGACCGAGCAGCGACTCGGCGCCGCCCTGGTCGAGGATCACCCGCGAATCGACCTGCGAGGCGACCGCGAAGCCGATCCGGGCGGGGATGTTGACCTTGATCGTGCCGGTGATGACGTCCGTCGACGGCCGCTGGGTGGCGAGCAGCAGGTGGATGCCGACCGCCCGCGACTTCTGGGCGAGGCGGATGATCGAGTCCTCGACCTCGCCGGGGGCGACCATCATCAGGTCGGCGAGCTCGTCGATCACGCAGAGGATGTGCGGCAGCGGCGCCTCCCCCGCCCGGCGGCGGATCTTGTTGAGCTCGTCGAGGTTGCGGCCGCGGGCCTTCCCCATCACCGTGTAGCGCGACTCCATCTCGGCGACGAGGTTCTCGAGGACGTTCGCGGCGACGCGGGCGTTGGTCACGACCGGGGTCAGCAGGTGCGGCACCGAGTCGTAGTGGTTGAGCTCGACCTGCTTGGGGTCGACGAGGACGAGCCGGAGCTCATTCGGCGAGGCATGCAGGAGCATCGAGGTGAGGATCGCGTTGACCGAGCCCGACTTGCCGGAGCCGGTCGTGCCGGCGACGAGGACGTGCGGCATCCGCGCCAGGTCCATCGAGACCGCTTGCCCGGAGATGTCCTTGCCGAGCCAGGAGAGCAGCGGCGAGGCGCCGTCGGGGCGGCCCTGGTAGATGTCGCCGAGGCGGACCATCTTCCGGCGCGTGTTCGGGACCTCGACGCCGACCGCCTTCTTGCCGGGGATCGGCGCGAGGATCCGGATGTCGGTCGACGCCAGCGCGTAGGCGAGATCGTCCTTGAGCTGGGCGATCTTGCCGACCTTCGTGCCCGGCGCGAGCTGGAGCTCGTAGCGGCTCACATGCGGCCCGGTCACGGTGCCGATCAGCTTCGCCTCGATCTTGAAGTGGCTGAGCACCTCGAGCAGCGCCCTTGCGGTCTTCTCCATCTCGCGGCGGTCGGGGGCCCGCTCGCGATCGTCGTTGCCGCGACGGAGCAGCTTCGCCGGCGGGTTGCGGTAATCGAGCTCCTCCGACTCGGTGATGCCGCCGCGCTTCGCCCCCTGCGGCGTCTGCGTGACCTCGATCTCCTCGCCGGCGGCCGGCTCCGGCTCGGGTACCGGCTCCGGCCCGAGGACGGCGGCGCCGTCGTCCTCGAACGCGTGGTCGATCGCCTCGCCGGCGGCCTCGTCGGCCGCGGCTTCGCCGTCGTCGGCGTCGAAGTCGATCTCGCCCGTCTCCTCCTCGTCGCCGAGCGGATTGGTCAGCTCATCGTCGCGGGCGCCGTCCTGATCCGGATAGTGCGCGGTCGTCCAGCCGTCGCCGACACGCTCGCCGAAGCGGTCGCGGCGGCCACGGACCGAGCGGGCCAGCTCGCCGCTCGCATGCCGGGCCCGCCCGGCGGCCTCGGCGCCGGAGCCGAGCAGGCCGACGAGCGGCCGGCCGCTGAGCAGGAGGATGCCGCTGAGGACCATCAGGACGGCGATGATGTGGGCACCGACACGCTGAAAGAGCGTTGCCGAGGCCCAGTAGAGCGCTTCGCCGAGAACGCCGCCGTGGCTCGTCATGAAGTCGGGATCGAACGTCCCGCTCCGCGCCGGCTCGTCCGGCCCGAGCCCGGCGGTGCCCGCGGCGAATGCGAGGAGCAGCCCGGCGACGAGCAGGATCGCCCCGGCATTGATCGTCCCCGGGTAGCGGATCAGCGGCTTGACGACGAGCGCGATCCCGCAGCCGGCGAGGATCATCGGGACCGCGTAGGAGACCGTGCCTCCGGCCCAGGTCAGCGCCACCTCGAGACCGGAGCCTCCGAGGCCGCCGTTCCAGCCCGCGTAGAGGACGAACCCGAGATAGAGCGCGGCGGCGAGCAGGCCGAGGCCGATCAGGTCGAGGTGGCGCTGCTCGAGCTCGCGCGGCAGCGCACGGACAGTGCGCGCGGCCGGCTTCTTCCCCCGCTTCGGAGAAGCCTTCTTGCCGCGCGCTTTCGGTCGCAGAAGTGGCTTTGTTGGCATCTGGCGACCCCTTCGACGCGGGGTTGCCGTCCCCTGCGCGGCACCGGCCGCGGGGCCGGCAACGGGGTTGCCGCCGCCCCGGAGCGGCAAAGGGCGGTGATCGCTGTCTTTAGAATCGGTGCGGTGACCGACGCCGACAACCTGATCGGACGCGTTCTCGTCGTCGAGGACGACGACGACATCGCCGACGTCCTCCGCCGCTCGCTGCGCCAGGAGGGCCACGAGGTGCGGACCGCGGGCGACGGCGAGGAGGCCCTGACCATGGCGGCCGAGTTCGTCCCCGACCTGGTCGTGCTCGACCTCGGCCTCCCGAGGCTCGACGGAGTCGACGTCTGCCGGAGGCTGCGCGCGGCGGGCGACGTGCCGATCCTGATCCTGACCGCCCGCACCGATACCGGCGACCGTGTCGAGGGCCTCGACGCCGGCGCCGACGACTACCTCGTCAAGCCGTTCGAGCGCGCCGAGCTGCTGGCGCGCATGCGGGCGCTGCTGCGGCGCCGGCCGCCGCGCGGCACGGCGTCGCTGACGGTCGGCGACCTCGTGCTCAACCCGGGGACCCGGGAGGTGACGCGCGGGGAGCGCGTCGTCGACCTGACCAACCGCGAGTTCGAGCTGCTCGAGTTCCTGATGCGGAACGAGCGGCTCGTGATCTCGCGCGAGCGCCTGCTCGAGGAGGTCTGGGGCTATGACCCGACCTCGATGACGAACACGATCGACGTGTTCATCAGCAACCTCAGGCGCAAGCTCGAAGAGGGAGGAGAGGAACGGATCCTGCATACCAAGCGGGGTGCCGGCTACGTGGTCAGAGCGTGAGCCGATGAACCCACTGCAGGGCCTGAAGCATCTCTACGGTCGCTCGCGCCGCCTCCCCGTCCGGATCCGGATCGCGATCGTCTCGGCGACGCTGACGGCGGTGATCCTCATCGGCTTCGCCGCCGTCGTCGGCCGTCTCGTCACCAACCGCCTCCACACGGACTTCGAGAACGAGCTCCGCGGCCAGGCGGCGACCCTCGCCAACCGGATCAGCTTGAACAACGCCGGCCAGCCGGTCGATCCCAACCTCGAGGAGGTCGCGCTGGCCAACGACGCCGAGATCCGGCTCGTCAGCGAGGACGGCCAGGTCGACATCGAGACTCCGAGCTCGACCGCGTTCCCACCGCCGGACACCTCGCGCGTGGTCTCCGCCGGACCGCTGCAGGTGGCCACCTCCCAGGTCTTCAGCACCAGCAACGACATCGGCGTGCCCCCGGCGACGTTCTACGTCCAGTACGCGCGCCCCGAGTCGTCGGTCGACGACACGATCGGCCGCCTCTGGTTGTTCCTCGCCGGCGGCGTCGCGATCGGCACCCTGCTCGCCGGCATCGCCGGGATGGCAGTCGCGACCCGGGCGATGCGGCCGATCTCGGCACTGACTGCGGCCGCGGGCGACATCGCGACCACGCGCGATCCGTCGCGGCGGATCCCCGAGCCCGAGAGCGACGACGAGGTCGCCGAGCTGGCCCGGACACTCGACCAGATGCTCCGCCAGCTCGACGCGGCCCGGTCGGAGACCGAGGCGACGGTCCAGCGCCAGCGCGAGTTCGTCGCCGACGCCTCGCACGAGCTGCGGACGCCGCTGACCAGCATCCTCGCCAACCTCGAGCTCCTCGATGCGGCGCTCGCCGCCGATTCGCGCTCCGACGACGACGAGGGTGCGGCCGTCGCCTCGGCACTGCGCAGCTCGAAGCGGATGAACCGGCTCGTCGGCGACCTGCTGCTGCTCGCCCGCGCCGACGCCGGGCGCATCGGGACGCGCGTCGAGTGCGATCTCGGGACGATCGCCTCGGAGGCGCTCGAGGAGGTCGCGCCGGTCGCCGACGGCCACCGCTTCAGCGCCGTGCTGGACGGATCCGCGCCTGTGAGCGGCAATCCCGACGAGCTCCACCGGATGATCCTGAACCTGCTCGAGAACGCGATCCGCCACACGCCGGAGGGCACCGCGATCGACGTCGGGCTCGCGATCGACGGCGACACCGCCCTGCTGACCGTCCGCGACGACGGACCCGGCCTGCCGGCCGGGATGGAGGATCAGGTCTTCGCACGCTTCGTCCGCGGTGAGGGGCCCGCCGACCGCAGCGCACGGAACGGCGCCGGCACCGGGCTGGGGCTGTCGATCGTCCGTGCCGTCGCGACTGCTCACGGCGGCACCGTCACCGCGGTCAACGGACCGGACGGCGGTGCCTGTTTCGAGGTCAGGATGCCGCTGGCGGCGGCCGCCGGCGACTCCGAATCGGTGATCCAGGTTTGAGCGAACTATTCGCGCACCTTGAGGGTGTCTTTAACCACGGGGCCGAATATGGCCCGTGGACGAGACAACAGCCACCCGGTCCTCCCCCATAAGCCGACCGAGGTGGCACCTGATTGGCCAGCCTGAGCCAATTGCGAGCCCGCCGGATCCCCCTCCCTGATCCGGCGGGTCTCTTTTTGGCGGCCTCGGAGGCCGCCGGCCGGCGTCCTCGTCGGCTCACGTGCGAAGCACGCTTCGCCTCCTGCGTCCTTGGCCAGCGACCTCCGAGCCGCGTCAAAAGGCGGGATCCACGGGTCGTGGGCGGATTTGTACCCGCGGTGGGATCATTTCCGCCCACTGGATCCCCCTGGCGCCCTCAACGCTGGGCGCGTCAGGGGCTGTTCAGACCTCGATGACGACCGGCAGGACCATCGGGCGGCGCTTGAGGCGCTTGTAGACGAAGGTCGCGACCGCGTCGTGGACGTCCTGGCGGATCAGCGCCGGCTCGCGGACGTGACCCTGCAGGCCCTCCTCGAGGCTGTCCTCGACGATGTCGGCGAGCTCGTCGATGAGACGCTCGCTGTCGTCGCCGGACTGCATCGGCACGCCGCGGAAGCTGATCTCGGGATCGGCTGCGACCTCGCCGTCCTCGACCGAGACGGTTGCGACGACGATCACGAGGCCGTCGGCCGAGAGCGTGCGGCGGTCGCGGAGGGCCGCATCGTCGGGCTCACCGAGCTCGAGCCCGTCGACGAAGATCATCCCGGCGCCGATGTCGTCGCCGAGCCGGGCGCCGTCGGCGTCGATCTCGAGCGGGATCCCGTTCCTGGTGCGGAAGATCCGGTCGTCGTCGACCCCGACCGACTCGGCGAGCATCCCGTGCAGGCGGATCCGCTTGTAGTCGCCGTGCATCGGCATCACGTAGCGGGGCCGGGTCAGGTTGAGCATCAGCTTCATGTCCTCCTGGTAGCCGTGGCCGGAGGCGTGGATCGGCGCGTCGGCGGCGGTGATCACCCGGGCGCCGATCTCGAAGATCCGGTCGATCGTCTCGTTCACCGATCGCTCGTTGCCGGGCACCGGGGTCGCCGAGAAGACGACCGTGTCGCCGGAGTGAAGCGCGACGTCGCGGTGCTCGCCGTGGGCCATCCGCCGCAGCGCCGAGAGCGGTTCGCCCTGGCTGCCGGTCGAGATCGCGACCACCTCCTCGTCCGGGTAGTCCTCGATCTCGCGCGGCTGGATCAGCAGGCCCTCGGGAGCCTTCGCGATGCCGAGGTTGGAGGCGATGTTGAAGTTCTTGCGCATCGAGCGCCCGACGAGCGCGACCTTGCGGCCGAGCGCATCGGCCGCGTCGACGACCTGCTGGACGCGATGAACGTTCGAGGCGAAGCAGGTGACGATGATCCGGCCTTCGCAGCGGGAGAACGTCTCCAGCAGCGCCGGCCCGACGCTCGCCTCCGACATCGCGACGCCGGGACGGTCGGCGTTGGTCGAGTCGCCGCAGAGGCACAGCAGGCCGTCGTCGCCGAGCCGGGCGAGCCGGGCGAAGTCGGCCGGGCGCCCGTCGACGGGCGTCTGGTCGAACTTGTAGTCGCCGGTGATCAGGATCGTCCCCAGCGGCGTGCCGACGGCGACCGCGCATGCGTCGGGGATCGAGTGCGACATGTGGACGAGCTCGATCTCGAAGTCACCGGCGGCGACCGGGCTTCCGGGAGCGAGGTCGCGGAGCGGCACGTCCCTGAGCTTGTGCTCCTCGAGCTTCGATCGGACCATCCCGATGGTCAACCGTCCCCCGTAGATCGCCGGCGGGATGCCGATCTCGCGGAGGACGTAGGGCAGGGCGCCGACGTGGTCCTCGTGGCCGTGGGTGAGGACGATCGCCTCGATGTCCTCGACCCGCCCACGCAGGTAGGAGAAGTCGGGCAGGACAAGGTCGATCCCGAGCATCTCCGCGGTCGGGAACATCAGCCCGGTGTCGATGATGACGATCCGGTCGTCGTACTCGACGACCGTCATGTTCTTGCCGATCTCGCCGAGCCCGCCCAGCGGCAGGATCCGCAGAGTGCCGCTCACGCGACGACCTCGAGGCCGACTGCTTCGAGCGCGCGCCGAACGACCTCGCGCTGGCCCTCGTCGAGTGGGACCATCGGGAGCCGCATCCGCTCCGAGCAGATCCCGAGCATCTGTAGCGCGGCCTTGAGCGGCATCGGGTTCGTCGTCACTCCCAGCGCGTCGTAGATCGGCTGCAGGGAGGCGTCGATCTCGCGCGCACCGTCGAGATCCCCGGCCTCGAAGCGATCGCGGACTGCGGCCATCTGCGGGCCGACGAGATGCGACGCGACCGTGATCCCGCCGGTCCCGCCGATCTCGAGCGCACGGAGGAAGACGCCGTCGTTGCCCGCCAGCACGTCGAGGCCGGCGATCGCCTGTAGCTCGGCGTCGTTGGCCTGCTTGACCGCGACGACGTTGGCGATCCGGGCCAGCTCGGCGAGCAGCTCCGGCGGCATGTTGACCACCGTCCGCGAGGGGATGTTGTAGATCACGATCGGCTTCGCGGTGGCCGCGGCGACCGCGTCGACGTGGGCCCTGATCCCGGCCGGGTTCGGCTTGTTGTAGTACGGGGTGACGACCAGCATCGCGTCGGCGCCGGCCTCGTCGGCGGCCTTCGTGAGCGCGATCGAGTGCCTGGTGTCGTTGGTGCCGCTGCCGCAGACCAGCAACGCCTCCTGACCGACCTCGGCGCGTACTGCGCGCAGCAGGTCGATCTGCTCCTCGTCGCTCAGCGTCGCCGCCTCGCCCGTCGTGCCGGCGACGACGAGGCCGTCGGAGCCGTTCTCGAGCAGATGGACGGCGAGCTTCGCTGCGGCCGCGTAGTCGACGTCGCCGCTCGCGTCGAACGGCGTCGCCATCGCCGTCAGGACGCCGCTGAGCCGGGAAGCCATGCGTTGAGGTTAGCCCGCGGCGGCGAAGACCGGAGGCGTTCGCTCCGCCCACGGCGCCGCCTTCTCGAGCTGCGCGGCGATCCTGATCAGCAGGTCCTCGCGTCCGAACGGCGCGACGAACTGAGCTCCGACCGGCACGCCCTCCTCGGTCCAGTGGAGCGGGACATTGATCCCGGGCTGTCCGGTCAGGTTGAAGAGCGCCGTGAACGCTCCCGAGGGCAGACAGCGCTGATAGGCGGCGAGGCCCGGCTTCGAGGTGTCGATCTCGCCGAGCTTCGGGGCGACCTCGGCCATGGTCGGGGTCAGCAGCAGGTCGTAGCCGGACTCGAACCAGCCGGCCACCATCCGCGACAGCATCTGGTGGAGGCCGACGTCGAGCAGATAGCGGGCGCCGTCGCGCTCGTGGCCGATCTGAGCCATGTCCCAGGTGAGCCGCTCGACGTCGTCGGCGGTGACCGGCCGGCCGACGAGCAGCCCGAGCTGGGTCAGCGTCGCCGCCTGGCCGGCGGCCCAGCGGGTCAGGAACGTCTCCTCGAGGTCCGGTCCCCCCTCCCCCGTCGGCAGCACATCGGCGATCGAGCCGCCGTCGACGGAGTGGCCGAGGGACTCGCAGAGCTTCGCGGCGCTCGCAACCGCCTCCCGGCACGGCGCCGCGACCTCGACGCCCTCGATCAGTGCCTCGTCGAGGACACCGATCCGCAGGCCGCCGCTCTCGTCCTCGAGCTCGTCGGTGTACGGGCGAATCGGCGGCGGGGCAACGTAGGGATCGCCGGGAGCGGGCCCATGTACGGCTTCGAGGAGCCGCGCGGTGTCGCGCACCGACCGCGAAACGCAGAGCTCGACCGTCACTCCCGACATCACGTCGCCGACCAGCGGTCCTTCGCTGATCCGCTGCCGCGTCGGCTTCAGCCCGACGAGACCGCAGTTCGAGGCCGGGATCCGGATCGAGCCGCCGCCGTCGTTGGCGTGCGCCATCGGCACGATCCCGGCGGCGACGGCTGCGCCCGAGCCGCCGCTCGAGCCGCCGGGCGTCCGGGTGGTATCCCAGGGGTTCTTCGTCGCCCCGTAGGCGGCGGGCTCGGTCGTCGCGACGATCCCCAGCTCCGGCGTGTTCGTCTTACCGATCGTGACGAGGCCGGCGGTGCGGAACCGCTCGGCGAGCGTCGTGTCGACCGGCGAGTTGAAGCCGGTCTCCTTGAGCAGCTTCATGCCCAGGTGCAGCGGCTGCCCGGCGAAGGCCGCGCCGAGGTCCTTGAGCAGGAAGGGAACGCCCTTGAAGGGACCATCGGGGAGCGCGCCGGTCGCCTGCTCGCGGGCCTGCGACGAGAGGTCGTGGATGATCGCGTTGATCTCCGGGTTGACCCGCTCGGCGCGCTCGATCGCGGCGTCGATCAGCTCCGCCGGCTTCGCCTCGCCGGAGCTGACCAGCTCCGCCTGGGCGGTGGCGTCCATCCGTGCAAGCTCGTCGCTCAAGGTCGTTCCTTTCCTGGTGGTTTCGGGATCGGCCATCTAATCCAGCAATGCCTCGAGGCCGACGGTGAGCGGCTCCGGAAGCGAGCCGACCCGGCGGCAGGCGAGCACGACGCCGGGCATGAACGAGCTCCGGTCGATCGAGTCGTGGCGGATCGAGAGCGTCTGTCCCTCGCCACCGAAGATGACCTCCTGGTGGGCGACGAGGCCGGGCAGGCGGATCGAATGGATCGGCTCGTGGACGTTGCCGCCGGCGGCGCGGATCAGCTCCGCGGTCCGGGCTGCCGTGCCGGACGGCTTGTCGAGCTTGCGATCGTGGTGGAGCTCGATGATCTCGACGTCGGGCATCAGCGCCGCGGCACGCTGGGAGAGCTCCATGAGCAGGACCGCGCCGATCGCGAAGTTCGGGGCGACGAAGGCGCGGCCCCCCTCCCCCCCGTTCCAGTGTTCGGCGGCGCACTTGCGGAGCTTGTCGAGATCGAAGCCGGTGGTCCCGATCACGACGCTGACCCCCGCGTGCAGGCACTCGTGGGCGTTCGGGAGCGCCTGATCGGGGACGGTGAAGTCGACGACGACGTCGGCGTCGCCGATCACGTCGCCGAGCTCCGTTTCCAGCGCCGGGTCGGCCCTGCCGGTGAGCTCGAGCCCCTCGGCATCGGCGACGGCGTCGCAGACGGTGGCCCCCATCCGCCCGGCGGCACCCGCGACGGCTACTCGGATCGGTGCGGCCATCAGCCGGCGAGGGCCGGGCTGATCGGCGCCACTGCCTTGCGGAAGCAGCCCTCATCGGCGCCGATGCAGGCCGCGGAGATGTTCTCGGCCGCGTAGAGCTCGGCGGCCAGCTCGGAGACGTCGTCGATCGTGACGGCGTCGATCTCGGCGATCACCTCATCGATGCCGAGCAGCGGCAGATCGAAGAGGACGGCGTTCGCGTTCCGGCTCATCCTTGCCGAGGTCGATTCGAGGACGAGCACGGTCCGGCCCTTGACGTGCTCCTTGGCGCGTTCGAGCTCCTCCAACCCGACCGGTCGGGAGCGCAGCGAGTCGAGCTCGCCGGCGATCACTTCGCAGGCCTCGGCGACGTTGTCCTCGCGGGTCCCGACGTACATCGCGACCGTTCCCTGGTCGGCGAACTGCGAGGAGTACGAGCCGACCGAGTAGGCGAGGCCGCGCTTCTCGCGGACCTCTCGGAAGAGCCGTGAGGAGCTCGAGCCGCCGAGGATGGTGTCCATCACGTTGAGGACGTAGCGGCGCTCGTCGGCGCGACTGATCCCAGGCGCCCCGAAGCAGATGTGGTACTGCTCGGTCTCCTTCGGGTAGAAGCGCAGCCTGCCGCCGGCCGCGGGCGCGGCGCCGTTCGCGGCCGCCACCTCGCCCCGGTTCGGCGCCAGGTAACGATCGGCGAGCTCGACGATCCGCTCGTGCTCGAGGCTGCCGCTCGCCGAGACGACGATGTTCGAGCTCACGTAGCGGGCCTCGTGGTAGGCGGCGATCTCGGGGATCGGGATCGATCCGATCACGTCGGCGGTGCCGAGGATCCGCCGTCCGAGCGGCGCATCGCCGTAGATCGCGTCGGCGAGGACGTCGTGGACCCGGTCGGAGGGCTCGTCCTCGTACATCGCGATCTCCTCGATGACGACCTGCCGCTCCGAGTCGATGTCGGGGAAGGTCGGCTTCAGGAACATCTCGGCGAGCAGGTCGATCGCCTTCTCGGTGTGCTCGTCGAGGAACCGCGAGTAGAGCTGGGTCGTCTCCTTGCTGGTCGCCGCGTTCGTCGCGGCGCCGAGCCCGTCGAAGTACTCGGAGATCTCGATCGCCGAGTAGCGCTTCGTCCCCTTGAAGAGGAGGTGCTCGAGGAAGTGCGAGACGCCTGCCTGTCCCGGCGTCTCGTCACGCGAGCCGGTCCGGACCCATAGCCCGAGGGCGACCGAGCGGACCGACGGCACGGTCTCGGTGACGACCCTGAGGCCGCCACCGAGCTCGGTCAGCTCGACGCCTTCGGGAAGGGACACCCCCGTCGGCTCCTAGTCGCGCCGGCGACGTTCGCGGTCGCCACCGCGCCGCTCGCCCCGGCCGCCGCGATCACGGCCGCGTCCGCCACGGTCGCCGCCGCCGCGCCGCGGACCCCGGTCGCCGCTGCCGACGGCTGCGAGCTCCTCCTTGGACTTGCCGGCGATCGCCGGGTCGTCGGAGCGTCGCAGGCCGATCCGGCCGCGCTCGCGGTCGACCTCGACCACGGTGACATCGAGCTCGTCGCCCTGGCTGAGGACGTCCTCGACGGTCTCGACCCGTTCGCCCGGCTTGACCGCCGAGATGTGGAGGAGGCCGTCGGTGCCCTTGACCAGCTCGACGAAGGCGCCGAACGTGGTCGTCTTGACGACCTTGCCCTTGAACTGGTCGCCGACCTCGGCCTCGCGGGTCATCGCCTCGATCTGCTTGATGCAGGCCTCGACGAGCTCGCCGTTGGCGGCGTAGACCCGGATCGTGCCGTCGTCCTCGACGTCGATCTGCGCCTCGAACTCCTCGGAGAGGCCGCGGATCGTCTCGCCGCCCTTGCCGATGACGGCGCCGATCTTCTCGGGGTCGATCTTGATCGACTCGATCCGCGGGGCGGTCGGGCTGAGCTGCTCGCGGGGGCCGTCGATCGCCTCGGACATCTTGCCGAGGATGAACAGCCTGCCCTGGCGGGCCTGCTCGAGCGCCTCGCGGAGGATCTCGAAGGTGACGCCGGTGATCTTGATGTCCATCTGGAGGGCGTTGATGCCCTCCTCGGTCCCGGCGACCTTGAAGTCCATGTCGCCGAGGTGGTCCTCGACGCCGGCGATGTCGGTGAGGACGATCACGTCGTCGCCCTCCTTGATCAACCCCATCGCGACGCCGGCGACGGGCGCGGAGACCGGCACGCCGGCGGCCTGCAGGGCCATCGAGGAGGCGCAGACGGAGCCCATCGACGAGGAGCCGTTGGACTCGAGCGTCTCGGAGACCACCCGGGTCACGTACGGGAAGTCCTCGACGCTCGGGATCGTCGGCTGCAGCGCCCGCTCGGCGAGCGCTCCGTGGCCGATGTCGCGACGCTTCGGGCCACGCATGAACCCCGCCTCCCCGACCGAGTAGGGCGGGAAGTTGTAGTGGTGGAAGAACGTCTTCGTCTCCTGCAGCCCGAGGTTGTCGAGCCGCATGTCCATCCGCGTGGTGCCGAGGGCGACGTTGGAGAGGATCTGGGTCTCGCCGCGGGTGAACAGCGCCGAGCCGTGCACGCGCGCGGCGATGTCGACCTCGCACTCGATCGGGCGGATCTCGTCGCGGCCGCGGCCGTCCGGCCGCTTCTTGTCGACCGCGATCCGGCGCCTGATCGTCGTCTTCTCGATCGAGCCGAATGCCCGCGAGACCTCGTCCTGGCGGGCCGCGTCGGCCTCCTCGTCGCCCGTGTCGGGCGCGTACTGCGCCAGCACCGCGTCCTTGATCGCCTCGACCGCCTCCTGGCGGGCGAGCTTCTCGGGGACGCTGGTCGCCTCGTCGACGGCGTTGCCGTGGGTGCTGCGGATCTGCTCGACCAGGGCCTCGTCGAGGCTCGGGGCCTCGACCACGAGCTTCTCCTTGCCGGCCTTCGCCTGCAGCTCCTCCATCGCGCCGACGAGCTTCTTGATCTCGGCGTGGGCGATGTCGAGGGCGTCGAGGACCTCCGCCTCGGTGACGTTGTTGGCGCCGCACTCGACCATCAGGATCGCGTCCTTGGAGCCGGAGACGATCAGGTCCATGTCGAGGTTCTCGTGCTCTTCCTCCGACGGGTTGACGACGAAGTCGCCGTCGAGCTTGCCGACGCGGACCGCGCCGACGTGCTCGGCGACCGGCACCGGCGAGATCGCCAGCGCCGCCGAGGCACCGTTCATCGCGAGGATGTCGTAGGGGTGCACGTGGTCGACGGAGAGCGGCGTCGAGACGAGCTGCGTCTCGTAGTGCCAGCCCTTCGGGAAGAGCGGCCGCAGCGGCCGGTCGATCATCCGGGCGGTCAGGGTCGCCTTCTCGCCGGCGCGGGCCTCGCGCCGGAAGTAGGAGCCGGGGATCCGGCCGACGGCGTAGTGGCGCTCCTCGACGTCGACCGTGAGGGGCAGGAAGTCAACATCGCGGAGGTTGCCCATCGTCGCGGTGCAGAGGACCATCGTGTCGCCACTGCGGACGACGACTGCGCCGCTGGCCTGGCGCGCAAGCTTGCCTGTCTCGAATGAGATCTCCGCTCCGCCGATCTCGACCGAGACGTTCTTGACGTCGAACATAGTCATGTATTTCGTTGTTCCTTCCGGTGGCCGTCGCTTCCGTGATCGGCGCGGGAGAAATGGGACCCGCGAGGTGACGGCCGTGTGATTTCGGATTGATTTGCGGGCGAGAGGTTACAGATGCCGCCGTCCCCTGCCCCCGCGGTCGGCGCTCAGCGGGTCGCCAGCCCCCGGAGGGCGCCCACGAGCTCGCCCGCCAGCGAGGTCCCGGAGGCGAAGCCGGCCGGCGTCGCGGTAACGCCGGCGCTGATCCCGCTCCGGAAGTCGCGCCGCACCCGCTCGGCCACCGGGTCGCTGCGGCGATCGCGCTGGAAGCGGTCGAGGTCGAGCCCGAGCGCCTCCACGCGCTTCCAGAGGTGTGGGTCGTCGACGTGCGCCCGGTCGGCGAGCAGCGAGTCCCAGAACTCCCAGAACCCATCCTCGGACTGCATCGCGACCGCCTCCGCCGCGGCGTGCAGGACCGGCGAGCGCGGCCGCCGGCTCGCGACCGGGAAGTGGCGCACGCAGAGCTGCAGCGGCAGCGCCGCGATCTCCTCCCAGGTACCCGCGCAGCGCGGGCAGGCGAGGTCGAGGTAGAGGACGACCCCGGGTCCGCGGCCGCGGACGTGATCGTCGGGGCCGGGCGGGGGGACGGCGGCGCTCCCCAGCGAGGAGGTCCCGCCCATGCCGGGTCAGGCGGGAGCGCCGTCGAGCGCGTCGAAGATCAGGTTGGCGCCGGGGATCTCGAGTGGCGTCGGCGTCGCGAACGACCAGGCGACGGTGCCGTCGCGGCCGATCAGGACGAGCGAGCGGTTCGAGTGGCCCCAGTCCTCGAGGTAGGCGCCGTAGGCCGCGCAGACGGCTCCCTTCGGGTGGAAGTCGGCGAGCAGCGGGAACGTCAGCCCGAGCCGCTCGCGGAATGCCGCGTGGCAGGCCGAGGAGTCGACGCTGACGCCGACGAGCGCGGCGTCGCGATCCTCGATCTCCCCGAGGACCTCCTGGTAGATCGAGAGCTGGTCGCTGCAGACGGCGCTGAAGTCGAGCGGATAGAAGGCGAGGACGAGACGGCGGCCGCCGAAGTCCGCGAGCGTGACCGCATTGCCGTCGTGGTCGGCCAACCGGAAGTCAGGGGCGCTGGTGCCGGGCTCGATCACGCCGCGGGGCAGCCTCTGCTCAGCGGCGCAGGCCGAGCTCGGCGACGAGCGAGCGGTAACGCTCGAGGTCGGTGCGCTCGAGGTACCGGAGCAGTCGCCGGCGGCGGCCGACGAGCATCAGCAGCCCGCGGCGGGAGTGGTGGTCCTTGCTGTGGGCGCGAAGGTGCTCGGTGAGCTCGTTGATCCGCTCCGTCAGCAGCGCCACCTGGACTTCGGTCGATCCGGTGTCGTCGCCGTCGCGGCCGTACTTGCCGACCAGCTCGGCCTTCTTGTCCTTCGTCAGCGACATCAGTCTCTCTCAAGCATAGGGGGTGCCGGAGGCCCGGCGGGGCGCGTTCCGGCGCTCAGGGACGCGAGAAGGTAGCACAGACCTCGCGGGCTTCCTCGACGTCTCGATGCATCTGCTCGACCAGCTCGTCGACGTCGTTGAAGCGCTTCTCGCCGCGCAGCCGCTTCACGAAGGCGACCCGGAGCGGGCGCCCGTAGAGGTCCTCGTCGTGGTCGATTATGTGGGTCTCGATGAGGACGCCGCGACCGCTCTCGAAGGTCGGGCGGACGCCGACGTTGACGGCGGCCGGGAGGCCGTTCGCGAACGCCGCGTAGATGCCGTAGCCGGGGTGCACGAAGCGCTCGTCGGGGACGATGTTCGCGGTCGGGAAGCCGAGTGTGCGCCCGCGGCGATCGCCGGAGACGACTTCGCCCTCGAGCATGAACGGCGCGCCGAGGCAGCGCCTGGCGGTCTCGAGATCGCCGGCGGCGACGAGCGCGCGGATCCGGGTCGAGGAGACCGTCTCGGAGCCGACCTCGACGAGCGGGACGACCGTCGTCTCGAACTCGGCGCGGGCCGCGAGCAGCTCCGGGGTTCCCTTCGCCTTCGCCCCGAAACGGAAGTTCTCGCCGACCCGGACCTCGCGGGCGCCGAGCTGCTCGACGAGGACGTGCTCGCAGAAGTCGTCGGCGGACCGCTGCGAGAACTGCTTGTCGAACGGGATCACGACCAGCTCGCTGACGCCGAGCCCGTCGATCACGTCGCGCTTCACCTCGAACGGCATGATCAGCTTCGGCGTCGCCTCGGGGCGGATCACCGAGAGCGGATGGGGCTCGAACGTGAGCACCGTGTCGGCGTCGTCGATCACCTTCCGGTGGCCGACGTGGACGCCGTCGAAGCTGCCGATCGCGACTCTGCGATCGGCGGGCCGGGCGTCGGGAAGGGTGGTGACCTTGATGCTCATCGGGGCGCGTGCGGGAGCACTACTCAATCACGGGAAGCACGACCTCTGTCCGCAGCAGGTCCCCGCATGCGCGCGCGATTGCCACCAGCCGGCCCTCGCTGGTCAGCCGCAGCGGGCCGTCGCCGTGATCCGCATCCGCCGGGACCGGGATCCGGACGCCGTTCTGAACGCGCCGGGCGTCGTCGCCGTCGAGCTCGACGGCGGGGAGGTGAGCGACCAACCCCTCGACCGGTCGGACCCGCTCCGCGCCCTCCCCCTCCGGCAGCCGCAGCCCACCCACGGCGGTCCGGCGGAGCGCTGAGCAGTAGGCGTCGTCGAGCGTCTCGATCAGCGTGCGGACGTAGGTGCCGGCCGAGCAGACGACCTCGAAGGTCGCGGTCCCCTCCCCCGTCCCGATCAGCTCGGCCCGCTGGACCTCGACCTCACGGGCGGGCCGCTCGGCATGCTCGCCCCGGTGCGCCTTCCGGTAGAGGCGCTCGCCGCCGACCCGAACCGCCGAGGTCATCGGCACCGTCTGGACGATCGCGCCGGTCGGCAGCTCGAGCCGATCCGGGACCCTGCCGGTCTCGGCCAGCTCGCCGTCGGGATCGCCGGTGGTCGAGCGCCACCCCAGTCGAGCGGTGGCGAGATAGGTCTTCGGCAGCCCGAGGACGTAGCGCTGCAGCCGCGTCGCGGCGCCGAGCAGGATGACCAGCAGGCCGGTCGCGAACGGATCGAGCGTCCCGGCGTGCCCGGCCTTGACGCCGAGCTCGCGCCGGTAGCGACGGACGACGTCGTGCGACGTCACCCCGGCCGGCTTGTCGCAGGCGATGAAGCCGGCGCCGACAGTCGCGACGGCCCGGTCAGGCAAGCCCGGCGCGGGTCTCTTCGCTGAGGAACTCGACGAGCTCGTCGTAGCTGCGATCGGTCGAGAAGCCGGCGGCCCGCTGGTGCCCGCCGCCGCCCATCTTCCTGGCGATCACCGAAACGTCGACGGAGCCGTCGGTCGAGCGGAGGCTGACCTTGCGCGCTTCGCGATGACCGTCCGGCTTGTCGCGCACGACCGCCGCCACCGAAGTCCCCTCGATGCCGCGCACGAAGTCGATGATCCCCTCGGTGAGCGTCTCGTCGGCCCCGGTGGCCGCGTAGTCGGCGGCGGACAGGTAGGTCGTCGAGAGCGCCCCGTCGAGGTGGCGGTCGATCCGCTCGAGCGCCCGGGCGATCAGCTTCAGCTTCGCCTCCGGCACCCGCTCGTAGAGGCGCCGGAAGGTGCCGTTGACGTCGACTCCGGACTCGATCAGCTCGGCGGCGACGCGGTGGGTGCGGGCATCGGTGTTCTCGTACATGAACTGACCGGTGTCGGTGATCAGGCCGACGTAGAGCGCCTGCGCGATCGACTCGCTGATCTCGACGCCGAGCCGGCGGCAGATGTCGAAGACGATCTCCGCGGTCGAGGATGCGCCGACGTCGACCAGGTTGACGTCGGCGAAGCGGGTGTTGTCGTGGTGGTGGTCGATGTTGAGCATCCGCTTGCCGGAGCGGAGCCAGTCGACCGGCATCCGGTCGATGTTGCCGCAGTCGAGGAAGATCACCGTCCGGTCGGCGAGATCCGCAGGGGCCTCGTGGAAGACCTCCTGCAGCGGTAGGAAGCGGTACTCGAGCGGCAGCGGGAACTCCTTCTCGGCGAGGAACATCAGCGAGTCCTTGCCGAGCTGCGTCAGCGCTTCCTGGAGCGCCAGGGTCGAGCCGAGCGCATCGCCGTCGGGTCCCTCGTGGGTGGTGATCAGGAAGCGCTCACTCTCCGCCAGCTCGGCCACGATCGCGTCGGTCGCGATCTCGATCTCGGACCTGTCGCCGTTCGAGCTCACTCGTCCATCATCCTCGTCAACCGGTCGGCACGCTCGACCGACTCGTCGTAGACGAATTGCAGCGCCGGCGTCCGCTTGAGGCGGAGCTGGCTCGAGATCGCACGCTGGATCACCCCGTGCGCGGCCTGCAGGGCCTCGATCGTCTCCGCCTTCTCGGCGTCGGAGCCGAGCACGCTGACGTAGACCTGCGCGTTCCGCAGGTCGGGGCTTGTCTGAACTGACGTGACGGTCACGAATCCGATCCGAGGGTCCTGCAACTCACCCCCGATCGTCGCTCCGATCACCTCGCGAAGCACACCGTCGACGCGTCGCATGCGCGATACGGCCATCGGCGCCGACTATAGCCGGGAGCGTTGGTGGGAGCCGTGCCTGCGGAGGCGGCTGTCAGTCGAGCGTCTTCTCGACCTGCGTGGTCTCGAACACCTCGAGCACGTCGCCGACCTTGACGTCCTGGAAGCCCTCGAGCGTGATCCCGCACTCCTGGCCCTCCTCGACCTCGCGGACGTCGTCCTTGAAGCGCCGCAGCGAGCCGATCCGGCCGGTCCAGATGACGGTTCCGTCGCGAACGAGCCGCGTCTGGGCGTCGCGGGTGATCCGGCCGTCGGTGACCCGCGAGCCGGCGATCGTGCCGATCTTCGAGGCCTTGAACAGCTCGAGGACCTCGGCCTCCCCGAGCGAGCGCTCGACCTGCTCGGGCTCGAGCATGCCCTCCATCGCCGCGCGCAGCTCCTCGGTGACCTTGTAGATGACCGAGTAGGTGCGGATCTCGACGCCTTCGGCGGCGGCGGCCCGCTTCGCGTCGGCGAGCGGGCGGACGTTGAAGCCGATCACGATCGCATCGGAGGCGGCGGCGAGCATCACGTCGGACTCGTTGATCCCGCCGGCGGCGGCGTGGACGACGTCGACCGCCACCTCGTCCTGGGGCAGCTTCGCGATCTCGTCCTGGAGCGCCTCGAGCGAGCCGGCGACGTCAGCTTTCAGCAACAGGTTGATCTGCTTGATCTCGCCCTGCTTCGCCTTCGAGAAGACGTCCTCGAGCGTGATCCGGCGGGCGGTGCGGCGGGCCTGCGCCTCGGTCTTGAGCCGGATCGCCCGCTCGCCGGCGAGCTGGCGGGCCCGGCGGTCGTTCTCGACCACCTGGGCGCGCTCGCCGGCCTCGCCGACGCCGTCGAAGCCGAGCACCTCGACCGGGTCGCCGGGCCGCGCCTCCTTGATCCGGTTGCCGTTGAAGTCGTGCATCGCGCGGACCCGGCCCCATTGCGAGCCGGCGACGATCGAGTCGCCGACGCGGAGGGTCCCACGCTGGACGAGGATCGTCACGACGGCGCCGCGGCCGGGATCGAGGTGCGACTCGATCACGGTCCCGGAGGCGTCGGCATCGGGGTTCGCCTTCAGGTCCTCGAGCTCGGTGACGAGCAGGATCATGTGCAGGAGGTTGTCGAGGCCCTCGTGGGTCTTGGCGGAGACGTCGCAGTAGACCGTCTCGCCGCCCCAGTCCTCGGGCTGGAGGCCGAGGTTGGAGAGCTCGCCGCGAACCTTGTCGGGCGTGGCGCCCTCCTTGTCGATCTTGTTGACGGCGATCATCACCGGGACCTCGGCGGCCTTCGAGTGGTCGATCGCCTCGACGGTCTGCGGCATCACTCCGTCGTCGGCGGCGACGACGACGATCGCGACGTCGGTCACCTTCGCGCCCCGGGCGCGCATCGCCGTGAACGCCTGGTGGCCGGGCGTGTCGAGGAAGGTGATCGTCCGATCGTCGTGGTGGACCTGGTAGGCGCCGATGTGCTGGGTGATCCCGCCCGCCTCGCCGGCGGCGACCTCGGTCGTGCGGATCGCGTCGAGCAGCGACGTCTTGCCGTGGTCGACGTGGCCCATCACCGTCACAACCGGGGGGCGGAGGACGAGATCGGCCTCGTCGTCCTCGAACTCCGGCGTCTCGTCGGCCTCCTCGCCGGCGTGGATGATCTCGACCTTCTGGTCGAACTCCTCGGCGAGGACGAGCACGGTCTCGTCGGTCAGGGTCTGGGTCAGTGTCGCCATCTCGCCCTGCTGCATCAGCTTCTTGATGACCTCGGCGCTGCTGACGCCGAACGTCTCGGAGACCTCGCGCACGGTCGCGCCGGAGTTGACCTTGAGCGCCTCCGCCTCCTCGGTGCTGAGCGTCTTAAGTTCCGGCGATTCGTCGAATGCGGGTCGCCGGCGGCGGCCGCGACGACGCGGCGGGCGCTGCGGCGGGCCCGGCGACATGTGGTCACGACGAGCCGCCTGTGAGTCGATGACGACGCGACGGCGCTTCTTGCCGGCCCCGTCGCCGCCCGGGGCGGCGGCAGGCCTCTTGACGGGCTGACCGGGCGCCTTGCGCGCCGGCGCCTTGCCGGCGGCCGCGGGCTTCTTCTTCGGCAGCGCGCCGGCTGCCGCGAGGGCCTTCAGCGCCGTCGCCTGATCGACGCTCGACGACGCGGTCTTGACCTCGACGTTCGCCGCCTTCAGGGCATCGATGACCCGCGAGCTCTCGAGCCCGAGCGCCTTGGCGATCTCGTGGACGCGCTGCTTCGCCATCTGCCTCTACTGAGCCTCCGAACCCTCCGCCGGCTCCTCGGCCTCGACGGCGGCATCGGCGAGCTCCTCCGCCTCGGCGACGACGTCCTCGGCGGAGTCCTCGTCCGCCACGGCCTCGGTACCGACCTCCTCGGCGACCTCCTCGGCGATCGCGCCGGCCGCTTCCGGATCGGCGCCCTCGGCGGTCGCCTCCTCCTCGGCCGCGTCGGCGGCGGCATCCTCGAGCGCAGCCTCGGATTCGGCGGCGGCGTCGGCGGCCGTCTCCTCGGCGGCCTCTGACTCGGCGGCCGCATCGGGGTCCTCCTCGGTGGCGACCGCGGTCACCGCGTCCTCGAGCGCGACCTCGGCGATCGCCTCGTCTGCAACCCCCTCGGCGGTCGGGGCGGACTCGTCGGCGGCGTCGGCGGCGGCGAACTCCTCCTCGGCGCGGGCGACGATCGGCGCGATCGCGTCTTCGGCCGCATCGCCGTCGGCGAGCAGCGCGATCTCCCCCTCGTCGAGCGGCGAGAGAACCGTGACCTGGTTGGTCGTGAAGCGGGCGAGCGCCTGGTGGGTCGGCAGGCCGCAGTAGCGGGAGCCCGGCAGGGCCGCGTTCGGGCAACGGCGTCCTGCCGACAGCACCGCCATGCAGCGACCGTCGAACTGCTCCTCCTCGTCCTCGTAGCCCTCTTCCTCGCCGCGCTCGGCGAACTCGCTCTCGCCGACGATGTCGACGCGCCAGCCGGTCAGCTTCGCTGCGAGCCGGGCGTTCTGTCCCTCGCGGCCGATCGCCAGCGAGAGCTGGTCGTCGGGGACGATCACGGTCGCCTGGCGCTCCTCGTCGTCGACCAGGACCTCACGGACACGGGCCGGCGAAAGCGCCTTGGCGACGAAGCGGGCGGGCTCCTCGTTGTAGGGGATGATGTCGATCTTCTCGCCGCGCAGCTCGGAGACGACCATGCGGACGCGGGAGCCGCGCGGGCCGACACAGGCGCCGACCGGATCGACGCCGTCCGCATGCGAGACGACAGCGATCTTCGAGCGGAATCCGGGCTCGCGGGCGACGCCGACGACCTCGACGAGCTCATCGGCGATCTCGGGGACCTCGAGCGCGAACAGCTTCTTGATCAGCTCCGGGTCCTTGCGGGAGACGACGACGCTCGGGCCCTTGCCATCGGCGTTGACCTCCGTGATCACCGCCTTGATCCGCATCCCGTGGTCGTAGCGCTCGCTGTAGATCTGCTCGGAGCGCGGCAGCAGCGCCTCGACGCGGTCGCGGAGCTGGACGAGCGTGTAGCGATTGTCGGACTGCTGGATGATCCCGGTGATCAGCTCGCCGACGCGGTCCTGGAACTCCTCGTACATCATCATCCGCTCGGCCTCGCGGATCCGCTGCAGCATCACCTGCTTGGCCGTCTGCGCGGCGATCCGGCCGAAGTCGTCGGGTGTGACGTCGTGCGACTCGATCTGGTCCTCGTAGGGAGCGAGCAGCTCCGGGTCGAGCTCCGGCTCCTCGGGCTCCTTGAGCTGGCCGGTCTGCGGGTCGATCTCGGGCTCCTGCTCCTCGGCCGCCTGGGCGAGCAGCTTCTCCTCGAGCTCGGCGGGCAGGATCAGTTCGAAGACGCGGAAGTCCGCGGTCTCGTGGTCGAGGTCGACCCGGGCGTAGCGGGCGGCCCCCGGCTGCTTCTTGTACGCCGACAGCAGGGCGTCCTCGAGCGCCGCCATCAGCGTCTCGGAATCGAGGCCCTTCTCCTGCTCGAGGACCTTGATTGCTTCGACGATCTCGCGGCTCACGACTGTACCTCCGACAGCTCTGGGACAAGGTTCGAGCGGCTGATCAGCTCGAACGGGATCTCGATCACTTCCCCCGCGGACTCGATGCTCACCGCATCCCCGCCGGCGGCGGTCAGGCGTCCGGTGAAGTTCCTGCGCTCCCCGATCGGCTCGGCGGTGCGGATCCGCACCTCGTGACCGACGAAGCGGGCGAAATGCTCGGGCTTCGCGAGCGGGCGGTCGAGTCCCGGCGAGGAGACCTCGAGAGCGAAGTCGGTGAGCAGGTCGCGGACCTGCATCGTCACCCGCTCGCAGAGGTCGAGGCCGACGCCGTCGGGGTGGTCGATGAAGAGGCGCAGCGACTCGCGCGCCGGCGCCTGCACGGCGATCAGCTCGATCCGGGGATCGAGCTCGGCGATCTTCGCGGCGATTTCGCTCTCGTTCGGCTGCAAGTTCGTTCCTGTGATTCCTTGGTCCGTGGCGTCGTCCTTTCGCGCCTCCCGTCCCGCTCGAGACCGAAAAAAAGGCGGGCCGCAGGCCCACCTCTCGCAACGGATTCGTATGCGGATGAAGGTGTACGACGAGTATAGCCACCGCCATTCGCCGATCAAGAGCGATTCTGCGGTTCCCGGGCGCCGTTTCCCGCCCGCGGAGGTGCTCAGATCTCAGACCTCGATCAGCAGCGTGACCGGCCCGTCGTTGACGAGCTCGACCTCCATCGCCGCCCCGAACTCGCCGCGCTGGGCGCCGAGAAGCTCGCAGGCGAGGTCGTAGAGCGGCTCCGCCTGCTCCGGAGGCGCCGCGCCCGTGAAGCTCGGCCGGTTGCCCTTGCGGACGTCGCCGTAGAGCGTGAACTGGCTGACGCAGAGGATCTCGCGATCGTCGCCGAGCGGCTCCGACATCCGCCCCTCGGCGTCGTCGAAGATCCGCAGCGCCCCGACCTTGCGGGCCAGCCGGCGCACCTCCTCCTCGCCGTCGCCGGGCGCAACGCCGAGCAGGACCACCAACCCCGGCCCGATCGCGCCGACGGTCGCACCGTCGACCCGCACCGCGGCCGAGGAGACCCGCTGGACGAGCGCCCGCACGCCTCTAGGAGGCGAGCAGGCGCTGCCTGTAGATCCGGTAGTCCTCGCGGTCGGGCCGCAGGTTGGCCGCGATCGCGAGGTGGCGCCTGGCGTCGTCGGAGCGGCCGCTCAGATCGAGCGCCCGCCCGAGGCAGAAGTGGGCGAAGTCGTTGGTCGGGTACTGCTCGACGACCGCCTCGAACTCGGTCGCGGCCTCGGCGAATCGCCGCGAGCGGAACAGGGCCCGACCGAGAGCCTCGCGGACCGACGACTTGCCGGGCTCCCGCGACGCGACCTTGCCGAGCGGCACCGCGGCCGCGGCGAAGTCACCGCTTTCGAGCAGCTCCATCCCCCGCGTGTAGAGCGCGTAGGAGTCGTCGTTGATGTGGTTGGAGCTCTCGGGACGTCGTTCGATCATGAGAACGATTCTACGGAGCGTGTAAAGGGCTCAGTAGACGATCGCCAGGGCCAGGTAGTAGCCGGCAACGATCGTGAACAGGACCGCGTCGAGGCGGTCGAGGAGGCCGCCGTGGGGGCCGAGCATGCGGCCCGTGTCCTTGACGTCGAGGTCGCGCTTGATCGCGGACTCGAAGAGGTCGCCGAGCGGGGCGATCAGGGCGATGCAGAAGCCGAACAGGAGCGCCTCGGGGCCGCTCAGCCAATCCTGGTAGAGGCCGGCGAGCCAGAAGCCGAGGACGCCTCCGGCGGTGCCGAACAGAAGCCCCTCGATCGTCTTGTTGGGCGAGACCTGCGGCGCGAGCGGGCGCTGCCCGAACATCCGCCCGCCGAGGTAGGCGAAGGTGTCGGCGAAGAAGGTGGCGACGAGGACGTCGACGAGCAGCGCGCCGCCGTGCAGCGGCAACTCGCGGAGCAGCACCGCGTGGGCGAACGGCAGCCCCACCCAGACGAGGGCGAGCACCGTCACCGCGAGCGACCAGGTGACGTTGCTGAGCGACGGGCGGAGCAGCGCGAAGATCAGCATCACCGGCACCGTCGCGACCAGCGCGAGGAGGATCTGGAAGGAGGACCCGAAGTAGGCCGCGGCGATCATTCCCGCCGTGCCGAGGAAGGCGGCAGCCTCGAACGGCCGCGAACGGGCGGTCATCCGGAAGAGCTCGATCTGGGCAGCCCAGGCGAGCCCGACCATCGCGACCGCGAAGATCGGGCCGCCTGCGGCGACGATGACGACCGCGAAGACGATCCACGGGATCGCCCAGAGCACGCGGGCAACCGTCTCCGAGCGGCGACCGCCGCGGCGGCGCATCCGCGGGCCCGGCCCGCGGCCGCGGCGGCGCGGCGCTTCCGGCTCGGCGGCGGGCTCGTACTCGCCGGTCTCCCCGGCATCGGCCGGTTCCGGTTCGACCGGCAGCGGCTCCTGTTCGGACTGCCGGGCCTCCCGCCGCGGTCGCGACGAGCCGGGTCGGGGCGGGAAGTCCATCCCGCGAGCCTATCCGCGGTCGCAGTGGCGGCGGGCGGGCGGCGGCGCCACTTGCAACGTCACGCGCCCGCGGTCAGCGATCGGAGTCGCGGGCACCGAAGCGGCGTCGCCGCGAGCCGTACTCGCGCAGCGCCCGCTCGAGCTCCGCACGATCGAAATCGGGCCACAGGCAGTCGCTGAAGTGAAGCTCCGAGTAGGCGCTCTGCCAGAGCAGGAAGTTCGACAGCCGCTGCTCGCCGCTCGTCCGGATCACGAGCTCCGGGTCGGACATGTCGGGTGCGTAGAGGAGCTTCGCGAACGCGTCCTCGCCGCCGCCTTCGTAGCGCGCGGCGGCGTCGAGGATCTCGGCGCGGCCGCCGTAGTTGAAGGCGACGAACAGCAGCAGCCGCGTGTTGGCCCGCGTCTCCGCCTCGGCCCAGTCCATCTGCTCGAGGAGGCGGTCGGAGACGCCCCGGCGGCTGCCGACGAAGCGCATCCGCACTCCCTCCTCGTCGAGCTCCGGCGTCTCGGAGACGATCAGCTCGGCGAACATCTCCATCAGTCCGGCGACCTCGTCCTCGGGCCGTGACCAGTTCTCGGTCGAGAACGCATAGACGGTCAGCTCGCGGATCCCCAGCGCGACCGCGTCCATGACCGTCTGCTTCATCGTCTTGGCGCCGCGGCGATGGCCCTCGAGCACCGGCAGGCCGCGCTCGGTCGCCCAGCGCCCGTTGCCGTCCATGATGATCGCGACGGAGGTCGCGCCGGCTCCGCCGGAGGGCTCCGCGGCGGTCATCTCAGACGGTCAGGATCTCCTCTTCCTTGCCCTTGACGAGGGTGTCGATCTCCCCCACCGCAGCGTCGGTCAGCTTCTGCAGCTCGGCCTCGGCGCGGTGCTCCTCGTCCTCGCCGACGTCGCCGTCCTTCTTCATCTCCCGCATGTCGCCGTTGACGTCGCGGCGGATGTTGCGGACCGCGACGCGGCCCTCCTCGGCGACGCCGTGGATCACCTTGACCATCTCGCGGCGGCGCTCCTCGGTCATCTCCGGGATCTGCAGGCGGATCACGTTGCCGTCGTTGTTCGGGGTCAGCCCGACGTCGGACTCGTTGATCGCCTTCTCGATCGCGCTCAGCGCTCCCTTGTCGTAGGGGGTGATCGTGAGCAGCCGGGCATCGGCCGCGGCGACGTTCGAGAGCTGGTTGAGCGGCGTCTCGGTCCCGTAGTAGTCGACGACGATCCGGTCGAGCAGGTGCGGTGAGGCGCGGCCAGTGCGGACCGTCGCGAGCTCGCCGCGGGTCGTCTCGACGGACTTCGTCATCCGCTCCCCCGCATCGGCCAGCAGCTCGTCGATCAGCTCGTTCAAGGGCCTTGCTCCTCTCGATTCGAAGACACGACGGTGCCGACCCGCTCTCCGCGGACGATCCTATCTATGTTCGATTCGTCCCCCATGTTGAAGACGTGGATCGGGAGGTCGTTGTCCATGCAGAGCGAGAGCGCCGTCGAGTCCATGACCTTGAGGCCCCGCTCGATCGCCTCGCGGTGCGTGATCGCGGGCAGGAAGCGGGCATCGGGGACCTCGGCCGGGTCGGCGTCGTAGACGCCCTCGACCCCGTGCTTGGCCATCAGGATCGCCTCGGCGTGGATCTCGAGGGCGCGCAGCGATGCGGCGGTGTCGGTCGTGAAGAACGGGTTGCCCGTGCCGGCGGCGAAGATCACGACCCGGCCCTTCTCGAGGTGGCGCATCGCGCGGCGGCGGATGTAGGGCTCGGCGACCTCGCTGACCTCGATCGCCGACATCACCCGGGTGTCGGTCCCCTGCTTCTCGAGCGCGTCCTGGAGCGTCAGCGCGTTGAGGACGGTCGCGAGCATCCCCATGTAATCCGCGGTCGCCCGGTCCATCCCTGCGGCGACGCCCTGCAGGCCGCGGTAGATGTTGCCGGCGCCGACGACGATCGCGATCTCGACACCGCTGTTGCGGACGTCGGTGACCTGCTCGGCGATCCGCTGAACGCGCTCGTGATCGGTGCCGTAGTCGAGCTCGCCCATCAGGGCTTCGCCCGAGAGCTTCAGCATGATCCGGTCGAAGACCCTGCCGTCGCTCTCCTCGCTGGCCATCGACGTCACGGGAGCCGGGTCAGTCCTCCGCCCCGACCTCGAAGCGGGCGAAGCGGGCGATCCTGATGTTCTCCCCGGTCTTCGCCGAGGCCTCGGCACGGAGCTGCTCGATCGTCTTGCTCTCGTGCTTGTCGGCGTTGACGTGCGGCTGGTCGAGCAGCGCGACCTCCTTGCGCCACTTCGCGAGCTGTCCCTCGACGATCCGCTCGCGGACGTCCTCGGGCTTGCCCTCCTCGGCGGCCTTCTGCTCGAAGACAGCCCGCTCGGCCGCCTCCTCGTCGGCGGGGACGTCGTCGGCGGCCACGTAGCGGGGTGCCGCCGCCGCGATGTGCAGTGCGACCTCGGCGGCGAACGCCTTGAAGTCGTCGTTGCGGGCGACGAAATCGGTCTCGCACTGGATCTCGACGAGGGCGCCGATCTTGCCGGTCGCGTGGATGTAGGAGGCGACGATCCCCTCGCTCGTGCTGCGGCCGCTGCGCTTGGCGGCCGATGCCTGCCCCTTGACGCGAAGCAGCTCGATCGCCTTGTCGATGTCGCCGTCGGCCTCGGTCAGTGCCGACTTGCAGTCCATCATCGCGGCGCCGGTCCGCTCCCGGAGCGCCTTGACGTCGGCCGCCTTGATCGCCGGGCTCACTTCTCGCCACCCTCGCTCGCGCCGCTCGCGGCCGGGGCGGCCTGACCCTCCGCCGCCTCGCCGGCGGGAGCCGCGGCCGGCTTCGGAGCGGCCTTCTCGGCCGGCTTCTCGGGCTTCGCGGCCGCCGGCTCGGCCTTGGCAGCGGCATCGGGCTGCTTGGCGCCCTCCTGCTGCGCGGCCTCGGCCTCCGCCTTGGCCGCCTCCTCGGCAGCCTTGCGCGCCTCTTCCTCCTCGCGCTTCTTGCGCTGCTCCTCCTCGCGCTTGCGACGCTCTTCCTCCTCACGCTTGCGGCGCGCCTCCTCGGCCTGCTGGTAGGCGGTGGCGGAGGTCAGGATCGCGGCGCCGAGCGTGCTCACGATCAGCTCGCAGGAGCGGATCGCGTCGTCGTTGCCGGGGATGACGTACTCGATCGGGCGCGGGTCGCAGTTGCTGTCGACGAGCGCGACGATCGGGATCCCGAGCCGGGTCGCCTCGTTGACGGCGATCTCCTCGGCGTTCAGGTCGATCACGAACATCGCATCGGGCGGACGCTGCATGTCGCGGACGCCGCCGAGGTTGTACTCGAGCTTGCGGAGCTCGGCCTCGCGGGCCATCCGCTCCTTCGTCGGCAGCAGCTCGAGCTGGCCGTTCGCCTCGAGCTCGGTCAGCTCGTGAAGCCGCTTGATCCGCTTCGAGATCGTCCCGAAGTTCGTCAGCAGCCCGCCCAGCCAGCGACGGCTGACGTAGGGCATGCCGGTCTTCTCGGCCCACTCCTCGATCGTGTCGCGGGCCTGCTTCTTGGTCCCGACGAAGAGGACCTTGCCGCCGCGTCCGGCGACGTCGGAGGTGAAGTCACGCGCCGCCGCGAGCAGCTCCTCGGTCTGGAGCAGGTCGATGATGTGGATGCCGTCGCGCTCGCCGCGGATGTAGCGCCGCATCGCCGGGTCCCAGCGCCGGGTCTGGTGCCCGAAGTGGACGCCCGCCTCGAGCAGCTCCTTGATGCCGATGTCGGCATTTGAGTCGGTCATTGAGTTCCCTTGTCTTCGTGAGGTTCCGGTCGGTGGAGCCGTCGCGGGGACCCGGCGCAATGCCGGGCAGGGCCCGCGATCACTCGGCGACCGCTTCGTTTCGCGCTGCGAGTCTAGATGATCGATCCCAAACCCCCACGCACGCGGATGAACCACCGGACGCGGCGCACCTCGTCGTCCTCGTCGGCTCACGGCCTTCCAGGCCGCTTCGCCTCCTGCGTCCTCGATCTGCTTGGTCCGGCGGTCCTCCGCGCACGCGGGGGACCGGAATCGACCATCTGGACCGCCCGCGGCGGGGCTCAGGGGCGGCGCGCCTGCTCGAGCGCCGACTCGAGGTCGACGGCGAGCTCGCTGACGAACTCGATCCTGCCGCCCGCGAACGGATGCTCGAACGCGAGGTGGCGGGAGTGGAGGAACTGGCGGGCGAGCCCGTAGCGCGGCCCGGAGCCGTACTGGGGGTCACCGACGACCGGGTTGCCGATCGCCTCGAGATGGGCGCGGATCTGGTGGGTGCGGCCGGTCTCGAGGCGGATGTCGAGGAGCGATTCCCGGGGCAGCCGCTCGCGGACCTCGAAGTGGGTCACCGCCGGGCGTGGGCGGCGTCCGCCGACCACGACCCGCTCCGGGGCACGGTGGTCGCGGCCGAGGGGCGCGTCGATCCGGCCGGTCCGCGAGGGCGGGCAGCCCTCGACGAGGGCGACGTACTCGCGGGTGACCTCACGGGCGGCGATCATCGCGCTCAGCGCCTTGTGAGCCTCCGGGCCGCGGGCGACGACCAGCAGCCCCGACGTCTCACGGTCGAGCCGGTGGACGATCCCGGGCCGGTCGGGGTCGGTGCCGCCGCCCAGCAGCGGGCCGAGCTCCTCGACGAGGGAAGGTCCCGGATTGCCGGGGGCCGGATGGACGAGCAGTCCGGCCGGCTTGTCGACGACCGCGAGCGACTCGTCCGACCAGACGACGAGCGGCCGGTCGGCGCTCAACCCGACCCCGGGTCCGGCCGCGGCGGCCCGGCGGATCCCGGCTTCGGCTCGGGCTCGGCGGTCTCGCCGAACACATAGATCCAGACCAGGATCACGACTCCGACGGTGATCTCGACGTCGGCGAGGTTGAACGCCGGCCACGGTCCGATGTCGATGAAATCGGTGACGGCCCCCTGATGGATCCTGTCGATCAGGTTGCCGACGGCGCCGCCGGCGAGCAGTCCGATCGGGAGCCAGAGGCCGCGCCGGTCGGAGGCGGTCAGGAAGACGGCGAGCAGGGACGCGAACGCGACCGCGGCGAGGACGAGGACGAACGACCCGGCATCGTCGAGGAGGCCGAACGCGATCCCGCGGTTGCCGACGTGGACGAGGTCGACGCCGGGCAGCAGGTCGACCCGCTCGCCCGCGGACAGGCCGCCGCGGACGAGCGCCTTGGTGAGCTGGTCGAGCGCCAGCGCGATCACCGCGACCAGCAGCGCCCGGCCGTATCCGGGCCGGCGCGTCACCCGTTGATCAGCCCGACGACGATCGCGCGCGCCACGAACAGGAGCAGGAGGCCGACCATCGGGCTCAGGTCGAGCGACATGCCGCCGGCTCCGATCGGCGGCATGAACCGGCGCAGCGCGTTCAGGAACGGCGAGGTCGTCTCGTCGATGAAGCCGGTGACCGCCCGAAGCGGCGTGTTGTAGGGCAGCGAGCCGCGGAAGTTGACGTACCAGGAGATCGCCACCGACGCGATGACGAGGATGATGAAGACGAGGAATAGCGAGTCGACGAACTGGGCGACGTCGTTGCGGTCGATCGCGGCGAGGACTGCGCTCATCGCCGGCCCGCCATCCGTTCCAGCGAGGCGTCGACGGCCGCCTTGAACGCCGCGTGGACGTCGCGCTCGGCGAGCTCGTCGAGGCCCGCCTCGGTGCTGCCCCCGGGCGAGGCGATCGCTTCCTGCATCGGGCGGGGCTCGTGGGTCAGCAGATGGTGGCCGACGCCGGCGGTGGCCTCGCTGACCAGCCTCGAGCTGAGCTCCGCGTCGAGCCCCGCCTCGACCCCGGCCTCGATCAGGGCCTCGACGGCGAGCGCGATGTATGCGGGGGCGCAGCCCATCACCGCGGTCGCTGGATCGAGCTCGTCTTCCTCGACCTCGAAGACGCTCCCGAGCGAGCCGAGCAGCGCCAGCGCCTCGCCGAGGACGCCGGAGCGCTCGTCGGCGCCGAGCGGCGTGTGGCAGATGACCCCGCGCCCGACTTCGACCGCGAGGTTCGGCATCGTCCGCAGGACCGGCGTCGGCGCCAGGGCCGGGACGAGAGTCGCGAGCGGGGTCGCGCCGAGCACCGAGATGACGCCTCCCGGCCGTCCGGCGATCTTCGGCGCCACGTCGTCGAGGGCGGCGGGCTTGACCGCGAGGACGACGAGGTCGGCCCGGTCGGCAAGATCCTCGAGCGAGCCGAGGCGGTGCCCGCCGACCTCTGCAGCGAGGCTCTCGGCCCGCCCCGATCCGGAGTCGGTGAACAGCATCGACGCGGGTCGCAGCGACGCCCGTGCCCAGCCCCTGGCGAGGGCGGCGGCCATGTTTCCCGATCCTGCGAAGCCGACTTCCATCGGCCCCCAAGACTAGATCAGGGGACTTCGGAGGCCCCGCTCAGGACTGGTTGAAGAAGCCTTTCTCGACGAGCCGGGCCTTCTCCTCGGCGGAGACCTCGACGTTCGCCGGGGTCAGCATGAAGGTCTTGTCGGCGATCTTCTGCATGCCGCCGTCGAGGGCGTAGGTGAGCCCGGAGCTGAAGTCGATCAGACGCTTCGAGAGGTCGGCGCTCGTCGATTGGAGGTTGAGGATCACCGGGACGTTGTGCTTGAAGCGGTCCGCGACCTCCTGGGCGTCGTTGAAGTTGCGCGGGGTCACGAAATGGACCTGCACGTCGGCGCCGCCGTCGGCCACCGGCCGGAGGTTGCGCCGCCGGCGTGGCGGGGCGTCGTCGGCGAAGATGTCGTCGATGTCGTCGGCGGGCTCGTCACGGCGCAGCCGGCGGACGTTCGAGGGCGGCGGCGCGGGCTCGCGACGGCGGCGCGAGGGGGGCGGCACCGCCTCCTCGCTGATCGTGTCGGGCTCGTAGGGGTCGTACTCGTCCTCGTAGCGGTAGTTGGGGTCCTCGGCGAGTCCGAAGTAGACGAGGGCTCTGTTCCATGTGTCGCGTACGGCCATGTGGCGCTCTCTTTCGCCTGCTCGCGGCGATGTCCTGCGCCCGCAGTATGACGCCAACCGGGGGCGGACGGTAGCCCTCCCCGGCACTGCCACCCCGCTTGCAGCCGCGCTACGAGCCTGTCTCAGCCGAACAGGATCGAGCCGATCCGGATCGTCGTCGCCCCCTCGTCGACGGCGACGCGCCAATCCTGGGTCGTCCCCATCGAGAGCCGCGACAGCCCGTGCTCGCCCGCGAGCTCGGCGAGCCGGGCGAAGTACGGCCGCGACGCCTCGGGATCGTCGCTGAACGGCGGCATCGTCGAGAGGCCGACGACGCGGACCGGACAGGCGTCGATCGCCGCCCCGAGCGCGGCCGGATCGACGCCGCCCTTGCCCTCCTCGCCGGCGACGTTGACCTGGATCAGCACCTCGGTCGAGTCGTCGCCGTGCTTGCCGAGCTGGCGCATGACGCTGTCGCTGTGGACCGAGTGGATCAGCCGGACCCGCGGCAGGACGTCGCGGACCTTGCGGCTCTGGAGGTTGCCGATGAAGTCCCAGGTGAACGAGTCGCGCCAGCGCTCCTGCTTGTCGACGAGATCGTTGAGGCGGTTCTCGCCGACCAGCTCCACCCCGGCCTCGGCGAGTGCCCCCATCTCGGCGCTCGGGACGTACTTGCAGGCGACGAGGATCTCGGTCACCGCCGGCACCTCGGCGCGGACGGCCGAGAGGTTCTCGGCGACGCGACCGGGATCGATGTCGCGGAACGGCTCGACCATCACGCCGCCGTGACGATCCCGGCCTGCCGGCCCGTCTCGGGCCCCTCGCCGCGGTGCGAGAAGAACGTCTCGCCCTCGCAGCGCGTGCAGATCCCGCTGTCCTCGACCGCCGTGACGCCGGCCCGCTCGAGGAGCCGGCGGGCCACCTCCTTGAGGTCGAGCATCCGGCCCTCGGCGAGGCCCGAGCCGAGCGGCGCGAAGGCGGCCAGGACCTCGTCCCCGACCTCGTAGCAGCACGGCCCGATCCCGGGGCCGATCGCCGCCGCCTCCGCGTCGACCGCAGCGGCGCCGGAGCCGACGATGCCGCCGGCGAGGCCCCGCCACCCGCAGTGGAGCATCGCCAGCCCGTCCGGGCCCGCCAGCGCGATCGGCAGGCAGTCGGCGACGAAGACGAGGGCGGCGAGCCCGGAGCGATCGACGACGTGCCCGTCCAGCTCGGGCGGGGCAGCGGCCGGATCGGGCCACAGCGACGGCTGCTGGGCCTTTTCGTGACGCGCGATCGCAGTTGCGTGGACCTGACGCCCGATCACGACCCTGCCGGGGTCGATCCCGGTCGCGGCACAGAGCCGGACCCGGTTGGCGACGACCCGATCGCGATCGTCGCCGGTCAGGATCCCGAGGTTGAGGCTGCGCCACGGACCCTCGCTGACGCCGCCGAGCCGGGTCGAGAAGACGGCGCGAGCGCCCGGGAGGCAGGCCTCGAGCCATCTCGTTCCCTCACCTTCGCGCCAGTCCATCGCCGAGACGATTCCAGATCGCCGTCAGCGGGACCCGGCGGCGGCCTCGAGCGCCGCCGCCAGCTCGGCCTCGCGGCCGCCGTCGATGTCGCCGTCGAGCTTTCGCTCGAGCGCCGCGGCAAGCCCGGTGCCGACGGCGGGACCGCGAGGGACCCCGGCGGCGAGCAGGTCGTCGCCGTCGATCTCGAGGCCGACCCGGCTCCACTCGCGCACGTAGCGCTCGATCCAGCTCCCACCGGCTGCCTCGGCGACGAGCAGGACGGCGGGCTCGGCACGGCCGGCCAGTGCCACCGCCTGCGACGGCCGCTGCGGCCGCGCCGCCGCGAGCCGGTGCGCCTCGTCGAGCTCTGGCCCGCTGCCGGCGGCGATCAGCATCGCTCGGATCGCCGTTTCGGCGTGCCCGCTCCAGTGCGGGCTCATCCGCTTCGACTCGACGGCCGGGAGAAGCTCGGCGGCGCCGTCGGGAAGCGGTCGCACCCCCCACTCGTCGAGGAGCGCGAAGCCGGCTGACGCGACGTGCTCGGCGGCGAGGCGGCGGAGCTCGGCGTCGCGCCGCTCGGCGCTGACCGTCCCGAGGTCGGCGGAGGCGAGCAGGCGCCGGGTCGGCGAGTCCGGCTCGAGGCCGAGGCGGGCGCCGTAGCGGGCAGCACGGATCGCCCGGGTCGGGTCGTCGGCGAACGAGCCCGGATGGAGGACGCGAAGGAGCCCGGCCGCCAGGTCGGCGATGCCGCCGAACGGGTCGAGGACCTGATGCGGAGGCGTCAACGCGACCGCGATCGCGTTGACGGTGAAATCACGGCGGCCGAGGTCCTCTCCGATCGCGGCCGGCGCGACGTCGGGCAGCGCCCCGGGGTGCGCGTAGCTCTCGGTGCGGGTCCGGGCGATGTCGGCGTGACGGCCGTCGCCGAGCGCGACGACGGCGGTTTCGAAGCGGTCGTGGCGCCGGGCGGGCAGCCCGAGGGCGGCGAGGACCGGTTCGAGGTCGCCCTCGACGGCGATGTCGACGTCGGCGTCGGGACGTGATCCCGAGACGAGCGCCCTGGCGACCCCGCCGACGATCCAGGCCTCGTGACCGGCGAGGACGTCGCCGACCCGTCCGAGGTCGAGCCGCTCGATGCCGGCGGCGAGCTCGTTGCCGGTCGTCATGCCTCCGTAGGATGCTGCGTTCGCCGATGAAGCGGATCCTGACCACCTGGCGGCAGATGACCGGTGCCGAGCGGACCGTCGCGTGTGCGGCGACGCTTGCCCTCGCCGTGACCGTCGTTGCGGCCCCGTTCGCGCTGTTGAAGCGTCCCGACGACGTCTCCAACCCCGACGCCGCCTTCGCCCGCAAGGAGGGCGCCGGCAAGGAGAAGCAGCCGAAGCCGGCCAAGACCGTCAACTGGACGCGCTACGGCTACGACGTCGGGCGCAGCAAGTTCCTCGACTCGCCGCGGGTCCGGCCCCCCTTCCGGAAGGCTTGGAAGTGGAAGGGCAAGGAGCTGATCGAGTTTCCGCCGATCGTCGTCGACGGCCGCCTCTACTTCATCGACAACGACGGCGTCTATGTCTGCCTCTCGGCGAAGACCGGGAAGGTGATCTGGAAGAAGCAGCTCGCTTCCCTGAACGCCTCGTCGCCGGCGTACTTCAAGGGCGTCCTCTACAGCGTCAGCCTCTCGCCGGGCCAGGCGCTCGCGGTTCGCGCCCGCGACGGCAAGGTCCTCTGGCGCAAGCCGCTCGACGGCCGCGCCGAGTCCTCGCCGCTGGTCCAGAAGGGGCGGATGTACTTCGGCAACGAAGCGGGGCAGCTCCTCGCGCTCGACATCAAGGACGGATCGACGGTTTGGGAGACGGGCCTCGGCGGATCCGTGAAGGCCGCACCGGCGTTCGCCGACGGCAACCTCTACGTCGGCGACTACGGCGGCAAGATGAACGCCGTCCGCGCCAGGGACGGCAAGCTCGTCTGGCAGACCTCGGACCTCGGACTCGGCATCGCCGGCTCCGGTCGCTTCTACTCGACGGCAGCGGTCGCGTTCGGCCGCGTCTACGCCGGCGACGTCGACAACCGCGTCTACAGCTTCGATGCCGACAACGGCGAGATCGCCTGGACCTACTCGGCCGGCGACTACGTCTACTCCGGGATCGCCGCGGCGGACACGAAGGGCACCGGCCCGACCGTCTACTTCGGCTCCCACGACCGCAACGTCTACGCGCTCGACGCGAAGAGCGGCAAGCTCAAGTGGTCGGAGGGCGCCGGCGGGCAGATCAGCGGCCCCGCCACGGTCGTCGGCGATGTCGTCTACGTCTCGACGTTCAGCGGCAACTCGACGATCGGCCTCGACCTCGGGACCGGCCGCCGGGTCTTCAGCTACGACGACGGTGAGTACGGGCCGGTCGTCTCCGACGGCCAGACCCTCTACCTGACCGGCGGTGCCTCGATCGTCGCCTTCGAGCCGTTCGACGTCGGCAACTACGACTACAAGACCAAGAAGGGCCAGAAGGGCATCGTCCCGCCAGATCAGCAGCGCAAGGCCAAGCAGCACGCCCGCGAGCGGGCGCAGCGTCAGCAGCAGGGACAGGCCGCAAACGGCGCCCAGGAGGGTCAGCCCGAGGGCGGCGGCAAACCGCGGGGCGGCGGCAAAGCCGGGAAACGCTGACCCCCGGCTCAGCGCACGTCGATGCCGGCCGCACGCATCGCCCGCTTCGCCTCGGCGATCGAGTAGCGCCCGTAGTGGAAGATCGAGGCGGCCAGGACGGCGTCCGCGCCGCCCGCGAGGATGCCGGCGGCGAGGTGATCGAGGGTTCCGACCCCGCCCGAGGCGATGACCGGGATCGGCACCGCAGCCGTGACCGCGGCGGTGAGCTCGAGGTCGTAGCCGTCCTCGGTGCCGTCGCGGTCCATGCTCGTCAGCAGGATCTCCCCCGCCCCCCGCTCGGCGGCCTCGACCGCCCAGGAGGCCGCGTCGCGGTCAGCGACCCGGGTGCGGCCGCCGGCGACGTAGACGTCCCAGGCCGGCTCGGGGCCGGGGATCCGGCGAGCGTCGATCGCGACGACGACGCATTGCGAGCCGAACACCTCGGCGAGCTCGCCGATCAGCTCCGGGCGCCCGAGCGCGGCGGAGTTGACGCCGACCTTGTCGGCGCCGGCGTCGAGGACGGCCTGGGCATCGGCGACCGAGCGGATCCCGCCGCCGATCGTGAACGGGATGAACACCTCGTCGGCTGTCCGGCGAGCGAGCTGGACGATCGTGTCGCGGTCCTCGTGCGAGGCGGTGATGTCGAGGAAGACGAGCTCGTCGGCCCCCTCGGCGTCGTAGCGGGAGGCAAGCTCGACCGGGTCGCCGGCATCGCGGATGTCGACGAAGTTCGTGCCCTTGACGACGCGGCCGTCGTCGACGTCGAGGCAGGGGATCAGGCGCTTCAGGGACACGTCGGCAGCGTAGGGAGGTGTCTAGCCCTTGCGCCCGCGGAACGGCATCGCGGCGCTCTTCGCGAACAGGCCGGGCTCGAGCTTGGTGACGAGCGCCTTGATCCGCGACCGCTCGCGGGAGCTGAGGTTGCCCGGGCGGCCCTTCGACTTGACGAGCAGCTCGCGGAGCTCCGTCGCCTCGCCGGGCCCGAGCTTGTCGAGATGGCGCTTGGCGAGGAGCGCGACCTCGGCGGCGAGCATGATCCGTCCCCAGACGCTCCACTTGCCTGCCGTGCTCAGCAGTCCCATTCAGTCCTTCCTCTCGGCGCCGTCCCGGAGCGCGTCGATCGCCTCCGCCACGCTGAATCGTCGCTCATAGAGCGCTCGGCCGACGATCACGCCGCCGAGCGCCCCGGTAGCGGCCCGCCGCCGCGCGGCGAGGTCGGCGAGCGAGCCGACGCCGCCGGAGTAGATCAGCTCCGCCCCGGCCGCCTCGCAGGCGCCGAGGACGGGGCCGAGCCGGTCGAGCCCGGGGCCGGCGAGCGTCCCGTCGACCTCGACCGGGGTGAAGACGAACCGGCGGATCCCACGGGCACCGAGGTCGGCGATCGCATCCTCGACGGCGGTGTCGGTCGCCTCCTCCCAGCCGGCGACGGCGACGCGGCCCGCCCGGGCGTCGACCGATGCGACGATCCGCTCGCCGTAGGCGCCGGCGAGCTCGCCGGCAAGGCCGGGATCGCGCTGGGCGGCGGTGCCGAGGACGGCCCGCTCGGCCCCCGCGGCAAAGGCGGCCTCGACGCCGGCGCGATCGCGGAGGCCGCCACCGAGCTGGACCGGGACGTCGACCGCGGCCGCGATCCGGGCGACGACCGCGAGGTTGGCGGGGACCCCCTCCCGGGCCCCGTCGAGGTCGACGACGTGGACGATCGTCGCCCCGCCATCGACCCAGCGCCGGGCGGCGTCGACGGGATCGGCGTCGTAGGCGGTCTCGCGTTCGTAGTCGCCTCGGAGCAGCCGAACGGCTCGCCCGTCGCGGATGTCGATCGCCGGATAGAGCCGGATCGCCGCGCTCATGCCGGGGCGCCGGACGCCACCGCCGCGAAGTTGCGGAGCATCCGCAATCCCGCCGCGCTCGACTTCTCGGGATGGAACTGCGTGCCGAGCACGTTGCCACGGCCGGCGATCGCGGCGAAGCGCCCGCCATAGGTCGCGGAGGCGATCAGCTCCTCCGGGCGCGGCCGGGCGGCGAGCGAATGGACGAAATAGAACGGCTCGCCCTCCTCGATCCCGTCGGTCAGCGGCGAGTCCGACTCGAGATGAAGGTGGGCCCAGCCGATGTGCGGCAGCTTCAGCCCCGGCGCACGCAGCGGCTCGACCGCGCCCGGGAGCAGGCCGAGGCCGGCGGCCCCGCCGTGCTCGGTCGAGGACTCGAAGAGCAGCTGCATCCCCAGGCAGATCCCGAGCACCGGCACGCCCGCCGCAGCCCGCTCACGAATCGGCGCGGCCAGCCCGCGCCGCTCGATCTCGCTCATCGCCTCCGGGAAGGCGCCGACGCCGGGCAGGACGAGCGCCGCCGCCGTGCCGAGCTCGGCTGGGTCGGAGCTGACGGTTGCGCGGACGCCGACGTGTTCGAAGGCCTTCGCGACCGACCGCAGGTTGCCCATGCCGTAGTCGGCGATCTTCAGCTCCGGCAGCTCGGCGCTCACCGGCCGGATCTTATGAGCCGCTGCAGGCCGCGGGCGCCGCGGGTCAGCGGCTCTTCTTGATCGCCTTCTTGACCGCCCGGAGTGCGGGCTTCGGCTTCGACTTCTTCGTCACGAGCCCCGACCACGGGCACCAGTTGCAGGCGAGCTGGCCGGACGGGAAGTCACGCCAGGAATAGACCCAGGCGCCATCGACGTTCCAGGCCTTCCGCTTCTTCGTCAGCAGATGGAGCCCGGCGCGGAGCCGGTTCGCCTGCCCCTTCTTGCCGACCACCGACTCGCTTCGCTTCGGCCCGTTCGAGGCCCAGCCGAGCTCTCCGACGATGAGCCCGACCTTGCGGTCCCCGGCCTTGCGGGCGACCGACCGGAGGTCGTTCACCTGCTTCTTGACATCGCTGACGCCGGAGCCGTACGGGTGGGCGTTGATCGCGTCGAAGTGCTTGGCGATCCCCTTGACCCTGTAGAGCTTCTTGAGGAACTTCGCGGCCTTCATCGACTTCGGGTCGCGCGGGAAGCCGTACATGCCGCCGAGCGCGATCCTGGCCTTCGGGTCGACCTTCGAGATGCCTTGATCGAATGCCTTGACGAGCTTGCCGTAGGCGCGCGGATCGGGCTTCGGGACCCAGTTGTTCTTCGAGTTCTGCTCGTTCCAGGCGACCCAGGTCTTGACCGGTAGGCGATCGATCCCCGGAGTCGCGTCGAAGAAGTCCCCGTTCGGGCTGTAGCGCCGGGCCAGCGCCTCGGCGAACTTCCGCCAGGCACTCAGGTCGGCCTTGCTCTCGGGCCCGTAGAGCCCCTTCCCCGTCGGCTTGTGGACGAACTTCGGGGTCCCGTAGACGACCAGCGCCGGCCGCATTCCGTTCTTGGCCGAGTAGTAGACGCCGCGATCGGGCTGGCTCCAATCGTAGGAGCCGCCGCGAGTCTTCTGGACCGCCGCCCAGTTGACCGGGACCCGATTGGTCCCGAAGCCGGCGTCGCCCATCCCTCGGAAGTCCTTGCGGGCCGGGTTCTCGGCGAAGATCCCGAAGAAGTCGCGGGGTGCCTTCGCAGCGCTCGTCTGGGCGGCGAATGCCGCCGCGAGCAGGAGGGTGGCGAGGACGGCCGCTGCTGCGGCCCGGACACGGTTTAGGCCGGCGGTTGCCGGTGCGTTTCTGGGTGCGCTCATCTAACCCAACTAAGCACATCCGCCCGCTCCGAGTTGCGGTGCGCACACCAGACCACCGGGGCGGCGCGGCTCAGGAGCTCAGGGTGCCCTTCGTGGACGGCACGCCCGTCTCACCGGGGTCGATGGCCACGGCGATCCGCAGCGCCCGCGCGAACGCCTTGAAGCAGGCCTCGATCATGTGATGGGCATTGGCCCCGTAGGGATTCGACAGGTGCAGGGTGAGCTTCGCGCTGCTCGCGACCGCGCGGAAGAACTCGCCGGTCAGCTCGGCCTCGAAGCCGGCGATCGTCACCGGCGGCAGCTCCGAGTGGAAGTGGCAGTAGGGACGGCCGGAGATGTCGATCGAGCAGCGCGCCAGGGCCTCGTCCATCGGCAGCTCGACGTGGGCGTAGCGGGTGATCCCGGCCCTGTCGCCGAGCGCCTCATCGAGCGCCTGCCCGAGGACGATGCCGACGTCTTCGACGGTGTGATGGGACCCGGTCTCGAGGTCGCCATCGGCGCGGACGGCGAGACCGAGGCGGCCGTGGCGGCCGAGCAGGTCGAGCATGTGATCGAGGAAACCGATCCCGGTCGCCGCGCTGACCTCGCCCCCGTCGAGGTCGAGCGAGACGCTGACGTCGGTCTCGCCGGTGCGGCGCTCGACCGTGGCCTGCCGGTTCCCGGATGCCGTCATCGCTGCGCTATTCCGCCTCGCCGGGCGCGTTCCTGCCGTAGGCCCGCACCGTCGCCGACTCGCCGTGGATCGGGAAACCCTCGGCGCGGGCGATCTCGTCGACCGTCCCGGCCAGGGCCTTCGCTGTCCCCTCGCCGATCTCGACCCGGCAGGTCCGGCGCCGGAACGTGCCCGGGCCGAGCGGCCCGGTGAAGCGGCCGGCCCCTCCGGTCGGCAGCACGTGGTTGGAGCCGACCGCATAGTCGCCGAAGGCGGTCGCCGAGTCGGCGCCGACGAAGACGCAGCCGGTCGTGGTCAGCCGCCTGGCGAGCTCGGCGCCGTCCGGCGCGATCACCTCAGTGTGCTCGGGCGCGAGCGACTCGGTGAGCGCGACGGCGGCATCGGCGCCGTCGACGAGGACGAGGTCGAAGGTGGCGTTCCCGGGATCGTCGCGGCGAGCCTGCACGGCCTCGATCGCCTCGGCGAGGCGCTCGAGCCAGGCGGCGTCGGCGGAGATCGCGACGAGCAGGCCGTCGTCGCCATGCTCGGCCTGGGCGCAGAGGTCGAGCGCGATCCACTCGCTGGGCGCGTCTTCGAGGGCGATCACGACGAGCTCGGAAGGGCCCGCGTAGCCGTCGATCCCGACCTCGCGCGAGCACTGCAGTTTCGCCTCCTGCACCCACGGGCTGCCGGGTCCGGCGATCACGTCGACCGCGGGGATCGACTCGGTGCCGTAGGCGAGGGCCGCGATCGCCTGGGCGCCGCCGACCGCGTAGAAGGCGTCGGCGCCGACGATCGCCGCGGCGGCGAGCACGGCCGGCGCGGGCTCGCCGGTGGCGGGCTCGGGCGGCGATGCGACGACGACCCGTTCGACCCCGGCCATCCGGGCCGGCACCACCCCCATCACCAGGCTCGAGGGATAAGGGGCGCGGCCGCCCGGCACATAGATCCCCGCCGATCCGACCGGGACCTCGCCGAGCTCGATCCGCTGGCCGGCATCGAGCGTCAAGTGGCGCGGCTCGGCCGACGCCTCGACCTGGGCGGCAGCGACGGCGCGGACGTTCGCGGCTTCCTCCTCGATCGCGTTCCGGAGCCCGGCGGCGATCTCGGCGGGCGCCGTCGCGACCCGCTCGGGAGCGATCTCCAGTGGCTCGGCAGCGATGCCGTCGAACTCCTCGCTGAGATCGCGAAGGGCGCTGTCGCCGCCGGAACGGATCCGCTCGATCGTCGTCGCCACGGCGGTGGCGATCCCAGCCGGCCGCGGAGCGGCGGCGCGCAGCGATTCGGCGAAGCGATCGGCGTCGCCCCCGTCCCAGGACTGGGTTCGGATCCTCATTCCGCAGCGGCCTCGCGGAGGCGGTCGACCATCGCGTCGATCTCGGTCGCGCGGAGCTTGTGGGCGACGCGGTTGGCGATCAGCCGGGCGGTGCAGACCGAGATCTCGTCGACGACCTCGAGTCCGTTCTCGGCCAGCGTCCGGCCGGTGTCGACGAGGTCGACGATGCCGTCCGCGAGGCCGACCAGCGGCGCCAGCTCGACCGATCCCTTGACCTCGATCACCTCCGCCTGTCGGCCCATCCGCTCGAACCAGCCCGACGCCGTGCGCGGGTACTTGGTCGCGATCCGCATCAGCCCGAGGCGACGCTCGGCCCGCTCGAGGTCGTCCCGCCCCGAGCGGGCGGCGAGCGCCATCCGGCAGCGCCCGAAGCCGAGATCGACGAGCTCGTAGACGTCGCGATCGGTCTGTTCGGTGAGCACGTCCTTGCCGGTGACGCCGAGGTCGGCGGCGCCGGACTCGACGTAGATCGGCACGTCCGAGGGCCGGACGGTGACGATCGTCAGCCCGTCGAGCTCGAAGATCAGCGAGCGCGAGTCGCCGCGCGGCCCGGTGGTGTCGAAACCGGCACGGTCGAGCATGTCCAGCGAGGCCGCGAAGAGCGATCCGCGGGGCAATGCCAGCGCCAGCGCGCCGCCGTTGCCGCGACCCTGGGGCCCGGCCGCGGTCACGACCGCTCCCCGAGCGCCTGCTCGGCTGCCTGAGCCACGTGGACCCGCTCGAGGAAGAGCGCGAATCCGGCCGCGGGCCGCGGGCTCCCGAACCGGCCGAGCAGCTCGTCGTAGCGACCGCCGCCGCCGATCGCCTCGCCGACGGCCGGGTCGTAGACCTCGAGGATCGCGCCGGTGTAGTAGCCGAGGTCGCGGAGCAGCCCGAAGTCCACCTGGACGCGATCGGCGATCCCGGCGGCCTCGACGGCCTCCAGGGTGTCGGCGAGGTTCGCCGACGCCCGCTCGATCGTAGGTCCGCCCAGCGCCCGCGCCCGCTCGAGCACCTCGGGGCCACCGCGAAGGTCGCTGAGGGCGACGATCAGGGAGCGCTCGTCGTCGCTGAGGTCGGCGAGGTCGCCGGCCTCAGCCTCGATCGCGACGAGGTCGTGGGATGCGAGGCAGTCGAGGATCCGCTCGCGAGGTCCGCCCTCGACGCCGAGCTCGGCGAGCAGCTGCCGGAACAGGTCGGCGTCGCCGAGGCCGACGACCGCACGGTTCAGGCCGACCGCGTCGAGCGCGGCCACGAGCACCTCGATCAGCTCCGCGGTCCCGGCCGGCGCCTCGGCACCGATCAGCTCGACGCCGATCTGCCGCATCTCACGCAGCTGGCCGCGCTGCGGGCGGACCGGCCGAAAGACGCTGCCCGAGTAGGCGAACCGGAACGGTCCCGGCTCGCCGGCGTGGCGGCGGGCGACCAGGCGGGCGATCGGCACCGTCATGTCGTTGCGGAGCGCCAGCATCGATCCCGACTCGTCGGGGAACCGGTAGGCAGCGGTCCCCTCCGGCCCGTCGCCGCGCGCGAAGGAGTCGAAGTACTCGATCGTCGGCGTCGCGACCTCGGCGTAGCCGCGGGCTGCGAACAGCTCGAGCAGCGTCGTCTCGATCGCGCGCAGCTCGCCCATCTCCTCGGCGAGGACGTCGCGCGTGCCGGTGGGCAGTGGCTGGCTGGTCATGTCAGATGATCGATTCCGAGCCCCCGCGTGCGCGGGGGACCGCCGGACCAAGCAGATCGAGGACGCAGGAGGCGAAGCGGCCTGAAAGGCCGTGAGCCGACGAAGACGATGAGATGCGCAGCGTCGGGTGGTTCATCCGCGTGCGTGGGGGTTTGGGATCGGTCATCTAGCTCCGGCCGGGGGCGCTCAGACCGACGCCGGCACCGGGTCGGTGGCGGCGCGCTCGAGCTGGGCGCCGAGGCCCTGCAGGCGCTCGTCGATCCGCTCGTAGCCGCGGTCGATCTGGGCGATGTTGCCGATCTCGGAGGTTCCCTCGGCCGCGAGCGCGGCGATCAGCATCGCCATGCCGGCGCGGATGTCGGGACTCTCGAGCCGCTCGCCGTGCAGCCGGCAGGGGCCGTTGACGATCGCCCGGTGCGGATCGCAGAGGGTGATCCGCGCCCCCATCGCGACGAGCTTGTCGGTGAAGAACAGGCGGTTCTCGAACATCTTCTCGAAGATCAGGATCGTGCCGTTCGCCTGGGTGGCGAGCGCCAGCGCGATCGACGTCAGGTCGGCGGGGAACGCCGGCCACGGACCGTCGTCGATCTTCGGGATCGCGTCGCCGAGGTCGTCGCGGACGGCAAGTTGCTGGTCGGGCGGCACGAGCAGGTCGCGCCCCTCGACCGAGCTGCGCAGGCCGAGTCGCTGAAACTGGCGGCGGATCATCAGCAGGTCGCCGGGCTCGACGTCGCGGATCCGGATCTCGCCGCCGGTCGCGGCGGCCAGCGCCATGAAGCTGCCGACCTCGATGTGATCGGGACCGATCCGGTGCTCGGCGCCGCCGAGCTTGTCGCGGCCGTTGACGATCATCACGTTCGAGCCGATCCCCTCGACGGTGGCGCCCATGCTGGTCAGCAGGCGCGCGAGGTCCTGGACGTGGGGCTCGCTCGCCGAGTTGGCGATCAGGGTCCGGCCCGGCGTCAGCGCCGCCGCCAGCAGCGCGTTCTCGGTTCCCATGACGGATGGCTCGTCCATGAAGATCTCGCAGGCCTCGAGGCCGCCGGAGGCCTGCAGCTCGATCATCCGGCTGCCGGTGATCGTCGCGCCGAGATCCCGGAAGGCGTCGAGGTGCGGGTCGAGCCGCCGGCGACCGATCGTGTCGCCGCCCGGCGGCGGCATCCGGACCTCGCCGAAGCGGGCGAGCAGCGGGCCGGCGAGCAGGAACGAAGCGCGGATCCGCGCGGCGAGGCCCTCGTCGACCTCGGTGGTCGCGACGTTCGCGGCGCAGAGCCGGAGGTCGTTGAAGCCGAGCCACTCGACCTCGACGCCGAGCTTCGCGAGGATCGCCACCTGCGCCTCGGTGTCGCGGATCCTCGGGATGTTGCGGAGGATCAGCTCCTCCTCGGTCAGCAGGCAGGCGGCGAGGATCGGCAGCGCTGCGTTCTTGTTCCCGGCTGCACGAACCGTGCCACGAAGGGGGTGGCCTCCCTCGATGACGAACGACTCGGTCACGGGCCTGGCGATTGTCGAGGACACGGACGCAACTATGCTAGACCGCGGTGGGAAAGACCCGTGCGGATGCCTGGCAAACGCTGACGCGCTACACGAAGAGCGAGGCGCTGCTGCGCCACGCGCTCGCGGTGGAGGCCTCGACAGCCGCGTATGCGCGCCGGTTCGACGAGGACGAGGAGCTATGGCGTGTCGCCGCGCTGCTGCACGACTTCGACTACGAGATGCACCCGACCCTCGACAAGCACCCGCAGGACGGCGCGCCGATCCTGCGCGACGAGGGATACGACGAGGAGGTCGTCGAGACGATCCTCTCGCACGCGAACCACCTCGGGCTCCCGCGCGACACGCTGCTCAAGAAGACGCTCTTCGCCTGCGACGAGCTGTCGGGCTTCGTGCATGCGTGCGGGCTCGTGCGGCCGACGGGGCTCGAGGGGCTCGAGCCGAAGTCGGTGCGCAAGAAGCTGAAGCAGCCGTCGTTCGCGGCCGGCGTGTCGCGCGACGACGTCTACGAGGGCGCGGAGCTGCTCGGGATCGACCTCGACGAGCACATCGCGAACGTCGTCGAGGCGCTGCAGCCGATCGCGGGCGAGCTCGGGCTGCGGGCGCAGACGGCGTAGCTCCGGCGCGAGGTCGCAGTCGCGCCCCGTCATTCACGCGTTGCGCAGCTCGTCAACCGTTGCCGTCTCGACGACACCGGAGACCGCCTGTGCCAGATCGTCATCGGAAGTCACGAGGGCGTCGGCCTGGAGCTGGGTCACCGCGACGAACTCGGCGTCGTAGGTTGTCTCCCATCCCAGCTGCTCCGCGACTTTCCACGCCGTTCTCTGAGACACCCGGTCGCCGAGAAACCGGACCTTCAGGGAGTTCATCCGTGTCACGCGCTCGATACCTTCGGCGGCCGAGATCTCGCCCCGGCGCGCTGCCTGGTACAACGCCGCCAGCGCCTGTGAGCGAACGAGCGTCGGCGCGACCAGCTTGTGCTCGGGAGCGACCTCGATTTCGCCCGCGGCAATCAGGAGGAGCGTGTCGCAATCGACGACGAATCGCGTCACGACGAGAACGCTACCTCTCGTACATACGAACGTGGGCGAGCGCCTCGACGAGGCGCTCCAGGTCGCTGCCGTCGTTCCACCAGCCGACGGACGCGCGCAGGAGGCCGGTGCCTGGCAGCTCGCGTGCGATCACGCCGTGGTCGGCGAGGGCGGCGGCGGCAGCCGCGGTGTCGCCCGGCCAGCGGAACGAGACGAGGGTCGCCTGCCCCGGCTCGGTGACGACGTCGTGGCCCTGCTGGAGGAGCAGCTCCCGGCACCGCTCGGCAAGCTCGCGGGCGCGCGCGAAGCGGCCGTCGGGGAGATCTGCGAGCGCCGCCTCGAGGCCGGCCATCGACGTGGCGGGCTGGAAACCGGGATCGAAACGGCGCGCGCCGTCCTTCGGCTGCCAGGTGCCGGCGGCGATGTCGTAGCTCTCGGCCGCGGGGTAGCCGACGAGCCGGGGCGCGAGTGCCTCGGGCTCCGCGACGTAGAGCGCACCGGTCGCGTCCGGCCCGCAGAGCCACTTCTGCGCGCTGACGGTGAAGAAGTCGGCGCCCGTCGCGTCGACCTCGAGCGCTCCGGCGGCCTGCGCGCCGTCGACGAGGATCGGCACCTGCGTCACCTCGCGCAGCTCGTGCCAGGGGAAGATCTTGCCGTCGATCCAGGAGACGGCCGACGTGGCGATCAGCCGCGTGTGCGGCGTCACCTCGCGCGCGATCAGGTCGAGGACGTCGGCCGCCGGCGCGTCCCGCACGCGGGCGATCCGCAGCGTCGCGCCGGAGGCGATCAGCGGCCCCGTGAGGCCGAAGTGCTCGGCGTCGGTCGTCACCACCTGCTCGCCGGGACCGAGGCCGAGGCCGATCACGGCCACGTGCACCGCCTGGGTCGTCGACTCCGTCAGCGCAACATTCCCGGCGGGGACGGCGATCTGCTCCGCGAGGAGCGCGCGAACACGCTCGCGCCGCTCGAGCATCTCGTCGAAGTACGCCCGGCTCGCGCGACCGTGCACCGCCTCCCACGAACGGAGCTTCGCCATCGTCTCGAGCGTCGTCCGCGAGAGCGGCCCGAACGTGCCGGCGTTCAGGTACGCGTAGCGCTCGAGCACGGGGAAGCGCGCGCGTGCCTCCGGCCAGCTCACACGATCTCCACCTCGACGGGCGCGTGGTCGGAGAGCAGACGGCCGTCGTGACGCCTCCGCTCCGCCGGCCAGCGGCGCAGCGCCGCGGTGTCCGCGCCGCGGACGAGGACGTGGTCGATGCCGGGCCCCGGCGACGAGAAGCCCCAGTCGCTCGAGGCGAGCTCGCGGACCGCGGGTGCGGCGCCCGTCAGGTTGAAGTCGCCGGCGAGCACGACGACGTCCTCGGCGAGCGCCGTCGAGGTGGCGAACCACGCGGCGCGTAGGAGCTCCGCCTGCGCGAGCCGGCGGTCGTGGAAGCTCGTGCAGTGCAGGTTCGCGACGAGGAAGGTGCGGCCGTCGGCCGTCGCGATCCGGAGCGCCTGCACGACGCGCCGCTCCTTCGCCCACGCGAGCCGCGCGACGGGGCCCAGCTCGAGCCGCCGCGCCTGGGCGTCGCGGAAACGCCGCGGGTTCAGCGTCAGGCTCTCGTGCGCGAGCACGCGGTGCCTCGGCGAGACGAGCATCGCGATTCCCTGCCCGGAGAACGCGGATCGCAACACGCCGTGGTTGAGCGCCGTCAGCGCCTGTCCGACCC
>DASTTY010000044.1:0-126892 GCA_035759925.1 Solirubrobacterales bacterium
CGCAAGTTCCAGCTCTTCAAGGAGATGCATCTCGAGCTCGCCGCGGTCCGCGAGATCGACGCGCTCGGCATCGGTCGGGAGCGCGAGGAGGGGCTGCGCGACCTGACCCGCCGGGTCGACCGGATCGTCGTCGCGGCGACCGGGGTCGAGGCCGACCTGATCGGCTACCTGAAGGACCTCTGCCGAAGCCGTCAGGTGAAGATCAGCGTCGTCTCGCCGCTGCGCGGCAAGGCGCTTCCCTCGGAGCGGTTCGTCCAGCTCGCCGACCTGCCGATCCTCGAGTACAACACCTGGGACCCCTCACGCTCGAGCCTGCTGCTGCGCCGGCTCTTCGACTTCGGCGTGGCGCTGGTCGGCCTGATCGTCTTCGCGCCGATCGCCGCGATCATCGCGATCGCGATCAAGGTGGACAGCCCGGGTCCGGTGTTGTTCTCGCAGATCCGTGCCGGTCTCGACGGCCGGCCCTTCCGGATGTACAAGCTGCGGACGATGAACGTCGACGCCGAGGCGAACCTCGACGAGCTCGTCGACATCGACGAGCTCGACGAGCCCGTCTTCAAGCTCAGGGACGACCCCCGGGTGACCAGGGTCGGGGCGCTGCTGCGCCGCTTCAGCATCGACGAGGTCCCGCAGCTCATCAATGTCCTCGCCGGCGAGATGAGCATCGTCGGTCCGCGTCCCGAGCAGGTCGAGCTCGTCGAGCGCTACACCGAGGACGAGCGCGTCCGGCTCAGCGTCAAGCCCGGCGTGACCGGCCCCATGCAGGTCTTCGGACGCGGCGAGCTGACCTTCTCGGAGCGGCTCGCCGTCGAGATCCAGTACATCGAGAACCCGTCGCTGGGTCAGGATCTGCGGATCCTGATCCACACCCTGCCCGCGGTCATCCGCGGCACCGGCGCGTTCTAGATGACCGATCCCGAACCCCCACGCACGCGGATGAACCACCGGACGCTGCGCATCTCTTCGTCCTCGTCGGCTCACGGCCTTCCAGGCCGCTTCGCCTCCTGCGTCCTCGATCTGCTTGGTCCGGCGGTCCCCCGCGCACGCGGGGGCTCGGAACCGGTCATCTGACCAGCCGCTTGCGGTCCGCGACGGTCATCGTTCCCTCGCAGGCGCCGGTGGGCGGACGGCTCGACCGCCTGCTCGACTCGCTGGCGGAGCAGACGGTCGCGCACGAGACGATCGTGATCGACAATGCCTCGCCCGGCGGGGCGGTCAGCGCGACCGGCGGGCGCTACGACTTCGCCGAGGTCGTCCGGCTCGACCGCAATGCCGGCTTCTCGATGCCGATGAACATCGGCGCTCGTCGGGCATCGAGCGAGACGCTGGTCCTGCTCAACGACGACTGCGTCTGCGACCCGGAGTTCATCGAGCGATTGATCGAGCCGCTCGATCCCGGCGCCGGCGTCGTCATGGCCTCGGGCGTTCTGCGCGACTGGCGCCATCCGGAGCTGATCGACAGCGCCGGCATGGAGCTCGACCGGACGCTGCTCGTCTACGACTACCTGAACGGCGTACCGGTCGAAGCCCTCGCCGTCGCCGCCGATCCGATCGCGCCCTCTCCGAAGGCGGGAGCCTACGACCGCTCGGCCTTCCTCGACGTCGACGGCTTCGACGAGCGGCTGTTCGCCTACTGGGAGGACGTCGACCTCGCGCTGCGGATGCTCGAGGCGGGGGGGACCTGCCGGCTCGCACCCGGCGCTCTCGGCGTCCACGAGCACTCAGCGACGCTCGGCTCGGGATCGCAGGCGAAGAACTACCTGACCGGCTTCGGGCGCGGCTACGTGCTCCGCAAATGGGGAGTCGTCTCGCCGCTGCGACTGCCGGCGATCCTCGCCCGCGACCTCGTCGTCGTCGCCGGGCAGGCGGCGATCGACCGGACGCTCAGCGGCATCGGCGGGCGGATCAGAGGGTGGCGGGCGGCGGGCCCGGTCGAGGGGCATCCGTATCCGGCAGCGATCGCAGCCCGCGGCGGCGGCTCCCCCTATCTGCGGAACCTGCAGCGGCGGCTGCAGCGGCGGCGCAAGCTCGCCGCCCCCGGGCCGGGTTGACCGCTAGATGGTTGGTTCCGAATCCGCGCGTGCGCGGGGAGCCACCGGACCAAGCATCTAACGCCGGGCGATCGAGGCGAACTCCTCGAAGAGCGGCTTCGGGGCGCCGCTCTCGGTGAGCAGGCCGGAGGTGCTGCACCAGTTGCAGACCGCATCGGGCCCGTCCCGCCACTGGTACCAGATGGCCCTGCCGAGATTCAGCTTCCGGCGTTCCTTCAGCATCATCCGGAACGAGTCGCGGAGGTTTCGCTTCTGCTTCGCCGCCGGGACGACGAGGGGACTCGATCCGGCGCCCGACCCCCAGCCGATCTCGGTCACCCAGATCGGCGTTCTCTTCAGCTTCGCCTTGTCGAGAACCTTGCGGGCCTCTTCGATGTTCTTCTCGACGTTCTTGACCTTGGCCGTATAGGGGTGGACCGCGATCACGTCGGCCGCCTTCGCGACCTTCTTCGACCTCACCATCTTCCGCAGGAACGAAGCGCCGGCCTCGGCGCGGCGGTTGACCGGGTCGGAGATGACGCCGGCGGAGACGACGGTCGCCTTCCGGTCGGCGCCATGGATCGCCTTCGCCGACAGCGTCAGCAGCCTTCCGTACTGCTTCGGGTCGGGTCGGGCCCAGTTGTTGAAGGAGTTCGGCTCGTTCCAGACCTGCCAGTCGGTGATCGGCATCTTCGGGACGCCGGCGCCGTCGGTGGACCAGAAGTCGCCCTTCGGACCGTAACGCTCGACGAGCGCCGTCAGGTAATCCCTCCAGTTCGCCTTCGCAACCGCGGAATCGAGCGGAGTCGCGCCGCGCGCGCTGCTGTCGGTGCCGACGACGACCGGCAGGAGGTCGATCCCCTGCTCCGCCGCGCTGCGCACGATCGAGTCGAATCGATGGTGGTCGGCCTTCCATTGCCGGTAGGGGAAGCCGGTGCGGATCATGCCGACGTCGCCATCGGCCATCGCCGCGTAGTCGCCGGGAACGGGGTTGAGCGGATAGACCCCGAAGAAGCCCCTCGGAGCCTGGGCGGCATCGGCACGGCCGGGTACGACCACGGCCGCGAGCAGTGCGAGCAGCGCGATCGCCAGGACCGCGACGCGGCCAACGGGCCGTGCTCCTGGTGTCGGAGGAGCGGTCACGAAGGCGGAAGGGTAGCGAGCCCGTCCGCGGCCTTACACCCCCAACGGAGGGTGGTCAGTGCTCGAGGACGAGGCCGAGGAAGCGCTTGGTCCGATCCTCGCGCGGGGCGTCGAGGACGTGGGACGGCGGCCCTTCCTCGACGATCAGGCCGCCGTCCATGAAGATCACCCGGTCGGCGGCTTCGCGCGCGAAGCCCATCTCGTGGGTCACGACGATCATCGTCATGCCCTCGTCGGCGAGCTCTCGCATCACGTCCAGCACCTCCTTGACGAGCTCTGGATCGAGCGCGCTCGTTACCTCGTCGAAGAGCATCACCTCGGGATCCATCGCCAACGCCCGGGCGATCGCGACCCGCTGCTGCTGGCCGCCGGAGAGCCGCTCCGGGTACTCGTCGGCGCGATCGGTCAAACCGACGCGACCGAGCAGCCGCCGGCCATCCTCGAGGCATTCGCGGTCGCCCTTGTCGAGCACCGTCTCGGGCGCCAGGGTGACGTTCTCGAGCGCATTCTTGTGTGGGAAGAGGTTGAACGACTGAAAGACCATCCCGACCCGGCGGCGAACGAAGTCGAGCCCCTCCTTGCCGCGTCCGGTGATCTCCTTGCCTTCGAGCAGGATCCGGCCCTCGTCGGGCGGAGCAAGCAGGTTGATACAGCGAAGCAGGGTGCTCTTGCCCGAGCCGCTCGGTCCGATCACGCAGACGACCTGACCGCGATCGACGCTGAGGTCGATGCCATCGAGGACGCGCAGATCCCCGAAGCTCTTCGTCACGCCCTGCAGCTCGAGCATCGACCCGGTGCTCGCCGGCGACTCCGGGATGGCCGTATCGGGCTCGCTCACGCGAGCCCTCGCTGGAACTTCGCCTGTTGCCTCGCGATCAGGATGTCGACGCCCCGGGCCATCGGGATCGTGCAGAGCAGGAACATCAATGCCGCCAGCGTCACGGCCGAGCTGTTCAGCGTTTCGGACTGGATGTCCTTGGCGGCCTGGAGGACCTCGATCAACCCGATCACGCTGACGAGCGTCGTGTCCTTGGTGAGCGCGATGAAGTCGTTGAGGAGCGGCGGGATCACCTTCCGGATGGCCTGCGGGACGATCACCTTGCGCATCGCCTGGCCGTGACTCATGCCCAGCGACCGAGCCGCCTCCATCTGGCCGTTGGGCACAGCCTCGATGCCGGCCCGGTAGACCTCGGCCATGTAGGCCCCATACGTGAGGGTGAGGGCAATCACGCCGTACCAGAACGGCGCCGGCTGGCTGAACCAGTCGGGGACGCCGATCGACTGCGGGATCGGTCCCTTCTCGCCGGTGACGAGGTTCTCGACCGAAAGCGCCGCCAGGCTGCCCGAGACGAGGACGATCACGAGCAGCGCCGGGATGCCCCGGAAGATGTCGATGTAGGCGATCGTCGGCCAGCGGACGATCGCACCCCATCTCCCGCGGGTCTGTCTCAGAACGGCCAGGACCAGCCCCCAGGTCAGCGCGAGGACGCCGGAGATGACGGAGAGCTTGACCGTGTACCAGAAGCCCTTCAGGACCTTGTCGAAGTTGTCGGGGTCGAACATCACCCCGAAATCGAAGTACTGGCTGATTATCTGCTGCACCGGCGACCCTCTCTACCCTCGATCGGCGTCCTCACCCTAGTGCCTGGGCACGCCAACGAGAAGGGGGCGCCCGGCCGGGCGCCCCCTTCGACGAGCCACAACTGCCCGTTGGCTCGCTGCGGTCGATCAGCCGCCGCTGGTGGTGTCGCCACCGCTCAGCGCGGCCGCGGGGCCGGGCTGGAGCAGCGCCTCCGGCGGGTCGGTCTTGAACCACTTCTGGTACAGCTCGGTCAGGGTGCCGTCGTCCTTGACCTGCTGCAACGCGTCGTTGAGCGCGGGGATGATGGGCGAGCCCTTCTGCGCGTACATCCCGTACTGCTCGTCGGTCGGGAAGTCCTGAACGACCTCGAGGCCGCCGAGCGTCTTCGCCGCATCCTGGACCGACGGCAGGTCGTTGAGGACGGCGTCTACCTGTCCGGTCTTGAGCGCGTTGTAGGCGTCGTCGATCTGCGGGAACGGCCTCACCTCGGCTGCGTCGGTCTGGTCGTTCGCGTAGGTCTCGCCCGTCGTGCCGTCCTGGGCGCCGACGATCTTGCCGGCCAGGTCGTCAACCGACTGGATGTCGGAGCCGGTCGGGACCAGCAGCCCCTGGGAGGCGTTGAAGTACGGGTCGCTGAAGTCGACCTTCTTCGCCCGCTCCGGGGTGATCGTCGTCGCCGCGATGGCCATGTCGATCTGGCCGCCGCCGCCGGAGAGCAGCAGGTTGAACGGCTTGTCCTGGATGCTCGTCTCGAGGCCCATCTTGTCGGCGATCGCGTTGATCAGGTCGATGTCGAAGCCCTCGTAGTCGGGCGGGTCGCCCTGCTCGAACGGCGGGAACGGGATGTCGGAGCCGACCGTCAGCGTGCCCGGCTTGAGGAGAGGCAGATCGCTGCTCGCCACCGTGCCGTCAGCGGACGTGCCGTCGCTGCTCGTATCGTCGCTGCTGCCGCAACCGGACACGACCATCACGGCGAAAAGCCCGACGATCAGCGCCAGAAGCGACCAAACCCTGGTCTTCGTCATCTCTTTGAGCTCGCTTTCCTGATTTCGCCACCTGCCCCATGCGGGTGAGCTTGCCCATCACGATATCCATCTGTTGCCGGAGGCGCGCGATTGCCGGTCCACGGCTCCGCGAAGCAGTAGCGGCGGCGACCCAAGCGGGCCATGTCCCTGCACTACACTTACTGAAGTGATGGACGGCGGATTGCTCAACCGACCGTGCGGAGGCCAGTTCGAGAGCGTCCTCGAGGCGATCGGGAACACCCCGCTGGTCGAGCTCCAGCGGCTCTCGCCGCGGCCGGGCGTGCGCCTGCTCGCGAAGCTCGAGGGCCGCAACCCGACCGGCTCGGTCAAGGACCGGGTAGCGAAGGCGATGATCGACCGGGCCGAAGCGGAGGGGCTGATCGCGCCCGGCCAGACGATCCTCGAGCCGACGTCGGGGAACACCGGCATCGCGCTGGCGATGATCTGCCGTCGCAAGGGCTATCGCCTGAAGGCGGTCATGCCCGACAACGTCACCGCGGAGCGCTCGCAGCTCCTCGAGATGTACGGCGCCGAGATCGTCTATTCGGAGGGGCCGAAGGGCTCCAACGGCGCCGTCGAGCTGGCGCTGGAGATGGCCGAGGGCGACTCCTCCTACTACATGCCCTACCAGTACGGGAACGACGCCAACCCGCTCGCCCACTACAACGGGACCGCGGTCGAGATCCTCGAGGAGCTCGACGACGTCGCCGCCTTCGTCAGCGGCCTTGGCACGGGCGGGACGCTGATGGGCGTCGGCCGGCGGCTCAAGGAGCACGATCCGGAAACCCGGATCGTCGCCTCCGAGCCGATGCAGGGGGAGCTCGTCGACGGACTGCGCTCGCTCGACGACGGTTTCATCCCGCCGATCATCGACCTCTCCGTGCTCGATCGGAAGATCATGGTCTCGAACCGCGACTCGATCGTCTGGACCCAGAAGCTGCTCCGCGAGGAAGGGATCTTCGCCGGCGTCAGCTCCGGCGCGATCGCATACGTAGCGAGCCGGATCGCCGGCGAGATCGACGAGGGCAACGTCGTCTTCCTGATCCCCGACGACGGCTGGAAGTACCTCTCCTCCGGGATCTACACGACCGACGTCGATGAGATCGACGGCCTCGAGACCACCAACTGGTGGTAGCCGCCCGATGCGGATCGGCCGCGACCTGATCGGCGAGATCATCGCCCACTCGCGCGAGGCCTACCCGGTCAAGGGGGCCGAGCCGAGGGAGGAGTGCTGCGGGCTGATCGGCGGTCGCGACGGCGAGATGACCTCGATCCACCGCGCCCGCAACGCCGCGGAGAGCTGGCTCCGCTTCGAGGTCCATCCCACCGATCAGCTCCGGATCATGGAACAGCTCGAGGCGGACGGCGAGGAGCTTGCCGCGATCTACCACTCCCACACCGAGAGCGCGGCCGAGCCCTCGCAGACGGACATCAACCTGGCGCGGCCCTGGCCCGGCGTCCTCTGGCTGATCTGCTCGCTCGAGGACCACGACGAGCCGGTGGTCCGCGGGTTCTGGATCAGCGACGGCAAGGTCGAGGAGGAGGATCTCGACGTCGTCTGATCGCCCCCTCGTCTGCCGCGGCTGCGGGTCGGTCCACGCGGGCGACGGGGAGGACGAGCGGTTCTGCCGGAGCTGCGGGATGCTGCTCAGCCCGGCCGGCGCCGCCGAGATGGGGGCGGTCGACGAGTGGACCGAGCGGGCCCGGAAGATCCAGCCGCGTCGCGCTCGCGGCGAGACCGTGCGGGTGGCGGTCGCGAGCAACCTCGCCGAGGCCGAGCTGATGCAGAACATCCTCCTCGAGGAGGGGATCCCGAGCATCCTCCGTCGCTCCGGCGGCTTCGACGTCCCCGACTTCCTTGCCGCAGGCCCGCGCGACGTGCTCGTCCCGGCCTCCGGGGCGGAGGCGGCGCGACAGCTCCTCAACTTCGACGGGACGGCTCCGCCCGAGCCGGAGCCGGTCGATCCGCGCAGCGCCGCCTTCCGGCTGGCGGCCGCGATGCTCGCCTTCCTGCTCCTCTTCGGCGCCCTCGCCGGGCTGATCTGGGTGCTGACGTAACCCGAGCCGAGCGTGGTTACAAGGGCGAGGGCTCGGAGAGGCGCTCGAAGCTTCCGGTCGCCGAGCCCTGGGCGATCGTCTCGACGTGGTCGCGCCAGACCGGCTCGATCTCGCCGACCGAGGCTCCGAACGCGGTCTCGATCGCCGTTCGCGGCCCCGCTTTCGGCAACCGGGCGACGAGCAGGTCACAGGCGTGGCGGCCGACCTCGTGGTCGAGCAGATCGAAGACGCTGCCGCCGAGGATGATCGCGTCGCGGGCAGAGGGCGGGAAGCTCGGCCGCGCTCCCTCGTTGAGACGGCGCAGGACGGCCGGGCGGAAGCTCGCGTACTGGCCGGCGTAGAACTGGGCGCCGCCTTCGATCAGCCAGGCCCAGCGCAGGTAGCGCCGGAAGGCGCGCGGACCCCACGGCGGCGGGATCTTCGCGTTGTTGGCGGCGAGGACGAGCTGGGCGTAGAGCCGCTCCGAGGTGCCGAGCAGCGCCCGGAGCGAGTCGGGGCCGCCGGCGCGCCGCTCGAGGGCGCTGTCGGTCAGGGTGTGAAGCTCGGTCCGGGTCGCCCAGCCGGCCAGGTAGCGTCGGCCCGCCGGCGCCGCGGCGAGCCGCGCCGCCGGCAGGAACGGATGGGCCGCGGCGAGCCAGCCCGAGCTGGGGTGGAGGATCGCGGTGACGCCGCCGGGAACGCGCTCGAAGCGTTCCTCGAGCTTCAGCCTCAGCTCCTCGAGCCGGTCGAGCGTGCGCTCCGCGCACTCCTCGTCGCCCTCCTCGAAGCGGACGGTGAAGCTGAGCGAGTCTGTCTCGGTCCAGGGCACTACCCACGAGGGTAGACCTGTGCGGGCTTCGGCCTCCGCCGGCGGGACCCGCGGTGCAGCGACGGTTGCTCTAGACGCGGCCGCGCGCCTCGCCGACGCCGACGTGATGGCCGAGGACCGAGTCGAGCTCGTCGCCGGGGTCCTCGATGTACATCGCTGCGGCGGGGCCGTGCAGGGCCGGATCGTCGGGTCGGCGTCCGCGCAGGCGCGCGACTGCGGCGAACAGCGGAAAGAGTACGGCCTGGATCGCCGCGGGCGGTTGCTCGAACCGGATCACGTCCCGGTACTCGTGGCCGATCGCTGCCAGCCAGATCGGGTCCGGTCTCCCGTCGTCGCCGACCTCGCCGCGCGCCCCCAGCGACCAGAGGACCTCGATCACCCCGATGAAGCGCTCCGCCGACTCCGGCGGGGCGCCCGAAGCGACCTCGACGGTGGCCTCGACCCGCGCGATTCCCGAACCGGAGTTCCACCAGTCGTGGACCGTGCCCGCCGGGACCTCCGACACGCCGTCACCGGGGCGCATCCTTCGCTCCCTGCCGCCGACGAGGAAGCTGACCTCGCCCTCGACGACCTCGAAGCGTTCGATCAGCGTCGGGTGGTGGTGGGCTCCGGCCACCGCGGCGCCCGGCTGCAGGAACAACTCGACCTCGATCAGGGGCCGCGGTTCGTCAGCCGGCCCGGTCATGATGCGCGCCATCTCCCCGGTCACCGGGTTGTGCGCCCATTGGCTCGTCTCGACCTTCTGAGCTTCCATCTTCGCGACCCTCCTCGATGCGCTGTGCGTGATAATTAGTTAGACTACCAAACTAGATGGCGACGCGACGGGAAGCGACGAGCGAAGGCAAGAGGGTTCCGACCGGGTACGGGCCGATCCGGCCGCCGAGCGGGACCGATAACTTCGGCAACCTGTTCCGCGATCCGGGTCTGGTCCTGTCCGAGATCGTCGCGCGAGAAGTGGCGGCGGCGGGCTTCGCCGATCTGCGCCCTTCGCTGCTCGCGGTCGGCCAGCACGTCGGGACCGACGGGACCCGGATAACCGAGCTGGCGAAGCGATCGCAGCTGACGAAGGCATCGGTCGTGGCGGCTGTCGACGAGCTCGAGCGGCTCGGCTATGCCGAGCGCGTGGAGGACCCGAGCGACGGGCGGGCGAAGCTCGTCCGCCCGACCGAGCGCGCGCGGCGCGCCGAGGAGGCGGCGCGAACGGCGATCGCCGCAACGCGCGACGCCTGGGCCGAGGCGCTCGGCGAAGAGCGCATGGCCGAGCTCGAGCGGGGCCTGCGCGAGCTCCGGTCGGTCCTCTGGGCGGATCCCGAATAGCCGTCGACGACGCAGCTACGCTGCGGCGATGGGCACGCCGCCGGTCGGCGCACACATCTGGGGAAAGGAGCCGCTCGCCGAGGCGGACGAGGTCGGAGCCGACTGCGTCCAGCTCTTCCTCTCGAATCCGCAGGGGTGGGAGAAGCCGCCGGAGCGGAAGGACGCCGGCGAGCTGCGCGGCTCCGAGATCGGCATCTACGTCCACGCGCCGTACCTGATCAACGTCTGCTCGCCGAAGCCGAACGTCCGCTACGGGTCGCGAAAGATCCTCACCCAGACCTGCGAGGCGGCCGCCGACGTCGACGCGCTAGCCGTCATCGTCCATCCCGGCCACGCCGAGGACGGCCTCGAAGCCGGCGTCGGCCGCTGGTCGCGAACGCTCGAGATGCTCGAGTCGGAGGTGCCGGTCTACCTCGAGAACACCGCCGGCGGCGACCACGCGGTCGCGCGCCGCTTCGACGCGCTGGCGCGGCTCTGGGAGGAGGTCGCGGGAGCCGACACCGACGTCGAGATCGGCTTCTGCTTCGACACCTGCCATGCCCATGCGGCCGGCGAGGAGCTCGCCGACGCGGTCGAACGGGCGATCGCGATCACCGGCGGCATCGACCTGCTCCACGTCAACGACTCCCGGGATCCACCCGGGACCGGTGCCGACCGCCACGCGAACATCGGCGCTGGGACGATCGACCTCGACGTCCTCCGTCACATGATCCGGGCCGCGGGTGCGCCGTCGGTCGTCGAGACCCCGCGCGAGATCGACGCGCTGCGCGCCGACGTCGAGTTCGTGCGGGCGGCGCTGGCCGGCTAGGAAGCCGGGAAGAGGGTCCGGGTCACGAATGCGTCGTAGGGCTGGACGACCGCGCGGATCGGCTTGCCTCTGCGGACTGCCTTCCGGAGCTTCGACGTGGAATCGATCACGGTCTGACGACGGTCGAGTCCGCCGGGCGGAGGAAACCAGCCGAAGTTGAATCGGTCCTTCGCCAGGCGCTTGCCCGCCTTGGTCTCGAGTGCGACGGTGCCCGCGCAGCGGCTGTTGAAGTTGTCGCGGCGCCTCAGGCCCACCGTCACGCCTCCGCCGAGGTAGAGCGCGTTCGCCCGCACCTTGCAGGCGATCGACGACTTCTTGGTGCAGTGCTTGCCCGGTGAGCTCGCGGGAAGCGGCGGGCGTGAGACGTCCATGTTGCACATGGTCTTCTCCAGCCGCATCGGCTGCGCCGACATGATCCCGTCGACGCCGAGGTCGAAGAGGTACTTCATCGTCGGCTCGTCGTCGATCGTCCAGGGGTGCACGGCGTAGCCGTCGCCGTGCGCCTTGGCGACGAACTCCGGCGTGACGACCGGGATTCCGCTGAACGTCATCGGGACCTGGAATACCTTCGAGCCCTCGGGGGGCGGGGTGTTGCCGAGGACGTAGCCGGCGACGCCGCCCGTGGCCGGGGCGAGGTCGATCTGCGGTGCCAGCTCGTGGAAGCGCGCGAGGGCCGCGTCGTTGAACGATGCGACGACGATCCCGCGCGTCCGGCCGAGCCGGTTCAGGTAGCCGGCCAGCACCTCGGCGTTGTGCATGTACGAGGCGACGTTGGCGTCGGACTGGCCCTTGATCTCGATGTTGATCGGGACGTCCGGGTACTTCTTCATGACCTGGGGCAGGCTCACGATCCGGAAGTCGGCCGGCTTGTAGCCGGGCGGAGGCTTCACTTCGCCGGTGCGGACGCCGCGGAAGGGATAGTCGGCGTCGGGGCGGGAGGAGTGGTCGGTTCCCTTCCCGGGCACGAGCCAATAGCCCGCGTCGAGCTTCTGGATCTGCGCCAGGGTCATGTCGTAGACGCTGCCCGTGCCGTTCGTGGTCCGGTCGACGGTCGAGTCGTGGATGACCACGATCTTGTCGTCCTTGCTCACGTGGATGTCGGTCTCGAGCATGTCGGAGCCGAGTCGCATCGCGCGGTCGTACGCGTACATCGTGTTCGACGGCGCCTCGTCCTCACCGCCCTGGTGGGCGATGTTGAGGGTCCGCAGCTCGGTCCAGTCCGTCGGACCCGCCGACGCGACCGAGGGCAGCGCGAGAAGCGAGAGGACGGCGGCCAGCGCCAAGAGCACGAGGCCGCGGGTCAGGCTCCGCTGCGCGCGGGTCGTTCGGGCTCCCTCCATGGCCGCGGAGTCTATGGACGGCGGCGCGATCATGCTCCGGGCGACCCCGACGGGGCCGATCATGCGTTGGCCGCCGCGACGCGCTCGCGCTCGTAGTCGAGCTCGGTCCTGATCCCGCGGCCGGCCATCGCGGCACGCGCCTCCTCGATCGAGTCGGAGTCACTGACGAGCTCGGCGAGCGGCGCCGCGGCCCCGATCGCCAGGCGGGCGTCGAACAGGAAACCGAGCGCTCCGACGGGTCCGAGCTCGACCGTCCGGCGACCGCCCCGGATCGGGGCCGGCCCGGTCTCGCCGAGCGCGCAGCGGGCGGCGAGCAGGCTCGCCTCGGTCGGGACCTCGCCGGCGACCGCGACGACCTCCCGGGCGGCATCGGCGGCCGGTGAGATCGTGCCCGTCCAGGCCTGCTCGCGAGCGAGGACGGCGACCCGCCCGAGCACCTCGGCCACGGTCAGCTCGCCGTCGCAGCCGGCGCCGAAGGCGCAGCCGAGGACGGTCATCCGCTCCGGGAGGCGGGCGGCCGCCGCGAGCAGCAGTGCATCGCAGAGCGGGCTCGACAGGCCCGGCTCCGATCCGGTCGCGAGCACGTCGCCGCCGACGTCGAGGAGGACCACGAGGTCACATCGGAGCCGGTCGGCGAGCGCCTCCATCGCGGTGGCGATCGAGGCGGGCCCGCCGTTGACGTCGACGAGCGCGACCGGGCGACCGAGATGGGCGGCCACGCCGGCCTCGGCCAGCCGGACGCCCTCCGGCGTTCTCCCGCCGCCATCGGTCAGCGCCGCCGCCGCCCCGATCCGCTCGATCCCGTCGAGGTGGTCGAGCGGTCGCGGGCCGGCGTGGTGGGGATCCACGGCGAACCGCTCCCAGGCGACGCCGCCGAGCTCGATCCGGCGTCCTCCACGCTCGATCTCACGGGCGATCGCGAGGGCGCCGACGACGTCGCCGCCCCCGCCGATGCCGACGATGAGCGCACCGTCGGCGCCGGCCTCCGCGTTCGCGCGGTCAGTCAAACCCGCCGCGCCGTGGCTCAGGCGAACGTGGGCTCCGGCTCTTGCTCGGGCTCGCCGGCCCCGCAGGTGACGCGGATCGCCTGGGCGGCGCGATCGAACTCCTCGTCGGCCATGACCGGGACGCCTTCGAACGGCAGGTCGCGATCGATCTCGATCCAGGAGTGGCAGCCGATGTGCTCGTCGCGGACGCGGACCGTCACCGGCCGCGGGATCCGGTGGACCTTGAGCAGGAGGACGTGGAGCGGGTGGGTCCGCTTCCAGCGCAGTCGCTTGCGCGCGTAGTCCTGCGTCCAGACGTGGTAGGGACTCAGCGAGTCGACGATCCGGGGATCGTCGGTCGTGAAGTGGTCGACGACCTCGGCCCAGGCGCGGATACGGACGCGATCGGGCTGCGGGATCCCGCCGTCCTGCAGGAGCGCTCGCGGTGGCGGCTCCTCATCCGGCCAGACGCCCTCCTCGAGGGCTCGGCGCAGCTCCGGGTGATGCGACTCACGGACGAGGTCGTTGCGCTGGTGGTCGAACGTGGGATAGAGGAAGAACTGCTCGTGCTCGAGCTCGAAATGCTTGTTCTCCTCGCGGATGCCGCCCTTGCGAAGGGTTACGAGCTGCTCGCCCTCGGCGAGCGCACGCACCGTGACGGACCATTCCTTGAAAGCGATTGGCATGGTTTCTCTGCGTCCGGGGTCGTGGTTTCAGGCGGGGTCGCGAGACTCGGACGAGGCGACCCTACCGGGGCCGCTGTTGGGCCCGTCGGAGGGCCGCGAGTCTAGAGGAGGTCCACCTCAACGGCAAATAAGTTACGACCCGCACATTGTCTTGCAGGGGTCGTCAGCCAGCCGGTGGAGGACCGAGCCCGCCACCTCCGGGCGTCTCGATCCTGAGCACGTCACCCGGCTCCAGGCGGCCCTCGCACTTCGCTGCGAGCGGCTCTCCGTTGCGGCTGTTGCGACCGGGGTCGCCGTCGCGTCCACCCGCCCGCCCGCGCGGGGCGCGGGCGCGACGCTCGGTGATCAGCGTGAAGCGGAGCGGCGCCAGCGCCTCGAGCTCGCGGACGACGCCGTCGCCGCCCGCCATCCGGCCGGCCCCGCCGCTGCCGCGCCGCAACGCCAGCTCGGTGATCCGGACGGGCAGCTCGCTCTCGAGCGCCTCGACCGGGGTGTTGAGGGTGTTCGACATCGCGACGTGGACGGCGCTCGGCCCCGGCGCGTCGGCGCAGGCCCCCTGGCCGCCGCCGATCGTCTCGTAGTAGGTGAACTCGCCGGCGCCGTCCGACCCCGCCAGCGTCAGGTTGTTCATCGTCCCCTGCCCTTGGGCGGGTCCGTCGGCGACCTCCGCGAGCGCGGCGAAGACCACGTCGGCGACCCGGCTCGACGTCTCGACGTTCCCGGCCGCGACCGCGGCCGGCGGGTCGGCGTTGAGCACCGATCCGGCCGGCGCATCGATCGTGATCGGCCTGAAGGCTCCCGCCGAGGCGGGAGCGTCGGGATCGGTCAGCGCCCGGATCGCGAACAGCGTGGCCGCCTGCGTGACCGGGAGCGGGCAGTTCAGGTTGCCGGCGACCTGCGGCGCCGAGCCGCCGAAGTCGACGCGGATCTCCTCACCGGCGACGACGACGCGGACGCGCACCGGGATCTCGCCGCCGTCGGCGGCTTCGAGCGCATCGGCGGCCTCGTAGGTGCCGTCGGCGAGCGCGGCGATCGCGTCACGGCTGCGGCGCTCCGCATAGTCGAGGACGGCGGCCATGCCGGCGGCGAGCCGCTCGGTCCCGAGCCGGTCGGCGAGCTCGGCGATTCGCGCCTGGCCGCGGCGGTTCGCGGCTCGCTGGGCGCGGAGGTCGGCGAGGCGCTGGTCGGGGCGCCGCATCCGGCTCGCGATCGCAGCGAAGCCCTCGTCGTCGATGCGCTGCGGCTCGATCACGACGCCCTCCTCGGTCAGCGATCGCGAGTCGGCGGGCATGCTTCCCGGGGTCGGCCCGCCGACGTCGGCGTGGTGGGCGCGGCTCGCGACCCAGCCGCGGAGCTCGCCGGCGGCGATGAGCGGCGAGACGAGCGTGATGTCGGGGAGGTGGGTGCCGCCCCGGAACGGGTCGTTGAGGATCCAGAGGTCGTCGGTCGCGGCCCGATCCGGGTCGGCGAGCGCCGCGACCGCTTCGACGGCCGCCGGCATCGACCCGAGGTGGACCGGGATGTGCTCGGCCTGCATGACCAGCTCGCCGCCGGCGTCGAACAGGGCCGTCGAGCAGTCATGGCGCTCCTTGATGTTCGGGGAGTAGGAGGCGCGGACGAGGACCGCGCCCATCTCGTCGCAGATCGAGCGCAGGCCGCCGCTCAGCACCTGCAGGGCGATCGGGTCGATCGGAGGGGCGCTCACGTGGCGTCGGGCTCCCGGGTTGCGACGATCGTGCCGGCGGCGTCGACCTCGGCCCGCCAGCCGGTGGGGACGAGGAAGGTCGTCCCTGGCAACTCGAAGACGCAGGGACCGGCGAGCGCGAAGCCGGGCGGTGGCTCGCCGGCGACGGTCTCGACCTCGACCTCGGCTCCGTCGAGGTGCGCGGTCCGCGAGGAGCGCCGCGGCTGGCGGGCTCCTTCGGCGGTCGGCTCGAAGTCGGTGAGCGGCTCGCGGGCGGCGAGGCGGATGTTGACCAGCTCGACCGCGCCGCCGTCCTCGCGGTAGCCGTAGCGCCGCTCGTGTTCGGCTGCGAACTCCTCCACGAGCGCTCCCGGGTCGGGACGGAGCGGCGCGTCGACCGGGATCTCGAACGACTGTCCGCGGTAGCGAAGCTCGTAGGTGGCCTCGAGGGTCGCCTCCCGATCTGTCTGATCGTGCTCGAGGCCCTCGCGGGTCGCATCGACCGCGGCGGCGATCCCGGCGGCGGTGAGATCGGCGCCGGTGATCATCACCGTGCGCGTCGTGTCGCGGCGGCGCTCGGCGCAGACGAGCCCGAGCGCGGAGAGGACCCCGCCGGAGCGCGGGCAGAGGATCCGATCGATGCCGAGCTCGGCGGCGATCGCGGCGGCATGCAACGGTCCGGCGCCGCCGAACGGCAGCAGGTCGAACCGGCGCGGATCGATCCCGCGCTCGACGGTGATCACCCGCAGCGCCCGGAGCATCTCGTGGTTGGCGACCTCGTGGATACCGGCGGCGGCCTCGATCAGGCCGAGCCCGAGCGCGTCGGCGAGCGCGCCGACGGCGGCCTCGGCGGCGGCGCGATCGAGCGCGACCCCGCCGGCGAGGCCGGCCCCGGGATCGAGGTAGCCGAGCAGCAGGCTCGCGTCGGTGACGGTCGGCTCGGTCCCTCCCCGGCCGTAGCAGGCCGGTCCCGGCTCGGCTCCGGCCGACCGCGGTCCGACCCGCAGCGCCCCGCCGCGGTCGCGCCAGCCGATCGAGCCACCGCCGGCGCCGACGGTGTGGACGTCGACCATCGGCAGCTGGATCGGGCGGCGGTCGAACTCGCGCGCCTCGGTCCGGCCGACGCGGCCGTCGGCGACGACGCTGACGTCGCAGGACGTGCCGCCCATGTCGAGGCCGAGCGCGTCGCCGCTCCCCGAGGCCGCGGCGATCAGCCCGGCGCCGACGGCTCCCCCTGCGGGTCCACTGAGGACGCTCCACGCTCCCCCCGACGCAGCCCGCTCGGCATCGGTGACGCCTCCGGACGACTGCATGACCAGCGGTCCCGGCACGCCGAGCTCGCGGCAGCGCTCGGCGAGCCGCCTCAGGTAGCCGCCGAGGAGCGGCGAGAGGTATGCGTCGAGGACTGTCGTCGCGCAGCGCTCGTACTCGCGAAAGCGGGGGAGGACCTCCGAGGAGACCGAGACGTGGAGGCCGGCGAATCGCCGGCGGAGCGCCGCGGCGAGGCGGCGCTCGTGGGAGGGGTCAGCGAACGAGAAGAGCAGGCAGATCGCGACCGACTCCGGCTCCAGGCGGGCGACCTCGTCGCCGATCCGCTCGATCTCGGCGTCCTCGAGCGGCGTGATGACGCCGTCGGGGCCGATCCGCTCGCGGGCGCCGATCCGCAGCCCGGCCGGAGCGAGCGGGGCCGGCCGGTCCTCGCAGAGCCGGTAGAGCGAGGGACGGTCCTGGCGGGCGATCTCGAGCAGGTCGGTGAAGCCCGCGGTCGCGATCAGCACGGTCCGGGCGCCGCGCCGTTCGAGCAGCGCGTTCGTGCCGACGGTCATCCCGTGCGCGAACCGTGTCACCGCGGCGGGCTCGGCGCCGGCGGCGGCGATCACGGCCTCGATCGCGGTGGCGACGCCGCGGGACTGGTCGTCCGGCGTCGTCGGGGCCTTCGCGGTGTGGATCCGCCTGCCGTCCGTGAGGACGGCATCGGTGAAGGTTCCGCCTACGTCGACGCCCAGCAGCACCGGCCCATTACATCGGGCCGGAGGGTCAGGCGACCAGCTCGAGCTCCTCGGCGCGGGCCCGCTCGCCCCCGCCGATCGGCAGGTCCTCCTCGAGGTGCTTGTGGGACGGGCAGTAGTCGCGCCCCGGCAGCGGCTCCCGCTGGCACGGCGTGCCGCGGCGCGTGTGCGCCTTGCACTCGCGCTCGACGAGCTGGGCGAGCTCCTCCGGCGGTACCTCGTCGAGATAGCGGAGGGCGAGCTTGACGTTGCGGTCGACGACCTGGAAGACGAACAGCTGCTCGCTGATCGGGAAGTGGCCGCGCAGCTCCGTGAACAGCGCCTTCGTCGGCCGCGCGAAGTAGCGGCGGTCGTTGAGAAGTCGCCGCATCGTTCCCTCGCAGGCGCTGAGGATCTGCTGCTTGCTCGCGCATCCGGCGTTGCTGGTGTCCGCGATCCTCGGGGCAAGCTCCCGATAGATCGATCGGCTGAATTGATACATGGGCTCCCTGAACCTTTCCTGGTCCGCGGTTACCCCCCCGCGCACGGAAGTGTGACGGTTGCCACATTGATTCCGCATCTAGCGACGTTAAGTCTGCGTTAAGCCCGCATTGACCGGCAACGGGGGCCAGCGATCGAGCCGGAGCGTCCCGTCCGCCGCGACGACGCTGTGGCGAAGGTCGAGCTCGGGATCGACGAGCGGCCGGTCGCTGCGCCGGTGGACGCCCCGCGACTCCCTCCGGGCCAGTGCCGCGGCGGCGATCATCCGCGCCAGCGGGTAGGGGTCCTCGCCGAGGCGGGCGAGGCGGGACGGGTCGCGAACCGGGCCTGCGAGCTCCCAGACGGCCTTTCTCGTCGCGTCGGTCGGCGCCGGGAAGGAGGGCTCGGGATCCGGGTCCGGGGGCGAGGCGTCGCCGCCGACGGCGAGTGCTGCGCCGGCCGCCCTGGTGCCGAACACGAAGCACTCGCTGAGCGAGTTCGAGGCCAGCCGGTTGGCGCCGTGGAGGCCGGTGCAGGCGGCTTCGCCGACGGCGAGCAGGCCGGGCAGCGTCGTCCGGCCGTCGAGGTCGGTTCGGACGCCGCCGATCAGGTAGTGGGCGGCCGGCGCGACCGGCACCGGGTCGAGTTTCGGGTCGATGCCGAGCGAGCCGAGCGTCCGGGTGATCGTCGGGAACCGCTCGAGCGGGACCGGGCGCAGGTCGAGCGCGACAGCGGCGGTCCCGTCGGCGGCCATCCGATCGATGATCGCCGCCGTCACCTGATCGCGCGGCGCGAGCTCGTCGGTGAATCGGCGCCCGTCGGCGTCGAGCAGGAGCGCTCCCTCGCCGCGGACCGCCTCGGTGATCAGCCAACCGTCGAGCCGTCGGCCGGGGAGCGCGAGCGCCGTCGGGTGGAACTGGCAGAGCTCGAGGTCGGCGAGCTCCGCTCCGGCACCGTGGGCGAGGATCGCGCCGGCGCCGATCGCGCCGCGCGGGTTCGTCGAACGCTCCCAGAGCGCTGCGCCGCCGCCGGTGGCGAGGACGGTGGCGAGCGCGCCGATCGGGCCGCGGTCGGTGAGGACCCCGTGGCAGCGCCGGCCCTCCGACCAGAGCGCCAGCGCCGAAGCATCCTCGAGTACCTCGATCCGCTCGTGCCCGGCGACCAGCTCGGCGAGCCGGCTGGTCAGGGCGCGGCCCGTCTCGGCTCCCCCGGCGTGGACGATGCGGCGTGCGGAGTGGCCGCCCTCGAGCCCGAGCGCCAGCTCGCCGCCGGCGTCGAGGTCGAACTCGACGCCGCGCCGCATCAGCGCCTCGACCGCGGCCGGAGACTCCTCGACGAGAACCTCGACGGCGGCCGGGAAGCAGAGGCCGCGCCCGGCGTTGAGCGTGTCCTCGGCGTGGCGGGCTGGGGAGTCGTCGGGGGCGATCGCCGCGGCGAGACCGCCCTGCGCCCGGAAGCTCGCCGTCTCGGTCAGCGGCTTTCGGGACACGACGACGACCCTGCCGCCCGCCTCGGCCGCCTCGAGGGCGACGTGGAGCCCTGCCGCACCGCCGCCGACCACGGCAACGTCGGCGGTCCCGTTCGATCCCGGCTCATTCGCGTGGCTGCTCGGCAAGGCGGCAGTACCGTATCCGCAGCCGATGGGTCTTTATCTCCACCATCCGTCGTCGCTTCGCCACGACACGGGCCCGCATCCGGAGAACGGCGGCAGGATCACAGCCATCGAGGCCGCCCTCGAGGAGGCCGGTTGGCCGTCGCTTCGGCGGGCCGAGCCGCCGCCGGCGGAGCGATCCTGGCTGACCCGGGTCCACGGCGCCGAGCACGTCGACGCGGTCGAGCAGCTCTGTGCGGCCGGAGGCGGTGCGATCGATCTCGACACCGTCGTCGTTCGCGAGTCGTGGGAGGCGGCGCTGCACGCGGCGGGGGCCGCCGCCGAGGGCGCCCGTGCGCTGCTGGCCGGCGAGCAGGACTTCGTCTTCTGCGGCCTGCGCCCGCCCGGCCACCACGCCGAGTCGAACCGGTCGATGGGCTTCTGCCTGTTCAACAACGCCGCCGTCGGCGCCGCCCATGCGATCGCGGCGTGCGGCGCCGCTCGCGTCCTGATCCTCGACTGGGACGTCCACCACGGCAACGGCACCGCGGAGATCTTCGATCGCCGCGCCGACGTGCTCTACGCGAGCATCCACCAGAGCCCGCTGTACCCGGGCACCGGGGCCGCGAGTGAGACCGGCAGCGGCGCCGGCGCGGGGATGACGCTGAACATGCCGGTCCCGCCCGGGGCCGGAGCCGATGACTTCGTCGGCCTTCTCGAGCACGTCGTCGCTCCGGTCGTGCGGCGCTGGCGCCCCGACCTCATCGTCGTCTCGGCGGGCTACGACGCTCACGCGGCCGATCCGCTCGGGAGCTGCCTGCTCCGCGACCACGACTACGGCTCGATGGCAGCCGTCGTCCGTGAGCTCGGCGAGGAGGTCGGCGCCCCGGTCCTGGTCTGCCTCGAAGGCGGCTACGACCGGCGCGCCCTCGCAGGGTCGGTGGTCGAGACGGTCCATGGCCTTGCCGGTGGCCCGCCGGCGGTCAGCGTCGATCAGACCCCGCTCGTCGCGGCGACGGTCGACCGCGTCGGCGCGCTCGACGCCTGGCGCGGGGCTGTCTGAGGACCTCGCGCTCGCTGCTCAGCCGGACTCGCCGGCGCGAGCGTCCCGCTCGGCCTCGGCGCGGATCGACTTGGTCTGATCGCGAAGCCAGTCGGCGGCCGCCTGCCGGACCTCGCTGATCGCGGCCGCCGCCTCGGCCTCGAGCTCGCGCGAGTGCTCCTCGGCCTCCCGGGCCTTCGCCTCGGCGGCATCCACCTTCGACTGGACGTCCTTCTCGGCCTGCTTGGCGGCGGCGATCGCGTCGCTCAGCTCCTCCTCGCGGTCGCGCATCCGCTCGGCCACCGCTGCCTCGGCGACGGCCCGCGCCTGTTCGGCGTCGATCTCGGCCTGCCGCTGCGATTCCTTGCGCAGCTTCACCTTCTCCTCCTCGAGCGCGCGCTCGGCAGCGCTGACGCGCTCCGCCGCCTCGATGGCCTGGCGTTCGATCTGACCGAGGCGCTCGTGGGACTCGGCGACGGCCGTCGCTCGCGCCTCACGCTCCTGCTGCAGCTCGCGCTCGCGCTCGCCGAGCAGCTCCGAGAAGCGTTCCTCGGCCGCCTTCCTGGCAATCGCCACCTCGGCGTGGACGCGTTCGTCGGCGTCGGCCTCCGCCCGGGCGATCCGCTCGGCCGTCTGCTTCTCGGCGGCGACCAGCGCCCGCCGCTCGAGCTCCCGCCGGTGGGGCTCGGCGTTTCGCTCGGCCTCGGCCTCGAGCTCGGCCCGAGCGGCATCGATCCGCCGTTGGACCTCCTCGCCGGCAGGTCCCTCCAGCGCTTCCCGGCGGCCGCTGTCGCGTGCCTCGGCCACCCGCGCATCCGCCTCCTCGCGGGCGAGTTGAAGCTCGCTGCGCAGTCCCTCCGCCTCGGCTCCGCTGGCCGCGGCGTCGGGGTTGTCGGCAGCCGCGGCCGCCTCGGCGCGAATCCGCTCGACCTCCTCACGGACGCGCTGCTGCGCCTCCGCCTTCAGCTTCGTCACCTGGCCGCGCAGCCACTGAGTCGCCTGCTCGCGCGCGCGGGTCTCGACCGCCTCCTTCTCGGCGGCGATCTCCGCTGCGCGCTCCTCGGCCTGCTGGACACGCGCCTCCGTTTCGCGGAGCCGTGAGGCGAGGTCCTCGATCTCGGCTCGGGCGCTGGCCTTCTCCTGCTCGAGGTTGCGCTCGAGCGCGATGATCTCGTCGTGCGATCGGATCTCGGCCACCCGGGCGGCCTCGTCGGCTGCGACCCGGATCCGATCGCCCGTGTCGCCCGCCTCCTCGCCTTCCGCAGCCGGCTCCTCCTCGGGTCCCTGCTCCGGCTCGGATGCGGCTTCGGCCTTCGCGACCGGGCCGGGCTCCGGCTCGGCTTCGGCCCGCGGCTCGGCTCCCGGCTCCGGGTCGGCTTCCATCTCGGCCCCGTCTTCCGGCTCCGCATCCCTTTCGAGCGGCTGCTCGGCGCTCGGTGGCTCCGGCTCCCGTCTGCGCCCGGCCACGGGCGAGGGCGGCGCCCACTCGGCGGTGCCCGTGTCGGGCTCGATCACGACCGGTCGCGGCTCGTCGTTGTTCTCACCGTTCGTGTCGGCCTCGGGGACCTTCTCCCAGTCGCCGGTGCCGTAAGGATCCCGCGCGTGCGGCGCGGACTCCGGGGCGCGGTTGCCGGTCCAGGGGTGAAGGGCGGTTCCGGGGTCGTCGACGGGCTGCGATTCCGCAGCGGGTTCATCGTCGCGCTTGCCCTTGCGACCGAAGATCCCTCTCCAACGAGCCATCGGCCGCCGCAGGTTACGCGATCGGAGGCGTTCGCCGGACGGCGATTTCACAGTGTCGGCACTGCGACTCCGAGGATCGGCACACGGCGGCCTTGATCGGTCTTTCTGCCGGGCGAAGCATCGATGCGGTCAATCGAACCGGCATCGCGCCGGGAAGGGAGTCAGCGATGTACGCATTGTTCGGTCTCGTCCACTGCCGGGCGGCGAACGCCGTCACCGGGGTGCGCAGCCGCCTCGCGTCGGAGTCGGGCCAGGGAACGGTCGAGTACGTCGGCCTCGTCCTGCTCGTCGCGGCCCTGATGGGTGGCATGGTCGCCGCCGTCGGCGGCCTCGGCAGTCTCTCCGGAATCGGGAAGGAGCTGGCTGAGGCGATCACCAAGAAGATCATCCAGGGGGTCCAGAAGATCACGTTCGGCGGCTGAGCCGGCGGAGCGGTCGCCCGCTCCGGCGGGCGGCCGCCGATCTGGGAGACTCCCCGCGTGGCCGCGGAGGGAAGAAGCTACGGGCGCTCGTCCGCTGAGATGCGCCCGGTCACGATCGAGCCCGGCTTCGTTCGCACCGCGCACGGCTCGGCGCTGATCTCGATCGGCGAGACGCGAGTCATCTGCACCGCTTCGATCGAGGAGGAGGTCCCGCGCTGGCTGCGTGGTCGCGGCGTCGGCTGGGTTACGGCGGAGTACGCGATGCTCCCCGCCTCGACGGGCGAGCGCAAGCAACGGGATTCGAAGCGGGGTCGGCCCGACGGCCGTTCGATCGAGATCCAGCGGCTGATCGGCAGGGCGCTCCGCGTCGTCGTCGACTTCGAGGCGCTCGGCGAGCGGGCGGTCTGGATCGACTGCGACGTCCTCCAGGCCGACGGCGGCACCCGCTGCGCGTCGATCACCGGTGCCTACGTGGCGCTCGAGCTCGCCCTCGCCGAGCTCGTCGCCCGCGGCGAGCTCGGATCGCTGCCGCTCACCGGCACCGTCGCCGCGCTCAGCGTCGGTGTCGTCGACGGGGCGTCCCTCTGCGACCTCGACTACGGCGAGGACTCGCGCGCCGAGGTCGATGCCAACGTCGTCATGACCGGGGACGGCGGACTCGTCGAGGTCCAGGCGACCGCCGAGCAGACGCCGCTCTCTCGTGCCTCCCTGGACGAGCTCCTCGCCCTCGCCGAGGGCGGCATCGCTCGGCTCCGCGGCATCCAGACGGAGGCGACGGGGGCGTGAGCGGGCGACCGCTCGGGCGGTCGATCGTCGTCGCCACCCGCAACCCTCACAAGCTCGAAGAGCTCGGCGAGATCCTCGCCGGCTTCGAGCTCGAGCCGCTCCCCGACTCGGTCGAGCTGCCGCCCGAGGACGGCGATACCTTCGCGGCGAACGCGCTCGGCAAGGCCCGCGCGGCTCACGAGCAGACCCGCCGGGCGGCGATCGCCGACGACTCCGGAATCGCCGCCGCCGCGCTCGGCGGCGCCCCCGGCGTTCGCTCGGCCCGCTACGCGGGTGAGGATGCGACCGACGCCGAGAACCTCGACCTCCTCCTCGCCGAGGTCGGCCGGACCGGCGACCGCGCCGTCGCCTACGTCTGCGTGATCGCCTACGTCGACGAGGACGGCGCCGAGACGCTTCGCGAGGGGCGCTGCGACGGACGGCTCGCCGAGAGCCCGCGCGGGGACGGCGGTTTCGGCTACGACCCGGCGTTCATCCCCGACGATCTCGGCGATGGCCGGACGATGGCCGAGCTCAGTCCCGTGGAGAAGCATGCGATCTCGCATCGGGGGCGCGCTGCGCGGGCACTGATGGAAGCGATCGGCCCGCGGCGATGACCGCGACGCGGACCGGAGCGGCGTGGCTCTCGGTCGTCTCCAACTGCGTCCTGATCGTCCTCAAGGTCATCGCCGGCGTCCTCACCGGCTCGATCGCGATCCTGACCGAGGCGATCCACTCGGCGATCGACCTGGTCGCCTCGCTGATCGCGCTCGTCTCGGTCCGCGCGGCCGAGGCTCCGGCCGATGCCGACCATCCCTACGGTCACGAGAAGGCCGAGAACGTCGCCGCGGGCGCCGAGGCGATGCTGATCCTGCTCGGCGCGGTGATCATCGTCGCCGAGGCCGTGCGACGGCTGATCAATGGCTCCGAGGTCGATTCGATCGGGATCGGCATCGCGATCATCGCCGGCTCGATCGTCGTCAACCTGATCGTCTCCGGCTATCTGTACCGCCGGGCCCGCGAACTCGAATCGCCGGCGCTCGAGGGCGATGCCGCCCACCTGCGAGCCGATGCGCTGACGTCGATCGCCGTCCTCGTCGGGCTCGTCCTCGTCGAGGTGACGGGAGAAGCGTCGTTCGACTCGATCGCCGCGCTGCTCGTCGCCGGCGCGATCGTCGCGACCGGCGTGCGACTGATGCTCCGCTCGGGACGGGTGCTGATGGACGAGGCCCTGCCGGAGCCGGAGATGGACTTGATCGAGGAGGTGATCGCGACTGCCCGGCCTCCGGAGATGGCCGGCTACCACCGGCTGCGCGGCCGCCGAGCGGGGTCGCGGCGGCATGTCGATCTCCACGTCCAGTTCCGGTCCGGGACGAGTCTCGAGGATGCGCACCGCGAGGCGCATCGCCTCCGCGACGCGATCGAGTCGAAGTTCAGCAACTGCGACGTCCTGATCCACGTCGAGCCCGAGGAGTCCTACCGCCCCGGCGAGGGAACCGGCCCGGGCCGCGAAGGGTAGATGATCGATCCCGAACCCCCACGCACGCGGATGAACCACCCGACGCTGCGCATCTCATCGTCCTCGTCGGCTCACGGCCTTTCAGGCCGCTTCGCCTCCTGCGTCCTCGATCTGCTTGGTCCGGCGGTCCCCCGCGCACGCGCGGATTCGGAATCAACCATCTGGATCGGCTATGTCAGGTTCACGGCCGCGGCGAGGCCGACCGCGATCAGGGTGATCGCGTAGCCCGTGTAGCCGTTGATGGCGACGAGCAGGGCCGCGATCAGGCAGATCGTGACGATCGTGATCCAGGAGCCTCGGGCGAGATCCACGGCGCTATTTTCACGCAGGTGATGGATGGAAGCAGGCGCGGCGCGCGATGACGGCGATCGACCGGAGTGCCGAGGACCTCGTCGCCGGGCTGATCGAGGGCTCTGGCGGCCTCCGCGCCTGTGCGCTCATCTCGCCGGCGGGCGATGTCCTGGCCGCGACCGCCGAAGCGGAATGGGCGGGGCAGGCCGAGCGCCTCTGGCGCGCTGCCGCCGACCCGGTCCGCGGCGATGCCGAGCATGTTCACGTGGCGATCGACGGCGGCGAGCTCTTCGCCGTCCGCGGCGAGAGCGCGACGGCGATCGGCATCGCCGACCGGTTCTCGCTCGCGTCGCTGGTGCTCTGCGACCTTCGTGAGGCGCTGCGTCGCCTCGCCGGCGGGGCCGGATGATCGAGAAGCCGCATCGCTTCCTGCTCGACCGGGTCAGCTCCTACTCGGAGGAGGGCCGCGCCTACCTGCGCCGCCGGAGGATCCGCAGCCGGCCGTTCGCCCGCGTCCGCTATCCGGGCGGCGCCGAGGTGAGGCTCGATCCCGACGGCGAGCGCGGCCTCGAGCTCTTCGCCGTCGCCCACGCCCTGATCGACGACGGCAAGCCGGGCTGATCGGGGAATCGGAGCGGCCGGGGGGCATGGATCGCGGCGCCGGGGTTGAGGCTCACGGATGCCTGCGATCGATCAGGACGGGCTCGCGCCCGACGAAGCGCGCGCCGTGCGCGCCGCGCTCGCGCGCGACCCTGCCCTCGCCGACGAGCTCGATCTGATCCTCCCGGCGTTGTCGGCGAGCGGGCGGCGAGCCTTTCTACGCGCGTTCGCCGGCAGTTGTGCGGCGGGCGGGCGGCCTGCCGCCGCCGTCCTCGAGGCGCTCGTCGCCACCGCGGAGCGGCGCTGAGCCGACACGGGGCGCGATCAAGCGGTCCGGGCTTCTCCGGCCAGAGCGCCGCACCGGCGCCCCGACCCCCGATCGAGGAGAGCACCCGCCGATGATCAAGAACCGTCCCGACCGCCGATCCGTGGCCATCCTGCCGCTCGTCCTCTGCCTGATCGCCCTGCTGATCGCCTGTGTCGCGCCTTCGTCGGCGGCCGCCGGGCAGTACGACGTCGTCCAATGCGATCGCTCGAACCGCGAGTTCGCGGATGCCCGCTTCGACCGGGTCAACGGCGGCGACTACGGCTTCCTCTACCGCTGCGAGGAGGACGAGGATGGGAACGCGCTGCAGATCCGCCCGATCACCGGCTCGCCGAAGGGGCGATACGGACGGATCTCCTGGTCGGCGCCGGCGGGGGCGAGGATCGTTGCCGCCGACGTCGAGGCGCGGCTCCGCAACGACGCGGGCCACGAGGCGCGGCTCTCGTTCCTCGGCGATCGCGGCGAGGAGGTCGGGCGGATCGCGACCGGCCGCGACAGCGCGACGGGCTTCGAGCGCTACGGCCGCGAGCTCGGTGACGGCGGCCGCGCCGGCTTCGCCGCGACGCTCGCCTGCGATGCCGGGAGCGGCTGCCCGGCGAGCGATCGCGCCAAGGCCTGGCTGCGATCGGTCGGGCTGACGATCGACGACCGGCATGCGCCGGCCCCGGTCGCCGGCGGTTCGCTCAGCTCGCCTGGTTGGCACCGCGGCGCCGGCACGCTCGGCGCCGTCGCCTCCGACGAGGGGTCAGGGGTGCGCCGCTTCGAGATCACCGTCAACGGCCGCGCCGTGCCGCCGTCGCGAACCGTCCCCTGCGACGTGATCGCCGGGACCGCCAAGGTGCGGCGGATGCGTCCCTGCCCTGCCGCCTATGCGGTCGAGGCCGCAGCCGACACCCGCGCCTTGCCGTTCGTGAACGGCCCGAACGCGCTTCGGGTCTGTGCCTTCGACTACGGCGCCGGCGCCGTGCCCGGTTGCACGAGCCGCACGATCCACGTCGACAACGCACCTCCCGAGCTCGCCTTCGCCGCCGGCGAGAGCGACGACGACCCGGAGCTGATCCGAGCGGCGGCCGTCGACCGTCATTCCGGGCTCGCCGCCTGGTCGATCGCCTATCGGCCGCTGGCCGGGGGCAGCTGGCGTGAGTTGCCGACTCAGCGGACCGGTGGCGAGTTGCGGGCTCGCGTCGACTCGAGCTCGGAGCCGCCGGGGCGCTACGTCTTCCGGGTCCTCGCCACCGATGCCGCCGGCAACGCCGCGGCCAGCACCGCCCGTGCCGACGGCAGCGCGATGATCGTCGGGTTCCCCCTCCGCCATGAAACGCGGCTGCGGGCGGCGATCGGCGGCCGCGAGCGGGCACGGATCGGTTACGGCTCGCGGCCGCGGCTCGAAGCCGTGCTCCGCGGCGCCGACGGTGACCCGGCGGCGGGTCAGGAGGTCGAGGTCGTTGAACGGTTCGTCGCGGGCTCCTCGCTCGCCCCGATCGGACGGACGCTGACCACCGATGAGCACGGCCGTGTCGACGTCCGGCTCTCGCGTGGTCCCGGCCGGACGGTCGCCGTCCGCTACGCAGGATCGCGCCGCTGGCTCGGCTCCGAGGCGAAGCCGGTCCGCGTCGCCGTCCGCGGCAGCGCTCGGATCGAGCCGCTGCCGAACCGCGTCCGCGCGGGCAGGCGGGTCGTCTTCCGCGGGCGGATCGGCGTCCTCGGTGCAGCGCTGCCGAAGGGCAAGCTCGTCGAGCTCCAGGTTCGCGGCGCCGGGATCCGTCGCTATCGGACCGTCGGCCACGCATTCCGCACCGACCAGCGCGGCCGCTGGCGGATGCGTTATCGCTTCGATCGCTTCTACTCGGAGCCGGCGCGCTTCAGCTTCCGCCTCCGGGTGCCGCGCGAGCGCCGCTGGCCCTACCTCGCCCCGGCGAGCTCGCGGCCGCGGAGCCTCGTCGTACGCCCGCGCCGCTGAGCGGTGCGCTGACCGCGCCGCTGAGCGGCGCGGTCAGGGCTCGTAGCGGCGCAGGTCCTCGCGAAGCCGAGCCTCGTCGACCGGTTCCGGCTCGGGGCCGGCGGTCGGCGCCGCGGCTGCCTCGTCGCGGCGCTGGTCACGGCGCCAGCGCCGCGCCGCAAAGCCGACGAGGGTGGCGCCGGCGAGCACCGCGACGACCGGGAGGATCCAGCCGCCGATCAGGTCGAAGCCGTCGTCGCTGGGGACCGCGAGGACCTCGGGGCCGTACTCGTCGACGAGCGCCGCCTTGATCTCGTCCTTGGTCTTGCCCTGCGCGATCAGCTCGTTGATGAAGACGCGCTCGCGCTCGGCCTGAGGGCTGCTCGAGAGCTGCAGCGTCGTGCCGCAGATCGTGCACATCACCTCGTCCTCGATGTCGGGAAGCGAGGCGTTTGCAGCAGCGGCGGCAGCCGGCAGCAGCGCCGCGCCGGCGATCGCCGCGACGAGCAGGAACGCCAGGCGCCTCATTGCTTCACCGTCGCGGCGGTGATCAACGGCGCCACCCGTTCGTTCAGGAACCGCTCGTCCATGGGCCCGCGCTGGATCAGGGCGAGCTTCCCGTTCGGGTCGACCAGGAAGGACTCCGGGAAGCCGAGGACGCCATAGGCCTCGCTGCGGTCGCCGGTGTCCTTGACCATGTCCCAGGTCAGCCCGTACTCGTCGATGAAGGCGTTCGCGTCGACGCTGTTGTCCTCGGAGTTGATGCCGAGGACGACCAGGTTCCCGTCGTGCTTCTTCGCGAACGACTCGATCGCCGGCGACTCCTGCTCGCACGGCTTGCACCACGAGGCCCAGAAGTTGACCAGGACCCACTCGCCCCGGTAGTCGGAGAGGCTGATCGTCCCCTGGCCGTCGAGTCGCTCGATCGGCGCGTCGGGTGCCGTCTGGCCGACCGCGATCTGCGCGCCCCGCTTGGCGATCAGTCCGAACGCGAGCAGCGCGATGAACGCGATCGCGGCGAGCACGGCGATGAATCCGCGGTTCGACATCGGCCGGGAAGGTTAGAGAGCGCCCGCGGCCCGCCGGTGAGAGCGGGTGAGGGGAATCGAACCCCCGTCACCAGCTTGGGAAGCTGGTGCTCTGCCATTGAGCTACACCCGCAGGGGCGCTCATTCTAGAAAGCCGGCCGCGGAAAGGCCGAATCGCCTCGAGGTGGCTTGGGCAGTGAAGGGAGGTCAGTGGGACGGCGCTTAGCAGGGTGACGATCGGCTTGGCGCCGCCCGCGAGTCATTCGGGGTCTCAACTGCAAATCACTGTCCTATAGCGACACCAATTTGCAGTTGAGTGTCGAAGTGAGGATCTGGCCGCCGCCTACCCCCATCCGCAACAAAATATCCCGTCAGGGGGAATCGATCCTCTGGTCAGCTCGACTGCGACGTGGGCCGGATCAGGATCTCGTTGACGTCGACCCGGTCCGGCTGGGAGATCGCGTAGGCGATCGCCGCGGCGACGTCGTCGGCCTCGAGGGCGCCGGTCGGCCTGTTGTCGAAGAACGGCGTATCGACCATTCCCGGCTCGATCAGCGTCACCTTGATGCTGTCGTTCTCGTGCATCTGGCGGAGCTCCTGGCGGAGCCCCTCGCCGATCGCGGTCGCCGCCCACTTCGTCGCCGAGTAGAGTGAGCCCGGCAGCACCCGCCGCCCGGCGATCGAGCTGGTGATCAGGTAGTGGCCGGTGCCGCGCTCGAGCATGTGGGGGAGGGTCGCGCGGATCGTGAAGGCGACGCCGAGGACGTTGGTGAGGACCATCGCCCGCCAGTGCTCGGGCGTCTCCTCGAGGAATCCCCGCGCGGCACCGAAGCCGGCGTTGGCGAAGACGACGTCGATGCCGCCGAAACGCTCGATCGCCGCGGCGGCCAGCGCCTCGACCTGCTCCAGCTCGCCGACGTCGCAGGTCTTCACGAGGACGTCCTCGCGGTCGATATCGGCGGCGAGCTCGGCAAGGGGCTGCTCGCGGCGACCGGCGAGGACGAGGCGTTCGCCCTGCGAGCCGAGGCGGCGTGCGGTGGCGGCGCCGATTCCCGTTGCTGCTCCCGTGATCAGGACCGTCCGCGCTGCCGGCATCGTGCCTATTCATACCACCGCCACGCGCTCCCGACCGGCGACCGGAGCCTGCGATAATCCCGGCCGCGATGGATCCAGACCGGAAGCGCAAGATCCGTCTCGTGGTGGCCCTGACGGCGGCCGTGCTCCTGGCGGTGGCGCTGATCTACACGTCGTTCAGCGCCGGCACCGAGGCTCGTGAGCCCTCCGACGTGCTCGCCGCGGGCCCGAGCGACGAGACCTACCAGCTCACCGGCGAGGTCAAGGACTACCACCGCGACGGCACCGACCTCCGGTTCGACATCACCGACCGCGATGGCGGCGGTCAGGCGCTGCCGGTCTCCTACACGGGCGTCGTCCCCGACCCCTTCCGTGAGGGCCGCGAGGTGATCGTCACCGGCCAGCTCGACCAGGACGGGACCTTCGTGGCCGAGAAGGACAGCCTGATCACGAAGTGCCCGTCGAAGTTCGCCGACGAGGCCGCCGCCGACCCCGAGCACGTCGTGATCGACCAGTGAGTGCACTCGGCTCGGCGGCGTTGATCGCCGCCCTCGTGGTCGCCGTCTATGCGGCGGTCGCGGCGCTGATCGGGACCCGCGGCGACCGCCGCTGGGTCGTCTCCGCCCGCCGCGCGATCTACGCGATGTGCGGACTGATGCTCGTCGCGGTGATCGCGATCGAGACGCTGTTCGTACGCACCGACCTCTCGGTCGCGCTCGTCGCCGACCACTCGTCGACTACGACCCCGCTGCTCTACAAGCTGACCGCCCTCTGGGGCAGCCAGGCCGGCTCGCTGATGCTCTGGGCGTTCGTGCTCTCGATCGCATCCGCGGCGGTCCTCTATCTGACCCGGAACCGCCATCGCGAGGTGGCGCCGTGGGCGACCGCGGTCCTCGCCGGCGTCGCGATCTTCTTCATCGGGCTGATGGTCGCCGGCATCTTCTTCCCGGGGGCGGAGAGCTGGCCGTTCGCTGCCTCCGACCCGGTCCCGCCGGAGGGCGCCGGGCTGACGCCGCTGCTCCGCCACCCGGCGATGGCGATGCACCCGCCGATGCTCTACTCGGGCTACGTCTTCTTCACGATCCCGTTCGCGTTCGCGATCGGCGCCCTGATCACCCGGCAGCTCGACGCGAGCTGGATCCGCTCGACCCGCCGCTTCGCGCTCGTCGCCTGGATCTTCCTCTCCGTCGGCCTCGCGCTCGGCGCCCGCTGGTCCTACAGCGAGCTCGGCTGGGGCGGCTATTGGGCGTGGGATCCGGTCGAGAACGCGGCGCTGATCCCGTGGCTGACCGGGACCGCGTTCCTGCACTCGATCATGGTCCAGGAGCGGCGCGGGATGCTCCGGGTCTGGAACGTCTCGCTGATCTGCGCGACGTTCGCGCTGTCGCTGCTCGGCACGTTCCTGGTCCGCTCCGGCGTCCTCGAGTCGATCCATGCGTTCGGCGAGTCGAAGGTCGGGCCGCCGCTGCTCGTCCTGATCGGCATCGTCGTGATCGGCTCGACGATCCTGATCGTCTCCCGCCTCGACTCGCTGCGGTCCGAGCGGCGCCTCGACTCGCTGTTCAGCCGCGAGGCGATCTTCCTGCTCAACAACGTCCTGCTCGTCGGATTGGCGGCCGTCGTCGCGTGGGGGACCTTCTTCCCGCTGATCTCGGAGGCCGTCACCGGCGATTCGTCATCGCTCGCCGCTCCCTGGTTCAACCGCTACGCGACCCCGCTGGCGATCTTCCTGGTCCTCTTCATGGGGATCGGGCCGCTCGTCGCCTGGCGTCGGGTGACGCTGGCCGGGCTCTGGCGGGCGATCGCGGCCCCGCTGCTTGCGACCGCGGTGGTCGCGGTCGTTCTCGCCCTCACGATCGGCGTGTCCGAGAGCATCACCGCCTATCTGCTGTTCCTCGTCGCGACCTTCACGGTCGTCGCCGTGGTCACCGAGTTCTGGCGCGGCTCCGTTGCGCGCCGTCGCCTCGTCGGCGGCAGCTGGGTTGCTGCCCTCGGATCGCTGCTGACCCGGAATCGCCGCCGCTACGGCGGCTACGTCGTCCACGTCGGACTGGTCCTCGCCCTGTTCGGGATCGCCGCCTCCTCGAGCTTCCAGACCAGCCGCGACATTCGTCTCAGCCCCGGCGATCAGGCGCAGGTCGGCGATTACACGATCACCTACATCAAGCCGACCTCGAGCATCGACGGGACCGAGCAGAAGCTCGCCTTCGGGGCGCTGCTCGACGTCACCAAAGACGGCCGCCACGTGACGACGCTGAACCCGTCGCGGGAGTACTACTCGGGCGAGGCCGCCGACCCGAACGCCCCGCTGCGGAGCTTCTTCGAGGGGGAGGCGACGAGCGAGGTCGGCAAGACCGAGAGCTTCTCGCGCGACCTCTGGAGCGCGATGCAGCCGGATCTGAGCAGCTTCGACCGGGTGATCGACACGAAGGACCAGCGCTATGCCGACGCATTGTCGAAGCTCCCGGGCAGCGAGCGGTCCGACCCCCAGGTACAGGCGGTGATCGCGCAGGCACAGGGTCAGATGGTCCGTCAGCTCGCCGACCGCTACGTCGCTGACCCGCCGCCCGCCGAGATCCGCTTCAACGTCAACCCGTTCGTCGTCTGGTTCTGGCTCGGCGCGATCGTCGCGGTCGGTGGCGCGCTGTTCGCGATCTGGCCGACGCCGGAGGGACGCCGCCGGCGCGTCTCCGACGTCTACGGCGCCCGCCTTGCGCGCGAGCTCAACCGCGCCAACTGAGGCCGGCCACCGCCTTGCTCGAGCTGCTGATCGCGATCCTGCTCCTCGTCGCCGTCGCGGCCTGGATCTCGGTCCCGCTGCGGAGTCGCGGGGCTCCGGTCGAGCCGGGCCTCGAGGACCCGGTCCTCGCCGAGCTCGAGGCCCGCAAGCAGGCCAAGTACCGCGAGATCCGCGACACCGAGCTCGACCACGCCCAGGAGAAGCTCTCCGACGAGGAGTACGCCCGCCAGGATGCCGAGCTACGGCGCGAGGCGATCGCGATCCTCAAGGAGATCGACGCAGCCGAAGCAGAGCGTGGCAAAGCGGGAGCCAGCTAGACTGGCGGCCCTCACATGGAGACGCTTCTCGGAATAGTTCAGGTCCTGGTCTCGATCATCCTCGTCTTCCTGGTGCTCCTGCACTCGGGTAAGGACGCCGGCCTGTCCGGCGCGTTCGGGATCGGCGGCGGCGGCAGCTCGTTCGGCGGCGGATCGCTCGTCGAACGGAACCTCGATCGCTGGACGATCTTCTTTGCGGTGCTCTTCGTCGTCAACACGATCGTCCTGCTCAAGATCTGAGCCACCCCGGCGCGGGCGCGCCCGCGCAGCGGCAGGTCTGCTGGCCCCGCTTCTCGCCGCCGTCCTCGCGCTCGCCGGATGTGACGACGACAACGGGTCGCCGCCGCCGGCGCGGGCCGCCGCACCGGAGCCGGGCGGGACGTTGCGGATCGCGGTCGCCGACGAGATCGGGGTCCTCGACCCGCTGTACGTGCGCAGTCGCGCCGAGCGGCTCGCCTCGCGTCAGGTCTACGAGCCGTTGCGGACCTGGCAGACGGGCCCGTTCGGCGATACGGGTCGCCGGCCCGGGATCGTCCGCTCGTTCCGCCCCGACTCGGATCGGACCATCTGGACTGCGGTGCTCCGCCGCGGCGTCGCCTTTCAGAGCGGCGAGCCGCTCGATGCCGACGCGGTCATCGTCAACGTCGATCGCTGGATCCGCTCGTCCGCGGGGCAGCAGCTGCTCCCGGCCCTGGCCGCGGCCGACTCGCCGCGGCCGGGCCGGGTCCGCTTCATCCTCGATCGGCCCGTCCGCGGGTTCCCGCTGGCGCTCGACGATCCGCGCTTCGGCCTCGTCGCGCCGGCGCCCCTGGCAGGGATCGGTGCGCGACCGGCGCGGATCGACGCCGCCGGAACGGGGCCGTTCGAGTTCCGCGGTCGCACCGGCGGCTCGGTCATGCTCGCCCGCAACGCCGACTGGTGGGGCACGCCTCTCGGCCTCGGCCCCGGGGTCGATCAGGTCGAGATGAACGTCGATCCCGTTCCCGGGCACCGGTTCGCCCAGCTGGTCGCCGGCGCCGTCGAGGTCGCCGACGAGCTCGGCGCCAACGCCGCCGACCGGGTTGCTTCATCGCCACTTCTGACCGCGGTCCGCGGCGCCGGCGCGACGATCGGGCTCGAGCGATCGGTGCGCGGGATCGATGCGGCGAGCGCGGGCCAATCGCTCGCCGACGTCTGGCTCACCGACCTTCGCTGAGCGGACCCGCGCCGCAACGAGCGGACCGCGCCACGGGGAAGGAAGCCCGTCCAGCAGCGATGGCCGAGGTCTTTCCAACTTTGTTGACCGGGTGGGTAGACATACGTCGGCGGATGGTGCTACTGTGCCGCGCGCCTTGTTCACCAACTCAATCGAAAAGGTCAAGATGGAATCCAACACTTCGAAGCGCCGGCGCGCCCTCCGCGCGTCGATCGCGGCCTCGGCCGCACTCGTTCTCGGCCTCGGCGTCGCCGCCTGCGGCGGCTCCGATTCGACCGCCGACGCCGGCACCGGTTCGGGCGGCTCGGTCAGCGGCAACGTCAACCTCGTCGCCTACTCGACGCCGCAGGACGCCTACGAGAAGGTGCTGCAGCCCGGCTTTCAGGCCGGCGACGGTGCCGACGTCGAGTTCTCGAACTCGTTCGGGGCCTCCGGCGATCAGTCGCGTGCGGTCGAGGCAGGTCAGCCGGCCGACCTCGTCCACTTCGCGCTCGCACCCGACGTGGATCGCCTCGTCGATGCCGGCCTGGTCGATTCCGACTGGACCGACAACAAGTACAAGGGCGTCATCGAGCGGTCCGTCGTCGCGTTCACCGTTCGCAAGGGGAACCCGAAGGACATCAACTCCTGGGACGACCTCACCCGCGACGACGTCGAGGTGATCGTCCCGAACCCGTTCACATCGGGCGGTGCCCGCTGGGACATCATGGCTGCCTACGGCTCGCAGCTCGAGCAGGGCAAGTCGCCCGAGGAGGCGCTGCAGTTCGTCGCCGACGTTCTCGGCAACACGGCGGTGCAGGACCCGAGCGCCGCTGACGCGCTGGCGACCTTCACGTCCGGCAAGGGCGATGTCCTGATCAGCTACGAGAACGAGGCGATCCGGGCCCAGCAGGCGGGCGAGGACGTCGACTATGTCATTCCGCCCGAGACGATCCAGATCGACACGGTCGGCGCTGTCACCTCCGACGCCCAGAACCCCGAGGCCGCTCAGGCGTTCCTCGACTACATGTGGACGCCCGAAGGACAGCAGCAGTGGGCAGACGAGGGCTATCGCCCCGTCGATCCCAAGGTCCTGAAGGAGAACGAGGACAAGTTCCCGACTCCCAAGGACCTGTTCACGATCGACGATCTCGGTGGGTGGGATGAGGTCACCACCGAGTTCTTCGATCCCGAGAACGGCTCGGTCGCCGAGATCGAGCGCAACCTCGGAGTGAGCACCGGCTGATGAGCGGCAGCGCTCAGCCGGCGGCAGTCCGTCTCCCGAGGCCGGCCTTCAGGCCGCGCCTCGGGAGCGCGCTGTTGTCGCGGGGGATCGTCGTCACCTGGCTCAGCGTCATGGTGCTGATCCCGCTCGCGGCGGTCGTCTTCCGCTCGTTCGAGGACGGCTTCGGCTCGTTCTGGGACTACGCGACCAATCCGCAGGCGCTCGATGCGCTGCGATTGACGGTGCTCGCGGCGCTCGCGGTCACGGCGATCAACGTGGTCGCAGGCACCGCGATCGCCTGGGTGCTGGTCCGCGACGACTTCCCCGGCAAGAAGCTGATCAACTCGATGATCGACCTGCCGTTCGCGTTGCCGACGATCGTCGCCGGTATCACGCTGCTGGCGCTGTACGGAAACGACAGCCCGGTCGGGATCACGGTCGCCTACACGGTCGCCGGCGTGATCATGGCGCTGCTGTTCGTGACGCTCCCGTTCGTCGTCCGCGCCGTCCAGCCGACGCTGATCGAGCTCGATCGCGACATGGAGGAGGCAGCGGCGTCGCTCGGAGCCAGCCGGTTCACGATCTTCCGGCGGATCGTCCTGCCGAACCTGCGGCCGGCGATCCTCGCCGGGGCGGCGCTCGCGTTCGCCCGGGCGATCGGCGAGTTCGGCTCGCTGATCCTCCTCTCCGGCAACATCCCCGGCAAGACCGAGGTCGCCTCGGTCTTCATCTTCGGCCAGATCGAGTCCGGGAACACGACCGGGGCTGCCGCCGTCTCCGTCGTTCTGCTGGCGATCTCGCTGGCGATCCTGGTCGCGCTCGGCGCGGTCGCGCGGCGCGGGGAGGCGATCTAGATGGAGGCCTCCGCGTTCCCGATCAGCGGCGAGGAGCAGGGGCTCGAGAAGCGCCCGAAGGACAAGCGACCGAAGGGACCGCTCGACGGCGGCTCGAAGTGGGCACGCTGGGCGCTCCGTTACAGCGTCCTCTTCTACCTCGCGGCGCTGCTGATCATCCCGGTGATCATGATCTTCGTCCGCACCTTCGAGGACGGCTTCATCGAGTCGTTCGACGCGGTCACGAGCGAGGCCGGCCTCCACGCTCTGAAGCTGACGATCATCACCGTGCTGATCGCGGTCCCGATCAACACCGTGTTCGGGGTCCTCACCGCGCTCGTCCTGGTCCGCCAGAAATTCCGGGGTAAGGCATTCCTGAACGCGTTGATCGACATCCCGTTCGCGATCTCGCCGGTCGTGATCGGTCTGGCGCTGATCCTCCTCTACGGGCCCCGCGACGGCTTCGTCGGCGAGTGGTTCTTCGAGCAGGGGATCCAGATCATCTTCTCGACGCCGGGCATCGTGCTCGCCTGCATCTTCGTCTCGCTGCCATTCGTGGTTCGGGAGGTCGTGCCGGTCCTGCGCGAGATCGGCGACGAGCAGGAGCAGGCGGCGACGACGCTCGGCGCCGGGCCCTGGCAGACCTTCTGGCGGGTCACCCTGCCGTCGATCCGCTGGGGCGTCACTTACGGGGTCGTGCTCTCGACCGCGCGGGTGCTGGGTGAGTTCGGCGCGGTCAGCGTCGTCTCCGGGCGGATCTCGGGCCAGACGGAGACGCTGCCGCTCTTCGTCCGCAAGCAGTTCGAGGTCTTCAACCAGGGTGGCGGCTACGCCGCGGCGATGGTCCTCGCGGCCCTCGCCCTGTTGACGCTGCTGCTCATGAACCTCATCAACAAGAAGGAAGAGAGAGTCTGATGAAGCACGATGAAGACCGTCCGATCGGTATCAAGGTCGAGGGCGTCAGCAAGCGGTTCGAGGACTTCCTGGCGCTCGACGACGTGACGCTCGACGTCCCGGAGGGCTCGCTGACGGCGCTGCTCGGACCGAGCGGCAGCGGCAAGTCGACGATGCTGCGCCTGATCGCCGGCCTCGAGCAGGCTGACACCGGCCGCGTCTTCCTCGAGGGGCGCGACGTGACCGGGATCCCCGTCCAGGAGCGAGGGATCGGGTTCGTGTTCCAGCACTACGCCGCGTTCAAGCACATGACGGTCCGCGACAACATCGCGTTCGGTCTGAAGATCCGCAAGACCCCGCGCGATCAGATCCGCGACCGCGTCAAGGAGTTGATCCGGCTCGTCCAGCTGCAGGGGATGGCGCATCGCTACCCGTCGCAGCTCTCCGGCGGGCAGCGGCAGCGGATGGCGCTCGCCCGGGCGCTGGCCGCGGAGCCGAAGCTGCTCCTCCTCGACGAGCCGTTCGGCGCTCTCGACGCGACCGTCCGCAAGGAGCTGCGGACGTGGTTGCGGCACCTCCACGACGAGGTCAACGTGACGACGATCTTCGTCACCCACGACCAGGAGGAGGCGCTCGACGTCGCCGAGCAGATCGTCGTCATGAACGAGGGCCGGATCGAGCAGGTCGGAGCACCGCGGGAGCTCTACGAGCACCCCGAGACCGAGTTCGTTATGGGCTTCGTCGGCGAGGTGAACCGGTTCGGCAACGCGCTGATCCGCCCGCACGACCTCGACCTGGCGCTCGTCAAGGTCGATGGCGCCGAGGAGGCGATGATCGAACGGGTCAGCCACCTCGGGTTCGAGGTCCGCGTCGAGCTCTCGATGGCGAGCGGCGACCGCGCCTGGGCGCAGGTGACCCGGGCCGAGGCGGAGGATCTCGAGCTCGAGCAGGGTCAGATCATCTTCGCGCGGCCGAGTCGCACGAAGGTCTTCGAGAACGGCAAGGAGCCCGACACGGCTCCGACCGACGAGCTCCAGGTCGCCTGAGCCTGGAGCCCGGGCGAAGACGGTCGGCTGCCCGTGGGAGCGATCGAGCTCGTCGCCGCGGCGCTGATCGTTCTCGCGCTCGTCGTCTGCGTCCTCGCGGTGATCGTCTCGGCGGCCGACGCGGGCCGGATCGTCGCTGAGCGGCTCCAGCTCCGGGCCGAGGCTCGGGTCGGTCGCGGATCGGTGGGGGCGAGGAGCGAGCGAGCCCGCGACGCTCACCGGCGCGGCGGCGTCCGTGAGCGCCCGCCGCGACGCCGCGGCTGAGTCCGGACGGCGACCCGCCGGCTCAGTGTGATTCCCAGACCTCGGGCTGGTCGACGATCTCGCCGACCGGGTCGGGCAGCTCGCCGGCGACGATGTCGGCGAGGGTGACGGTCTCGAGGACCTCGCGGATGTTCGCCCGCAGGCCGACCCAGACGTCCTGGAGCTTCTGCGCCCGCCCCAGGTACTCGAGATCTTCGGGCCGCTCGCCGCGAACGGTTGCGAGCGGTCCGTCGACGACGCGGATGATCTCGGCGACGGTCACCTCCTCCGCCGGCCGCGCCAGCCAGTAGCCGCCGTCGGCGCCGCGCTGGCTCTGGACGAGCCCGGAGTGACGGAGCTCGCCGAGGATGTTCTCGAGGAAGCGGAGCGGGATCCCCTGCGCCTCGGCGATCCGGTCGCCCTTGAGCGGGCCGTCGTGCTCGGGGTTGGCGAGCGCGATCGCGGCACGGACGGCGTAGTCGGCTTTGGCGGAGATCCTCACGACCGGTCCATTGTCTCGCGTCGGCTGCCGCCGCGCCTCCCGCCGAACTACGTGACTGCGGCTACGGGGTGCCGGTGTAGCCGTTCGAGAAGCAGAGCCGGCTGGCGTCGAGGCACTGCGGGATTCCGTCGCCGCGCAGGAAGCTCCCCTCCTGGAGGAGGCCGTCGGCGGACGCCCGCGGGTAGCCGTGCGGATCGCCGCCGTAGCCCCACTCGGTCCGCGGTGGCACGTTGGCGCTGGGCGCCGTCGCGGTGCCCTGGCCGCGGGTCCCGGCGAAGCTGACCGGTCCGCCGTCGTAGTAGACGAGCATGCTGCCGCCCTCGTAGGGGACGTTCGCGGGCGCCGTCATGTCGACCTGCGGGATGCCGAGGAACGGATCCGGATCCCAGTGGCGGCCGGGCTTCAGCGCCGGCGTGTAGACCGATGCGCCGACGGTCCGCGCCTCGACCTCGGCGGAGACGTTGGCGACCTGGTGGTCGCCGAGCGCAGCCTGCAGGAGGACCTCGTGGGGAGGGGTGTTCTCGAGCGGATCGGTGGTCATGTTGTGCGCGTATCCGTTCGCCTCGCCGCGATCCCAGAGCAGCTGGACGAGGGAAAGCAGCAGCGGTCGCTCGAGCTCGTCCGGGTAGTGGGCGTAGAGCCCGATGCCGGGGATCTTGAAGTACTCGTCGGAGTCGACGCTGCGGCGCAGCAGGGTCGAGTAGTTCATCCCGGTCACGTTGAGGACGCCGCGGTCGGCGTCGGGCTCGAGCGCGGTCAGCGCGCCGCCCATGATCGCGCCCTGGCTGACCCCCATGTACTGCAGGCGCGTGTCGGCGCCGGCGCTGGTGTCGATCACCGGCTCCGGGCCGTCGCCGTTGTCCATCGCGAACGCCGCATCGGTCGCCAGCCCGTCGGGGTGGATCAGGGCCCGCCCGAGGTACATGAAGTTCACGTAGCCCTGCTGCATCCGGTCCGCGAGCTTCTTGAAGTTCGACATGTCGGTGAGGGCGGCGATCACCGTCCCGAGGTCCTGCTCGGCGAAGCCCTCGAAGTCCATCGCGCACCAGATCGTGTTCTCCTGCTGGGCAATCGCCGCCTGGCCGGTCAGCTGGGCCTGGGTGCCGAGCAGCCCGTGCCCGTAGATGCCGACCGATGCGGGCGCCACCGGCCCGTCGCCGGCCAGGACCGAGTCGGGGATCTCGCAGCGGAAGACGACGTCGCGGTCGTAGTTGCTGTTCCAGGTGACGTCGCCGCTGCTGTCGTGCGCGAACTCGGCGCCCGAGGGGCAGCCGTCCTCGTCGAGGTAGCACGGCACGTTGATCGTGCCCTCGACCCGGCGGGCGATCTGTGGCGGCAGGCCGCGCTCGCCGGGCGGGATCGGGTCGCCCTGGTCGAGCACCCTGGTGATCGTCCAGTCCGGCGAGTCGCCCTCGATCGTCCGGTTGGCGAGGTCCGTGTCGCCGAGCCGCGCGAACGCGTCGTCGCGGATCGTCGTGGCGCGGCCGGTGACGCTCCCCTTGCTGGCGACCGTGAAGTCCCAGGCCATGTAGAGGCTCTTGCGATCGACGCCGGCCTTGCTGGTCAGCGTGTCGATGATCGATTCCATGTGCGGTCGCCGGCCCTCGACCTCGGGCTGATCGGTGATGTCGTCGTCGCGGTAGACACGGAAGCCGATCGGCGCCTCGATCGGCTGGTCGTCGGCGTTGCGGAGGTTGCGGAGCGCGACGATGTAGCGCTCGCCGAAGTCGAAGTTACGGGCGGGCCGGATGATCAGGTTGACCGGGCCGGTGTTGCCGGGATTCGCGTTGATCCCACCGGGGCCATCGTCGCCGGGGTCGACCGAGGTCGGGTTCGAGTCGAGCTCGGCCCAGATCGGCTGCCGCTCCCCGGTCTCGGCGTTGACGACGACCACCGGCTGGTTCGGATCGTCGTAGGAGTGCAGGTCGTCTTCGGAGACGAAGCCGGTGTTGTCGAACGCCGCCGGCGTGTCGAGGCCGGGGATCTTGATCGTGATCAGGTTGCCGGGGCTGAAGCCGTCGGCGCGGTTCATGTCGGTCGGGTCGATGTGGACCCCGTCGGTGTTCGCCGGCATCGACTGCTCGTTCAGGTTCAGCCGCTTGCCGGTCGCCGAGGAGGGGTCGTCCTTGGTGAAGTAGTCGTTCGGGAACGGCTGCAGGCAGACGGCCGGGTCGAGGAAGTCGCAGCGGTCGGCGTTCTCGACCGGGACCGGCGTGTAGGGCTTCTCGCAGCGGCTCGCGTCCTTCTTCAGGTTGCGGAGGTCGACCGCCTTGCGCTTGGTGCCGTGGGCGCGGTAGAGCCCCCGCACCTTGACCTCCTTGGCGCCACAGCTGCCGAGCCGCTTGGCGCCGGCATCGGTCAGGTCGAGCTTCACGGTCTTGTCGATCCGGCCGGTTCGCGACTTCAGCACCTTCGAGGCGAACAGGCTGCGGCGGCCGCGATGGGCAGCGACGAGCTTGACCTTGCGTTCGTGCCGGGTCTTCACCGCGACGGCGAGCTTGCCGCGCCCGAGAAGCTGCTTCTGGCTCTTGGTGACGATCCTGACGTCGACCTTGACCTTGCCGCCCTTCGCGGCGGCCGCGTCGGAGCCGAGCCCGATCAGCAGGGCCAGGCCGCCGAGCAGGGCGAGGAAGCCGAGCGACGCGCGCAGGGTCGTTCGGCGGTGGCCAAGGCTGATCATCGAATCTGACTCTCCCGTGGTCTCGGTTGCAGCCGCGATCTCCGTCCCCGCGGAGCCCTCGGCCGTGACGGCGCCAGATATATCAGAGGTGGAACACGCTCGTGCCGGATCGTGCGTGCGCGGCGGCCGGCCTCCTGCGCCACTCGAAGCTGAAGCCGCTAGGCCATTGTCCTGACTCCGATTGAGCGTTTAGGCGCCATCGATGCGGGCAGCGGGGGCTTGCAGCGTTGGATGCCTTCCCCGGTAGCTCGGCGTTGCACGGGAGCGGGTCATGGGGCGCCAGGACGGCGTTGGCCCGTTCCCCCTTGCCTGCGGAACAGTCGTGCGAGGTGAGCCCGCCGGCGGCGACGCTGTCGCGGCCGGGTTCGGTGCAGCGTGTCGATGCAGTCCACGTAGAGATGGACGAGAAGGCTGGGGCGCTCTCGGCCTGCTGACGCTCGTGTCATCCGAAGTGCGGCTGAGAGGAGTCGAACCTCCACGGGCTTATTCAGCCCACAAGGCCCTCAACCTTGCGCGTCTACCAGTTCCGCCACAGCCGCGAGGGGCGGCCATTGTAGGCGCCGCGCCGGGCCGGGGTCGGCCCGGGAGTTGTTTCCATCCGCGGGCCCGGCTACTCTCCGAACATGTGTTCCCTGGTCGCGCCGCCGCCGGCGGCCCGACCGTAAACCGATCACCGTCTTCCAGGAGGGCGAAGCCGAACATGGATCTGAACCTGACCAAGCGCCAGAGCGAGATCTTCGACTTCATCAAGGGACATCTCGACAAGACCGGCTACCCGCCGACCGTGCGCGAGATCGGCAGCGCCCTCGGGCTGCACTCACCGTCGACGGTCCACGCCCACCTCGCGAAGCTCGAGAGCTCCGGCGTCCTCCGCCGTGATCCGTCGAAGCCGCGCGCGATCGAGATCCTCGTCGAGCGGGCGAAGCGGGTGACTCGCCCGTCGATCCCGCTCGTCGGCCAGGTCGCGGCCGGCACCCCGATCCTCGCCGAGGAGAACATCGAGGACCAGCTCGAGATCCCGGCCGTGATCGGCGCCGACGACGGCGACTACGCGCTCAAGGTCCGCGGTGACTCGATGCAGGACGCCGGGATCCTCGGCGGCGACTTCGTCGTCGTCCATCCGGCCGACGACGCCGACAACGGCGAGATCGTCGTCGCGATGATCGAGGACGAGGCGACGGTGAAGCGCTTCTACCGTGACGGCGAGGCCGTTCGGCTCGAGCCCGCCAACGACGCCTACGAGCCGATCGTCGCCCCCGACGCTCAGGTGCTCGGCAAGGTGATCGGCGTCTTCCGGAAGGTCTGACGCGTGATGCCGCCGCAGACATCGGCGCGACGTCGTCTCGGGCGGCAAGGCGACCGGCGCGGCGGGCGCCGTCCTGCGCCCACCTCGCGATCGCTGGAGGACGTCGTCGTCGGCGCCCTCGGCGAGCTCCGTGCCGCCGGCGTCGCCGGCTGCCCGGTCTGCGGCGAGCGGTCACTTCACGCCGACGGCTGCGTCACCTGCGGCTCCGAGCTGAGCTGAGCCGGGCCGGCCGCCCGCGCCGAGCTTGCGTGCCCGGCGCGTTCGCCTAAGATCGCCCTGCGGGTCAACGCGATCGCGGGGGAGGTATCCCTCGAGGAAAGTCCGGACACCACAGGGCAAGGCGGTGGGTAACGCCCACCCGGGGAAACCCGCGGGAAAGTGCCACAGAAACACACGGCCGATGGCGCCCTCGGGCGCACAGGCAAAGGTGAAATGGTGCGGTAAGAGCGCACCGGCGTCGCGGCGACGCGGCGGCCGGGCAAACCCCGCCCGGTGCAAGGCCAAGCAGGACCGACGACCCGGCCCGGCGAGGTCCAGGTAGGCCGCAGGGCCGCGGCAAACGCGGCCCCTCCGGGCTCGTCCCGGAGAGATGGATGGTCGCGCCAGACAGGATCCGGCTTAGCGACCCGCTAAAGAGAGGGCCCCGGTCAGACCGGGGCCCTCTCCATTTTCGCGGTGGTCTCTCCTCGGCTACGCGGCTGAGGGGAGGACCGAGGCGTCGATCTGATCCTGCGGGAGCCCGGCCGCGTTGGCGATGTAGCTCTGGAACTCGTTCAGGGCGACCTCGCCGAGCGCCTCGAGGAGCTGCTCGTCGGTCCAGTCGGACTCGCGCGCCTCCTCGAGCAGGTGGTGCGGCGGGTGGCCCTCGGAGTCCATCGTCCCCTTCACGAAGGCGAGGATCGCGGCCTCCTTGGGATCGTTCGACGCGAACCCGCGGGCGAGCGAGATCTCGTCGAGGCCGAGGCCGCTGAGGCGGGCCGAGCGGGCGTGCTGGGCGACGCTGTAGCCATCGCCGCGCCGCTCGGCGACGGCGAGGCCGATCCGGATCGCCGTCTCCGGGGGGAGATCACCTCCGCGCAGCTCCGAGCGCATTCGTGCGAACGCGCGCAGCGTCGCGGGGGAGCCGGCGAGCACGCCGACGAGCTTGGAGATGGCGCCGCCGGACGTGGCGATGCTCTTCAGGAGCCGCTCGCTGCCGGCCGGCGCGGTCAGCTCGTCGTGGATGTCGAAGCGGGCGTAATCGGTCTTGACGGTCATGGCGAACTCCAGGTCGTCTGCGGGCTCGACGCTTACCGGCTGTTCATCGAGCCTTTACTATACTTTTAGCCGGTTACTTACCTTGCGTAAGTTATACCGTTGCCATCGGCAGCTTGCAAGGCTTCGATGCCCGGTTCAACGGAATCGAACCGCCGTTGGATCACCCCGCCGCGGGATCGATCATCGGTGGATCATCGAGATGACCGGTCATCTAGATTCCGGCGTCCCCGATGAAGGAGCCCTGCCGATGAGCGGCCCAGACCCGACCGCGAGCAGCCCGCGCACCGCCGAAGACGTCATCGCCGAGGTGGACGAGCGAAGCATCCGCTTCATCAGGCTCTGGTTCACCGACGTCCTCGGCCAGCTCAAGAGCTTCTCGATCAACTCCTCCGAGCTCGAGGACGCGTTCGCCGGCGGGAACGGCTTCGACGGCTCGTCGATCACCGGCTTCAACCCGGTCGAGGAGTCCGACATGCTCGCGGTGCCCGACCCGGCGACGTTCACGACGCTGCCGTGGAGCCCCGAGGAGCAGCCGACGGGGCGGATGTTCTGCGACATCCGGGTTCCCGGCGGCGAGCCATACGAGGGCGATCCGCGCTGGATCCTCCGCCGCGCCATCCAGCGCGCCGGCGAGATGGGCTTCGACGCCTTCAACGTCGGTCCCGAGCTCGAGTACTTCTACTTCCGCGACGCGAAGCCGGCCGACGGCATCCCCGAGGTGCTCGACGAGGGCGGCTACTTCGACCTGACGACCCTCGACGCCGGCTCCGGGGTCCGTCGCGAGACCGTGCTCGCGCTCGAGCAAATGGGGATCCACGTCGAGTACACCCATCACGAGGTCGGGCCCTCCCAGCACGAGGTCGACATGCGTTACAAGGACGCGCTGGCGATGGCCGACGACTGCATGACCTACCGGATGACGGTCAAGGAGTACGCGCTCAAGAACGGCTGGCACGCCACCTTCATGCCGAAGCCGCTCAACGGCGAGAACGGGAGCGGCATGCACGTCCACCAGTCGCTGAGCCGCGACGGCGCCAACGCCTTCTACGACCCTGACGACCAGTACTACCTGTCGCAGACCGCCAAGCAGTTCATCGCCGGTCAGCTGAAGCACGCCCGCGAGATCGCCTCGCTCTTCGCCCAGTGGGTCAACTCCTACAAGCGGCTCGTTCCCGGCTACGAGGCGCCCGTCTACCTCGCCTGGTCGCGACGCAACCGCTCGGCGCTGATCCGTGTCCCGCTCTACCACCCCGGGCAGGAGGCGGCCACCCGCGCCGAGCTGCGCTGCCCGGACCCGGCCTGCAACCCATACCTGTGCTTTGCGGCGATGCTCCAGGCGGGGCTCGAGGGGATCGAGAAGGGCTACGAGCTGCCGGAGCCGATGGAGCAGAACCTCTACCACCTCTCGCCCGAGGAGCGGCACCGCCGCGGCATCGAGCAGCTCCCCGAGAACCTCGGCGAGGCGATCGAGGTCGCGGCCGAATCGGAGCTGGTTCTACGGATCCTCGGCGAGCACACCTTCAACCGGTTCATCGAGATCAAGCGGGCGGAGTGGGACGACTACCGGGTCCGGGTCACGCCCTGGGAGATCGCCCAGTTCCTGCCGGTCCTCTGATCCCGGCCCCCGCCGGGCGCGGCCGTCCAGCCTGAGCGCCTGCGCCTCAACCCGCCCCCGGGTTCTGCCGACCTCAAACAGGTGTCGGTTCCCGTCCACCGCGGCCGTTTCGGCGCCGCCCAGGCCGAGCGCCTGCTCTGGCGGGCCGGCTTCGGCCCGGCTCCGGGCCAGGCAGCGCGGCTGAGCCGCAAGGGCCTCCGGCACGCCGTCCGGTCGCTGACGCGGCCGCGGGGCAAGGCGAAGCTGCGCGGTCCGGCCCCGCACGACGACGACGGCCTGCCGCTCGCCCCGGGCGATGCCTGGGGACACGACCTGCTCTGGTGGCTCGATCGGATGGTCCGCTCCGACCAGCCGCTGGTCGAGCGGATGACGCTCGTCTGGCACGACTGGTTCGCGACCGCGGACGTCGGTCAGACGACCCTGAACCTGAAGCAGAACGAGCTCTTCCGCAAGCGCGGTCTCGGCTCGTTCGAGGAGCTGCTGCTGGCGGTGACGGTCGATCCGGCGATGCTCGTCTGGCTGTCCGGGAACGAGAACGAGCGCGGCGCGCCGAACGAGAACTACGGTCGCGAGCTGATGGAGCTGTTCACGCTCGGGGCCGACAACGGCTACAGCGAGGACGACGTCCGCGAGCAGGCGCGGGCGCTCACCGGGTGGACCAACGACTGGGACGAGAGCCGCGGGATGGTCAACTTCCGGTTCGAGCGCGATCGTCACGACTACGGGCGGAAGTCGATCTTCGGCAAGGCGGGGAACTTCGACTGGCGCGACTCGTGCCGGCTCTGCATCGATCACCCCGCCCACGCGCGGTTCTTCGTCACGCGGCTCTGGTCCTATTTCGTGCCGACGCCGCCGCCGAAGCGGACGCTCCGCGCCCTCGAGAAGCAGTACCGGCGGGACCGCAACATCCGCCGCATCGTCGAGGCGATCCTCATGCATCCCGCCCTCTACGAGGGCCCGCGGATGGTGAAGCCGCCGATCGTCCAGATCGCCGGCATGCTGCGCGCGCGGCGGCGCGGCATCGACACCGACTCGTGGACCTGGATCGCCGACGAGGCCGGGCAGCGGCTGTTCCAGCCGCCGAATGTGGCGGGCTGGGACGAGCAGCGCTGGCTCGACACCGCGCGGATCGGCGGGCGCTGGACCGCGGCAGCGCAGAACACCCGTGCCGCCGAGATCGACCCCGACGGCTATGACCCGAATGAGACGGCGGCCGCGGCGGTCCGCAAGGCGCTCCGGTTCTGGGGCGACCCGAACCTCTCGTCGCAGACGCGCGGCGAGTTGCAGCGATTCGCCGCCCGGGTGGAGAACGTCGCAACCGACGACTGGCAGCAGGCGTCCTACCGGGGTCTGCGCCAGAACGCGCTGCGGATCCTGATCGCCGTCAGCCCCGAGTTCCAGACCTCATGAGCGCGGCCGGACACCGCTGCGGCTGCCGCGAGTTCACCCGCGCCGAGCTCGCCCGGCGCTCGTTCGCCGAGGCCGGGCGCGGGCTGCCGGCGATCGAGCCGGGGATGCCGGCCCCGGCCGGAACCGGGATGACCCGCCGTTCGCTGCTGCTCCGCGGCGGCGCGCTGGCGCTGAGCGTCTACGGGGCGAGCATGTTGAAGCCGCAGGCGTTCGTCGAGGGGATCGCCCGCGCGGCCGGCACGCAGGGCAAGGTCCTCGTCTCCGTCTTCCTCGAGGGCGGCATCGATGCGCTCTCGGTCCTCGCCCCGGTCAACGACGACACATACCGGCGGCTGCGGCCGCAGCTCCGGCTCGCCCCCGGCGCCGGCCCGGCCTGGACCGAGGACACCCGCCTGCAGTGGCATCCGTCGGCGACGCCGCTCCATCAGCTTCACGGCGAGGGGAAGGTCACCGTCTTCCCCGGCATCGGCTACACGAACGCCGATCAGTCCCACTTCACGTCCCGCCACTACTGGGAGGTCGGCGAGCTCAGCACGCGGGCCGACACCGGATGGCTCGGCCGGCTCCTCGACGTCGTCGGCGACGACGAGAACCCCCTGCAGGGACTGTCGCTCGACGGCTCGCTCGCCCCGAGCCTCGCGACCGCCCGGGTGCCCGTCGCGGCGACCTGGGGAGCGAGCTACGACCTTTGGGCGCCGGGTGTCTGGGGCGAAGTCGAGGATCTGATGTTCGAGAGCTTCGCGCGGATGGGAGTGGCGGCCGAGCGATCACGGGACGACGGGCTGAGCGGCGCCGGCCGAGTCGTCCGACAGGCCGGGGCCCTGCGGACGCAGTTGAAGGCTTTCTCGGGCGAGATCGCCTCGCCGGTCGCCTACCCCGACTCCGAGCATTTCTCCGAGAGCCTCGCCGGCCTTGCGGCGATGCTCGGCGCCGGGTTGCCGATCAGGGTCGCGTCGGTCGGCGCGCCGGGCAGCTACGACACCCACGACGAGCAGGCCGGCTCGTTCGGCGCCGACCTCGCACAGACCTGCAAGGGGCTGCTGGCCTTCCAGCGCGACCTCGAGGCCCGCGGCCTCGACGACCGGGTGCTGACGCTCGTCTGGTCGGAGTTCGGTCGGCGACCGGAGGAGAACGGCGACGGGAGCTCCGCCGGGACCGATCACGGCGCCGGCGGCAACGCCTTCCTGATCGGCACCGCCGCGAAGGGCCGGATGGTCGGCGAGTGGCCCGGCCTGAAGTCGCTCGACGAGGACGACAACCTGCGCTCGACCTCGGACTTCCGCTCCGTCTACTGCTCGCTGCTCGAGCAGTGGTTCGGCGTCGATGCCGCCGCCGTCGTCCCCGGCGCGTCCGGCTTCAACAGGCCGGTGCTGGTCGGATGAGCCGCCGGGTCGCGATCGCGGCTTGCCTGCTCGCCCTGGCGGCGCCCGCCGCGGCCGGCGCCGCTCCGGCCGCCGAGACGGCGCCGGCCCGGCTGCTCGTCACCGGCCGGGAGTACAGCCTCACCCTGTCGCGACCGAAGCTCCCCGCCGGGAAGGCGATCGTCCAGCTCTACAACTACGGCGAGGACACGCACGATCTGAACCTGCAGCGGAACGGCTCGGACCGCATCTACGAGATCGGCGACGTCGAGCCCGGACAGACCGGAGCGGTCGAGCTCCGCCTTCGGCGCCGCTCCTCGTATCGCCTCTGGTGCGCGATCGACCCACACGCGTCGCTCGGCATGGTCGCGACGCTGCAGACGAAGGCGAAGCGCCCGCGGCGCCATCGCTGAGGCCGCGGTCTACCCCAGCAGCGCCTCGAGCTCGGCCGTCGACGCGACCGGGGCCTTGCAGGCGAAGCCCTCGCAGACGTAGGCGAGGGCATCCGAGTCCGCCGGCCGGCCGGCGAGTAGCTCCGGGACATGCTCGCCCTCGGTCCCGCCGGCGAGGACCGCGTGGGGCCGGTAGCGGGAGCGGACGACGGCGGCGAGCGGAGCGAGCGCGGTGCGGTCGCCGGCCGGGGCGACGAGCGCGACCTCGCGGGTGGGGGAGACGTAGAGGTCGACCGCGGCGAGCAGGTAGGCGAGACCCTGCGGGTGCCGGCGAGCGGGCTCGGCGAGCAGCAGCAGGACGCCGCGGGCGCGCTCCGCCCACTCCGCCTCACCGGTCAGCGCCGCGAGCCGGAGCAATCCCCGCGCCGCAGCGGAGTTGCCCGACGGCGTCGGGTGGTCGTCGAGGTCCTTGCGACGGACGATCAGCTCTTCGTGGTCGTCGGAGGTCGTGAAGAAGCCGCCGTTCTCCTCGTCCGCGAACCGCTCGACCATCGTGGCTGCGATCTCGCGGGCGGCTTCGAACCAGCGTGCCTCGAACGTCGACTCGTACAGGGTCAGGAGCGCTTCGAGCAGATAGGCGTGGTCCTCGAGGTAGGCGTTGAGGTGAGCGTGACCGTCGTTGTAGGCGCGAAGCAGGCGGCCGTCGGCGTCGCGCATCTCGCCGAGGACGAACTCCATGCAGCGACACGCCGCATCGACGTAGCGCGGCTCACCGATCGCGGCGCCGATCTCGGCCAGCGAGCCCGCCATCAGGGCGTTCCAGGAGCAGATCCGCTTGTCGTCGAGACCGGGGCGGACCCGCTTCTCACGGGCGGCGAGCAGCGCCGCAGCGCCCGCCTCGAGGCCGGCCGGGGCCGGAGCGTTGAGGCCGAGCGGCAGATGGAGGACGCTGCGGCCCTCGAGCGGACCGCGCTCGCCGATCCCGAAGTGGGTCAGAAGCTCCGGCTCGAGGTGCTCGAGGCCGGCGTCCTCGAGGGCGGTTCGCGCCTCCGCCGGAGTCCAGGTGTAATAGAGGCCTTCGACGCCCTCGGAGTCAGCGTCGAGAGCCGAGTAGAAGCCGCCCTCGGGCGCCAGCATCTCGCGCAACGCCCAATCGCAGATCGCGGCGGCGACGTCCCGGTAGCGCTCGTGCCCGAGCTCGAGGTGGGCGCGGAGGTAGGTGCGGGCGAGAAGCGCGTTGTCGTAGAGCATCTTCTCGAAGTGGGGGACGATCCAGCCGGCGTCGACCGAGTAGCGGGCGAAGCCACCGCCGAGCTGGTCGTGGATGCCGCCGGCCGCCATCCGGTCCAGCGTCAGCTCGACGGGCTCGTGCTCGCGGCGGGCGAGGAGGAGGTCGAGGGCGCTCGCCGGCGGGAACTTCGGTGCCGTCCCGAAGCCGCCGTTGACCGGATCGACCGCGGCGAGCAGGGCCGGGATCGCGTCGTCGAGGATCTCGGGGCCGATCTCGTCGGCGCTCGCCGCCATCCGCCCGATCGCGCCGAGCTGGTCGCGGGTACGCGGTGCGGCGGCACCGATCTGATCGCGCTGGCTCGTCCAGGCGTCGACGACGGCCTCCATGACGCTGCGGAAGCTCGGCATCCCGCCGCGGGAATCGGGGGGGAAGTAGGTCCCGCAGTGGAACGGGACGCCGTCGGGGTCGCAGAACGCGGTCAGCGGCCAGCCGCCGCCCCCGGTCATCCCCTGCAATGCCTCCATGTAGATCGCGTCGACGTCCGGGCGCTCTTCGCGATCGACCTTGACCGGCACGAAGTTCGCGTTCATGTAGGCCGCCGTCTCCGGATCGGTGAACGACTCGCGCTCCATCACGTGGCACCAGTGACAGGCTGAATAGCCGATCGAGAGCAGGATCGGCACGTCGCGCTGATGCGCGAGGCGGGTCGCCTCCTCGCCCCAGGGGAGCCAGTCGACGGGATTGTCCTTGTGCTGGAGGAGGTAGGGGGAGGTCTCGCCGGCGAGTCGGTTGGCCACCGTTGATGCTTAGCAGGCGGGGTCTTCGGGCTCCGGTGACGGCTCCCCGACCCGCTCCCAGATGCTCCCGAGGCGCTCGAGGTCGTCGTCCTCGAGCTTGCTGAGGAACAGCTCGCGGATCGCAGCGAGATTCGTCGGCCGGGCCTCGCGGAACTTCTTCAATCCCGCCTCGGTCAGCCGCGCGTAGGTCCCGCGGCGGTCGTCTGCGCAGGAGTGGCGCTCGACGAGGTCGCGCGCCACCATCCGGTCAACGAGCCGGGTCAGGCCGCTGCGGCTGAGCAGGAGGCCGTCGGCGAGCTCGCCCATCCGCATCGCGTTCCGGGGCGCCGCCGAGAGCATCAGGAGCACCTCGTAGGAGCTCAGCGACAGGCCGTGCTCATGCTCCAGCCGCTCGTCGATCGACGTCGTCAGGTCGCGGTAGGTGAACAGCATCCCCCGCCAGGCGGCGAGCTCCCGGCGATCGAGCTGGCGGGAGTCCCGCGTTCTCGCGGTTGCGCGGCTTGCTCGGGTGGTTGCGGCCATACGGCCATCGTAGCCGGAGATGGTTGACAGTGCAACCATAATCGGAAGCTCGGGGTACTACGCTTGTGCTGGCCTGCTCAGATTGGAGATCGACGATGAAGCTCGAAGGCATCCACCACATCACGGCGATCACCGCCGACGCCCAGGACAACATCGACTTCTACGCCGGCGTGCTCGGCCTGCGGCTGGTCAAGAAGACCGTCAATCAGGACGATCCGACCGTCTATCACCTGTTCTTCTCGGACGAGCAGGGCCGGGCCGGCTCCGACATCACGTTCTTCGAGTTCCCCGGCGCTCCGCGCGGACGGGCCGGAGCCGGGATGGTCCACACGATCGTCTGGCGGGTCGGCTCGCCGGACGCACTCGACTTCTGGGAGGAGCGCCTCGCCGCCAACGGGATCGGCGCCGAGCGCGCCGGCGACGTGCTCCGCTTCGCCGACCCCGAAGGGCTCGGCCACGAGTTGCGGCCCAGCGACGTCGGCGACGAGCCGCTCAGCGCCGAGCATCCGGAGATCCCGTCCGAGCACGCGCTGCAGGGCTTCGATGCCGTCCGGGCCTATGCCTCCGCGCCGGAGGCGAGCGAGGGGCTGCTCGGCGAGCTCGGGTTCACCGGAGACGGCGGCAGCTGGGAGGCGCGCGGTGCCGATCGCGGCGGCTGGATCCACTACGAGCTGCCGCCGGGCGAGCGCGGGATGCAGGGCGCCGGGACCGTCCACCACGTCGCCTGGGCGTCGACGCCCGAGGAGCACGAGCGGTGGCGCGAGAAGGTGGTCCGCGGCGGCGGCCGGCCGACCCCGGTGATCGACCGCTTCTACTTCAAGTCCATCTACTTCCGTGAGCCGAGCGGTGTCCTCTTCGAGATCGCCACCCTCGGCCCCGGCTTCGACGTCGACGAGCCGCTCGAGCATCTCGGCGAGAAGCTCTCGCTGCCCCCGGACTACGAGCACCTGCGCCCCCAGGTCGAGGCGAACCTGAAGCAGGTGAGCAGCCCGCGCCAGCGCGCGGTCAGCTGACCGCCGCCGGAACCCACCCGTCCGGGTAGGCCCCGGCCGGGACGCGGCCGGGGAAATCCGGGAACCAGCGGCGTGCGATCTGCTCGCCGGCGCTCCCGGCCAGCAGCGGCTCGAGGTCGCCGAGCGTCAGCAGCACTCTGATCGTCGAGCCGATCTGCAGGTCGGCGGCATTCGCGGCCTCGCCGCCGATCACGCCGGCCGTGGCGAGCTCGTCGATCCGCTCGAGCTTCGCCGGCAGGCCGGCGAGGTCGTCGGCGAGCCGCTCGGCGCTGATCCCGTGGTACTTCCAGCCCGCCCGCAGGAACCTGATCGCGAAGTCGGTCCCGGCCGGATCGAGCGGCGGGCCGCCGCCGATCGTGCCAAGGGCCTCGGGGCGGAAGTGAAGCGCTCCCCAGGGGAGGCGGCGTCCGAGGTCCTGCAACTCCTCGTCGCCCCAGCGGTCGGCCTCGCGAACCGCGGCGGCGATCGGCTCCGGGTAGAGGGCCGGCTCGGGGACGATCTCCTCGAGCCGCGCGAAGATCGCCCGTGAGCCGTGCACGGGCTCGCCGTCGACGACGATCCCCGGCACGGTCCGGTTTCCGGCGCCGTAGATCGCCTCCATCTGCTCGTTGTGGCGGCCCATCTCCATCTCGACGCGCTCGAACTCGATGCCCTTGAGGCGGAGGGCGGCCTCGGCCGCCAGCGACGGGTGCGACGGCGGCAGCACGTGCAGGGTGATCTCGGGCGCGGCGCTCATCGCCGGAACCCTACGCGCCCGATTCCGAACCGGCGGATCGCGTTCCGGTAGGCCGAGAACGCCGGCTTCCGCGAGTAGTCGTCGCGGAGCAGGCCGACCGAATCGAAGAGCCCCGGTCCGGCGCTGACGTTGTCGCGCAGGTTGAACCAGCGATAGTCACTCACCCCGAGCGTTCCCGACCAGCGGTGGACCGCTCGCACCGTCGATCGGAGCGCCGTTCGCTGCTCCGCCTCGGTCCGGCCGAGGTTGGTGACGTAGCCGTTCTCGGTCACCCAGAGGTCGGTTCGCGGGCCGATGCCCGCCTTCGGCAGGTAGCAGCGTCGCATCAGGGTCAGAGCCTCGACCGTCGCGGCGCCGGCGCTCGAGCCCGGCGGGATCGACGGCGGGACGACCAGCCCCGGGTAGATCTGCAGGCCGACGTAGTCGAGCGCGCGCCGGAAGCGCGGCGTGGCCCGGCGGCCGATCTCCTCCCAGAACTCGCGATCGGAGGCCGGCAGCCAGCGCCAGGCGAACGAGAAGCCGAGGTCGACGTCGCGGCGATGGATCGCGTGGAGCTCGTGCTGGGCGGCGACGACGCCGGCGACGACCCCTCTCCGGACTCCCGGGTAGCTGCCGTCGGAGGTGTTCGGCGAGACGTCGAAGTTCGCCTCGTTGGTGATCGAGAACGCGACCACCGACGGGCGGCGGCCGAGGATCCGGATGGCCCGGCGGACGTAGCGCTTCCAGGCCCGCATGTCGCCGGCCCGGCCTGCCGGCGGGTGGTAGCGGACCTGAAGCTCGGTCGCGAAGCCGGCCGCCGCGAAGCGGTCGACGATCTGCGCGTAACGCCTGATCCCGGCGGTCCCGTCCGCCCAGAACATCCGGTTGAGGCGGAGGACGAGCGCGCGGTGCGGCGGCTGGAGCTCGCCGAGGCGGGCGATCGCCGCCCTGCGGTCCTCGGGGACCGGTTCGTCCTGGACGGCGCCGGCGCTGCCGGCAGCGAGCGGTGCGATCCCGAACCGGAGCCGTTCGGCAGGACGATCCCGCTCCGGATGCGGGCTGCCGAGGCAGTCGCCGCCGGCGGCCTTGGCGCCCGGCGGGGCCAGCGCGATGGCGGCAAGGCAGACGGCGACGGCGCCGATCGGAACCGCGCGCCCGACGCCGGCGCGGCGGTGGCCGAGCAGGGCCGCGACAGAGCAGGCGGCGACGGCGGCGACCGCGGCGACGGCGAAGGCGGCCCCGTAGCCGCCGAGCGCGGCGGCAATGCCGGCGACCGGCGCGCCGATGCCCACGCCGACGTCGAAACAGGCGGTGAACGTCCCCATCGCGACGCCGCGGCGCTGGGGCGCGACGCGCTCCATCACGAGCAGAACGAGGCTCGGGAACATCAGCGAGAACGCGGCCCCGACCGCGATCGCCCCCGCCAGGGCCGTTTCGATGTTCCCGGCGAGCGCGATCAGGGCGAGGCCGAGCGCCTCGATCATCCCGGCGCCGATCGCGCAGCGCACGCCGCCGAAGCGGTCCGGCATCCAGCCGAGCAGGATCCGGGCCGCGACGACGGTCAGCGCGAAGGCGGTGAAGATCGTCGCGCCGTGATCGATCCCGCGGGCGTGGAGGTGGAGGACTATGAAGCCGGCCAGCGCCGCATAGCCGAGCGTCGCCAGGGTCATCGCCAGCCCGGGCCCGAGCGCCTCGGATGCGAACAGGCGGCTGCGTTGCGTCGCGTCGGGAGCAGGCTCGGGCCGCGCCGGCGCCGGGATCCGCATCGCGACGACGGCGGCGGCGAGCGGAGCCGCCGCCGCGAACGCCCAGACCGCCTCGAACCCTGCGGTCCGGTGCAGGAAGTCCCCGATCGGCGGGCCGAACGAGAGCCCGCCCCAGATCGCGAGGCCGTAGAGGCCGATGATCCGGCCCCGTCGCCCCGGGTCGGAGATGTCGACGACCCAGGCCGAGCTCGCCGTGTAGACGACTCCCTCGCCGGCGCCGAGAACAAGCCGGGCGAAGATCAGGCCGGCGACGCCGAGCGGCGCGAAGTAGAGGAGGCTGGCGATCACGGTGACGATGATCCCGGCGACCACGACCGGCTTGCGGCCATGGAGGTCGGCGATCGTCCCGGCGAGCGGGCGGCAGGCCAGGCCGGTGATCGCGTAGGCGCCGGTGACGATGCCGACCGCGATGTCGGTCGAGCCGATCGGCCCCTTCACGTACTGCGGCAGGACCGGCAGCGTCGCGCCGATGCTGAGCAGAACGAGCAGGGTGACCGCGAACAGCGCCGCGAACGTCGATCCCGGCAGGGTGGCGGGCGCCGCAGCCGTGCCGGCCGCCGGCTTCACGCGCCGCCGGCCGCGGCCCGCAGCTCCGCGCGCTTGATCTTGCCGCTCGCCGTCTTCGGCAGCGAGTCGGCGAACTCGACGATCCGCGGGTACTTGTAGGGCGCCGTCTGCTCCTTGACGTGCTCCTGGAGCTCGCGGGCGAGCTCGTCGCCGGGCTCGCCGGAGCGGAGGACGACGATCGCCCGGACGATCGCGCCACGCTCGGCATCGGGCGCCGCCACCGCCGCAGCCTCGGAGACCGCCGGGTGGGAGACGAGCGCCGACTCGACCTCGAAGGGGCCGATCCGGTAGCCGGAGGAGAGGATCACGTCGTCGCGTCGGCCCTCGAACCAGAGGTAGCCGTCGTCGTCGGCGCGGACGAGATCGCCGGTGTGCCACCACTCGCCGGCGAACGGCTCGGCGCCCAGGTAGTGGCTGAAGAACGTCGGGCAGCTCGCCACCCGGAGCTGCAGCTCTCCGTTCTCGACGCGAAGCTCGATGCCGGGGAGCGGCTTCCCCATCGACCCGTCACGGACCTCGTCGCCGGTCAGCGCGCCGGTCAGCGCTCCGGTCTCGGTCTGGCCGTAGCCGTCGTGGATGTCGAGGCCGAGCTCGTCGCGGAAGGCGGCGATCACCCCGGCGTTGAGCGGCTCGCCGGCGCTGACCAGCCGTCGCAGCGAGGGCACCGGCCGGAGCTCGGTCCGCTTGGCGAGCATCCGGTACTCGGTCGGCGCCTGACAGAGCACGTTGATGCCCTCGCGCTCGCAGATCGTCAGCCGCTCGCCGGGGTCGAAGCGGCCCTCGTGCAGATAGGCGGCCGCTCCCGCCAGCCAGGGTGCGATGAACGCGTTCCGCGCCGACTTCGACCAGCCCGTCGCCGCGGTGCACCAGGCCAGCTCGCCGGGACGGGCGCCGAACCAGCGTTCCGCCTGGAGGCGCTGCCCGAGCAGGTAGCGCTGCGGGTGGACCGCGGCCTGCGCCGGGCCGGTCGTTCCCGAGGTGAAGACGATCAGCGCCGGATCGCCGGGGTCGAGGTCGGCCGGCATCGCCGGGGGCGCCTGTGGGCGCTCCTCGTCGAGGATCGCGGCGATCTCGTCGAGGTCCATGTAGTTGACGCCCTCGGGGAGCTGCTCGAGCCAGCGCTCCTCGCCGAGCGCCAGCACCGGGGCGGCGACCGCGACCCGATGGGCGAGGTCGGCGCGTCGAAGCTGCGTGTTGCAGGGGAGCGCGACGGCGCCGATCCGAAAGCAGGCGAGCATCGCCAGCACCCATTCGGCACGGTTCCCGATCAGGGTCATGACGACGTCTCCGCGGCTGACGCCGCGCGCCTCGAGCGCCCCGGCGAGGCCGGCGGAGCGGGCGTTCAGCTCGCCGAAGCCCCACTCCCGCCGTGCCCCGGACTCCTCGACCGTGACCATCGCGATCCGTGCCGCCGGGAAGTTGCTGAGTAGGTCCTCGGTGAAGTTCATGGGCGGCCGGAACCGTAGCGCCGCCGCTGCCCGCTCCGGCCGCGCTACTCGTAGAGCTTGACGATCCTGATCGTGCCCGCCGGCGCCGCGTCGACGCAGAGGTTGCAGAGCACGCACTCGTCGAGGTTCTCGCGGACGAGGCCGACCCGGCCGTCCTCGGAGCTGAAGATGTCGACCGGGCAGACCTCGGCGAGCTTCGCGGCGAGGTCGGCGTCGCCGGCGATCGAGTCGTCGACCTCGACGTCGATGAAGATCCCGTGCAGCTCCTCGCTCATCGGCCGAGGGCCTCCTTGACGCGGTCGGGGATCTCGTCGATCCGCTCGACGACTGGGATGCCGGCCGCCTCGAGGCGGGCGATCTTCTCGGTCGCCGAGTCCTCCTTGCCCTCGACGATCGTGCCGGCGTGGCCGAAGCTCATCCCCTGCATCTCCTCGTCGTCCATGAACCGGCCCGCCATGAAGGCGACGATCGGCATCGTCGAGCCGGCCGCATCGCGCCACTCGACGAGCTCCGCCTCCATCCGGCCGCCCGGCTCGGTGTAGATGACGATCGCCTCGGTCTGCGGGTCCTCCTCGAAGAGCGGCATCAGCTCGGCGTAGGTGGAGCCGATGATCGCGTCGCCGCCGATCGAGATCGCGGTCGAGACGCCGAGGCCGGCAGCGGTCAGGGTCGAGGAGATCTCGGTCGTCATGCCGCCGGAGCGGCTCATCACGCCGACCGGGCCGGGGACGTAGGCCTTCGCCGCATCCTTGGCGGGGCCGCCGATGCCGCCCATCTTGGCGACGCCGGGGGCGATCAGGCCGAGGCAGTTGGGGCCGATGATGCGGGCGCCGCGCTCGCCGGCGAACTCGACCATCTCGGCGACGTCACGGCGCGGGATCCGCTCGGTGACGACGACGATCAGCTTGACCTCGTTATCGATCGCCTCCATCACCGCGTCCCTGGTGAAGGCGGGGGGGACGGTGGCGACGGCGCCGTCGATCGGCGCGCCGTGGTGGGCGACCGCCTGCTCGACGGTGTCGAAGACGGGGACGCCGTGGACCTCGCGGCCCTTGCGGCCCGGGGTGACGCCGGCGACGATCTTCGAGCCGAAGTCGAGGCACTCGCGGGTCAGGTTGACCGCTTCGCGCCCGGTGATTCCCTGGACGAGGAAAGTGAAGTCCTTGTGGAGCAGGACGCTCAAGCGGGCCTCGCTTCGCTCGGCATTCGAGAGGACAGGCAACAGAGGACAGGACGATCGCCTTCGGCGATCGTTGGGAGCCGGCGGCGCCGCGGAGCCTGTCCTCTGTCCTCTGTCCTCTTTCTTCTCATCCCTGCACCTTCTGCACCGCCATGCCGGCCGCCTCCCACATCGAGACGGAGCGGTCGACGTACTCGACCCCGTACTTGTCGAGGATCTTGTAGCCCTCGTCCTCCCAGGCGCCGGGGATGCGGAAGATCGCAATCGTCTCGGCCGGGTCCTTGCCGAGCTCGAGGCATGCCTTGATGACGCCGCGGGCGACGATGTCGACCCGGGTGTTGGAGACGATCGACATCATCACCGCGATCTTCTCGACCCCGTCCTTGCTCAGCACCTCGCGGGCGAGGCCGCACGACTTGGCGACCGAGGGGTTTCCGCCGATCTCCGCGTAGTTGGCCGGCTTGCCGCCCTGGCTGCGGACGGCGTCGGTGAGCGTCAGCGATCCCCCGCCGGCGCCGATCACCAGGCCGATGTTGCCGGTGAAGCCGTGGTCCTTGCCCTGGATCACGCCGCGATGGTCGGCGCCGTCGATCTCCTTGACGTTGCGCTCGAACTCGCTCGGCTCGTAGAGCTCGCGGGGCTCGCCGAGGTCGACGCCGATGTCGCCGAGCGTCTTCCGGTGCCGGACGACCGCCTCGTCCTCCATCTCCATGTGGGCATCGAGGGCGACGAACGACCCGTCGGCGAGCCGGGCGAGCGGGTTGATCTCGGCCAGCGTCATGTCGTACTCGCGCTGGAGGCGGGCCAGGGCCGCGAGGACGCGGCTCGCCCGTCCGAGCTCGGGGCCGGTCATCCCGCAGCGGGCGACGGCCTCCTTGGCGCGGAACTCGGGGATCGGGTGCAGGTTCGAGAGGTGGGCGCGGCCGACGTGATCGGGGTGCTCTTCGGCGACCTGCTCGATGTCGATCCCGCCCATGTCGCTGAACAGCATCATCGGCCGCTTCGCGCGCCCGTCCCAGAGGACCGCGGCGTAGTACTCCTGCTCGACCTCCGCCTTCGGGTCGACGAGGACTCCGACCGGCATGTGCCCGCCGATCTCGAGCCCGAGGATCGCTGCGGCGTGCTCGGCCGCCTCGTCGGCGGTGTCGGCGAACTTGACGCCGCCCGCCTTCATCCGGCCACCGGTCAGGACCTGCGACTTGACCACGACCGGGCCGTCGATCGACTCGGCGGCGGCGCGTGCCTCGTCGGCCGTCGTGCAGAAGCCGTACTTCGTCACCGGGATGCCGGCCCGCTCGACGATCCGGCGTGATTCGTACTCGTAGAAGCGCATCTGGTGGAGAGAGGACCCGGGGGCGCGATCGCCCGCCGAGCGCCGCGGAACCCTACCGACTCTGGAGCGACGGGATCGTCACCGTGCCCGGCTGCGGCGTCGCTCCTTGCCCGATCGATCCGGCTCCATCAGCCGATTGGCGAGCCGGGCGGGTGGGAACTACGGAGCCGAGGACCGTTCGTTTGCGCCACAATGACCGAATCTCTACCTCTGCATGCCGCCGACCCTGCCGACTGCGGGCGGCGCCCGACAGCAGCACCCCAGATAGGAGTTGAGCAAGCCAACGATGACCGACGCAACCGCCGCGCCAGAGGCGCCCACCCGGAACCAGGCCCTGACGAGCTGGGTCGACGAGATCGCCAAGCTCACCAAGCCGAAGTCGATCCACTGGTGTGACGGTTCCGCGGCCGAATACGACCGGATCTGCGCCGAGCTCGTCGAGGCCGGGACCTTCCGGCGTCTCGCCGACGCGAAGCGGCCCAACTCCTACCTCGCCTGGTCCGATCCCAGCGACGTCGCCCGGGTCGAAGACCGCACCTACATCTGCAGCGAGCGCGAAGAGGATGCGGGCCCGACCAACAACTGGATGGCCCCGGCGGAGATGCGAGCGACGCTCGAGCCGCTCTACGACGGCTGCATGGCCGGTCGGACGATGTACGTGATCCCGTTCTCGATGGGCCCGCTCGGCTCCGACAAGTCGGAGATCGGCGTCCAGGTCACCGACTCCGCCTACGTCGTCGCGTCGATGCGGATCATGACCCGGATGGGCGAGCGGGCGCTGGCGGTTCTCGGCGACGACGGCGAGTTCGTCCCCTGTGTCCACTCGGTCGGGGCGCCGCTGGCCGCGGGCGAGGAGGACAGCCCCTGGCCGACCAACGCCGAGACCAAGTACATCGTCCACTACCCGGAGACGCGCGAGATCTGGTCGTTCGGCTCCGGCTACGGCGGCAACGCGCTGCTCGGCAAGAAGTGCCTGGCGCTGCGGATCGCCTCGGCGATGGCCCGTGACGAGGGCTGGATGGCCGAGCACATGCTGATCCTGAAGCTGACCTCACCGGCCGGAGAGGTCAAGTACGTCACCGGCGCCTTCCCCTCGGCGTGCGGCAAGACGAACCTGGCGATGCTGATCCCGACCCTGCCGGGGTGGAAGGTCGAGACGATCGGCGACGACATCGCCTGGATGAAGTTCGGCGACGACGGCAGGCTCTACGCGATCAACCCCGAGGCGGGGTTCTTCGGGGTCGCGCCGGGAACCAGCGCCAAGACCAACCCGAACGCGATGGCGGCGATCGAGCGAGACGTGATCTTCACCAACTGCGCGCTGACCGACGAGGGCGACGTCTGGTGGTCCGGCATGACCCCGGAGCCACCCGCGCACGCGATCGACTGGCACGGCAACGACTGGACCCCGGAATCGGACGAGCCGGCCGCCCACCCGAACTCCCGCTTCACGGTCGCCGCTTCACAGACGCCGTCGATCGCGGCGGAGTGGGAGGACCCGGCCGGCGTGCCGATCGACGCCTTCCTGTTCGGCGGGCGCCGCGCATCGGTCGTTCCGCTCGTCCGCGAGGCATTCGACTGGGAGCACGGCGTCTTCCTCGGCGCGACCATGTCCTCGGAGATGACCGCGGCCGCGTTCGGAACCGTCGGGCAGCTCCGCTTCGACCCGTTCGCGATGCTGCCGTTCTGCGGCTACAACATGGCCGACTACTTCGAGCACTGGCTCGAAATCGGCCGCCGCGGCGATGAAGCGAAGCTGCCGCGGATCTTCTACGTCAACTGGTTCCGCAAGGACGCCGACGGCAAGTTCATCTGGCCCGGCTTCGGCGAGAACAGCCGTGTGCTCGAGTGGATCTTCAATCGCTGCAACGGCGAGGGCGAGACGGTCGAGACGGCGATCGGGCTCGTCCCCGCCGGCGACGGGATCAACACCGACGGCCTCGACATCACCACCGAGGCGATGGAGGAGCTCCTTCGCGTCGACGAGGAGGCGCTCCGCGGCGAGCTGCCGCAGGTCGAGGACCATCTCGCCCGGTTCGGCGACCGGCTCCCCGATGAGGTTCGGGCTCAGCTCGACGCCCTGAAGGCGAAGCTCGGCTGAGACTGCGAGCATGGCCGCCGGGCGGCCATGCTCGAGAACGTAAGAAAAAGGGCGCTGTGCGCCCCAAACCTCACGTTCTTCGAAGCGGTGGCGGCGATGGTCGTGGCGTTGGCGATCGCCGGCTGCGGGGATCCGGGAACGGAGCCCGGCGCCGGTCCTGACGGTCTGGACCGGGCGCGTGCCTTCGAGGGGTACACCCTTTATTACGCGGGCGATGCGCTCGCGGGCGATGCCCTCGAGTTCGCCGGCCGCGGGCCGGGCTCCGGGCTTGGGGTGCGCCGGTCCTGGTCGTTCATCTACGGGGACTGCACGCCACCGGCGGGCGAGGGCGGGTGCGCGCCTTCTCACGAGATCCAGAACTGGAGCATCTGCGCGCGCTTTCCGGCGCTGTATCGGATGCCGGCCCTGCGGACCTCAACGATCAATGGCGCCGAAACGCTTCGGGTAGGGGGCGGTGGCCTCGACGTCTACACCGGGCGAACGACAGTGGTCATCTTCGGCGGGAACGGGGCTTCAGTCGTTCCGCCTCTGAGGCGGGTAAGTGACGGGGCCGCACCCGAGGCCCTGCCGCCGCCGGCACCGGGGGCTCTCGAAGGCAAATTGCCGTGCCAGAACGCCGCGCGGCTGCAGCGCGAGCATGGGTGAGTGAAGCCTGCGGGTGACGCGAATCGCCGGCGCTAGAGGAACGGCAGGTCGACCGCGAAGCGGCCGCGGCGGGTCAGGCCGCTGACCCGCGCCGTCTGACCGGGCTCGGAGCCCTCGACCGCCCGGCAGTAATCGGCCCGGGTCCGGACCTTCTGGCCGTCGATCGCGGTGACGATGGCGGTGCTGCTGCCGAACCCGGCATCGGCCGCCTTCGAGCCATCGACGGCGCTGTCGACGACGAGGCCCTTCCCGTTGGCGATGAAGTCGAAGCCGAGGAAGCCGATCGAGTCGCCCTGATCGAGCGTCGGCGCCTGCTCCTTGAACAGGTCGACCCCGATCGCGAACCCCTGGCCCTGCGTCTTCAGGGTCGTCAGGGAGTTGATCCCGACGAGGTTGCCGCTGGCGTCGACGAGCGGTCCGCCGGAGTTGCCGTGGTTGATCGCGGCGTCGGTCTGGATCAGGTTCGGGTAGCGGCGTGAGTCGGGATCGCTGGCGGCTGCCTCGGAGCGGCTCTGCAGCGACTCCTCGACGACCGACACCGTCCCGGTCGTCGATTGCAACGGCGTCGCCGCGAAGTTCGTCAGCTCGTTCCCGGGATAGCCGATCACGGTGACCTGGTCGCCCTGGGCGAGGTCGGACTGCGATCCGAGTGGCAGCGACTCGAGGCCCTGGGGGTCGGCGACCTCGAGCATCGCCATGTCGTAGCAGGGCGAATCGGCGTAGAGCGTCGCCGGACGCGGGTGTCCGTCGACGATGACCCGGTAGGACGTCAGGCCCGGCACGCCCTGGTCACCGACGACGTGGGCGTTGGTGACGACCAGTCCACGATCGGCGTCATAGACCCAGCCCGTTCCCGAGCCCGCGCTGCGCTCGTCGACGCGGGTGATGATCCGCACCGTTGCGGGCCGGACCTGGGCGATGATCTCGCTCGTCGACGGCGCGGCCGGCGCCGGTTCCGGCTCGGACGAGAAGACACCGCTCACGGCGGCGGCGACGGCGCCGGCGGCGACCAGCACGGCGATGACGGCGAGCAGCGTCGCCCGCCGTACGGATCGCTCGAGGCGGAGACGCTGGATGACGCTCGAGTCGCCCGAGACCATCCGCCGGATCCGCGAGCGATCGTCGCTCGCCGGTGCCGCGGCGGCGGGCTCGGTGGCGGTGCCGGCGCCCGGCTCGACCCGCATGCCGCTGGCGCCGATCCGCAGCGAGTCTCCCGGCGCCAGCGTGACCGGCCGCTCGATCCGGCGCCCGTTGACGAACGTGCCGTTGCTGGAGCCGAGGTCGCCGACCTCGACACCGCCGTCGACCTCCTGCAGGTAGGCGTGGCGTCGCGAGACCTTCGAATCGTCGAGGACGAGGTTGCAGCCCTCGTCGCGGCCGATCACGAGACGCTCCTCGGAGCCGATCTCGAGCCGTCGCTCCGCTGCCGGGCCGGTGAGGACGATCAGCTCTGCCATCGGATCGGTCCTAGGTCATCTACGTGACGAGCTGGCGCCAGGCGTTGACCGAGCGGCCTTCCGGAACGTCCGTTGCCTCGGTCGCCAGGTAGGCGACCCTGAGCTGCTCGTCGTCGGTCCAGATGACCCAGTTGTAGCCGTCGCTGTCGGTGTAGCAGGCGAGGCGACCGACGATCTTCTGCGGGTTCGTTCGGTACCAGGTTCCCTTCGTGCCCCAGTTGTTGGCGCTGCAGGAGCCGGTCTCGAGATCCGCCGCGTAGCGCTTGAAGGCGGCGCTGACGTCCCGTTGGGAGTCGAACGACTCCACGTAGACGGTGAACCCCGGCGGGCCGTCGCATTGGATGCCGACCTTCGCCCCGACCTCGAAGTCCTTCTTCGCCTCCGGTTCGCAGCTGTCGCGGAACTTCTCGGGCAGGAAGGTCGCCAGGTCCTCCTCGGGCGTCGTCGTGGTGGTGGTCGAGGTGCTGGTCGAGGTCGAGTCGCCGCCGCCGCCGAGCAGCAGGGCGCCGCCGGCGATCACCGCGATCACGGCGGCGCCGGCGAGGACCGCGGCGATCGTCCGGCCCCGGGGGGCGCCGGAGCTGCGGCGCGCCGGCGGTCGCGGTTGGGCGCCGGCGCCCGGTGTGGGAGCGGGCTCGCGCGGGTCGCCGCCGCGGTCGCCGCCGCGGTCCCGGCCGCCGGGCGGGCCGCCGCCGGGCCCCGGCGTGGCCGCGATCATCGGCTGCCCGGATGGCTCGGGCTCGGGCGCCGGTTCCGGCGGCGCCGGGACGTCGATCTCGGTCGCGTTCGGGTCGGGGCCGCCTGGGTCCGTCGGCTCCGTCGCGGTGGAGCCGGGAAGCGGCGGGATCGCGGCGCCCTCGGGCGCCAGCGGGCGCTCGTCGACCGAGGACTCGCGAGCCGCCGCCCGCTCGAGCCTGGCGGCGCCGAGGGCGATCACCGACTTCGGGTCGTCGAGGTGCTCGGGAAGGACTCCGAGTCGCTCCTGGATCAGCCGCCCGACGAGCGGGATCCGGCTCGAGCCCCCGGCCAGGTAGATCGCGGCGAGGTCGGATGTCTGGAGGCCGGCGGCGAGGATCGTCCGCTCGAGCTCCGCGACGGTCCCGCGCAGGGTCGGCGCGATCAGCCGCTCGAAGTCGGCGACGTTGGCCTCGAGCTCCTGATCGACCGGCGGCGGCATGTAGAACTCGTATTGGGGGCTCCGGGAGAGGCCCTCCTTCGCCCGCCGCGCGTGCCGCAGCAGCTCTCGGTTCGCCTGCGCCCAGGCGCGGTCCTGCTTCGCGTCGGCTTCGCGGAGCCGCTCCCAGACCTCGCCGGGAAGCTGGTCGCCGAGGTGGCGGTAGAGGAGGTCGTCGAAGTCCTCGCCGCCGAGCTCCTCGTCGCCGCCGGTCCTGCCGACGACCTCGAACGAGTCGCCGTGACGCTTCAGGACCGCCGTGTCGAGCGTGCCCCCGCCGAGGTCGTAGACGGCGACGTGCTCGCCCTCGGAGAGCCGCTCGCTCGCGAAGTGGACGGCGGCCGCGACCGGCTCGGGGACGAAGACCGGGTCTCCGAGGCCGGCCATCGTCGCCGCCTGGCCGAGCTTCGCGAGCCGGGTTCGCTGCCAGCGGGCCGGGTGCGTGAGCCTGATCTCGGCCGGCGGCTCGCCGCCGCTCAGGGCCATCGCCTCGTTGTGGACCTCCCGGAGGATCGCGGCGATGATCTCGACCGGCCGCAGCTGCTTGTCGCCGAGCTGGATGAACTCCTCGCCGAGCCGGCTCTTCGGTGCCCGCTCCAGACACCAGGGTGCGAGCGCCGAGAGCTCCTCGGCTTCGACGCCGAGTACCAGCCGCCCGGTTCCGGAAGCGCCGGTCCCCTCGCGCCAGAAAGCGAGCGAGGGCATCCGCGGCCCGCCCTGGAGCTGGATCGTCTCGACCCGGTCACCGACGCGGCGTGCGGCCGCCGTCGAGGTCGTCCCGACGTCGATGGCGAGGATCCAGCCGCTCAACAGCTCACCTCCTGAGCGTCGATCGCACCGGCCGGGGGAGCGCAGCCAACGGCCAGGCAACGAAAAGTGATTCCCCCCACGTCATTCGTGGCGACCGTACCACGAGATAGCGCGGATATGCTGTGGTTCATGGGGTGGAGGGTGCAGGTGAGGTCCGGCGCGGCCGACCGCCTGATCACCGTCGGCGAGGAGCTCACGATCGGCCGCGGCGTCGAAGGCGACGGCGGGCTTCCCGACGACCGGAAGGTCTCGCGCCGGCACGCGCGCTTCCTGCTCGGAGCCGATGGCGCCCTGCTGGTCGAGGACCTGCGGTCGGCGAACGGGACCAGCGTCAACGGAGTCGCGCTCGAGCCCGGCTCCCCGCGTGAGCTCCGCGCCGGCGACGTCGTCGCCGCCGGCAGCACCACCTTCGAGGTTCGCGGTCCCGATGGCGCCGTGGCCGGGGAGTCCATCGCGGAGGTATCGACCGTGCCCTACGCGCCGGAGTCGGAGACCGTCGCGACACCGGTCGAGCAGCAGGGCTCGCCGTCGTCGATGAAGCCGCCGCCGGCGGGTTCCGGCGGCGCCACCCTCACCGCCGAGATCCTGCACGGGGGGCGGCGGGTGTCGATCGGCAGCGCCGGCGCCACGATCGGCGCCGACCCGGCTTGCGAGGTGGTCGTCGAGGCCCGCAATGTCGCCGGACGTCACGCCGTGATCCGCGAGCGCGGCGGCCGCCACTATCTGGCCGACGTCGGCGCCGGCTCCGGGACGCTGCTGAACGGCGAGCTGCTCGAGGGCGAGTCGCGGTGGCTCAACAGCGGCGACTCGATCGAGATCGGCGGCGAATCGATGCGCTACATCGCCGGCGAGCGGACCCGGCTCGGGGGTGCCCCTGCCACGCCGGCTGCCGGCGCCCCGGTGATCCACCTCGGATCGGGGGCGCTGACGATCGGCCGCGACCCGGCGAACGACGTCGTCCTCGACGATCCGAACGTCTCCCGTTTCCACGCTGAGGTCCGCCCGAGCGACGGCGCCTCGGAGGTCCGCGACCTCGGCTCGCGCAATGGGACGCGGGTCGATCGCGAGTTCATCAAGGGGCCGGCGCTGGTCCAGCCGGGGGCGGAGATCGGGATCGGGCCGTTCCGCCTCGTCTTCGACGGCAGCCGTTTCGTGCGCCGCGACGATCGCGGCGCGATGCGGCTGCGGGCCGACGACGTCTCGATGCAGATCCGCGAGAAGCTGATCCTCGACCGTGCCTCGATCGCGATCGAGCCGGGTGAGTTCGTCGTCGTGATCGGCGAGAGCGGGTCCGGGAAGACGACGCTCGTCAAGGCGCTGGCCGGCGTCACCAATCCGACCGGCGGACGGGTGCTCGTCAGCGGCGAGCCGGTGCAGGGCCGGCTCACCGACATCGGCTACGTCCCTCAGGACGAGATCGTGCACCGCGGGCTGACGGTCGTCGAGGGTCTCCGCTACGCCGCCTGGCTGCGGCTGCCGAAGGACTCCACCCGAGCCGACATCGACGAGGCCGTCGACCGGGTCCTCGACGAGCTCGACCTCGGCGATCACGCCGAGACCCGGATCGGCTCGCTGTCCGGCGGCCAGCGCAAGCGGGTGGGCGTCGGGACCGAGCTCGTCAACCGTCCCAGCCTGCTGTTCCTCGACGAGCCGACGACCGGCCTCGATCCCGGGCTGGAGACGCGGCTGATGGAGATCTTTCGCGACCTCGCCGAGCCCGGCCGCCGCAGCGTCACCGTCGTCACCCACGCGACCAAGAACCTCGACCTGCCCGACAAGGTCTGCGTGATGGGCCAGGGTGGCGAGCTCTGCTACTTCGGCCCGCCCGACGACGCCAAGGACTTCTTCGCGGCGCCGACGTTCGACGGCATCTACTCGGCGCTCGACCGCCGTCCGGCGACCGAGTGGCGACGCGAGTTCGAGGCCGAGCGCGGCGAGTCCCTGCCGACGCTCGAGGAGCCGGCGGCCGCCCCGTCTCCGGCCCGCCCGGCGCGACCCCGCCCCGACGTCGGCCGCCAATCGGCGCTGCTCGCCCGCCGCTACCTGACGCTGATGGTCCGTGACCGCCGCAACCTCGCGATTTTGCTCGGCCAGGTGCCGCTGATCGCGCTCGGGATCGCACTGCTGTTCAAGGCCGACGTCCTCCGCGGCGAGATCGACACCAACAACGCGGCGCTGCTGCTCTTCCTCGTGGTCACCTCGATGATCTGGCTCGGCGCCATCGACGCCGCCCGCGAGATCATCAAGGAGCGCCCGTTGATGGAGCGAGAACGCGCGATCGGGGTGCGCCTCAGCGCCTACCTGGGCTCGAAGTCGATCGTCCTCTTCGGGCTCGTCGCGATCCAGGCCGTGCTGCTCGGCGCCGTCACCTTCGGCCTCCGGCCGCTCTACGAGTCGCCACCGACCTACCTGGCGCTGTTCGTCGTCCTCGCGGTCACCGGGTTCGTCGCGGTCGCGATGGGGCTGTTGATCTCGTCGCTGGTCTCGAGCGAGGACCAGGCGGCGAGCTTCATCCCGCTGGCGTTGATCCCGCAGCTCCTGTTCGGGGGCGCGATCGTGGCCGTCGCCGAGATGAGCGGCGCGATGCAGCAGCTCTCCAAGCTCGTCTTCTCGCGCTGGTCGTTCGCCGACATCGGCGCGGCGATCGACATGGGAGGTCGGATCCGCGACTCGACGGCGGAGATCCCGAGCCGCTACCCGCCCGAGTTCTTCGAGCTGCCGCTCTGGCGCGGGATCGGCATCCTCGTGATCTTCCTGCTCGGATTCCTCGCGATCACCTACGCGATCCTGCAGCTCAACCGCCGGGAGGGGTAGCCGCCGATGCGCGGTCGCCGGATCGAGATCGGCAGCACGATCGCCGGCCGCACGCTCGAGGCCGAGATCGGCCGCGGCGGGATGGGGGTCGTCTACCGGGCCCAGAACGATCGCCTCGACCGGATGGAAGCCGTCAAGGTGATCACCGACGAGCTCGCCCGCGACCGCAGCTTCCGGGAGCGGTTCCTACGCGAGGCGATGATCGCGATCGCCGTCGAGCATCCGCACGTGATCCCCGTCTACGACGCCGACGAGGCGCCGGGGGGCCATCTGTTCATCGCGATGCGCTACGTCAGCGACGGCTGGAACCTGGCCAGCCTGATCGGTCAGCGCGGCCGCCTCGAGCCGCGCCTGGCGGCGCAGATCGTCTCCGGGATCGCTTCCGCCCTCGACGCCGCCCACGCCCGCGACCTGGTCCATCGCGACGTCAAGCCGACCAACATCCTGATCGTCGATCAGCGCTCTCACCACTCGTACCTGACCGACTTCGGGCTCTCGAAGCGGGTCTCGTCGAAGACGATGCTGAGCGGCACCGGCGCCGTGATCGGGACCGTCGATTACATGTCGCCGGAGCAGGCGCGCGGGCGGGAAGTCGACCACCGCACCGACGTCTACGCGCTCGGCGTGACGCTGTTCGAGGCGCTGACCGGGCGCCCGCCGTACGCCAACGAGACGAACGAGGGCCGGCTTCTCGCGAAGATCCAGGAGCCGGCGCCGATGGTCACCCAGGTTGCGCCGGGGATCCCGCCGGCTTTCGACGCGGTGCTCGCCCGGGCGCTCGCCCGCGATCCCGACGAGCGCTATCCGTCGGCCGGCGAGCTCGGCCGCGCTGCGCAGGCGGCGGCCGGGCGGCCGTCTTCGATCACGTTCAACCGCGAGATCGGCGTCGGGTCGGTGGTGGCCGACTGCCTGATCGAGGAGGTCGCGGGGGAGGGCGGGATGGCGGTCGTCTACCGGGCAACGCAGCAGAGCCTCGGCCGCGAGGTCGCGCTCAAGGTGATGGCGCCCGGCCTCGCCGACCGTTCCGAGTTCAGGGCCCGGTTCGAGCGCGAGTGGAAGATCGCCGCGGCGCTCGAGCATCCGAACGTGGTGCCGATCATCTGGGCCGGAGAGCACGACGGGCGCCTCTTCATCGTCATGCGCTTCATCGCCGGCGGCAGCCTGCGCGAGCGCCTCGCCGAGCGTGGCCGCCTCGATCCGGAGGTCGCCGTCGAGGTCCTCGAACGGGTTGCCGACGCGCTCGACGCCGCGCACGCCAAGGGCCTCGTGCATCGCGACATCAAGCCGGGGAACGTGCTCGTCGACGCGGCCAGCGGCGCCGTCTACCTGACCGACTTCGGCCTCGCCAAGGCGGTCGGCGACGACGATGCCACCGACGTCGGCGACCAGGTGATGGGGACCGCCCGCTACATGCCCCCGGAGCGGCATGGCGGCGAGCCGATCGACGAGGTGCGCGGTGACGTCTACTCGCTCGGCTGCCTGCTCTGGGACATGCTCGGCGGCACCGAGCGGCCGCGGCTCGAGAGCGTCGGCGTGACCCCGGCGCTCGCCGCCGTCGTCACCAGGGCGGTCAGCGACGATCCGCTCGGGCGCTTCGCGACGGCGGGAGCGATGGCGGCGGCGGCACGCGCCGCCCTCGACTCCGGGGGCCCGGAGACGGGGGCGGTGGGTGCGAATGAGACGGCGCCGGCGCCGCCCTGGTCGAGTCCTGCGCCGGCGCCGCAGCGACGGCGGCCGTTCGAACCGGCTCCGCTGTCGAGCGGGCTCGCGCGCCGGGTCATCGCTCTCTGCGACTCGGTCATCGGGATGGGGATCGCCGACGGGGAGGCGCTCGGCGAGCTGACCGCGGTACGGGACCGGCTCGTGGCGCCGCTCCGCCTCGCGCTTGCGGGCCGGCCCGGCAGCGGCCGCTCGACCCTCGCCGCGGCGCTGATCGGCCGTCGCCTCGACGACGGCGCCGCCCTCGGCTCGCTCGCCACGGCCGTCGACGTCCGCCACGGCGATCGCGAGCAGGTCACGGCCTTGACCGCGGCGGGCGAGCGGATCGAGGCCGGGCTGACCGCGGAGGGACGGCTCCCGGCGGCGGTGATCGAGTCCGGAGCGGAGCTGAGCCGGATCGAGGTCGAGCTCCCGGTCGAGTCGCTGCGGACCGTCTCGCTGACGATCGGCCGCCCCGACCGGGAGGCCGACGCGGTCCTGCTCGTCGTCGCCGCCGACGAGTCCGCGGCGGTGGATGCGATCGCCGGCGAGTCGATCGACGAGGAGCTGCGACGGACGCTCTCGGCGGTCAACTTCGCGGTGGCGCTGACGAAGGCGGACCTCGCCGGAGCGGACCTCGGCGATGCGGCCGCTGCGGTCGACGCCGGCCTCGGACATGCAGTCGCCGCCGTCGCGCCCGTTTTCGGGCTGCTCGCGCGGGTCGCGGCGACGGGCACGCCGATCGGCGAGGACGTCGCCCTGGTCGGCGAGCTGGCAGCGGCGAGCGGCGATCGCGATGAGCTGCTCGCGTCGGCCGCGGCATTCCATGCCGGCGCCGCCGCGATCGGGCCCGAGGAGCGGTCGGCGCTCCTCGAGCGCTACGGGCTGGCCGGGCTGCGGCGTGCGTTCGAGCTCGCCGACGCCGGCGGGCTCAGCGGCGTCGGTCTGCGCCGCCGGCTCCGCGAGGTCTCGGGCCTGCCCGAGCTCGAGGAGGTGATCGACGGGTTCCATCAGCGCAGCGACGTCCTCAAGGCCGACCGCGCGCTCGAACGCCTCGAGGAGCTCGCCTACCGGCATCCCGAGCTGGCGATCCTGCGCGACCAGGTCGAGGCTCTGCGACTGGCGCCGGAGATGCACATGGTCGGCCTGATCCGCGCCTACGAGCGGATCGTCGTCGACGGCGTCGAGGTTCCGGCCGACCTGCTCGAGGGACTGCGGCGGCTGATCACCGGCCGGACCCGCGCCGAGCGCTTCGGCATCGAGGATGACGAGACCGGCGACGTCCGCGCCGCCGCCCTCGCCGGCTTCCGGGCCTGGAAGATGTTCGAGAACGCCGGCAACGCCGGCCCCGCCGGCCGCCGGGTCGCGCGGCTGGTGGCCCGCAGCTACGAGCAGTACGCGCGCGAGGCCGAGGCAGTGACGCAGTAGGGCGGGGTCAGGAGCCGAGCAGGATCGGAGCGACCTGCTTCTTGCGGCTCATCACGCCCGGCATCGGGATCAGCCCGTGCTCGTCGCGCTCGCCGAAGGCGCGGGTCAGCGCCGAGTCGTCGCCGACCGCGATCGTCATCGTCCCCTGGGCGAGGATGTCGGTCACCATCAGTGCAGCGAGCGCGTAGCCGTTGCGCTCACGGACCTCCGTCATCGCCTCGGCCAGCTCGTCGTGGCGTTCGAGGACCCCCGTGCCAACCGTCTCGATCTGGGCGATCGAGATCGTCTCGCCGGAGGGCAGCGTGTACTCCTTCGCGTCACGGGCGACGATCTCGCCGGCCGGCACCTCGGAGACGTCGGAGGTCGAGGCGAACATCTCCCGCCCGAGCTCGCTCGCGTTGACGTCGATCAGGTCTTCGAGGAGATCGATGGCGTTCCGGTCGCGGCCGGTCGTCGTCGGCGAGTTGAGCAGGACCGTGTCGGAGAGGATCGCGCAGATCAGCATGATCGCCGTCGAGTCCATCGGCTCGACCTCGTTGACGGCGAACCGCTCGGCGATCAGCGTCGCCGTCGACCCGACCGGGTCGAATGTCGCGGTCACCGGGATTCGCGTCTCGATCGAACCGATGTGATGGTGGTCGAGGATCTCGACTATCTCCGCCTGCTCGACGCCGGGCACGCTCTGCGCAGACTCGGCGTGGTCGACGAGGATCACCCGCCGCGGGCTCGGTGCGACGAGATCGCCGCGCGTCAACAGCCCGACCGGGCGGTTGCGGGAATCGACCGCAACCGCGGCCCGGTAGTGGACGTCCTTGACCTGCTCGGAGACGTCGACGATGAGATCGTCAGGGTCGACCGTCAGCGGCTCGCGGTCGGCCATGCCCTCGCAGGGGGAGGCGAGGGTGACCATGCGGCAGCTCACGTAGGAGTCGAGCGGGCTGATGATGATCCGGCAGCCGCGCTCACGTGCGAGCTCGCGGACCTCCGGCTCCGGGGCAAGCCCGTTGCTCGCGATCAGCACCGCGGCGCCGAGCTCGATCGACTGTCGCTGAGCATCGACCCGGTTGCCGACGACGACGACATCGCCGGCGGAGATCCGGCTGTCGCTTCGCGTCGCATCGATCGAGTGCACCCAGACGCGGCCGCCGACCGTGCCGTTCTCACCCTCGATCAGCTCGCCGTCGAGGACCTCGCAGATCGCCGCGACGGTGGTCGGTGCATCGGCGAGGCTGTGGGTCCTGCCGGTATCGCGGATGTAACGATGGGCCAGGGCGCGCTCGGTCATCACCCCGATCAGCTCACCGCGGTCGCCGACGATCGGGACGATGTCGAGATCGCCGGCGGCCATTGCCTGCCCGACCGCGCGAATCGGCTCCTCGTGGCCGGCGACCGGGAACTCCTCCCGCATCACGTCGCTGACCCGGAGGAAGACGTGAACCATGCGGTCCGGCGAGCGGGCCCCGCTGCGCTCGAGCACCCAGGCCGTCTGAGCGTTGACCTTTCCGAGCCGGACCGGCACGTACTCGCTCTCGGGGTCGAGCTGCTGCTTCAGCTCGGCGTAGGCGATCGCCGACGCGATCGAGTCGGTGTCGGGGTTGCGGTGGCCGGTGACGTAGATCCGCCGCCGGCGGGGATCGATCGCTTCCGCTTCGCTCACGTCCGGGGATGATCGTGCATCTCTCCCGGACGTGGGTCGCTCAGCGGCAGTACGGCATCACCTCAGCGACCCAGGTCCGGGATCCGTGCGTGGGCGCCTCATCCGAGCGTCCTGCCGGCGGCCACCCACTCGCCGAGCAGCGGATCCACGACCCGGTACCCCGTCCGCGTGCCGGGATCGCGGTAGATCTCGCCGCTGTCGGCGAGGGCGTCGACGGCGGCCTTCGCCGCGCCGCCCCGCGAGCCGCCGTGGCGGCGGCCGGCGGCGTAGATTCCTTCCCGGTTCTCGGCGACCGCCGTCAGCACACGCCGCTGGCCGGCGCTGAGCCCGGTCCAGATCGCCCGCAGCTCGTCCTGAACCTCGACCATCGCCTGCTCGGCGGCGCCGAGCCACTGCTCCTCGCCGGCGCGGGAGCCGGCCGGCGTCCGCTCCCAGAGCAGGTGTGCGAGCAGCATCGTCCGCTGTGGATGGCCGTGGGCGAGATCGAGCAGCGGTTCGAGCGCCTCGCCGATCTCGCGGTTGGTCGCGCGGAAGCGGCCGTCGAGGTACTCGGCGACGTCGCCGGGGTCGAGGGGAGAGAGGTCGAGCGCACGTGCCTGGCCGTAGAGAGCGCGGCGCTTGTCCGCGAACAGGCTCCGCATCATCCCGAGCTGGGAGCCGGCGAAGACGTAGCTGGCGGCGTCGCCGTGGTGTTGGATCTCGCTGCGGATCACCGCATCGGCGCGATCGGAGGCGGTGAGGACGTCCTGGAACTCGTCGAAGACGACGAGCGTCCGGGTGCCGGTCCGCTCGAACATCCGCTTCGGGATCGACAGACGCTCGAGCAGCGGCGGCTCCGCCGCCGGGTCGAGCGAGAGCTCGAGGTCGGCGCTGACCGTCTCGTCGGCGCCGATCCGCAGGCTCGGCCGCAGCCGCCGCCGGAAGCCCGCGAACCAGGCGGCCACCTTGCCCTCGAGCTGGGTCGCGTAGGCGCGCTCGACCCGGGCGCTGACGTCGGCGAGGGTGAGGACGCCGAAGAAATCCACGTAGACGGCATTCCACCCCTCCTTCGCGAGCGCCTCGCCGAGCCGGTTCAGAAGCGACGTCTTCCCGTAGCGCCGCGGCGCGACCAGCCGGCTGTTGTTGCCGCTGACCGCGGTCTCGACGAGGCTCGAGGTCTCCTCGTCACGGTCGATCAGCTCGGCCGGCGGCACCGGCTCGCTGTAGCGGAACGGGTTCATCGCTGCGCTAGAAATTAGAGCAGGATTGCTCTCCTTGCAAGAGCAAAATCGCTCTATCAGTTAGAGCGGAGGCTTTCCTGCCGGGGTGGACGGCCGTTTGGCTGAGAAGGGAGGCAGGACTGCGGCTTCTCGCCTCACTCCGGACCTCAACTGCAGATTGCTGACCACATAGGGCAGTGATTTGCAGTTGAGCCGGCGAATGAGCTTTCGGCACGCCTCTTCTCAGCCAATTCGCCATCCGCCCGGCGACAAGGTCTCGCCGTGATCAGAGCCCGTACGCCTCCTTCAGCTCCGGGTCCTTGTCGGCGAGCATCTCGGCGAGATCGACCATCACCTTGCACTGCTTCCAGGTGGCGTCGTCCTGCATCTTGCCGTCGATCATGTGGACGCCCTTGCCGTCGGGAATCGCCTCGATCACCTTCCTGGCGAACCGGACCTCCTCGGGGTCGGGGCTGAAGACCTTCTTGGCGATCTCGATCTGGACCGGGTGCAGCGACCAGGCGCCGACGCAGCCGAGCAGGAACGCGGCCCGGAACTGCGCCTCGCAGCCGGCCGTGTCCTTGATGTCGCCATAGGGGCCGTAGAACGGCAGCAGTCCCGCCGAGGTACAGGCATCGACCATTCGCGCGATCGAGTAGTGCCATGGGTCCTGCTGGGCGGTCGCCCGCGGCGCATCGGGGTCGTCCGGGTTCGGATCGTTGATGACCAGGTAGCCGGGATGCCCACCGCCGACGCGGGTCGTCTTCATCCGCCGGGAGGCCGCCAGGTCAGCGGGCCCGAAGCTCATTCCCTGCATCCGCGGGCTCGCCGTCGCGATCTCCTCGAGGTTGACGACGCCGAGGGACGTCTCAAGGATCGCATGGACGAGGATCGGGCGGTCGAGTCCGGCCTTAGCCTCGAGCTGGGCGAGCAGGCGATCGACGTAATGGATGTCCCAGGCGCCCTCGACCTTCGGGACCATGATCACGTCGAGCTTGTCGCCGATCTCGGTGACGAGCGTCGTCAGGTCGTCGAGGGCCCAGGGGCTCTCGAGGGAGTTGACGCGGGTCCACAGCTGCGTGTCGGCGAAGTCGACCTCGCCGGCGACCTTGACGAGGCCTTCGCGTGCGGCGAGCTTCTTGTCGACCGGGACCGCGTCCTCGAGGTTGCCGAGGAGGATGTCGGCCTGCTTGGCCATGTCCGGGACCTTGGCCGCCATCTTCTCGTTCGAGGCGTCGAAGAAGTGGATCATCCGCGACGGGCGGAATGGGACTTCGAGCGTCGGTTCCGGGGCGCCGATCGCAAGCGGGTCGGCGAAGCTGCGTGGGTTTCTCAATTCTGCTCCTGGAGGTCTGAGGGTCGGCGGGGGACGCTACCGCGCCGTGCCGCGATCATGTCCGGCGCACCCTTAGACTGCAGCGCGGCAAATTGGCCCTGGTTAGAGAGGGCCCCAACCAGGGAGTTGAATTGAGACTTCTCAGAATCCCGCTCGTCATCCTCGCGCTCGTCGGGCTGATCGCGCTCGCCGGCTGCGGCGGTGACGACAGCACCGACAGCACCGACGGCACCAGCTCGGAGGCGCTGAGCAGCGACGAGTACGCGCAGCAGGCACAGCAGGTCCTCGTCGAGTTCGGCACGAGCTTCCAGCAGCTCGGCACCCAGATCTCGAACTCGAAGAACCCGCAGCAGTTCGCCGACCTCGTCAACCAGGCCGAGGACCAGATCCAGGGCGCGATCGACGACTTCAGTGCGTTGACGCCGCCGCCGGAGGCCCAGGAGGCCCACGATCAGACGCTCGCGGCGCTCGAGGACTTCTCCTCGAAGCTGAGCGACGTCAGTGACGCGGCCGAGTCGGGCGACAAGCAGGCCCTCCAGGAAGCCGCGCAGGCGCTCCAGCAGGCCGGGCTCGACTTCCAGAACCAGCTGACCGAGGCGGCCCAGAAGTACCAGGACGCCGGGATCGATCTCGGCGGCAGCTCGACCGACTCGACGACGGGCTGAGCAGCTCTCGATCGACGGTCGGAGACGACCTCGAGGCTCCCCCGGACCCGGTCCGGGGGAGCCTCTTTCTTTCCGCGCCACGATCCTGGCGCCGGTATCCTTCGCCGCGTCGCCGGTGCCCGCGATGCCGTGCTGTCGCGCCGGCCCGCGACCAGGTCCGAAGTACGCCCAAGATCCCCGCAGGAGCCCTCACCACATGGCCGTAGACGCCCCGAGCTTCGAAGAGAAGACCGACATCCAGAAGGAGATCACCGAGATGGTGCGCTCCTTCGTCGACAACGAGATCATCCCCGTCGCCGAGGAGTACGACCACGAGGACAAGTTCCCGGAGCCGATCGTCGAGCAGATGAAGGAGCTCGGGCTGTTCGGGGTCACGATCCCCGAGGAGTACGGCGGGATGGGCCTCGACCTGACGACCTACGCGATGATCGTCGAGGAGCTCTCGCGGGGCTGGATCTCGATCTCCGGCGTCGTCAACACCCACTTCATCGGCTCCTACCTGCTGATGAAGTTCGGCACCGACGAGCAGAAGGACCACTTCCTCCCGAGGATGGCGACCGGCGAGATCCGGGCCGCCTTCTCGCTCTCGGAGCCCGAGGTCGGCTCCGACGTCCAGGGGATCAAGTCGACGGCGAAGAAGGACGAGGCGAGCGGCGACTGGATCCTCGACGGCCAGAAGATGTGGGTCACCAACGGGCTCCGCTCAGCGGTCGTCTTCGCGCTGATGAAGAACGACCCGAAGGCCGATCCGCCGCACACCGGGATGACCTGCTTCATCACCGAGAAGGCGCCCGGCGAGCACAAGAACGAGGGTGAGTTCGCCGGCCTCGAGGTGCCGCCGCAGATCAAGAAGATGGGCTACAAGGGCGTCGAGTCGACCGAGCTCGTCTACAACGGCTACCGCTGCCCGCCCGAGAGGATTCTCGGCGGCGAGGAGGCGGGCCTCGGCAAGGGCTTCGCGCAGATGATGGACGCGCTCGAGGTCGGCCGGGTCAACGTCGCCGCCCGCGGCGTCGGCATCGCCCAGCGCGCCCTCGAGCTGGCCCTTCGCTACAGCCAGGAGCGGAAGACCTTCGGCAGGCCGATCGCCCAGCACCAGGCGATCCTCTTCAAGCTCGCCGACATGGCGACGAAGATCGAGGCGGCCCGGCTGGTGACGCTGAAGGCGGCGCGGATGAAGGACGCCGGCCAGCGCTCCGACCTCGAGGCCGGCATGGCGAAGCTGATCGCGTCGGAGACCGGGAAGGAGTGCGTCGAGCAGTCCTTCCGGATCCACGGCGGCTACGGCTACTCGAAGGAGTACGAGATCGAGCGCCTCTACCGGGACGCGCCGCTGCTTCTGATCGGCGAGGGGACGTCGGAGATCCAGCGCATGGTGATCGGCAAGAAGCTGCTCCAGCGCCACCAGATATGAGCCGTCCGTCCTCCTCCGCTTCGCCTCCGGGAACGGCCGGGTTCGCGTGAGCTCGATCACCCAGGATCTGATCGGGATCGCCTACAAGCGGCTGCTCGAGCAGCTGCCGGCGCTGACGACGCTGAAGCTGGTCGCGCGGCTCGAGCTCCGCGGCCGCGGCGACGTCCAGGTCTTCCGGGTGAGCGCGCCGGGACCCGAGATCACCAAGGAGGAGCCCGACGACGCCCGGATCGAGATCTCGCTGCCGCGGGCCGACTTCAACGACCTCGCCGACGCCGACATCTCCCATTGGCATACCGCCTACGAGCACGGCGTCGTCAAGATCGGCGGCGATCCCGCGGTCCTGCGCCTGCTCGGCGGCGTCATCGCCAAGCACGAGGCGCGCGGCAAGCTCAAGCGCGTCCGCTGAGCCGCGCCGGCGCCGAACGAACTTCCGAGGCCCCACCCACGAACCGAACGAGGAGCAATGAGCGACAACGACACCCATGAGCTGATCACCGACCAGGCCGGTCGCGAGGCATCGGGCGCCCACCCCTACGGCCGCTACCTGGAAGAGTTCGACGTCGGCGCCGTCTACAGGCACTGGCCCGCGAAGACGGTCACCGAGTCCGACGACCACCTCTTCTGCCTGATCACGATGAACCACCACCCGCTGCACCTCAACGACGTCTACGCCGGCGAGTCGCAGCAGGGCAGGAACGTCGTCGTCGGCCCGCTCGTCTACTCGCTGGCGCTCGGGATGTCGGTCAGCGACGTCTCCGGCAAGGCGATCGCCAACCTCGCGACCGAGGAGCTCAGCCACCCGAACCCGGTCTTCCACGGCGACACTCTGTATTGCGAGTCCGAGGTGCTCGAGGTCCGGCCCTCGCAGTCGAAGCCCGACCGCGGCATCGTCAAGGTCCACACCAGGGTCTACAAGCAGGACAACACGCTCGTCGCCGAGTTCAAGCGCACCGTTCTCGTTCCCCGCAAGGATCCGGCGGAGTAGGGGTCCCGCCGCCGGTGGCCGACCCCTACGCGACCCGGCGTCCCGATCTCAGCGACCGCCCCGAGGGTCCGCCGCCCTGGGCCGAGGACGTCGCCCGTCGCGGCGGCGCGCCGATCGGCCCCGGCGGCGATCTCGACACTGGATGCGCGTTCGCCGTCGTCGCCTGCCGGGGTATCGGCACGCTGGCGCCGCTCGCTCGGGTGGAGCCGCCGCTCGCAGTCCTGCTCTGGCTCGAGCACGTCGCCGACCCGCGGGACGGTGAGGCGGCGAACACGCTCCTCGCCGCGCTCACCGGGCTCGGCCGGCCGCTCCTCGCGATCAAGCAGGGCCTCGTCGGCGGCCCGCCCGACCGCCCCGGCTGCGCCGAGGTCGTCCCGGAGCTGATCGTCGCGGCGCTCGACGGGCTCGACCGCATCGCCTGGGAGCGCGATCCCGACTTCGGTTACGAGGTCCCGGCCGCGGTCCCCGGCCTGCCCGAGCCCGACGCACGGATCCTCGAGCCGCGGCTGCTCTACGCCGACAACGATCGCGTCTACGAGCACGCCGGCCTCGTCGCCGACAAGCAGCGCGAGCGCCACGCGATCGCAGCGGCAGTGGCGGGCCTCGATCCGCGCGTGGCGGCCGCCTCCGGCTGGCCGCCGGTCCCGACCGGCGGCGAGTGGGGCGGCTGAGCGATGCACGAGGTCGAGCAGAGCAGCGAGCTGGCGGTCGCGGCGGACACGCTCTGGGAGGAGGTCGGGACGCTCGCCGGCGTCAACCGCGAGCTCGGACCATGGCTGCGGATGACGGCCTCGCGCGACCTCCGCGACGCGACGCTCGCCGATCTGACCCCGGGCCGGCCCGCCGGCCGCGCATGGTTGCTGCTCGGCGGCCTGATCCCGGTCGACTACGACGACCTCTGCATCGAGTCGGTCGGTGAGCGCAGCTTCCACGAGCGGTCGCGGATGCTGACGATGGATCCGTGGCGGCACGAGCGGACGATCGAGGAGCTCGGCCCGCGGGCGTGCAGGATCACCGATCGCCTCCGGTTCAGCCTTCGCCCGCTGCCGGCACGGGTGCCGGGCGCCGACCGGCTCGCGGCAACGATCGTCGCGGCGCTCTTCCGGCATCGCCACCGCCGGCTTGCGAAGCTGTACGGCCAACCGAGCCAGCGATGAGGAGAGTGCACGAATGAGCGAGACCCCTGAGACCCTCGACGCGCTGATCCGCGTCCCCGCGCCGTCCGGCTACGAGACACCCGCCGCCGAGGTCTGGCGCGAGGCCGCGTCGTTCGGCGAGGTCGCCGCGGACGTGCTCGGCTCGTCGACCGTGTCGGTAGGCGTCGCCGACGACCGGCCGACCGTCGCGATCGTCGGACACATCGACGAGATCGGCCTGTTCGTGAGCCACGTCGACGACGAGGGCTTCGTCTGGTTCGGCCCGATCGGCGGCTGGGACCCGCAGAACCTCGTCGGCCAGCGCGTCATGGTCCGCGGCTCGGGATCAGCGGGAGGGGGCGAGGTCTCCGGGGTGATCGGCAAGAAGCCGATCCACCTCCTCGAGCCGGACGACCGCAAGAAGCCGGCCGAGATCAAGTCGATGCACATCGACATCGGCGCCAAGGACAAGGACGACGCGTTGAAGCTAGTCAGCGTCGGTGACCCCGCAGTCCTCGCCGCCGAGCCCCTGAACCTCCCGAACGGGAGGCTCGTCTCGCGCTCGCTCGACAACCGCCTCGGCTCCTACGTCGCCCTCGAGGTCGCCCGCCGGATCAGCGCCGGCGACGACGTCCCGGTCGGCGTCGTCGGCTGTGCCGTCTCGCAGGAGGAGATCGGCCTGTTCGGATCGGCGGCCACCGGGTTCTCGCTCAATCCCGAGGTCGGGATCGCCGTCGACGTCACCCACGCCACCGATGCGCCGGGGATCTCGAAGCAGGAGAACGGCGACCACGCACTCGGCTCCGGGCCCGTGATCGGCCGCGGTTCGACGCTGAGCCCGAAGGTCTCCGCCCTCCTTCGTGAAACGGCCGAGGCCGAGGGGATCGACTTCACGCTCGAGGCCTCGGGCCGCTCCACCGGCACCGACGCCGACTCGCTCCAGGTCGCCCGCGGGGGCATCGCCGCCGGCCTCGTCTCGATCCCGCTCCGCTACATGCACTCGACGGTCGAGATGATCTCGCTCGACGACGTCGAGGGCGCGATCAGCCTGATCGAGGCGTTCATCCGCCGTCTCGACCCCGAGGAGTCGTTCCTGCGGTAGGGCGGCTCAGTGCGCCTCGTCCGCGGCGTGCGCGGGCGGGCGGGACTCCTCGGCCAGCGAGGTGATCTCGAGCGGGCCGCGGGCGGCGTCCTCGAGGACCTCGGTCGCCTCGTTCGAGGAGCGGGCATAGAGCTCGACGAGGAGGTGGATCACGATCCGCTCCTCGTCGTGCTTGTGGAAGCGGACGTGGGTGAAGAACTCGCGGGTGCCGGCGTCACCGAAGGCGCCGTAGGTGAGGCTGTCGGCCGCCTCGGGGCCCGAGCAGACCTCGACCAGGTCCTGATCGACGGTGACCGTGCAGGAGGCGACCCAGGGGGTGCCGGCGACGAGCCGCTCCCAGCGGTCCTCGATCGGCACCACCTTGCCCTCCTCGACGGCGAGATGGGGCTGGTCGTGCATGCAGTCGAGGCACTGGACGACCGACTCCTGGACCTCGTCGATCCGCTCGGCGGGCTCGCCCGTCTCGGGATCGATCCGAAGGATCGCGTCGTAATGCACCTGCGCCTCGAGGCGCTGCGACCAGCAGCGGTAGCAACGCAGCCAGGCGCTTCGATCCGTGTTCAGCTCTTCAGCCATGCCTGCACTGTCAATTGTGGCGCTTCCGGCAAGCCGGCGTGGCCGCAGCGGGATCCTGTCAGGAGAGTTGCGAGGGCTCGTCGCGAAGCAGCGAGTACATGGCGGTGTCCCGGCGCTCGCCTTTGATGCGCTGCCAGGACCGCAGCACGCCCTCGTAGGTGAACCCGGCGCGCTCGGCGACCGCGCAGGATGCTCGGTTGCCGGGCTCGGCGGTGATCCCGATCCGGTCGACGGGGAGGCTCGCGAAGGCCCAGCCCGCGAGGATCCGGACGGATCGCGTGGCGACGCCGCGACCGCGCGCCGCGGGGGCGAGCCAGTAGCCGACCTCGCAGCGGCGCTCGTCGCGCTCGAGCCGCACGATCCCGGCCGCGCCGAAAAGCTCGTCGGAGCCGGCGTCGACGACGATCAGATGGAGCTCCTCGCGCGGCCCCGAATGCCACCCCGCGATCCACTCGCGCATCGCCTCGGCGCTGTTGTCATCGGGAACGCGGGTCCAGCGCAGGATCTCGGGATCGAGCGAGGCGGCCGCTACCCGCTCGAGGTCGGAGTCGGCATGGAGCCGCAGGCGGACGACTCCGTCGTCGATCCCGCCGATCGGGAACTCGAGCGCCGTCACCGACCGGCTCGGTCGTCGCTCATCTACTAGGCCGGCTGCGAGGCGGTCGCTCGTGCGGCGACGAGCTCGGCGATGTCGCCCATGATCCGGTTCAGGTCGAAGTCCTTGGGCGTGTAGACGCGCTCGATGCCGGCTTCGGCGAGCTTCGCGGCGTCGGCGGGCGGGATGATCCCGCCGACGACGACGGGAGCGTCGACGCCGGCCTCGCGGAGCAGCTCGACGACGCGGGGGACGAGCTCGCGATGGGAGCCGGAGAGGATCGAGAGTCCGATCACGTCGACGTCCTCCTGGACCGCCGAGGCGGCGATCTCCTCGGGGGTCAGGCGGATCCCCTGGTAGATGACCTCCATGCCGACGTCGCGGGCGCGGACCGCGATCTGCTCAGCGCCGTTGGAGTGACCGTCGAGCCCCGGCTTGGCGACGAGGATCCGGATCCGGTGGCCGATCGAGTCGCTGACGGCGCTGACGCGATCGCGGGCGTCGGCGAGCAGCTCGGCGTTGCCGCCGGCGGCGGAGCCGTCGAGCCCGGTCGGCCCGCGATAGGGGCCGAAGACCTCGCGCAGCGTCTCCGACCACTCGCCGGTGGTCACGCCGGCGCGGGCGGCGTCGATCGTGGCCGGCATCAGGTTCGCCGAGCCGTCGCGGGCAGCCTCGGCGAGCGCCGCGAGGGCCCGCTCGACGGCACCGCCGTCGCGTTCTGCCTTCCACTGCTCGAGCGCCTCGATCCGCTCCCGCTCGACCTCCGGGTCGGGTGTGAGGATGCCGCCGTCCTCGCCGACGGTCAGCGGCGAGTCCTCGGTCTCCGTGAAGCAGTTCTGGCCGATCACCTTGAGATCGCCGGCCTCGATCCGGGCGAGCCGGTCGCGGTGCGACTCGACCAGGCGCGCCTTCATGTAGGCGACGCCCTCGCCGGTCGTCGCGCCGCCGTGCTCGGCGACGATCGCCATCTCGGCCCGGGCGCCCTCGATCAGCTCGTCGACGAGGCCCTCCATGACCTTCGATCCCTCGAAGATGTCGGGGTAGTCGAGCAGGTCGGTCTCGTTGGCGAGGATCTGCTGGATCCGCAGGCTCCACTGCTGGTCCCAGGGGCGGGGGAGGCCGAGCGCCTCGTTCCAGGCGGGGAGCTGGATCGCGCGGGCGCGGGCGTCGCGGCCGAGCGTCACGGCGAGCGCCTCGAGGACGATCCGCGGCACGTTGTTCTCCGGCTGCGCCTCGGTCAGCCCCAGCGAGTTGACCTGGACCCCATAGCGCATCCGCAGGAAGCGGGGCTCGGTCACGCCGTAGCGCTCGCGGCCGAGCTGCTCCCACAGGTGGCCCATCGCGCGGAGCTTCGCGTGCTCCTCGATGAAGCGGACGCCGGCGTTGACGAAGAAGCTGATCCGCCCGAAGACCTTCGGGAAGTCCTCGGCGGAGACCTGGCCGCGCTCGCGGACCGAGTCGAGGACCGCGATCGCGTTGCTGATCGCGTATGCGATCTCCTGGACCGGCGTCGCTCCCGCCTCCTGGAGGTGGTAGGAGCAGATGTTGATCGGGTTCCAGCTCGGGATCTCGTTGACCGTGAACGCGACCATGTCGGCGATCAGCCGCATCGACGGCTCCGGCGGGAACGCGTAGGTGCCCCGCGAGAGGTACTCCTTGATGATGTCGTTCTGGGTCGTGCCCTTGAGCGCCTCGCGCGGGACGCCCTGCTCGTCGGCGACCGCGACGTAGAGGCCGAGCAGCCAGGCCGCCGTCGCGTTGATCGTCATCGACGTGTTCATCTCGCCGAGCGGGATGCCGTCGAGGAGCGTCTCCATGTCGCCGCGATGGGCGATCGAGACGCCGACCTTGCCGACCTCGCCGCGGGCGAGCACCGCGTCGGGGTCGTAGCCGGTCTGGGTCGGCAGGTCGAATGCGATCGAGAGGCCGGTCTGGCCCTTGGCGAGGTTGCGCCGGTAGAGCTCGTTCGAGCGGCGGGCGTCGGAGTGGCCGGCGTAGGTGCGCATCACCCAGGGGCGATCGCGCTCGGGCAGGCGGTGCTCGCTCATACGCCGATTCTAGATGGACCCTGCCGAACCAACGGCTGCGGCCCGCGCGCCCGTACGATCCCGCCGTGACAGCGGCGCGCCTGATCGACACCTGGCACCTCGGGCTCGACCGGGTGATCGGCGTCTGGGAGCGAGACGGCATCCTCGTCGACCCGGGCCCGGCCAGCACGATCGACCGGATCCTCGCCGAGCTCTCCGGCGGCCGCCCGCGCGCGCTCCTGCTCACCCACATCCACCTCGACCATGCCGGGGCGACGGGCACGCTGGTCGAGCGGTTTCCGGACCTGCCCGTCTACGTCCACGAGGCGGGCGCGCCGCATCTCGCCGACCCGGCGCGGCTTTTGCGCAGCGCCGCCAGGCTCTACGGCGAGCGGATGGACGAGCTCTGGGGGCCGGTGCTGGCGGTCCCCGAGCGCAACCTGATCGCGCTCTCCGGCGGCGAGGTCGCCGAGGGCCTCGAGGTGCTGGCGACCCCGGGCCACGCCTCCCATCACGTCGTCTACCTCGATCCGGCCGAGGGAGATGCCTACGTCGGCGACGTCGGCGGGGTCCGGATCCCGCCCGGCGACACGGTCTGGCTGCCGACCCCGCCGCCGGACATCGACCTCGAGCTCTGGCGGGCGTCGATCGAGCTCGTCGCCGAGCGCGAGCCCGAGCGGCTGCTGCTCACCCACTACGGGTCGGTCGACGAGCCGCGCAGCCATCTCGCCGCCACCCTCGCCGAGCTCGAGCGGCTCGCGGCGAGCTCCCGCGACGCCGACCGCGAGGGCTTCCTCGCCGAGCTCGAGGGTCGGATCGATGCCGAGCCGGCCGAGCTTGCCGAGCGGACCCGCTCGGCGATGCCGCCGGAGCAGGTCTGGATGGGCCTCGAGCGCTACTGGCGGACCCGCTAGTCGTCTCGGGCCGAGCGGAGACCGCGACTCCGGCGCTCTCGCCGTGTTCGCAATGTTCGAGGCACCCGCTGACCGGGCGCCAACCGAGGTCCGCCGACCCGGCTACGCTCATCACCGATGACCAAGCGAATCGCACTGACAGTCACAGTTTTCGCCGCGCTCGCGCTCGCCGTGCCCGCCTTCGCCGGGATCACGGTCTACAGCAACGACTTCAAGTCCAAGGACGACTATCGGTCGATCACCAAGCAGTCCGGCAAGAAGAAGAAGTGCAAGCGCCAGTGGCGTAAGAAGTCGGCGCTCGGCGTCACCGTCAAGGGCGGCAAGCAGAATTGCGCGCTGAAGACCCCCGTCGAGGGCGACTCGCCGCAGCCCGACTTGATCGTCCGCGCCGAAGCGAAGGTCACGGCGAAGACCGAGAAGGCGGCCCGCAAGGGGGCCTACGTCGGCGTCTCGGTCCGCTCCGGCCGTAAGGACGGCTACGTGTTCCGGGTCATCCCGAAGACCCGGAAGTGGGAGCTCGTCGAGAAGAAGGTCGTGCTCGAGAAGGGCAAGGACAAGGCCGTCAAGGGGATCAAGAAGCGGAACGCGCTCGAGATCCGCGCCAAGGGCGACACGATCGTCGGCAAGGTGAACGGGAAGTCGATGGTCTCCTACAAGGACCCGGCGCCCGAGGACGTCAAGAGCACCGGCACCGGCCTCGTCTACGGCATCAAGCAGAAGGTCAAGAAGAAGGAGGCGGTCGCCTTCTTCGACAAGCTCAAGGTCCAGGTCCCGAACCCCTGACGATCCTGACCGCCGTCGCTCCGCGCCAGATGATCTAGATTCACGCGGAGCCGAGAACCGAGCCAGCGATGACGACGGAGACGATCGAGCGACCACGCACGGCAGGCCCCGGATCGGGTCAGGGTGGTTGGCGCGTGATCGTCCGAAACGACGACCACAACACCTTCGAGCACGTCGCCGCGACGCTCGCAAGGGTCATTCCCGGCGTCAGCTACGACAACGGGATGGCGTTCGCGAACACGATCCACAACACCGGTCAGGCGATCGTCTGGAGCGGCATGCGCGAGCCGGCCGAGCACTACTGGGAGCAGCTCGCGGCGGCGGGGTTGACGATGGCGCCGCTCGAGCAGCACTAGCCGGCCCACTCCGAGCGGTGCGGAACGACGAAGGGCGCCCACGAGGCACCCTTTCGAATCCGATCGCTGCACCGATCAGAGCTGCAGGAGTCGTCCTCCAGCGCCCGGGGGCGAGCCACCGAGTGAGCCGGGGGCGCGCCGCGGCCGGCGGTTGCGGCGGTTGCGGCGGGCCTCGCGAATCGTCTGCGCGATGCCCTCCTGGCGCCGCTTCTCGGTCTCGGTGACGACCGGCGGGGCAATCAACGTCGAGCTGGTCATGGCTGCCTCCTTGGTCGGTCGAAAGGTGATGAGTCAAGGGTGGCGCAGGTTCGGGATTAGCGCAATAGATTCATCTACGCAGCGTGATAAGATCTACTCATGCTGGATCTGAAGCGACTCCGTGTCCTCCGGGCCGTCGCCGAGCACGGCTCGTTCTCGGCCGCCGCCGACGAGCTCTACGTCTCCCAGTCCGCCGTCAGCCAGCAGATCGCCAACCTCGAGGCGGAGGTCGGCGAGCCGCTGGTCCTCCGCCTCCGCGGCGGGCCCGTCCTGACCGACGCCGGCCGCGTCCTCGTCGGCCACGCCGAGTCGGCGATGGCCAGGCTCGAGCAGGCCGAGCGCGATCTCGCCTCGCTCTCGGGCCTCGAGACGGGCGAGCTGCGGATGGTCAGCTTCGCGAGCGCCAGCGCGACGGTCGTCACCGAGGCGATCGCCCGCTTCCGCGCCGCCCATCCCGGGATCCGGATCAGCCTCACCGAGGCGGAGCCCGAGGAGGCGCTGCCGGCGCTCCGCCGCGGCCGCTTCGATGTCGGCGTCGTCTACGACTTCGAGATCCACCCGTTCGCAGCGGATCCGGACCTCGAGCTGACCCCGGTCGTCGACGAGCGCATGCACCTGGCGCTGCCCCCGGACCACGCGCTCGCCGGCTGCGAGGCGGTCGAGCTCGGCGAGCTCTCCGACGAGTCGTGGCTCTGCGGCAGCAGCGAGACTTCATGCCGCCAGCTCACCCTGCGGAGCTGCGAGCGCGCCGGGTTCGTCCCCGACGTGGCCTATGAGAGCAACGACTACACGGTGATGCAGGCGCTCGTCTCGGCCGGGATGGGCGTGACCCTGATCCCCGACCTGGCGCTGCGGCTGCCGAGCCCCGAGGTGGCCCTCGTCGAGGTGATCCCCGACCCGCCGGTCCGCCGCGTCTGGGCCGCCACCCTCGACGCCGGCTCGCGGAGCGTCGCGGCGTCGGCGATGGTCGCGATGCTCGCCGAGGTCGGCGCCGGGCTCAGCGCCGAGGCGGTCCCGGCAGCCGCCTGACATTGGTCAGGAGGGCCGTCGGGGCGTGACCCGGCGGCCCGGCGCAGTCGAGCAGCCCAGAGGGCTGCGAGTCGCGCAGTGTGTCTTTTAGCCGCGGGTGTTCGACTCCATCTCGGCCGACGTGATCCCGGGCGGCACCCAGCCGGGGCCGTGCCAGAGAACGCCGAGCTTCGAGCGGATCCCGGCGGCGCGCTTCATGTCGTGCCACATCGCGACGTACTCGTGGAAGGCGGCGCGGACCGGGTTGAAAGTGCCGATGTTGGTCGTCAGCCCGTAACGGACGCGCTCGCCCTCGGGCTGGTAGGTGCCGAAGAGCTTGTCCCAGATGATCAGGATGCCGCCGTAGTTCTTGTCGAGGTAGACCTCGTTGGAGCCGTGGTGGACGCGATGGTGTGACGGCGTGTTGAGGACCGCCTCGAACGGCTTCGGCAGCCGCCTGACCCGCTCGGTGTGGATCCAGAACTGGTAGATCAGCGACCACGCCTGGGCGAGCAGGACCATCCACGGCTCGAAGCCGACGGCCGGCATCCACAGCCAGAACGGCAGATAGGTCATCGGCACCCAGGTCTGCCGCAGCGCCGTCGAGAGGTTGTAGTGGGTGCTCGAGTGGTGGACGACGTGGCTCGCCCAGAAGAAGCGGCTCTCGTGGCTGCAGCGGTGGAACCAGTAGTAGGAGAAGTCGTCGGCGAAGAAGAGCAGCACCCAGGTGAGCGGGTTGCCGGGGTCGAGGCGCAGCGGCGTCAGCTCGTAGATGACCACGTAGAGCCCGAGCACGGCGAACTTCCAGACCGCGTTGACGAGCACGTTGCCGAGCCCGAGCGTCAGGCTCGTCCGCGTGTCGCGGATCTCGTAGCCGATCAGGTCGTCCTCGTCGCGCGCGTAGCGGAACGAGAGAGCCTCGACGATCAGCAGGAGGACGAAGAAGGGGATCGCGTAGTAGAGGACCTCGGCCACGCCTCGAATCTAAGCACCCCGGCGGCTGCGACGGGGAACTGGTTGGACCGGCAGTAGCTGCCTATTCGCGCTCGGCGGCGATCAGCACGTGCCAGACGGGGAGGACCGGCTTGTTGAACCAGTTCCCGGCGGCCTCGCGGGCGTCGGCGATCTCGTCGGAGGCCCAGAAGCGGTCGAAGTCGGCGCGGTTCTCCCAGGTTGTCGTCTGGATGAAGTGGAGATGGTCGTCCTCGGAGCGGGTCAGCGAGAAGGAGGTCGCGCCGAACGACGGGGCCCGCTCGAGCGCCGGCATCCAGACCTGGTACCAGCGATCCGCCCGCCACGGGTTGATGTGCCAGTTGATGATGTTGACCTCGGCCATCGGCCCGGGCATCTTATTGCCCCGCGCCGGCGCTCGGCAGATACAGCGCCATCCGCGCTCCCCCGAGCGGCGAGTCGCCGACCTCGATCCGGCCCGCCTGCGCGACCGCGAGCTCGCGGGAGATCGCGAGGCCAAGGCCGAAGCCGCCCCCTTCCCGGCTCCGCGAGCGGTCGAGCCGGGCGAATCGGTCGAAGACACGCTCGCGCTCGGCGACCGGAATGCCGGGGCCGTCGTCGTCGACCGCGAGCGTGCCGTTCCCGGCCTCGGTGGCGGTCGTCACCCGGACCCGCTCGCGGCCGTGGGCGAGCGCGTTCGCGACGAGGTTGCGGGCGATCCGGACCGCGTCCTCGCGGTGCCCGACGACGATCGCCGGCGATCCCGCATCGAGCTCGACCCGGCTGGCCTCGTCGGGGGCGAGCGCCGCCACGACCTCGCCGGCGACGCCGGCGAGGTCGAACTCGGACGCCGGCTCGGCCGGTTCGCCGCCCGAGTCGAGCCGGGCGAGCTGGAGGAGGCCGTCGACGAGTGCGCCCATCCGCTCGACCTCGCGCTCGATCAGGCCGGTGACCCGCGCCACCTCGGCAGGATCGGGGTCGGGATCGGCGGCGAGGACCTGCGCCTGGCCGAGGATCACCGTCAGCGGCGTCCGCAGCTCGTGCGAGGCGTCGGCCACGAACGCGCGCTGCGAGTCGAAGGCGGCCTCGAGGCGATCGAGCATCCGATCGAAGCTGTCGGCGAGCGCGGCGATCTCGGTGACCCGGGTGTGCTCGTCCATCCGCAGCTCGAGCCGCCCGGCATCGACCTCGTGCGCCCGCCCGGCCATCCGCTCGAGCGGCCGCGCCGTCCGGGTCGCGATCAGCAGGCCGAGCCCGGCAGCGGCGAGCACGGTCAACGAGCCGATCAGCAGGTAGGTCTTGGCGACCTGCCGCTGCGCCTGGTCGGTCGCGGCGGCCGGCTCGCCGGCCTGGACGACGACCGTCCCGGCGCCGGTCGGGACGGTCCGCGTCAGGAGTCGCAGCTCGCCGCTCTCGGGCAGGTCGATCGTCGCGAAGCCGGGCGCCGCCGCCAGCAGCTCGCGAACCTGGACGCGCTCGCGTTCCTCCTCGCCGCCCTCGGCGTGCTCCTCGCCGGAGCGACCGCCGTCGGCGGGATCGAGCAGGTTCGCCTGGTTGCTGATCGGCGCCGCGACGCCGGGCACCTGTGCGACCAGCAGGCGCGACCCGGCGAGGGCCTGGCCGTCGATGAAGCGGCGGGCGGCGGTCGCCTCGGTGCCGGCCGGGGCGTCGGCGATCGTCCCGCCGAGCGCGTCGACCTGATCCTCGAGCTCGGAGTCGACGCGGTCGTCGAGTCGGCTGCCGACGAGGTTGTAGACGGCGAGCCCGAGCGCGGCGACCGAGACGAGGACGAGGGCGCTGATCGAGAGCGTCAGGCGGGTGCGGAGGCTCATCTCAATCCTGCTCGTCCGCCGGCAGCCGGTAGCCGGCCGAGCGGACCGTCTCGATCGCCTTCGGATCGCCGAGCTTGCGGCGCAGGTAGCCGACGTAGACGTCGACGACATTGGTGCCCGGATCGTGCTCGTATCCCCATGCCTCCGAAAGCAGGCGGTCGCGGGAGAGCGCCTCGCCGGGGTGGCGGGCGAAGCAGGCGAGCAGCGAGAACTCGCGAGGTGAAAGCGCCACCTCCTCGCCGTCCGACCAGGTGCGGCGGCTGAGCAGGTCGAGCTCGATCGCGCCGGCGCGCAGCCGGCCGCCCTCGGTGCTCCCGGCACGCAGGTGGGCGCGGACCCGCGCGAGCAGCTCCGGTACCGAGAACGGCTTGGTCACGTAGTCGGTCGCGCCGCTGTCGAGTCCGGCGATCCGGTCCTCGACCTCGCCCTTGGCGGAGAGGATGATCACCGGCAGGTGCGGCCGCACCTTGCGGACGGCGGCGAGCACGTCGAGGCCGCTGCGGCCGGGCAGCATCAGGTCGAGGATCACGAGGTCTGCCTCGCCCTCGAGGATCAGCCTCTCGCCACCGGGACCGTCGTTCGCCAGGGCCACCGCGTAGCCGGCGGCCTCGAGGCCGCGGACGAGGAAGTCGGCGATGGCGGGCTCGTCCTCGACGACGACGATGCGCATGGCGCCGACTCTAGACGGCGGGAAAGGCGGCGAGAGCAGCGTTTTCCGCTGCTGAGAGGACTCTCATCCGCCGCTCGGCATCGACTTAGGCCCCGCTCCGAGCATCCGCCGCTCTCTCTCCCGAACGAAAGGAACGGAATGCAGAACGAACTCCAAGTGCGCCGCGCCGGCGCCGCCCTGCTCGCGGCGACCGGCGTCATCCACCTGGTCCTCGCGCCTGAATACCTCGGTGAGCGGGCCTATGTCGGTATCGGGTTCATACTCGGCGGCATCGCGGCCCTGCTGATCGCGACTCGGCTCTGGCGCGAGCGCGGGCGCGATCAGGCGGCCTGGACGCTCGGCGCGCTGCTCTGCGCCGGGATGGCGGTCGGTTTCGTGCTCTCGCGGACGGTCGGGCTGCCCGGCTTCCACGAGTCCGAGTGGGAGCTCTCCGGGATCGTCTCGGTCCTGCTCGAGATCGGCTTCGTCGGCTGCGCCGCGACCGCGCTGCGGACACCGCGCTCTGCGATCGCCTGAGCAAGCGCCACGGCCCATGCGACGGGCGCTCGCCGTGAGGCGGGCGCCCGTTTCGTGTTCGGGCAGTGAGGGTTGGTGGCAATGCCCGGATGCGGATTTCCCCCCTATGCGAGGGTAAATCCGCCATCGGCCTACGCTCTGGCGGAAGCGGACGCGAAGCGGAGCATTCCGCCGGAGTGGTTAGGCGCCGACCTCGGCCCAGATCGCGCCGTCGCCGGGGGCGGTCTTGCCGGAGTGATCGTCGCCGGCGCCGACCCGGATCGTGATCTTCCCGGAGTGGCGGTTCTCGTGCATCATCTGGTGGGCCTCGGGAACGCCCTCGAAGCCCATCGACTTCGAGAGGACCGGCCGGACCTTGCCCTCGGCCATCAGCTGGTTGGCGCGCATGCACTCGTAGGCGTTCGCGAAGTGCGAGCCGAGGATCTCCTTCTGCTTCATCCACAGGTAGCGGACGTCGAAGTCGAGGGTGTAGCCGGAGGTGGCGCCGCAGATCACGACCTTGCCGAACGGCTTCACGGTGAACACCGAGGTCGGGAAGGTCGCCTGGCCGACGTGCTCGAAGACGATGTCGGGGGCGTCGCCGAGGATCGTCTTCACCTGCTTGGCGAAGGCGCGCGACTCCTTGAACCGCGCCTTCTCCTCGTCGGGGGTCTCCTTGCCGGTTCGCATCATCCCCTTGAACTCGTTGCGGTCGACGTAGTCGACGGCGCCGAGCTCCTTGACCAGCTCGCCCTTCTCGGCCGAGGAGACGACGCCGACCGCGTTGGCGCCGGCCGCCTTGCAGAGCTGGGTCGCGAAGACCCCCAGGCCGCCGGCCGCGCCCCAGATCAGGACGTTGTGGCCGGCCTGGATCTTCGCCCGGTTCATCAGCATCCGGTAGGCGGTGAAGTAGGTCAGCCCGTAGGCGGAGCAGTCGACCCAGGAGAGGTTCTCGGGCTTCGGCAGGAGCTGCTGGGCCTGGACCTTCGTGAACTGGGCGAAGCTGCCCCAGGTCGTCTCGTAGCCCCAGATCCGCTGCGAGGGGGCAGCCATCGGGTCGAGCCCGTGCACCTCGACGTCCTCGTAGGAGGCCTGGTTGCAGTGGATGACGACCTCGTCGCCGGGCTTCCAGTTGGTGACGCCGGCGCCGACCTTCCAGACGATCCCGCTCGCGTCGGAGCCGCCGATGTGGTGGCCGTACTCGGGATGGTCGCCGTAACCGAAGACCGAGACCGGCTTGCCGAGCGATGCCCAGACGTTGTTGAAGTTGACCCCCGCGGCCATGACCCGGACGATCACCTCGAAGGCGGCAGGCTCGGGGACCTCGACCTCCTCGACCTGGAAGGCGTCCTTCGGCTCGCCCTCGCGCTCGGCGCGGATGACCCAGGCGGCCATCTTCTCGGGCAGGGTGCCCGGCTCCACGTCCAGCTTGGCGACTTCGGCGATGTCTACGGCCACGGTTCTCCTTGATCGAGAGGTGTTTGAAGCGGCCGGATGGTATCGACGGACCGGTGTGGCGGCGCCGCCGCCGGGTGCCTACTCGGCCAGTCCCCGGGCGAGGCCCGGAGGGACCGGGGCGGCTTCATCGCTCGCCTCGCGAGCCGGCTCCGGCATTTCGCCGCCGGCCGGCTCGGGCCGCTTCGCGGCGATCAGGAACCAGGCGAGGATCGCCCCGGCGCCGGCGACCGCAGCGGAGATCCCGATCGAGGTCGTCAGCCCGGAGATGAAGGCGTCATGGGCGGCGCCGGAGGCCTGAGCGGCGACGTCGGGCGGCAGCGACTCGAGGGTCTGATGGAGGCCGCCGCTGCCGAGTTGCTCCGACATCGAGTCGACCTGGGCGGCCGACAGGCCGGCGCCGTGGAGGCCCTGCTCGAGGACGGTCTTGCTGTGGCCCTGGAAGATCGCGCCGAGAACCGCGACGCCGAAGGTGCCGCCGACCATCCGCGACATCGAGAGCAGCCCCGAGGCGAGACCCGACTTGGTCACGTGGACGGCGTTCATCGCCGCGGTCGACATCGGCGACATCGTCAGGCCGATCCCGAGCCCCATCAGGATGAACGGGACGAGCAGCGAGCTGAAGCCGGACGTGTTGCTGATCTGCGCCTGCAGGTAGAGCGAGAAGGCGACGATCGCCAAGCCCGCGACGATCGGCAGCCGGGCACCGATCCGGTCGGTCATCCGCCCGGCGATCGGTGCCACGACCATGATCACGAGCGTCGTCGGCAGGAACCTGACTCCGGCTTCGAGCGGCGAGTAGCCGAGGATGTTCTGGATGTAGAGCGCCATGAAGAAGAACATCCCGAGCATCGCGAAGGAGATGATGAAAGCGACCGTCAGCGCCCCGAGGAAGTTGCGGTTGCGGAGGAACTCGAACTGGACGATCGGCGCCCTGACCTTGCCCTCGAGCCAGGCGAAGGTGACGATGAGGACGATCGAGGCGGCGATCAGCGCGACGATCCGCTCCGAGCCCCAGCCCCAGCTGTTGCCCTCGATCAACGCGAGGACGCCGGCGGTCAGCCCCGCGGTGAGCACCGCGGTTCCGCCCCAGTCGATCTCATGGCCGACGGTCTCGTCGCGGGACTCACGGACGGCGAACAGCGCCGTGACGATCGCCCCGGCCGCGACCGGGATGTTCAGGTAGAAGATCGCGCGCCAGGAGACGTGCTCGGTGAGGAAGCCGCCGAGCAGCGGCCCGAGCGCCAGCGCCAGCGCCGAGACCCCGGCCCAGGTGCCGATCGCACGGCCACGCTCGGCGGGCGGGAAGGCATTGGTGATGATCGAGAGCGTCGCCGGCATCATCAGTGCCGCGCCGACGCCCTGGGTGACCCGGCTGGCGACGAGGGCGGTGGTCGAGGGCGCCAGGCCGGCGGTCGCCGAGGAGAGCGCGAAGAGGACCACGCCGGCGAGGAACATCCGCCGGCGGCCGAGGATGTCGCCGAGCCGCCCACCGGTCGCGAGCAGCACCGCGAAGGAGAGGCTGTAGCCGTTGACGACCCACTCGAGGGCGGAGATCGAGGCGCCGAGATCCTCCTGGATCGACGGCAGCGCGACGTTCATGACCGTGTTGTCGAGCATGATCATGAACAGGGCGAAGCACATCGCCGCGAGCGTCCACCACTTCGCGTTCTCCTCGGTGATCAGGTGTCCGTAGCGCTTCGTCACGACGCGTCCTCGCTGGTCGCGAGCTCGTCGAGGGCAGCGGACAGCGCTTCCCGCTGGCGGGTCTCGAGCCCGGCGACGAACCGCTCGAGCTGCGCCCGCTTCAGGGCGGCGAGGCGTTCGGCGGCGGCGCGGCCGGCGGCGGTGATCGCGAACAGCCGGACCCGGCGGTCCTCGGCGGACTCGGTACGGACGAGGATGTCCTTGTTGACGAGCCGGTCGAGCGCGCGGCTCGTGGCGGCGGGAGAGATGCCGAGCCGCTCGGCGATCCGGCCACCCGAGAGCGGCTCCGGATCGGAGCAGGCGAGCATGTGGATCGCGCGGACCTGCGAAAGCGTCAGGTCGAGCTCGTCGACGGCCCGCAGGTGGTCGGCCTCGGGGTCGAGGGTGAGCCGCCGGAACAGCTCGAAGAGCTGCTCTCCGAGCCGCGTGCGAGTGGGGGAAGAAACTTGCACCGACGCAATGATTGCGCGCCCCGGGATCGTTCTTGGGTGCGATCGGTCACTCAGCGGCGGCCGGGCCAACCGCCGGCCGCTACCGCTTTCTCTTCAGCTTGATCTTCGCCGTTTCGGTGTTCGGGTCGCCGCCGGTCGGCGTGTACTCGAAGGTCGCCTTGACTTTGACCTTGCCCTTCTTCTTGAGCTTCTTCTTCTTGCTACCGGTCGCCTTGATCGTCAGCGATACGGATTCCTTGCCGCCGGCTTCGACCGATCGCGGCTTGATCCCTTTGCCGGAGACCGATACGACTCCCGGGCCCGGCACCTTCACCTTCTGCTTCGCCGTCCCCTTCTTCTTGTTCCGGGTCAGCTTTCCGAGACTGAACTCGTTCGGGACGGTGTAGGTGAGGTAGACCGCCGGCTCTCCGAGGGTGTCGGGGGTGATCTGCGCGCTCGTCACGCTCGCGGCGAACCCGCTGGCGCCGCCACCGCCGCCCCCGCCCGAGGCCGAGCCGCCGCTGCCGTTCGCGGCGCCGCCCCCGCCGTAGAGGCCACCACCGCCTCCACCGCCTCCGCCGCCGCAGACCCCCATCGCGGAGGAACCGCCGCTGCCGCCCTGGCCGACGGCGCCGTTCGGCGTCCCGGCCGTGGTGTTGCTGGCGCCGCCGCCCCCGGCCCCGGCCCCGAGTCCACCACCACTCGCACCGTTCAGCGAGCCGCCGCCGCCGGCGCCGCCGACCGTGGTCGTGACGGTGTTCCCGCCTCCGCCGCCGCCGCCGGCGCCGACCACCAGTCGCGAGCCCAGCGTGCCGGCTTCGGTCCGCGAGACAGTGCGTACGTCCGAGGCACCGCCGCCGCCGCCGCCGCCGTTGCAAGTACCGCCGCCGCTGGCGCCGCCGTTGCCGCCGCCATTGAAGCCCCCGTCGCCGCCGTCGTTACCGGTCACCGTTTCGCCGTTTCCCCCGACCTCGACGAAGAGCGTCTGCCCCGGCGTGACGGCCAGCGTTCCCTGCGCCTGATCACCGAAGCCCCCGCTTGCGACCGCGGCACCCCCGTCGCCGGCACCGCTGCCGCCCTTGCCGCCGACCGCAGTCACGGTGACGCTCTCCACCCCGGGGGGCACGGTGAACGTCTGCTCGGCTCCGGTCGGCTCGAACTTGGCGGTCGTCGCCAGCGCCGAGGGGGCCGCGACGCAGGCGGTGATCAGAAGCGCCGCAACAGCGAAGACGAGGTGCGGTCGAACGTGCGTCGTCCTCATGGCTGCTCTCCTCCCGAAATGCGGTGGGTCGCATCGATGTCGGTTGCCGGCAATCCCAACCTATTCGGTTCCGGATTTTCATGTCAACCTTGGTTCGGGGCAGCTCGGCCGTCGTCCCGGTTCTGTGCTCGGCCGTCAGGAACCCATCCGGGGCCGCGACTACCTTGGGCAGCCCGATGGAAGCGTCACGTAAGAACCCGTTCGATCCCACCGCCCAGCTGCCGCTGGACAGCTCCTCATCGGTCCGAGCGCTCGGCGATCGGATCGTCATCGAAGACCTGACCGTCGCCGACGAGCGCGCCGCGAAGGTCGTCCGCGAGCGGGCGGAAGCCGGCACCGCGCCTGCCGAGACGGTCGCCAAGGCGGTCGAGATCGGGGCGCGCGTCATCGACTCCGAGTCGACCGCGACGAACGTCGACTACGTCCAGCGCGCCTTCGCGGAGCGATTCGGCAAGCTCGGCGACGAGCTCGGCGAGACGCTCGATGAGGCGAGCGCGCAGATCGCCGGCCACATCGCCGAGAAGTTCGACGTCGACCGTGCCGACTCGGTTCAGGGCGAGATCAAGCAGATGCTGGTCACGGCGAGCCAGCACCAGCGTGAGGAACTTCGCAAGATGCTGACCGCCGAGGACGCGAGCAACCCGCTCGTGGCTGCTCAGCTGCGCTCCGCGAAAGCTGCGATCGAGGCCGAGGACCGTCATCGCAAGCAGATCGAGGCCCTGCGCGAGAGCCACGGCAACGAGTCGCAAGCGATGCGCAAGCAGGTCGCCGACCTGAACGAGCGCATCTCGGTCCTGCTCGAGCGTGACGAGGGCGATCAGCGCGTCGCCGACGCCGAGGAGGCGGGTACCCGCAAGGGGTTCAGCTTCGAGGAGCGCGTCGATGCCGCGATCGTTCGGATCGCATCGCTGCGCGGCGACTCGGCAGCCCACACGGGCGCCGAGGGCGCCGAGGGCGGCGGCAAGAAGGGAGACACGCTGGTCGAGGTCGGCGCCGCGGCCGGCCCGGCGAGCGGGCGGATCGTCTTCGAGTCCAAGGACCGCAAGCTCTCCAAGCGCGCCGCCTGGGAAGAGCTCAACGAGGCGATGGCGTCGCGGGCGGCGTCGTTCGGCGTGCTCGTCGTCGCCGGCGAGGACCGCGTCCCGGCCGGCCGTGAGCCGCTGCAGGAATACGAGGGAAACAAGCTGATCGTCGCCGTCGACCGCGACGACCCGGACGGCCCCGAGCTCGCTCTGGCCTACAGGCTGGCGCTGGCGCGGGTCGCGATGGCGCGCGACCGCGACCTGACCGTCGATGCCGGCGAGGTCCGTGCGGCGACCGAGGAGGCGGTTTCCTGCCTCAAGCAGGCGCAGTCGATTCGCACGACCCTGACCGGCATCAAGACCTCGTCCGACAAGGCGCGCACCGGGCTCGACGCGCTCGTCGAGGCGATCGAGACGAAGCTCGAGCGGATCGATGCCCTGGTTGCCGAGGCCGGCGACGCCGGCTCGCCCGAGGACTGATCAGATCCGCTGGAGCACGCCTGGGTCGAGCTGATCCGGCGTGGTGAAGCCGGATAGGGCGATCGTCAGATCGAGCTCGGCCAGCGTCCAGCGGAGGATCTTCTCGACGCCGTCGGCGCCCTCGAGCGCCATTCCCCACAGGTAGGGCCGGCCGATCAGGACTGCGTCCGCGCCCAGCGCCAGCGCCTTGAACGCGTCGGCGCCGGAACGGATGCCACTGTCGAAGAGGACGGTCAGATCGTCGCCGACCGCGGCCGCGATGGGAGGCAGGGCATCGAGGGACGCGATCGCGCCGTCGACCTGGCGGCCGCCGTGGTTGGAGACGACGACGCCGTCGACGCCGCGCTCGCGGGCCTCGCGGGCGTCGTCGGGGTGGAGGATGCCCTTGAGGAGGATCGGCACCGATGTCCGTGCCCGCAGCCAATCGAGGTCCTCCCAGGTCAGGCTCGGGTTCCCGAAGACGCCGATGAACTTGCCGATCGCCGGACCGGCGTCCTCCTCGGGCGGCCGCTCGAGGCCCTCGCGGAAGACCGGGTCGGAGAAGAAGTTGGCGAGGCCGATTCCCTCGATCGCCGGCAGATAGGCGTTCTGGAGGTCGCGCGGCTTCCAGCCGGGGAACGCATTGTCGACGGTGACCATGATGGTTTCGTAGCCCGCGGCCTCGGCCCGGCTCACGAGGCTCTCGCCGAGCTCCGGGTCGTTCGGCCAGTAGAGCTGGAACATCCGCGGCGAGTCCCCGAGCCGCTCGGCGATCGCCTCGATCGTGTGCCCGGACACGGTCCCGACCGTGACCGGCACGCCGACGCGCCCGGCACCATCGGTGCTCGCGAGCTCGCCGTCGGGGTGAACGATCATCTGCGCCCCGACAGGCGCGAGCGCGAGCGGCGCCGGCCACTCACGGCCGAACGGGCTGACGCGAAGGTCCCGCACGGCGATGTCGCGCAGCATCCGCGGAACGATCCGCCAGGCATCGAGGGCCGTGCGGTTCGCCCGCTCGGAGCCGCCGGTTCCGGCCGAGCCGAACACGTAGCCGGCCGCGCGATCGTCGAGCGCTTCGCCCGCCGCGGCCTCGAGGTCGCGCCAGTCGACCGGGATGCTCGGAAGCTCGCCGCCGGCGCCGGCGAGGTAGATCGAGCGGTAGTGGTCGCCGAACTGCTCCGGGGGAGGATCCGGCGTCATCTAGGGCAGGAGCAGGTCGTTCTGGGCGCTTGGGCGCTCCGCACCGACCGTCATCTTGCCCGGCGCGATCGTCGGGACGCTCGGCTCGATCGTGTACTCGCCGGTCTTCAGCTCGAGCTGGAGGCGGCCGATTCCACCGGCAGGGATCTCGTCGATCGCGCCGTCGTTGGGGCCGTTGAAGTCGAGCCCGACGACGTCGCTCGTCTGGTTGGAGATCGTGAACGTCGCCAGGCCGGCGCCGATCTGATCCGGGACGACCGTGACCTTGCGGTTGTCGACCTTGCCGCTCAACTCGACCGTTGCGGCGGGGCGCGGCTCGTTCGGAAACTCCTCAGCACCACAACCGGCGACGAGGATGGCAGCGACGACCAGCCCTGCTACGGCGCATCTACCTCTCATCCGCGCATGAATCTACCCGAAGGCCCGGCGATCGTCGCCGGGTCGGGCTCAGTCGCCGATCGCCTCGACCGTGGCTTCGGTCCCGTCGCCGACCATGACGGTCGCGCCATCCTCGGCCTCGCGGCGGAGGATGGCGAGTGCAAGCGGCCCTTCCGCCGGCGAGATCACGGCGGTGCCGACGGTCCCGACTTCGCGCTCGCCGGCAACGACCGGATCGCCGGCGGCGAGTGGCTCGGCCGAGCGGAGCCGGCGCAGGTGCCGGTTCGGTTTGCCTTTGTAATGGAGGCGTGCGACCGTCTCCTGGCCGATGTAGCAACCCTTCGTGAAGCTGACCGCGCGGTCGTTGATCCCGGCTTCGGCGGGCATCGTCTGCTCGGTGATCTCGTGTCCGACCCGCGGTCGACCGGCCTCGACCCGGGCGATCTCCGCGGCGGCCTCGCTGATCGGTTGCGCTCCCGCGCTGAGCAGGAGCTCGCGAACCGGATCGACTCCTTCGGCGGGAACGAGCAGGTCGGCTCCGAGGTCGGTGGCGATCGCCCGGCAGCCGACGCCGGCGACGAACACCTCGCGGTGGGCGCCTTCGGGGACGAGCGGGACGTCGCCGAGCAGCTTCGCGGACAGCGGGCCGATCAGCGACAGCAGCGCCCGGCCGTCCCCGTCGGCCTCGACGGTCGCGTCGCGGCCGACGTTGTAGGTGCCGAGGTGGCCGATGAGCACGTCCGCTGTCTCGGGCTCGGTGTCGATCAGGAACTCGTCAGCGTCGAGGCAGAGGACCCTCATGTCGGCGCGGATCTTTCCCTTCCGATCGAGCAACGCCGCGTAACAGCCGCCGCCCGGCTCGAGCGCCTCGACGTCGTTGGTCAGCTGACCTTGCAGGAACTCGGCCGCCTCGGCTCCGCCGACGACGATCCGCGCCCGGTCGGAGCGATCGAGCAGGCCCGCCTCCTCGCGGAGCGCCCGGTACTGGGCGTCGATCTCGAGCGTCGCCTCCATCGGCGCCGATTGTAGGGAGGGGGTTCACGGGGCCCGCGCGGCCGTCTTGTTCGAACCCGCAGAGCGTTCCAGGGTTTTGATCTGTCAAACTTTTCCCGATGGCGGTGCAAAACAATCAACGCGACGACAGCGCGGGCGGGTCCCGGCGTCGCTTCAGCCGCCGCAGGCTGCTCGCCGGTGGCGCGCTCGCGAGCCTCTCGCTGCCGGCCCTGCACGAGCTTGTCCCGCATGAGGGCCTCCACGGCGGTGACGGGGGCGATGCGCTCGCCGCGGCGCACGAAGGCCATCGGGCGACGACGGGTGGCCACGAGCACGCCGCGTTTGCGGGCGGCGGCGCCGTCGACCATGCCGGCAACGGCTTCGATCCGTCCGCGATCCTGCGGGAATTCGACTGGGGGACGACCCGGCGGCTGCCCGGCGGCCGGGTGCTGCGTGAATGGGAGATCCATGCCCATGACAAGGAGATCGAAGTCGCGCCCGGCGTCCGCTACGCCGCCTGGACATACAACGGCAGGGTCCCGGGCCCGACCCTGCGCTGCCGCGAAGGGGAGCGGCTACGGGTCCGCTTCGTCAATGCCTCCAGCCACCCCCACACGATGCACTTCCATGGCCTCCACTCCGCGTTCATGGACGGGATGCCCGGGGTCGGAGAGGGGGCCGGCGGCGGTCTGATCGGTCCGGGCGAGGGCTTCGACTACGAATTCGACGCCGAGCCATTCGGGATGCACCTCTACCACTGTCACGTGGCGCCTCTCGCCGCCCACATCGCCAAGGGTCTCTACGGCGCGTTCATAGTCGACCCTGCCGCCGGGCGACCGGAGGCGGACGAGCTGGTGATGGTGATGAACGCCTTCGACACCAACTTCGACTTCGCGAACGAGGTCTACGCCGTCAACACCGTCGGCTTCCACTACCAGCACCATCCGATCGAGATCCGTCGCGACGAGCTCGTCCGCATCTATCTGGCCAACCTCGTCGAGTACGACCCGATCAACTCGTTCCACGTCCACGGGAACTTCTTCGACCACTTCCCGACCGGCACGTCGCTCGAGCCGGCCGAGCACACCGACATCGTCGTCCAGGGGCAGGCGCAGCGCTGCGTCCTCGAGCTGCGGTTTGCGAAGCCCGGCCGCTACATGTTCCACGCCCACAAGACCGAGTTCGCCGAGCTCGGCTGGACCGGCTTCTTCGAGGTGAGCTAGGTGGAGGCCGGGACCGAGCCCGTCGCGTCGCGGACCTCCCGGCTGCCCGTATGGCTGCTCGGCGCCGCACCGCTGGCGCTGCTCGCCGCCGTCACGATGGCGATCGTCGCACTCGGCGCGCCCGGCCTCGGCGAGCGCAATGGCGTGCCGGTCGAAGACCTCGCCGTCGAGCGGACGGTGCTGCGACCCGGGGAGATCGCGCTGACCGTCCGCAACGACGGCCCCGACCCGGTTGCGGTCGAGCAGGTCTCCGTCAACGACGCGTACTTTCCGTTCAGCGGCGGCGGCGAGATCGACCGGCTCGCATCGCGGACGGTGACGGTCTCCTATCCGTGGGTGGAGGGCGAGGCCTATGAGCTGTTCCTGCTGACCTCGACCGGGGCGACGATCGAGACGTTGATCGACGCCGCGGCCGAGACCCCGTCGGTCGACGCCGGCTTCATCGGGCTGATGGCGCTGCTCGGGATCTACGTCGGCATCATCCCGGTCGCGATCGGGATGCTCTGGCTGCCGCTCGTGCGCCGGGCCGGCCCGGCCCTCGTCCGCGGCCTGCTCGCGTTCACGGTCGGCCTGCTCGCCTTCCTCGGCGCCGACGCGCTCCTCGAGGGCCTCGAGGTCGCCGGCAGGGGCCCGCAGGCGTTCGGCGGCGCGGCACTGGTCCTGCTCGGCGCGGCGGGTGCCTACCTGACGCTGGCATGGATCGACGCGGCCATGCGGACGCACCGCGAGCGCGCCCGCTCCGCCGGCGCCGGCGGCATGCAGCTCGCCGTGCTGATCGCGATCGGGATCGGCCTCCACAATCTCGGCGAGGGGCTGCTGATCGGCTCCGCCTACGCCGCCGGCTCGCTCGCCCTCGGCGCCTTCCTCGTCGTCGGCTTCGCGATCCACAACACGACCGAGGGCCTCGCGATCGTGGCTCCGCTTGCCGGCGTCCGTGTCTCGATCGGCCGCCTCGCTGCCCTCGGGCTGATCGCCGGCGCGCCCGCCGTGCTCGGCGCCTGGATCGGCGCGGCGCTGTTCAACCCGAGCCTCGTCAGCCTCCTCTTCGGAGCCGGGATCGGCGCGATCGCCCAGGTCGTCGTCCAGATCTGGCCGGGCCTTCGCCCCGGCGCCGGCTCGCGTCTCGACGGGACGGCGTTCGCCGGGCTCCTCGGCGGCGCCGCTGTCATGTACGCGACCGGGCTTCTGATCGGTGCCTGAGCGGGTCGGCACGCCGGGCAGCCACGGCCGCGATCGCCGCGCGAGCGGGACCGAGGCCGTCGAGGACTATGCAAAGGCCATCCACGCGCTCGCCGACCGCGAGCCGGGGCCGGTCGGTACCAGCGCGCTCGCCGAGCGGCTCGGCGTTTCGCCGGGAACGGTGACGGCGATGGTCAAGCGGATGGCCGAGCTCGGGCTGGTCAGCTACGAGCCCTATCGGGGGGTCGAGCTGACGGCGCCGGGGGAGCGGATGGCCCTCGAGGTGATCCGCCATCACCGGCTGATCGAGTCGTTCCTCGCCGAGGCGCTCGGGATGCCGTGGGATCGGGTCCACGACGAGGCCGAAGTGCTCGAGCACTACATCAGCGAGGAGCTCGAGGAGCGGATCGCGACCGCGCTAGGCGATCCCGACCGCGATCCGCACGGCGATCCGATCCCCGATCGCGACCTGACGATCACCGATCCGGTCCCGGGGGTGCCGCTGCTCGAGCTCGAGATCGGAAGCGGCGGCAGGTTCTCGCGGGTCTCCGACGGACGTCCCGAGATGCTCCGCTTCCTCGACGAAAATGGGATCCGGCCCGGCGCCGGGCTGCGGGTGCTGCGGCGCGAGCCGTTCGGCGGCGCCGTCGTCGTCGCGGCCGGTGGCGGCGAGACGCCGATCGGCCCCGACTTGGCGGCGCGGATGCTCGTCGTCCCCGAGGGGCCGGCTTGAGCGCGCAGCCGCAGGCCCCGGTCCCGGAGCGAGAGCGTGAGCCGGACGAGGTCGCCGTGTCCGAGGCCGACCTCGTCCTCCCCGGCGAGGCGCTGGTCGCCGACGCGGCCCGCCGCTCGCTCGAGGGCAAGCGCCGCGGGCTCTCCCGCCTCTGGCCGTTCCTCGGCCCCGCGTTCATCGCCTCGATCGCCTACATCGATCCCGGCAACTTCGCGACGAACATCGCCTCTGGCGCCCAGTTCGGCTACATGCTGCTCTGGGTCGTCCTCGCCGCGAACCTGATCGGGATGGTCGTCCAGACCCAGTCGGCGAAGCTCGGGATCGCGACCGGCAAGAACCTCCCCGAGCTGTGCCGCCAGCAGTTCCCGCGCAAGACCTCGATCGGGCTCTGGATCCAGGCCGAGCTGGTCGCGATGGCGACCGACATCGCCGAGGTGATCGGTGCCGCGCTCGGCCTCTACCTGCTGTTCGGGATCCCGCTGTTCTGGGCGGGGCTGATCGCCGGCGCCGGCTCGTTCGCGATCCTGGCGATGCAGCAGCGCGGCGTCCGCAAGCTCGAGGCGGTGATCGTCGGGTTCCTCGGGATCGTTATCGCCGCGTTCGCGTTCGAGGTGACGCAGTCGAACCCCGACCCGAAGGGGATCGCAGATGGCCTGTTCATCCCTGGATTCAGCGGGACCGAAAGCGTCCTGCTCGCGACCGGCATCCTCGGTGCCACGGTCATGCCGCACGTCGTCTACCTGCATTCGGCGCTGACCCAGAGCCGCGTCGTCGGGCGCAACGACGTCGAGCGCAAGCGGATCCTCAGGTTCGAGCGGATCGACGTGATCATCGCGATGACGCTAGCCGGCCTGGTCAACATGTCGATGGTGATCGTCGCCGCCGGCCTCTTCAACGCCGGCGGGCTGGTCGACATCGACTCGATCGAGGGCGCCTACGACGGGCTGAAGATGACCGTCTCCGACAATGCCGCGACTATCTTCGGAATCGCCCTGCTCGCCTCCGGACTGGCGTCGACCTCGGTCGGGACGATGGCCGGCCAGGTCGTCATGCAGGGGTTCATCCGGCGCCGGATCCCGCTGACGCTGCGACGGGCGATCACCCTCGCGCCGGCGCTGGTGGTGCTTGCAATCGGCGTCGATCCGACCCGGGCGCTGGTCGTCAGCCAGGTCGTCCTCTCGTTCGGGATCCCGTTCGCGCTGGTTCCGCTGCTGATCATCGCCCGTCGCCGCGAGGTGATGGGCGCGCTCGTCAACCCCGGCTGGCTGACGGCGATCGCCTCGGTCCTGGCGGCGATGATCATCGCCCTCAACGTCTTCCTGCTCCAGCAGCTCTTCTTCGGCTAGGGCTAGGCGCGCAGCGACGCCGGTAGGCTTGCGCCGATGGCGCTTTCGGAGGCCTTCCAGGAGATCGTCGACTCGCTGCCGCGCGACTGGACCGACATGGAGCTCGATCTCCGGATCAGCGACGAGAGCCGCTACGTCGACGCGTCGGTGCCGATGACTCAGATCAACGCGCAGCCCCACTCCGAGGCCGATTGGCACTGGCGGATCAACGTCGCCCACGGGTTCGGGCACGCGGCCGCGCCCGAGACTGTCGCCTGGGTCCTCGAGATGCTCGACCGTCAGGGGATCGACGGCGAGCTGATCGTCCGCGACCTCAACGAGGGCCGCGCCGAGGTCCAGCAGATGTGGGGCCGTCCCGAGAGCGTCCGCGCGGAGTTCCGCCGCCGGCGCTCGATCTAGTGGTCGCCCGCTGACACGGTGGCCCGCGTCCTCGCCCTCGTCACCGACCTGATGCTCGCCAGCCGCGTCGAGGCGCCGCTGACCGCTGCCGGGCACGACGTCACGCTGCGCGGCGAGACCGGCGCCGACGCCGGCGACTTCGACGCGATCGTCGCCGACCTCGAGCTCGTCGATCCGGAGGCGGTGGCGTCGGCCGGGCCACCCGCGCTCGGCTTCTACTCCCACGTCGATGTCGCCACCCGTCGTCGCGCCGAGGCTGCCGGCGTCGACGTCGTCGTGCCGCGCTCGCGGATGGCGCGCGAGCTGCCGGAGCTCGTCGCCGGCCTGCTCGAGCGGACTCGCTGACCGCAACGAGGCGACGAAGCGGCGGTTTCGGGCGGCGCGGGTATTAGACTGGCGCCGCCCATCCGCGCCTTTCGGTGCGGAATCGCCTTTAACAGGAGGTTTTCAGAGTGCAGGATCGAGGATTGGCCGCGTACATCGCGGAGCTGATCGGGACGTTCTTCCTCGTCTTCGTCATCTGTACGGTCGTCAGCCTGTACGTCGCCGGCGGCGGCTCGGCGCAGTTCGGCTCCGATTTTGCGGTCGTCGGCTTCACCCAGGGCCTCGTCCTGTTCGCGCTGATCATGGCGTTCGGCGCCGTCAGCGGCGGGCACTTCAACCCGGCGGTGACGACGGCGGCCGCGTTCCTGCGGCGGATCGACCCGATCGATGCCGTCGTCTACGTGCTCGCGCAGCTCTCCGGCGCCGTGCTCGGCGCGCTCGCCGTCAAGGGCCTGCTGCTCGACGAGGGCCGCGCCGTCGACTGGGGCGCCGGCACGATCAGCCCGCTCCTCGGCTCCGACTTCGCGGGGATGGTCTGCGAGGGGATCGGGGCGCTGCTGATCGTCCTCGGCGTCGTCGCCGTGGCGATGAACAAGCGCGCCCGCAACGAGTGGGGCCCGCTGACGGTCGGCCTCACCTTCGCGTTCTGCGTGTTCATCTTCGGCCCGCTGACCGGCGGCTGCTTCAACCCGGCCCGCTGGTTCGGCCCGGCTCTCGTCAGCAACGAGTGGGGCGGTGTCTGGCCCTACATCGTCGGCCCGTTGCTCGGCGCCCTGATCGCGGCCCTGATCTACAAGTTCGTGATCACGGCCGGCGAGCCCGAGGCCGAGCTCGAGCTGGCCGAAGGGCCCTCGAAGGGGCCTGGACCGCGCCCGCAGAAGTAGGGCGGCTCGAATCGATCCTCAGCGGGGTGTCCTGCCGCCGGCCGGGCACCCCGCTTCGTTAGCGTGAGGTCGATGCGGCGCGTCACGTTCTCTCGCAATCTGACGCTCTCGCTCTCGCGGACCTGCCGCTGCTACTGCAAGTACTGCGCGTTCGCCACCCACCAAGCTCACGTCCACCCTCCCGAGGCCGTGATCGAGCGGCTCGACGCGGCCGCCGCCCGCAACGTCAAGGAGCTGCTCGTCCTCACCGGCGAGCGTCCGGAGGTCAACTCGCTCGTCGCCGAGCGGCTCCGTCGCTGGGGCCACGACGACTTCACCTCCTACGTCCGCTGGGCCTGCGGTGAGGCGCTGGCGCGGGGGATCCTCCCGCACACGAACATCGGCGTCGCGAGTCGCGAGGACTACCGCCGGCTCCGCGAGGTGACCGCCTCACAGGGGCTGATGCTGGAGTCGATCAGCGAGCGGCTGATGGAGACCGTCCACGCCGGCTCGCCGACCAAGCACCCGCGCGTCCGGCTCGACGCGATCGCGGCGGCCGGTGAGCTGCGGATCCCGTTCACCAGCGGCATCCTCGTCGGGATCGGCGAGAGCGAGGAGGAGCGGGTGGCTTCGCTCGAGGCGCTGGCGGAGCTGCAGCGACGTCACGGCCACATCCAGGAGGTGATCCTCCAGAACTTCGTCGCACATCCGCGGTACTACGGGGCGGAGGTGGCGGAGATCGCGGCCGAGGCGTCGGAGCGGCGGTGGGCGGGAGACAGAGGGCAGAGGGCAGAGGACAGAGGACAGGTCGAGTGGCCCGATTGGGCGGAGCCGGTTTCGCTGGAGGAGATGAAACGGCTCGTGGGCGAATGCCGGCGGCTGATGCCGGAGGTCGGCGTCCAGGTCCCCCCGAACCTCTCCGACTGGTGGCTCGACCTCGTCGAAGCGGGGGCGACCGACCTCGGCGGCCTCTCCGCGAACGGCGACCACATCTCGCCCGAGCATCCCTTCCCGAGCCCGCTGCAGGTCCGCAAGCGGCTACGGCCGCGCGGCTACGCGCTGACCGAGCGGCTCTGCGTCTATCCGCAGTACATGAACGGGGAGTGGCTCGATCCCGGCGTCCTCGACGTGCTCGCCGAGCGGTACCCGACCTTCCTGCCCCGGCGGGTCGCGTTCGAGGCGGCGGCGAACGGCAACGGCGCGCCGGCGATCGGTCCCGGCGACCCGGTCCGCCGCGCGGTCGAGCGCGGGCTCGCCGGACGCGAGCTCAGCCCCGAGGAGCTGACGGCGCTGTTCGCCGAAACACGGCCGGAGGTGGTCGAGGAGATCCGTGCCGCCGCCGACGAGCTTCGCGCCCGGCTCGCCGGCGATGTCGCGACGTTCGTCGTCAACCGCAACATCAACTTCACGAACGTCTGCACGGTCGGGTGCGCGTTCTGTGGGTTCGGGCAGACGAGTCGGAGCCCCGAGGCCTACGAGATCGACCCCGGCGAGTTCGCCGAGCGGGTGCGCGAGGCGGTCGCCTTCGGGGCGACCGAGATCTGCATGCAGGGCGGCATCCATCCCGACTACACGCTCGACCACTACGGCCGCTGGCTGCGGCGGGCGAAGGAGGTGGCGCCGGAGATCCACCTCCACGCCTACTCGCCGATGGAGGTCCACTTCATGTGCGAGCGCTCCGGACGCGACCCCGACTACGTGTTCGCCTACCTGCGCGACCAGGGCCTCGGCTCGACGCCGGGCACCGCGGCCGAGGTCCTCGAGGACGGCGTCCGCCACCGGATCTCGCCGAACAAGCTCCCGGCCGGCCGCTGGGTCGAGATCATCGAGGCCTCGCACCGGGCCGGGCTGCGATCGACGTCAACCGTGATGTTCGGCCACATCGAAAAGCCGCGCGAGCTCGCCGAGCACATGCGGGTCGTCCGCGCCGTTCAGGAGCGGACCGGCGGGATCACCGAGTTCGTGCCGCTCAGCTTCATCCCCTACCACACGATGCTCGGCCGCACCCACGGGATCGAGGAGATCTCCGATGCCGAGAACCTCAAGCACACCGCGGTCTTCCGACTCGCGCTCGGGCGGGCGATTCCAAACCTGCAGGCGAGCTGGGTGAAGATGGGGCTCGGAGCCGCCACCGAGGCGCTCCGCTGGGGCGTCAACGACCTCGGCGGCACCCTGATGGAAGAGAGCATCTCGCGGATGGCGGGCTCGCAACACGGCTCGCGGCTCGAGCCCGAAGACCTGATCGGCGCCGCTCGGGCGGCCGGGCGGACGCCGGCGCAGCGGACGACGCTCTACGACGTCATCGAGACCTACTGACGGTCAGCGAAAGAGATCGGCGGCGCGATCGCGCCGCAGCGCCGCGGCGCCGGACCCGTCGGCGGCGGTGACGAGGTCGGCGCGGCCACGCGCGATCGTGACCGGCACCCCGGCGACCTTGTCGCGGACGAGGTCGGCCGCTGCCGCGAGCTGGTCGGCGACGGCGATCTCGGTGGCGGCGAGCCGGCGGCCGTCGCGGTCGTCGCGGCCGCGCCAGTCGTCGAGCGGGTCGATCCCGGCGCAGCCGATCGCGACGTCGGTCTGCCCGACCCGCCACGGCCGGCCGAAGCTGTCGGCGACGATCAGCGCGACACGGCATCCGGACGCAGCGGCGATCTCGGCCCGGAGCCGGCGCGCCGATTCGTCCGGGTCGGCGGGGAGCAGCAGGACCTCGTCGTCGCCGGGGACGTTCGAGGAATCGATCCCGGCGTTGGCGCAGACCAGGCCACTTGCCGTCTCGACGATCAGCACCCGCTCGTCACGGACGATCTCCCGCGTCTCGCCGAGGATCAGCTCGACCAGCCGCGGGTCCTTGTCGAGGCCGGCGGCGAGCGCTCGCGCGCGGGACGACGGCTCGACGTCGGCGAGGCGGCGCTGCCGGCCCTCGGCTTTCGAGACGACCTTCTGGGCGATGACGACGACATCGCCGTCACGCAGCTCGGCGGTCGCGGCGATCAGCTCCCCGACCCGGTCGCCGGGGCCGATCTCGGGCAGCCCGGCAACCGGGAGGAGCTCGACCGGGCCGATCACCGCAGCTCGTCGCCGAGCTCCGCGAGGACCGCGGCGGTCGCCGGCGCCCGCTCCGGATCGGTGCCGAGCGCGGCTCGCAGGGCGTCGAGGTCGTCGGCCGTGTCGAGGTCGAGCGCCAGCGACGGGATCGTCGCGACCCGGCAGCGGAAGCCCGCTTCCTTTGCGAGCCTGTGGTGGCGGTCCCGGCTGCCGGGGCCGAACGAGGGGGTGATGGCGTCCGGAGGGGCGAGGATCAGCCCGTTCGTGCCGTCGCCGTGATGGTCGGGGATGACGGCGACGCCCGGCGCCTGCGCTTCGAGCTCGCGGTCGAGCTCGAAACCCTCGGCCAGCGGGCAATCGCCCGGCAGCAGCGCGACGCACTCGGCGTCGTGCTCGATCGCATCGGCGATCCCGAGCATCGCGGCCTCGTTGTGCCCGGAGTCGGCCGGGTCGTCGAGGTGGTCGGCTCCGGCCCGGGCAGCGATCTCGACCGCGTCCGGCTCGCCGCTGACGACGACGATCCGCTCGACCAGCCGCGACTCCTCGAGCCCGAGCAGGACGTCGGCGAGCATCGCCTTCGCCAGCTCCGGGCGATGCGCGGAGACGGCGCTGCCGGTGAGCCGGCTCTTGGCGCGCTCGAAGCGCTTGACGGGGACGATCGCGGTCGCTCTCACGGTGTCCTCAGACTCGCAGAGAGCGGGCGAACTCGAGCGTGTCCGCGGCGACCCGCCGTCGCGCGCCGGCGTCGGTCATCAGCGTGTCGATCCGCGTCGTCGCGAGGCCGGGCGCCGCCGGGTCGTCGTCAGGGTCCGCCGCATCGACGATCAGGCCGTCGATCAGCTCGGCGTAGATCGCAGCGACGCCGGCGACCGACGGCTCGTGCCCCGCCGCCGCCATGAACTTGTCGGTCGGCCCCTTGACGACCTCGCCGGCGACGAACGGGCTCACCGCGACCACCGGAGCGCCGGCGCCGGCGATCGCCTCCCGGATCCCGGGTACGGCGAGGATCGGGCCGATCGAGATCACCGGGTTGGACGGGCCGATCACGATGGCCTCGGCCGCCTCCAGCGCTTCCAGCACCTCCGGGGTCGCCCTCGCCGCAGCGATTCCGTCCAGCTCGATCTCCTCGATCTCCGGAAGCGCGCGCTCGCGGATGAAGTACTCCTGAAAGCCGGTCCAGCCGGCGGGCGTCCTGATCCGGGTCCGGACGGGCTCGTCGCACATCGGCAGGACCGTCGCCCGGGCACCGAGTGCCTGGGCGACGTCGCGAGCGATCGTCGTCGGCCGCTCGCCGGCATCGAGGCGGCGGCGCCGCTCGAGGCAGGTCGCGAGGTCGCGGTCGGTGAGCCCGAACCAGTCCGGCGCACCGAGCCGTCGGAGTCGCTCGAAGACCGTGAAGCTGTCGTCGCGGATCCCCCAGCCGCGCTCCTCGTCGATCTCGTCGCAGAGCCAGTACGTGCAGAGGTCGGGATCCGGTGAGACGTGGACGCCGAGGGCCTCGACGTCGTCGCCGGTGTTGGCGATCACCGTCACCTCCTCGCCGGCGATCTCCTGAATGCCGGCCGCGAGCTTCGCGCCGCCGGTTCCGCCGGCGAGCGCGGCGACCCTCACGCCCAGGGATCCGCGTCGGGCAATCCGACGAGGCGGAGGCCGGCGTGCGCCTTGTAGCGGACGTTGACGGAGATCAGAAGTGGCGTCAGCTGCTCGACGATCCGCGCCATTTCGAGTGGACCGGCGTTGATGGCGCGGAGGCCGTCGATCCGCTCGATCAGCCTCGCGACTGGCACCTTGTGACGCTTTTTGTCGGCGCAGACGAGGACGTCCTCGCCGAGCGTCGCACCGAGGTCGGCGAGGGTCGGAGCACCGACCGTGTGCAGGGCCGATACGACCGTGACGCCGTCGGGGACCATCTCCTGGGCCTGTTCGGCGGCGGAGCCCTGCCAGACGCCCAGCGAGCGGGTCGCCTTGCCGCTGACCGCTGCCGCGAGCGGCACCGTGCAGTCGACGAGGATCTGGTCCGGCTCGAGGACCTCGCGGAGGTTGTTGAGTGTCTCCGACTGGGCACGGAATGGCACGGTCAGAAAGACGATCGGCCCGCGGCGGGCGGCGGCGCCGTTGTCGAGCCCTTCGACCGATGCCTCCGGGACGGCCTCGCGGACCCGCTCGGCCGCCTCTTCCGCGCGCGCCGCCTGACGCGATCCGATCACGACGTCGAGGCCGGCATTCGCCCAGCGCACAGCGAGGCCGTAACCGAGCGCCCCGGTCCCGCCGATGATCGGGATCGGCGGGACGGGGACCTCGTCGGAGCCGGATGAGGGCGGGGGGCACATCGGGCGCGAGTCTATGCTCCCGTCCGATGAGCGGATCGGCCGACGTCCCCGACCTGCCGGAGCCGCAGCGGGGCGCCTCCGGAGCGGCGCCACTCGAGGCCGGGGCCGAGCGCACGGACGAGTTCGAGGTCGCCGGGGCGCTGCTGACCGACGTCGGCGGGACGATCGGCGCCGCGGTGCTGTCGACGCCGGGGATGATCGCGATGATGGAGCGGACCGCTGCCGTCCTCGCCTACGAGGCGCTGCCCGAAGGAGCCGCAACGGTCGGCTTCGAGGTCTGCGTCAAGCACGTCGGCCCCGCCGCCGAGGGTGCGACCTGCACGGTTCGCGCGAAGCTGAACGAGATCGTCGACGACCGCAAGCTCTACTTCGACGTCGCCGTCACCGAGGGCGAGCGGACGATCGGCGTCGGCACGCATCAGCGCCGCGTGATCGCGGTGCCGGAGGGCTGACCGTGGCCGGCTACCCGGACAGCGTCCGGATCCGTGAGGTCGGGCCGCGCGACGGCTTCCAGAACGAGCCGGAGGTGATCGCGACCGCCGACAAGGTCCGGCTGATCGAGATGCTGATCGCCGCCGGGCTGAAGCGGATCGAGGTGACCTCGTTCGTCCGCGCCGACGTGATCCCGCAGCTCGCTGACGGCGCCGAGGTGCTCGCGGCGCTCGAGCGGCCCGACGACGTCTCCTTCTCGGTCCTGATCCCGAACGAGCGTGGGCTCGAGATCGCCCTGCGCTCCCGCGAGCGCTTCGACGAGATCAGCGTCTTCCTGTCCGCCTCGGAGACCCACAACCGCAAGAACGTGAACCGCTCGATCGAGGATTCGCTCGCCGGGCTCGAGCGTGTCGTCGCCACCGCGACCGCCGCGGGCCTGCGCTGCGAGGGCGTGATCGCGACCAGCTTCGGCTGCCCCTACGAGGGGGAGGTCCCGCCCGAGCGGGTCTTCGCGATCGCCGAGCGGCTCGTCGCCGCCGGCTGCGTGGAGATCGGCTTTGGTGACACGACCGGGATGGCGAACCCGCTCCAGGTCGACGGCTTCTTCGCGGGGATGAGCTCGCAGCTCCGCCCCGGCGGCGAGGGCCCGGAGCTGACCGCGCACTTCCACAACACCCGGGGCCAGGGCATCGCCAACGCCGTCGCCGCGCTCGGCCGGGGGATCGACTCGTTCGAGTCGAGCTTCGGCGAGCTCGGCGGCTGCCCGGTGCCGCCCGGCTCGACCGGCAACATCGCCTCCGAGGACCTCGTCTCGCTGCTCCACGAGATGGGGATCGCAACCGGGATCGACCTCGAGGCCCTGCTCGCCGCCTCGCGCGAGGTCCAGGCCGTGCTCGGCCGCCCCCTCGGCGCTCACCTGCTGACCGCCGGGCCGGTCGAGTGGGGTGGGGGGAACGGCGCTTGATCGTCGCCGCGTTCCTGCGCGGGATGAACCTCGGCAACCGCCGGATCACCAACGCCGAACTCCGGGCTCAGTTCGAGCGGCTCGGCTTCGCGTCGCTGGCGACGTTCCAGGCCGCCGGCAACGTCGTCTTCGAGGCCGGCGAGGCGAGCGAGGGAGAGCTGATCGCGACGATCGAGCGGGGGCTGGAGGAGGGTCTCGGCTACGCGGTGCCGACGCTGCTTCGCAGCGAGGACGAGCTGCGCGCGATCGCCGCCGCCGAACCTTTTCCGGCCGGGGAGGTCTCAGCATCGAAGGGAAAGCTCCAGGTCCTGCTGCTCGCCGAGGCGCCGAAGGCGGCGCCGCGCGACGCCGTCCTCGCGCAGGCGAGCGACGAGGACCGCCTCGGTTTCGGAGCGCGCGAGCTGTTCTGGCTGCCGAGCGGGCGGACCACCGACTCCGACCTCGACCTGCGGGCGATCGAGAAGCAGCTCCCGCCCGGAACGATGCGGACCCACGGCACGATCGAGCGCCTCGTCGCCAAGCACCTCGCCAGCGACTAGGCTGCGTCCGTGCGCTCCGACGCATTCATCGACGCCGTCCACTCGCTCTCGAAGGAGAAGCTCGAGGCGGCGCTCCATCCCGACGTCCGGTTCTTCAGCCCGGTGACGTTCCGCTCCTACGACGGTCGCGACCTCGTCGTCACGATCCTCACCGAGGGGCCGATGAAGCTGTTCGAGGACTTCGAGTACGTCAACACGATCGAGGATCCCGACGAGCCGGCTGCGGCGCTGATCTTCAGGACGCGCGTCGGCGATCGCCGGATGGACGGCCTCGACCTGCTCAGCTTCGACGACGACGGCCTGGTCACCGAGCTGAAGGTGATGCTGCGGCCGAAGAGCGCCGTCGACGCGATGGCCGCGGCGATGGGCCGGCGCTTCGAGGAGCTCGGCCTGACCCAACCGCAACCGAGCGCCTGAGCACGGCCGGCCGCTGAGGGCCTGCGTCGTGTCGTTCACGCTCAGGAACCTCAGGGAGGACGTCGAGGACGTGGGCTCCAACTTCGACGGTCCTCCGGATCTCGAGTTCCGGATGGCGACCGGGGCGCTCGGGCTCGAGAAGTCCGGACTGAGCTACCAGCGCGTCCCGCCCGGCTATCGCTTCCCGTACGGCCATACGCACGAGACGCAGGAGGAGGTCTACGTGGTCGTTCGCGGGGGCGGACGGATGAAGGTCGACGACGAGATCGTCGACCTCGCCGAATGGGACGCGGTCCGTGTCGCGCCCGGTGCGTGGCGAGGCTACGAGGCCGGGCCGGACGGCCTCGAGATCCTCGTCATCGGCGCTCCCAATCTAGGCGAGGATCCGCGCGGGGACGTCGAGGGCCGCCGCGACTGGTGGGCCGACTAGCACCGGCAGACAGTCCTCCTCTTGGCTAGGGTCCGCGGCTCCCTGACAACCAGCACCTCGAGGAGAACATGGCAATCAGCAAGGTTGGAGTCGTCGGCGGTGGCCTGATGGGCCACGGCATCACCCAGATCTGCGCGCAGGCGGGCTGGGACGTCGTCATGCGGGAAGTCGACGACGAGAAGGTCGGCAAGTGCATCGGCAAGATCGACAAGCAGCTCTCGCGGGCGGTCGAGAAGGGCCGGATGGAGAGCGCCGACGCCGACGGGGTCAAGGACCGGATCGAGGCGACGACCGATTACGGGCAGCTCGCCGACTGCGATCTCGTCATCGAGGCGATCACCGAGGACCTCGGGCTGAAGCTGGAGATGTGGGCGGCGGTCGATCCGATCGTCAAGGACGACGCGTTCTTCGCCACCAACACATCCTCGCTGGCGGTGATCGACCAGGCCGCGGCGACCTCGCGCCCCGACCGCTTCCTCGGCCTCCACTTCTTCAACCCCGCGCAGGTGATGCCGCTGCTCGAGGTCGTCCAGACCGTCACGACCTCCGACGAGGCGCTGAAGCTCGGCTTCGAGGTCGGCGAGAAGCTCGGCAAGAAGGTCGTCCACGCCAGGGACAAGACCGGATTCATCGTCAACCGCCTGCTCGTCCCCTACATGCTCGACGCGATCCGCGCCTACGAGGAGGGGGTCGGATCGATCGAAGAGATCGACGTCGCCATGAAGGCCGGCGCGAACCACCCGATGGGCCCGCTGACCCTCGCCGATTTCGTCGGCCTCGACACGCTCGTCTCGATCGGCGCCGTCATGTTCGACGAGTACCGCGAGCGCCGTTTCGCGGCGCCGCCGACGCTCCGGAAGATGGTCGCCGCCGGCTGGTACGGGCGCAAGTCCGGCAAGGGCTTCTACGACTACGCGGGCGACAAGCCGGTACCGAGCGAGCTCGGCCTCTAGACAAGCGCGCGCTCGCAGCCCTCTGGACTGCCCGACTGCGCCGGGTCGCCGGGCGCATGTCCCGGCGACGCTCTCTGACTCGGGCGCGCGCTTATCTATCCTCAGGTCATGGCTTCCGATCGAATCGAAGAGCTGAAGACAGTCCAGTTCCCCACCGAGCGCCGTGGCGGCTACGATCGCCGGGCGGTCGACGCCTTCCTCGCCGAGCTCGCCGACTGGCTCGAGAGCGGCGGCGAGGACGAGGCGCGGCGGGCCGTGATCCAGCGGGCGATGGGCGAGGTCGGCGACCGGACCGGCGCGATCCTCGCGGCCGCTCAGGAGAGCGCCGACAAGCTGACCACCGAGGCGGAGGCGGAGGCGCAGCGGATCCGCTCCGATACCGACCGCGAGGCGGCGGAGGCGGCCTCCGAAGCCGAGGAGGTTGCGGCGAAGACGCGCTCGGACGCCGACGAGTACGCGGCGAAGACCCGCTCGGAGGCCGACGCCTACGCAACCGAGACCCGGCAGGCGGCCGACGAGCACGCCCGCCTCGCCGCCGAGACCGCGGCGGCCGAGGCGAAGTCGATGACCAAGGAGGCGGAGGAGCGGCTCGCCGAGGCCGAGGCCGAGGCCGCCGAGCGGACGCGCGGGATCGAGGAGGAGATCGCCGGCCTCGTCCGCAAGCGCCGCGACGTCGTCGCCAACCTCGAGCAGCTCAACGCCGAGATGCGACTGGCGATCGAGGGGCCGGGCGAGAAGGACCTCGGGCTGTCCGAGCGGGTCTCCGAGGCGGTCGATGCGCCGGAGGAGGCGCCGACCACGATCTCGGAGGCGGTCGAGCGCCCAGCGGGTGCAGGCGAGCCCGACACCGACGAGCGCGCCGAGCCCGACACCGAGGAGCGGGAGCGCGAGGAGCGGGAGCGGCGCCGGCGATCGGTCGACTCGGTCGATCCGCCGACCGACGAGACGAAGCTGACGGAGCTGCTCTGACCGCCTCCGCAGCGGCCGCGGCTCTGTGGTTGGCTATCGGCGATGAGTGAGAAGACCGACCGCGGCGGCCTCGGCGAGGCGCGCGAAGCGGCGCTGGCCGGCGGGCCGGCGCGCCACCACGACAAGACCGCCGAGCAGGGCAAGCTCCCGGTTCGCGACCGGGTCGGGATGGTCCTCGACGCCGGCAGCTTCTCGGAGGAGGCCCAGCTCGCCAACTGGGACGTCGAGGGTCTGGGCGCCGACGGCGTCGTCACCGGCCTCGGGACGATCGGCGGTCGCCGGGTCGCGCTGATGGCGAACGACCCGACCGTCAAGGCGGGCTCCTGGGGCGCCAAGACCGTCGAGAAGATCATCCGGATCCAGGAGCGGGCGCTCAGTCTCGAGCTGCCGATGATCTACCTCGTCGACTCCGCAGGCGCCCGGATCACCGATCAGGTTCAGATGTTCCCGGGCCGCCGCGGCGCCGGCCGGATCTTCCACAACGAGGTGAAGATGTCGGGCCGGGTCCCGCAGGTCTGCGTTCTCTTCGGCCCCTCGGCGGCCGGCGGCGCCTACATCCCGGCCTTCTGCGACGTCGTGATCATGCGCGACGGCAACGCCTCGATGTACCTAGGCTCGCCGCGGATGGCGGAGATGGTGATCGGCGAGCAGGTGACGCTCGACGAGATGGGCGGGGCGCGGATGCACACCGGCGTCTCCGGCTGCGGCCACTTCCTCGCCAAGTCCGACGAAGAGGCGATCGCGCTCGCCAAGGACTACCTGGCGTTCATGCCGACGAGCTTCCGCGAGGAGCCGCCGACGGTCGCCCCCGGCGAGCCCGATCCCGACTCGCTGCCCTCACGGGTCGTGCCCGCCGACGAGAAGACGCCGTTCGACGTCCGCCGCCTGATCGAGGGGGTCTGCGACGCCGGCACCTTCCTCGAGGTGCATGCCCGCTGGGCGAAGGAGCTCGTCGTCGGCTACGCCCGCCTCGACGGCCGCGCGATCGGGATCGTCGCCAACCAGCCGAAGCAGAAGGGCGGCGTGCTTTTCGTCGACTCCTCCGACAAGGCGGCCCGCTTCATCAACACCTGCAACGCCTTCAACCTGCCGCTCCTGTTCCTCGCCGACGTCCCCGGCTTCATGATCGGCAAGGCGGTCGAGCGCCAGGGGATCATCCGCCACGGCGCGAAGATGGTCAGCGCCGTCAGCTCGGCCACCGTCCCGAAGCTCTCGGTGATCGTCCGCAAGGCCTATGGCGCAGGCCTCTACGCCATGGCCGGGCCGGCTTTCGAGCCGGACGCATGCATCGCCCTGCCCGGCGCCCAGATCGCGGTGATGGGACCGGAGGCGGCGATCAACGCGGTCTACTACAACCAGATCCAGGCGATCGCCGACGAAGCCGAGCGGGAGGAGTTCGTGACGGCCAAGCGCGCCGAGTACGCCGAGGACATCGACATCCTCCACCTCGCCTCCGAGCTCGTCGTCGATTCGGTCATCGAGCCCGACGAGCTGCGCGCCGAGCTGATCCGCCGCTACGCGGAGGCGGCCGGCAAGGACCGGAGCTTCACGGAGCGCCACAACCCGATCACGCCGGCCTGAGGGCCGGTGGCGTCGCCGCGAGACCTCAGCGGTACTCCGGGTTCGGGTGGTCGAAGCGGGCGCCGGCGTCCCACTCACGGCGCTGGTTGCCGTAGGCGGGAATGCCACCGCCGCGCTTCAGCATCGCCGCGGCGTGCATCAGGTTCCAGGTCATGAACGTGGTGTTGCGCTGCGTGAACTCGTTCTCGACGCCGCCGCTGCCGGGGTCGGCGTAGCTCGGCCCCGGCCCGGCCTCGCCGATCCAGCCGGCGTCGGCCTGCGGGGGGATCGTGTAGCCGAGGTGCTGCAGGGAGTAGAGCGTGTTCATCGCGACGTGCTTGATGCCGTCCTCGTTGCCGGTGACGATCACCCCGCCGACGCGGCCGTAGTAGATCCACTGCCCCTGGTCGTTGAGGAGCCCCGAGTACCCGTAAAGCCGCTCGATCACCCGGGTGCTGAGGCTCGACTTCTCGCCGAGCCAGATCGGTGTGCCGATGACGAGGATCTCCGCGTCGAGGACGCGCTGCTGGATCGCGGGCCAGTCGTCGCGGTCGAACCCGTGCTCGGTCATGTCCTCCTCGACGCCCGGCGGGATCACGAGGTCGGCGATCCGGATCGTGTCGACCGCGACGCCGTTCGCCTCCATGATCGCGACCGAGTTGTCCATCAGCGCCTGGGTGTTGGAGGGCTCGGCCGCGGACCGCTTCAGGCTGCAGTTGAGAAACAGCGCGCGGAGGTCGGAGAAGTCGTGGTCGGACATGCGATTCGCCTTTCGGGTCGTTGCTCTCGGGTGCCGTTAAGTCAATCCGGTCGGCGCGATCGTTACAAGCCGATAGATTCCGGGTCCCAGGACTGGCCGGTCGACCAACCCGAGGTGGAGGAGCGATGGCGAAGCAGCAGCAGGCCACGGCGAGCGGGGGCGAGATGGCGTCGGACGTCCCGATCGAGTCCGTCCAGATCGCCGACGACGAGCTCTGGGCCGACGGGCCGCCCTACGCTCTTTTCAAGCGGATGCGGGGCGAGTGCCCGATCCACTGGAGCCCGGCGATCGAGCAGTTCCCGGAAGAGGAGGGCTTCTGGTCGGTGACGACGGCCGAAGACGTCCACGCCGTCAGCCACGACTGGAAGACGTATTCGTCAGCGCAGGGATTCACCGCCCTGACCCACTCGGTGCTGCCGCTCGAGTTCCAGCAGGCGATGTTCATCGGCATGGACCCGCCCAAGCACGATCGCCTCAAGGCACTGTTCCAGCGCGGGTTCACGCCGAAGCGGATCGCCGACCACGAGGATGCGATCCGGGCGATCACGGTCGACGTCCTCGACGGGCTCGGGGACCGCGACCGATGCGACCTCGTCTCCGAGGTTGCCCAGCCGGTCGTCTCGCGGGTGATCCACAGCTTCATGGGCGTCCCGCCCGAAGATGACGCCGACTGGGCGCGACTGATGAACTCGCTGATGGCGGTCAACGACCCCGACCTCAATCCCGGCGGCACCGAGGCGATCATGGCGAGCGACGTGCCGGAGATCTTCGAGCGCTGTGGCAAGTTGATCGCCGAGCGGCGCGAGAACCCCACCGATGATCTGACCAGTGTCCTCGTCCACGCCGAAATCGATGGCGAGCGCCTCCAGGAGCACGAGATCGTCATGGGCTTCGTCCTCCTCGTCGCGGCCGGCAACGACAGCACCAAGGCCACCTATTGCAGCGGGATGCGGGCGATCCTCGAGGACCCGGCGCAGAAGCGGATGCTGCTCGACGACCCGGAGCTGATCCCCGACGCGGTCGAGGAATCGCTGCGGATGTTCCCGGCCTTCGCGCACTTCCGGCGGACGGCGACCGAGGACACCGAGCTGAGCGGGCAGACGATCCGCGCCGGCGAGAAGGTGGTCATGTGGTACGTGTCGTCGAATCGCGACGAGTCGCGCTACGAGGACGCCGACGAGTTCGACCTGACCCGCCGCGCCGAGCACCAGGCGTTCGGCGCCGGCGGCCGCCACTTCTGCCTCGGGACCGCGCTGGCGCGGCTCGAGCTGCGGATCCTGATCGAGGAGACGCTGAAGCGCTATCCCGAGATCGCGCTCGACGGGCGGCCGGCGCACGCGGCGACGCAGTTCGTCAACCAGCTGAAGTCGCTGCCGGTCCGGTTGCGATAGCCGCTGCCGCCTCGTCGCGGCCGAGGTCGCGATCGAGGAGGCGGATCGCCTCGACCGCGAAGCGGGCGACGCGCTCGACCGCGTCGGGATCGACGGAGGCGGGGACGTCGGCCGGAGTGTGGTGGCCGGCGGAGAGCGCCTCGCCCGGCTCCCGGCAGGTGATCGCGATCGCCGGGTAGCGGTAGGCGCGGGCGACGATCGCCGCCGTCCCGCGGGCGTCGCGGATCGGCTCGGCGTCGTAGGCGTCCGCGCCGCTGTCGTGAGCGATCGCGACGGCCGCGCAGAGCTCGGCGAGCTTCGGATCGAGCGGGAGGCTGACCGCGAGGCCGCCGGAGAGGGCGAACCGCGGCTCGCCGCGGCCGACCGACTCGAAAGAGACGAACCGCGTCGCCCGGTCGAGCCCCTTGCGATGCGAGCGGAGGAACGAGCGAAACCCCTGCATCGTCGTCTCGCCGCCGCCGCTGAGGACGACGTCGACGCGCAGGTGCGCGGGCGGATCCTCGTCGAGCATCCGCGCCGCGGCGAGCACGGCGGCGACGCCCGACGCGTTCGCGTTCGCGCCGGGGGAGGCGGGGGAGAGGGCGATCTCGCCGAGCGCGAAGCAGGCGACGATCAGGACCAGCGTCGGCACGATCTGCACGTAGTCGAGCCATCCGGCGTCGAGCCCCGCCATCCGGGCGCCGATCGGAAGCAGCAGGATCGCGATCGACCAGAACCAGATCCGGGTCGGCGAGGAGACGACCGGCAGGCGCCGCGCCGCCGCCTCGTAGAGCCGGATCGGCAGGCCGACGTAGACGGCGCCGGTCCGCGGCGCATCGACGTTCGCGCAGAGGACCAGCCGCGGCGCATCGGCGGCCGCGCCGGCGGGCGCCGGCGCGATCAGGTTCTGCGAGGCGCGGCGGAAGAGCAGCCGCCGCAGCAGATACCAGCGGGCCGACAGATCGAGGTAGGCGGAGGTCGCGGCGGCGAGGACGAGCGCGAAGCCGACGACCGGCTCGCTCGGCGCGACGACGCTGCCGACGATCGCGACCAGGCAGTGCAGCAGGTGCACGATCGGCCACTGGGGATGGACCCAGACCGGCTCGACTTCGGTCCGGCGCCCGCCCGCCTCGAGATCGGCCGCGAGCGCGTTGGTCAGCCGCCGCTCGGCGTCGGTCCCGGGCAGCCGACTCTCGTATCCGCAGATCGCCTCGATCCGCTCGCTGGTCGCCTCCGCGCTCACCGCCAGAGCATTACCGAGATCGCGGCGGCCGACGCCCGATGCTCCGCCGTGGCTCCTAGACTCGTCGGCGAGCCCCCGTAGCTCAGCTGGATAGAGCGCCGGCCTTCTAAGCCGGATGTCGCAGGTTCGAATCCTGCCGGGGGTATCAGCTACGGAAGGCTGTAGTCGTCGAAGTACCAGAGCGCGCTCGTGTACCAGAGCACGGCGACCAGCACGACCAGCGTGCCTCCGGCTAACGGCAGCGCCCAGCCGGGCAACCGGCGGGCACGGACGATGATCAGCTTGGCGGCAGCGGCGCCGTAGAGGAAGCAGCCGGCCAGGGAGTGCACGGCGATCCGGGCGTCGATCTTCTCCTGTACGCCGTAGGCGAAGGCACAGTGATAGGCGATCGGGAGCGTGACGAGCAGGGCCACGATCCCGATCGCGCGATGGACGTTCGCCGTCCGCGAACCGGCGACCGGCATTCCCGGGAGCCTGCCGTACATCCACGAGGCCAGCCCGAGCTGCAATACGGCCAGTGCCAGCACGCCCGTTGCCAGCCACGACTTCAGCGAAACGGTGTCGACCGCCGTCCGTCCGAACAGGGCCGTGCCCGAATAATCGGGAACGTGCTCGGTGCCGAATGCGTACAGGCCCGCCGCGATGGCCAAGGCGACGCTGAACGGGAGCAGGAGCCTGGCGGGCGACTCCAGCCTCGCTGAGCTCACTTCGTCACCGTCGTCGACCCGGCCACGATTGCTGCTGGATCATCGGCTTCACCTTCATGGGCGGCTCCTCGCCCCGGATGCGGGTGCTGGATGGTCTACCACTCCGCACGCCGGGGCTCAAGCCGAGGAACCACGGCAATAACCTGCCGGGATGAGTCGCGAGACGGGTCCGGCACCGAGCGTCCCCAACTCGACGTCGGCCCGGACGCGACTGCTCAGCGAGATCGCCGGCCGCCTGATGCGGCTGCCGGCACCGGCGAGCCGGGAGATCGCCGTCGAGCGCGAGCTGCCGGTGCCGATGGACGACGGTGTCGTCCTGCTCGCGAACCGCTACGTGCCGGCGGGCGCCGGCGAGGCGATGCCGACCGTCCTCGTCCGCTCGCCCTACGGCCATGACGACGCGGTCGGCTTTTTATTCGGGCGCCTGCTCGCCGAACGCGGGCTTCAGTCCGTCGTCCAGAGCGTCCGCGGGACGTTCGGGTCGGGCGGCGAGCTCGATCCGTTCAACGAACGGGCCGATGGTCTCGCGACGATCCGCTGGTTGCGTGCGCAGCCGTGGCACGAGGGCGGCATCGGGACGATCGGCCCCAGCTACCTGGGGATCGTCCAGTGGGCGGTCGCCGATTCGGTCGACGCGATGTCGCCGTCGGTGACGGCGTCGCAGTTCCACGGCATGGCATACGGCGGTGGCAGCGTCTCGCTGGCCAGCGCGATCTCGTGGATGTTCATGCTCGAGGTCCAAGAGCGCCGCCTCGCTCCGCTTCTGATCGCACTCGGCTTGCGCCGCAAGCTTCCGCGCCTCTACGAGGAGATCCCGCTTACGAGTGTCGAGGACTGGAACCTCGGCGGGCGATTCCCGGTCACGGAATGGATGCGGGAGATGGCGCCCGACAGCCCCTACTGGGCGGCACGCGACTACTCGTCCTCGGTCGGCGAGGCCACCGAGCCGGTGCAGTTGATCGGCGGCTGGTTCGACATCTTCCTGCCCTGGCAGATCGAGGACTACCGGGCGCTCCGCGCCGCCGGGCGCGATCCGCAGCTCGTCGTGGGCCCCTGGACCCATCTCTCACCGGCGCTGGCCGGCTTCAGCCTGCGCGAAGGGATCGGCTGGATGCGCGCCCATCTGCTCGGCGACGACAGGATGCTCAACCCGATTCCGGTCCGCGCCTACCTGAACGGCGCCGACCGGTGGCTCGAGCTCGAGGACTGGCCACCGCCGGGCGCCGTCGACGTGGATCTCTACCTGCAGCCGGAAGGCGGGCTCGGCGAGGAGCCGCCGAGCTCTCCCGCCGCGCCGAGCCGCTACCGCTATGACCCCGCCTCGCCGACGCCGGCCGTCGGCGGTCCGGTGCTGGCCGAGCGTGACCCGGTCAGCGACAATCGCCCGCTCGAAGCCCGCGACGACGTGATCGTCTTCACCGGCGCGCCGCTCAGCAGGGCCCTCGACGCGGCCGGCCCGGTCTCCGCCGACATCCACTTCCGCGCGAGCAGGGACGACGCCGACCTCTTCGTCCGCCTCTGCGAGGTCGAGCCAGACGGCGCCTCGTGGAACGTCTGCGACGCCCTGATCCGCCTCGTCCCCGACGCGCCGCCCCGCGATGCCGACGGTGTCGCCCGCGTCCGGTTCGAGCTCTGGCCGACGGCCCATCGCTTCGCCCGCGGCAACCGGATCCGCGTCCAGGTCTCCAGCGGCGCGCACCCCCGCTACATACGCAACCCCGGCACCGGCGAGGATCCTCTGCGCGCGACCCGCCTGCTCGATTCCGACCAGGAGATCTTCCACGACCCCGACCGTCCCTCCTCGGTGCGCCTGTGGCGCCTCCCGGACGGCGCCCACCGATCCGGCGCCGCTCACTGACGCGCGCCGGGCAAGCTAGATTGGGGACCACGCGCGGTGGGCGTAGCTCAGTTGGTAGAGCTCCTGGTTGTGGTCCAGGCGGTCGCGGGTTCGAGTCCCGTCGCTCACCCCTGAGGGGGATTCGGCTTTCCAAGGAAGGAAGCCCGACCCCCGGTCATGAACCCAGTTCGATAGAAGCATCCTTCCTGGTTCACGCGTGGAGCGAAGCTGATGCGGCGCCAACCATCACGGGTGCGGGAGCGTCAGCGCTGTCGAGAACGTCAACGCAACCAAGGTCGGCGTAGGCCGTCCGTGGGGCCGGCAGCGCACCATTCAGTTGGGTCCATTCACGACCGGCGGGCGGTTTCACACGACCACCGAGAACCCGCCGGGTGTCCTGATCTGCACAGAGCTGCGGGTCATTTTCAACGCCGGGAACCAGATCGTTTCCTCGGCACCGTTCGGAGATATCGGCCTGGCTCTCGATACCTACGACATCACCATGGGCGGTGGTACGGCGATGCTGGCCGGGCGCAAATGCCGAAGCATCGACGCATACAGGGCAGGCATCAGCGTGAAACCCGACAACGCGTTCATCGACTCCGGTCGCAGCGCAATCGACAAGATCACGATCAAGACGAGGACCACCCTGTATTTCTGGGCCCAGTACTACTTCACGACACCCTGGGCCAAGGACACCATCGGGTTCGGCTGAGAGGTTCTGGAGTTCGGCGGAGCTGGGAAAGCTCCCGCCCGGGCCGATCGACACGCGCACGTCGATTGCCCCTATTCGGGTAGTGGGGCCGACGGTAGGATCGCCACGATGGGGATGGCAGACCGCGGTTGGTACCCGGATCCTCAACCTGAGGGAGATTCGGGGTTGCGCTATTGGGACGGGCAGCATTGGACCGCTCAGACGCGCCCGTCGCCGGATTCGAACGTCGCAGCGACCCCGCCGAAAGCCGAAGGGCCGACGGAACGACTGATCGTGACTCGCGAGGTGCCCGGCCGCGGTCCTGTTCGCCTTCATCCCGCGATCTGGATTCTGCTCGGGGTGGCGACGCTCGGGATCCTCTTGGGAGCCGCCGAGCAGCATGATCAGACCTGTTACAGCAAGGCGGCGGTCCAGGCGGTGAGTGGAAACCGCGAGCTGGAGGGGTGCCTTCTCCTGCCTTGGAACGACGCCGTCGCGCCGCCGATGGTTCCGAAGAGCTCCGACAGGCGCCGATGATTCTCACCGCCGTCACGTGTCTTCGGTGGTAGAGCGGGTAGCGACCATCTGGTCGCCCCAGCGGAGAGAAAACCACAGCTGAGGAGATGACGATGTCCGAGCACAACGTGGGAACCCGTGAGGAATGGCAGACGGCACGGGATGAGCTTGCGACGCTCGAGGCCCGGCACGCCGAGCTGAACGAGGAGATCAAGAAGAAGCGGCTGGAGTTGCCGTGGGTGCCGGTCGAGAAGGAGTACGAGTTCGACACCGAGGACGGCAGGAAGTCCCTGGCCGAGCTCTTCGACGGCCGCTCGCAGCTACTGGCCTACAACATCATGTTCGGTCCCGACTACTCGAAGGGCGCGTGTCCCGGGTGCACCAGCCTCGGCGACGAGTTCTCAGGCGGGCTGATTCACATGAACAAGCGGGACGTGACGTTCCTCTGCTTCTCGCGGGCGCCGATCGACCGCCTCGCCGCCTACAAGCAGCGGATGGGTTGGGAGTTCCCCTACGTCTCGACCTACGACACCGACTTCCCCTGGGACTTCGGTCTCGCGATGACCGAGGAGCAGGCGAACGAGATCCCCGAGGTGAAGGAGATGATCGACGACCCGCCCGAGTGGCTACGGGAATGGGGCGAGCAGGTCGGGGCCGACCTGAAGGACGGCCTTCGCGAGGGCCCCGGCTACATCGCGTTCGCGCGCGAGAACGGGACCGTCTACCACACCTACACCGTGATGGCGCCCGATCCGTTCGTAGCGCCTCACTTCACGATGATGCTCGAGCGGGCCCCGAAGCCGCAGCCCGACGAGCCGCGCTCGTGGCGCAAGGACGAGTACCCGGACTGAAATCGGTCTGGGATCCGCTCCACCGGTGTGGCTCGATCCACACCGGGGGTGGCTGTTCGCGGGGCTGTCCGGCGACGAGCATGGCCGTGCAAGCTCGAACCACCCACAGGAGCACCACATGTTCAACAGCACCAAGGTCCGCACCGCCCTCGTCGCCCTCGCCGTCACGGTCACGGCCTTCACCGCCGTCGCCTCGGCCGAGGCGGGTCATCGCGGGCCGGGCGGCAAGGCGCTCGCCAAGGCCGAGACCAAGGTCAACATCAAGGGCGAGGACGGCGACTACTACGGCTACGTCAAGAGCTCCGACGCCGACAACTGCGCGAACGGCCGCAAGGTCAAGGTCTTCAAGCAGCTCGGCTCCGTCCAGGATCCGAA
>DASTTY010000045.1:0-101414 GCA_035759925.1 Solirubrobacterales bacterium
ATCGAAACCCTGAACGCCGAAGCCGCCTACTTCATCGCCGAGGATGGAATGCGGACCGCCCTGATCTTCTTCGAGATGGAGGACTCGAGCGGGATCCCGCCGGCGGCCGAGCCGTTCTTCTTCGGCTTCGACGCGGTGATCACGCTGGTGCCGGCGATGAACGCCGACGAGATGCGCGCCGGCGTCGCCAAGGCGATGGAGGCTCGCGGTTAGGCACTGATTCCGGACCCGTGCCGTCGCGACGCGTGAGCCCAGCTAGAGGGTGAGCCGATATGCGACCTGCGTTCCGGCCTTGCCCTTGAGCTCGAGCTCGACCCGGGTGCCGGCGCCCCCGGCGACGCCAGCCGCCACCCGCTCGGAGAGCACGATCTCGCCGCCGGCCGCCTGCCCCTGCAACCGCGATGCCGTGTTGACGATGTCGCCGACAGCCGTGAAGTCGTAGAGCGCCCGCTGGCCGATGTTGCCGACGAAGGCCTCGCCGACGTCGAGGCCGATTCCCATCTCGACGAACGGCTTGGTCGCCGATCCATAGCCGACCGCGCGGAGCAGGCCGCGAGCATGGTCGAGCATCAGGACCGGCACGTCCCCGGACTCGATGCCGGGCTGCAGCTCGGGGAGGTAGATCGCCATCACCTCGTCGCCGATCAGCTTGTCGATCACGGCCTCCGGGAAGAGGACGTCCTCGGCGCAACGGTAGAAGCGTCGCAGCGACTCCGAGACCTCGCGCGGGTCGATCCCCTCTGAGCGTTCCGTGAAGCCGCGAAGGTCGGCGAACAGCACCCCGGTCTCCATGTGCATTCCTCCGGGAGGCGAGAACTCGACGCACACGGAGCAGATCGTCGGGTTCTTGCGCGATGGCCGGTAACCAAGGGGGCCGGCGATGCGGCTTCCCGGCCCGGCGAACGGAGCTCCGCAGATGCTGCAGCGCGGGCTGCTCGGCAGCGAGCGAAGGACCCGTCCCACCATGCCGCCGGCGCCCGTCGAGTGCAGGTTCCAGGCGATCTTCCAATCCTCCGGCTGCAACGGCTCGCCGCCCTCGCGGCCCGCCTTCCGCCGCAGCGCCTGGATGCCGAGGCGTTGCCAGCGGGTGAGCCGGACCGGCTCGTCGCCCTCGTGATGCTCGTGGGCCACGAGGTCGAGCCTACCCCCGGATCCTCCGCGAGTCGAAGCGTTCTGCTCAGGCGGGCGCCGGCAAGCGCTGCGCCTCGAGCTCGCGGGCGAGGGTCTCGGTGTCGTAGGGACCGATGTGGCGCTGCTCGCCGACGAAGAACGTCGGCGTTCCGCGCGCGCCGCTCGCCTCGGCGCTGACTACGTCCTCGCGGACCCGCTCGGCGCAGCGCCCCTCGGAGAGGTCGCGAACGAACTGCTCGACGTCGAGCCCGAGGTCCCCCGCGTAGCCGACGAGATCGGCCCACTCGAGCTCGTCCTGGTGGCGGAAGAGCAGGTCGTGCATCTCCCAGAAGCGCCCCTGAGTCGCGGCGGCTTCAGCGGCCTGAGCCGCGACCTCGGCCTGCTCGTGGACGTCGGCGAGCGGGAGGTGCCGGAAGACGTAGCGGAGATCGTCGCCGAAGCGGTTGCGGAGGTCTCTCAGGACGCCGGTGGCGCGGCCGCAGAAGGGGCATTCGAAGTCGCCGTACTCGACGAGCGTGAGCGGCGCCCCGACCGGGCCGCGGATGTGATCGCGCTCGGGGTCGACGGCCATGTCGAGCTTCCTCGGCAGCCCGGCTGTGCGCTCGCCGCGGAGGACGGCGGCGAGCTTGAAGACGACCCAGCCGACGCCGATCGCGATCGCGCCGGCCATCAGCACTCCGACCGTGGCCTCGTCGCGCAGGGTCGGCGATGTGAACGCGAGCCCGGCGATCAGCAGCGAGACGGTGAAGCCGACCCCCGACAGGGCCGCGCCGCCGACGACCTGTCCGGACCCGACGCCCTGCGGCAGCTTCCCGAGGCCGAAGCGGACGGCGCCGAGCGCGCTGACGCCGATGCCGGCGAGCTTGCCGGCGACGAGGCCGAGGACGACGCCCCAGGTGACCGGTGAGGTCAACGCGTCGCCGAGCACACCGCCGCCGAGGTCGACCCCGGCATTGGCGAGCGCGAAGACCGGCACGATCACGAAGCTCGTCCACGGGTGCATCACGGTCTGCAGGCGCTCGTTCAGGGAGACCGCCTTCTGGAGGCTCTGTCTCGCCTCGCGGCCGACATCGGGAAGCGGGGACTGCCGGAACGCCCGGAACCGGGACGCCGCGTGCTCGACCTGCTCGCGCTCCGGCGGCCGGGCCGTGATCAGAAGCCCGGCCGCCATCCCCGCGATCGTCGGGTGCAGGCCAGATTCGACCGCGGCGACCCAGAGAACGGCGCCGACGATTGCATAGACGGAGCCGCGCCAGACCCGGAGGCGGCCGAGGACGACGATGATCACGAGACAGGCGACCCCGACCGCGACCGCGACGAGATCGATCGAGTCGGAGTAGACGGCGCCGATCACGGCGATCGCGGCGATGTCGTCGGCGATCGTCAACGTCAGCAGGAAGACGCGCAGCTGGGTCGGGCAATCCGGGCCGACGAGCGCGAGCGCGCCGAGCAGGAACGCCGTGTCGGTCCCGATCACCACGCCCCAGCCGTCCGCCGCCTCGCCGGAGGGGTTGAGCGCGAGATACAGCAGCGCGGGCAGCACCATGCCGCCGACTGCGGCGATCCCGGGAATGACGAGCCGGCGGCGCTCGGTGAGCTCGCCCATCGACAGCTCACGGCGGATCTCCAGTCCGATCACGAAGAAGAAGGCCGCCATCAGCCCGTCGTCGACCCAGTGGGCGAGATCGAGGCTGAGCTCGTCGCCGCCGATCCGGATCGACAGGTCGGTGCTCCAGAGCGACTGGTAGGAGTCCGAGAGCGGGGAGTTCGCCCAGACGAGCGCGATCGCCGTCGCCGCCAGCAGCAGACCGGCGCTGCCCGCCTCTGTGCTGAGGAAGCTGCGGAGCGGCGCCGCCAGGGCCGCGAGCAGCTCCCGCCGGCGGGGGACGCTCTGATCGGGGACATGCGCGGCGCCGGCCTCCACGCTCTCGATCCTAGGGGCGGGCCCAGGCGGGAGGGCGGCTCCGCAAGGGCGGCGGCAGCGAGGTCGTAGCCTGCCGGCGTGATCGATTACGGCCACGAGCTTCAGTTCGGGATCTTCTCGATGCCCTCCGCCGAGCGCCCCGGCCAGGCGATCGCGGCTGCAAAGCTCGCCGACGTCGTCGGCCTCGACCTGGTGACGTTCCAGGACCATCCCTACCAGGCGCGGTTCCTCGACACCTGGACCCTGCTCTCCTACCTGGCGGCCGAGACCGAGACCGTGCGGCTGGCTCCGAACGTGGCCAACCTGCCGCTCCGCAATCCGGCCGTGCTGGCGCGAAGCGTCGCCAGCCTCGACATCCTCAGCGGCGGCCGGATCGAGCTCGGGCTTGGCGCCGGGGCGTTCTGGGACGCGATCGCTGCGATGGGAGGCGAGCGGCTGTCGCCGGGGGAGAGCGTCGATGCGCTCGCGGAGGCCGTCGACGTGATCCGGGCGATCTGGGACACCGGGGAGCGCTCCGCCCGCGTCGACGGCACCCATCACCGCCTCGCCGGGGCGCACCCGGGACCGGCGCCGGCGCACGACGTCGAGATCTGGCTCGGCGCCTACAAGCCGCGGATGCTGCGGCTTACCGGAGCGAAGGCGGACGGCTGGATACCGAGCGTCGGCTACGCGCCGATCGCCGAGCTCGGCGAGATGTGCGCGGTGATCGACGAAGGCGCCGAGCGGGCGGGGCGCCGGCCCGGCGACATCCGGCGGATGCTCAACGTCGGCTCCGTCGGCGGCGAGACGTTTCCATCCGGCGAGTCGTCGAGCTGGCCCGAGCAGCTCGCCGAGCTCGCGCTCGAGACCGGGATCAGCGCGTTCATCCTCGCGGCCGACGAGGAGCCGGCGATCCGCGCCTGGGCCGAGGAGACCGCGCCGCGGACTCGGGAGCTCGTCGAAGCCGAGCGGTCGCGGCCGGGGAGCGGCCGGGCGACGGCATCCGCGGTGTCGGCGGGCGACGCCGACGGGGTGGCCCCGGGCGGTGGTCTCGAAGTCACGCCTACGCCTGACGATGGCGTCCGCCTCAGCTCCGAGGCGGTCTGGGACGAGAGCGAACGTCCGCACGGGCCGGATCCGGACCTCGCCCGGGAGTACAGCCCCGATGAGCAGGCTGCCGGGCGGCACCTCGTCGACGTCCACGACATGCTCCGCGCCGAGCTCGCCCGGCTGCGCGACCTGATCGAACAGGTCGATCAGGGAACGACGAACGCCGCCGCGGTCCGCTCCTACCTGAACCGGATGGCGATCCGGCAGAACAACTGGACGCTCGGCACCTTCTGCGAGACCTATTGCGGCAACGTCACCCGCCACCACACGCTCGAGGACCGCAGCGTCTTCCCGCATCTGCGTCGCGGCGACGCGCGCCTCGCGGCCGTCCTCGACCGGCTCGGCGAGGAGCACGAGGCGATCGCCGAGATCCTCGAGCGGGTCGACGAGGCGCTGATCGACCTCGTCTCGTCGGAACCGGAGGGGATGGCGGAGCTGCACGCCGCTGTCGACCTCCTCACCGACGCGATGAACTCGCACTTCTCCTACGAGGAGCGCGAGCTGACCGAGCCGCTGGCCCGGCTCGGCTTCTACTGAGCGGGCTGTCCGGCGCCGTCGCCACGGTCGCGGAGCTGCTCGGCGGCGGTGAAGAAGTTGCGATAGGCGAGGGTCGTTGCCGTCAGGGCCGAGATCGCTACGGCGCCGAGCAGCACGTAGAGGAGGATGAGCTGGAGGCGGACGGCGTCGGTCGGGTCGGCGCCGGCGAGCAGCATGCCGACCATCGTGCCGGGGAAGAAGATCAGTCCGGTCGTCTTCGTCGAGTCGACGAGGGCGATGGTCCCCGAGCGGAGGGCCCGGCGGACGCTCGGTGCGGCGGCCCGACGGGAGGTCGCGCCGAGCGCGAGCGTCGCCTCGATCCGCGGCGCCTCGGTTCGCATCTCGTCCCCGAGCCGGTTCAGCGCCACCGCCGAGGCGGTCATCGCGTTGCCGATCACCATCCCGCCGACCGGCACCAGGTAGCGCGGCTCAGCCGGGAAGATCCCGAGCCCGAGGACGAGACCGAGCGTCGCCGTCGCCGACAGAGCGAGCGCGATCAGCAGCGGCGTCAACGCTCCCGGGACGTGCCGCGCCCGTGCCCGTGCCGTGAACGCGCCGAAAACGACCATGACCGCGAGCAGGGCGAGGACGAGGAGCAGGCTGTCCTCATCGAAGATCGCCGTGATCACGAAGCCGATCGCGGTCAGCTGCACGAAGCTGCGGACGACCGCGGTCCCGATGTCGGCCTCGAGCCCGGCGCCGCGCCAGCGCGAGATCGCGGCCGCGATCGCGACGAGGACGAGCGAAGCCGCGACCTCGCCGATCGTGACGTCGATGCCGGTCACGCCAGCATTCCCGCCGCCGCACCCTGATCGACCAGCCGTCCGGCGTCGATCCGGACGACCCACTCGGCCAGTCGCCGCGCCTGCTCGGGGTCGTGGGTAACGATCACGATCGAGTTGCCGAGCTTGCGGTGCAGGTCGACGACCGTGCGCTCGACCGAGTCACGGGCATGCTCGTCGAGTGCCGATGTCGGCTCGTCGAGGAGCAGCACGTCCGGCTCCGTCGCCAGCGCCCGCGCGATCATCGTCCGCTGCTGCTCGCCGACCGAGAGACGCTCGACGTCGCGGTCGGCGAACGAGCCGCCGAGGCCGGCAAGGCCGAGCAGCCGGTCGAGGTCGGGGTCGCGGTCGCTCAGTCCGGCGGCGAAGCCGATGTTGTCGGCGACCGTGCCGTCGAGCAGGGCCGGGAGCTGAGGCACGAGCGCGACCTCGCGGCGAAGCTGCAGCGGGTCGAGCTCGCGGGTATCGGTTCCGCGGAACCTGACCACGCCCTGGTCGGGATCGGAGAGCCGGTCGAGCAGCCGCAGCAGCGTCGACTTCCCCGAGCCCGACGGACCGACGACGGCGCTGACGCCTTCCGGGAAGCGGGCCGAGAGCTCGACCAGGACCGGCTCGCCGCCACGTCGCAGCGACACGCGCTCGAGCTCGAACAGCATCGCGCCATTATCGGACGGCCGGCGGCGCGGCCGCGGCTGGCTGTGCGGATTCGCTTGGCGTCGTCCGCCCCGGCGTCAGCCGCCGAGGTCCGCGGTGGCCTCCTGGAACTGGCCCATCCCGCGGGCCAGCGACTCGCCGGTCACGGCCGGCACGATCCCGAGCCGGTCGACGATCATCCCGACCCGCGCCTGCAACCTCTCGAACTCGGGACTGCGGAGGATCTCGTCGAGCTGAGCGGGCTCGCCCCGGAGGATGATGAAGCCGTTGAGATCGCCGCCGTGCGGCTGCAGGAACCACGGCTCGAAGCTCTCGAGCTTGCCGTCCTGCTGGAGCTTGGCGTAGTACTCGATCGACTCGTTGAAGACCGACACGGCCTTCTCCTCGCGGCCCCGTACGACCTCACCCCACCCCAGGAACAAAGCGTCGTCAGACATCAGTTTCTCCTCTCCTCGGTCCTGTCGAACCTACTCCTCCGCCAGTCCGCTGTCGAGTCGATGCCCGCTTTGGTTTTCGCCGGTTGACAGCGCCCCGTGCGGGTAACGGGAGCCTTGGAAAGGAGCGAGCAATGATCATTCTCGGAATCGTCCTGCTGGTCATCGGCGCGATTGCGAACATCGGGATCCTCTGGGTGATCGGCGCGATTCTCGTCGTGCTCGGTCTCATCTTCTGGATTCTCGGCGCAATGGGCCGGGCCGTCGGCGGCAGGCCCCACTACTACTGACGCCGGCCTGCCGGACAGCGCGGGAGGCCCGCACTTCCCGCGCGACGTCCGGCGCCCGTCCCGTTGTGGGACGCTGCCGGCTGTTGACCCGCAGTCAAGAGACCGGCGAGGGATGCGGCTACTGGCCGCAGCCGTGGACCTGCGAGGACGGAGGTCCGCGGAGGTGGGGCGTCGCCGGCGTTCCGGGGCTCGACATCCAGCCCGGCGAGGGGCTACGCCTGGCGGCGGTCGCCGAAGCGTTCGCGACCGACGCGATCGTCCGCCGCGAGCCTGGTGAGCTGTACGCGCTCCGCCACCGCGTCCCGATCCGGAGGATCCATACGACGCCCGTTCCCGCCTGGGCCGAGCGCCTCGATCCGGAGTCGCTCGCGGTAACGGCACGAACGCCGCCGCTTCCCGGCGGGCCGTTCTGGCCGGGTGGGATCGCGGCCCACGCGAGCGGCGACCTCCACCTCGTCTTCGGTCGGTGGGCACACCGGCTCAGCCCTGAGCTCGACGTCCTCGCCTCGCACCGGCTCCCGGTCGATCGCCCGCACAACTCCTTCGTCGTCCTCGACGGCGGCGAGCTCGTGACGAAGGATTGCGACGCTCCGGCGGGCCGGGCACCCTCGACCGTCTCCGTGCTCGATCCGGAGACGCTCGCCCCGATGGCGGCACCGCTCGAGCTGCCGGAGCCCGCGATCGCGCGCCTCTCCTCCGACGGCGAGACGGTGATCGCGGTCGGCGCGACCACCGTCTTCCGGCTCCACCTCGACCGCGACGCCGGACGGCTCGTGATCGACGAAACCTGGCAGCCGGCCTACGGGCCGGCCCCGGGAAGGAGCTACGGCTGGGACCCGGTGATCGCCGACGAGCACGTCCTCTGGATGGATCAGGGCCGCAACCGGACCGATCGGACGATGCTCGGCAGCGGCGAGTCCCCCGACCCGGTCCGCATCTGGTGGGCGCGACGCGACGACGGGGCGATCCGCTCGGCCGAGGTGAGCGGGCTTCCGTACGGAACCGTGTCGAACCCGCCGGCCTGGGATCCGTCCGGCCGCGTCGTCGTCGCCTATGACGCCGGCAACGCGGTCGTTCGCGCCTGGCGGCTGACCGGCGACGAGCTCGATCCGCTCTGGCGTCGCGACGGGCTCGCCCACGCCGGCCACCTGATCGTCTACCCGGACACCCGCGAGCTGGTCGTCGGCGACTGGCAGGACCTCGAGCTGATGCGCAGGCGTGGGATCCGGCCGCTGACCCGCGTGGTCGGCCAGGTCGGCTCCCGCTTCGCGGCGGCCCGCCGGGCGTCGCTTCGGACCGGCTCCGACGGCCTCGTCGTCCTCGACCTCGACAGCGGCGCCGAGAAGGCCCGGGTCGGCATCCCGTCGTCGTCGCAGGGTTTCCTGTTCCCGGCGCCGGGGTTCGGCCGCGACGTCTACTACCAGTCGATCACGACGATCGCCCGCATCGCCGTGAGCTGAGCCGCCGACAATCGAGATGGCGAAATCAGACGGCGGCGCCGACGAGCGCGCCGATCCCGGACGTGACCGCCATCGCAAGCGCGCCCCAGATCACGACCCGGGCGGTCGCGACCGCCCGGCTGCCGCCGCCGAGCCGGGCGCCGGACCAGCCGAGGATCGCGAGCGCGACGACGGTCACGACGACGCAGGTCACGATGCGCGCGGAGGCGGGCGCGGCGGCGACGGCGATCACCGGGAGGATCGCCCCCGCCGAGAAGGACAGCGCGGACGCCCAGGCCGCCTGGAACGGGCGGGCCTGGCGCTCCTCGGTGAGCCCGAGCTCGTCCCGCGCGTGGGCCTGCAGGGCATCGCTATCGGTCAGGGCCTGCGCAACCCTGTTCGCCAGGTCGGGCTGCAGCCCGCGACTCTCGTAGATCCCGGCGAGCTCGCGCAGCTCGCCCTCCGGATCGCTGCGAAGCTCCTTGCGCTCGAGCGTCAGATCGGCCCGCTCGGAGTCCCGCTGCGAGCTGACCGAGACGTACTCGCCGGCTGCCATGGACAGCGCCCCCGCTGCCAGCCCGGCGATTCCGGCGGTGACGATCGCCGTCCCGGATGCGCCGGAAGCGGCGACGCCGAGGACGAGGCTGGCAGTCGAGACGATCCCGTCGTTGGCGCCGAGGATCGCCGCCCGCAGCCAACCCGACCGGTAGCTGAGGTGGGTCTCGGTGTGGCGGCGACGCATGCCGGCAAGGGTATTGGCGGGCTTGCCGCCCCGAGGGCGTAGGCTCTGCGGCCGTGGACCTGTCCCTGTTCGAGAGCGTCAACGGGTTCGCCGTGCATCACGACGGCTTCGAGGACGTCCTCCGCTTCTTCGCGGTCGATGCTCAGTACTTCTTCATCGCGCTGCTCGCGGTCCTCTTTCTGGCGCGCGGCAAGTGGGAGTCACGGAACGCCCGCCACGGCGTCGTCGCCGCCGGGTTCAGCGCCGCCCTTGCGCTCGCCCTCGCGCAGCTGATCACGCACGTCTGGGACCGGCCGCGGCCGTTCGTCGCCCATCCCGACGTCGCCCACCTGTTCGTCCCGCCGTCCCTCGATCCGTCCTTCCCGAGCGACCACGCGACGGCGGCGTTCGCAATCGCGGTCTCGATCTTCCTTCGGAACCGCCGGATCGGCGCGATCGCGCTCGTGATGGCCACGATCCTCGCGGTCGCGAGGGTCGCGGTCGGGGTCCACTATCCAGGCGACGTCGTCGCCGGTGCCCTGCTCGGCACGCTCTGCGCGCTGTTCTTCTGGCTACCGGTCGTGCGGCGGCCGCTCAACGCCCTCGCCGACTGGGTGGCCGGGCTCTACGACGCCGCCGTCGACCGGTTGCCGGTCGGCCGGCCGGCGTGAACGACGGCGAGGCCGCGGCCAGCCGGGCACGCGCCTGGCACCACGCTCGCCAGGAGCTGATCTGCGACGTCGCCGAGACGTGGGCACACGGGGTGATCCTTCGCGCGACCCGCTATCCCGACTACTGGGACTTCAACCTGGTCCGGGTCGATGAGGAGCCGGCGATGGACGTACAGGAGCTGATCACGATCGCCGACGAAGCGCTCGCCGACGCCTCGCACCGACGGATCGACTTCGACGCGGCCGCCGCCGCCGACCCGCTGCGGCCGGGGTTCGAGGCGATCGGTTGGCACGCGCTGCGCCTGCTCTACATGCGTCACGAGGCGATGGCTCCCGATGTCGCGGGGATGGCGGTGGAGGAGGTGCCCTACGAGGCGGCCGGGGCTCTGCGGACGGCCTGGCATGCCGAGGACTTTCCCGGACAGGATCCCGGCGAATACCCCGGGCAGGCCCGCGAGGTGGCGCTTTCCCGCGGCGCGCGCGTCTTCGCCGTCATCGAGGCCGGCGAGCCGATCGCCTTCGCGCAGATCGAACACGTCGCCGGGTCGGCGGAGATCACCCATGTCTACGTACGTTCCGACCGGCGGGGCAACGGGATCGGGACCGCGATCACGCGGGCGTCGATCGACGCCGCCGGCGAAGTCGACGACCTCTGGATCTCGGCCGACGACGAGGATCGGCCCAAGGAGCTGTACGCGCGGCTCGGCTTCCGGCCCGCCTGGCTTTCGATGGAGCTGACGCGGCTCCCCTGAGCCGCGAGGCGCGGGCGACGGTTTCGGCGCGTCAGCGCCGCGAGACGAATGCGGAGCGGATCACCCCGGTGCGCATCCGCTGCGGGTGGTCGCCGACCTTGATCCGGGCGACTTCGCGGCCGGTCCGGAACGAGATCACCGCCACCCGGTCGTTGCCGGCGACCGAAACGAAGCAGTACCTGCCGTTCTCGCTCGCCGCCGACCAGTAGGGCACCTTGCCGACCTCGACCCGGCGCTGCAGCGCGAAGGGCTTACGGGTGACGATCGCCGCGTAGTTCGACATCGTCCCGGCGACGCAGAGCTTCGTCCCCGCAGGGTTCATCGTGAGGCCGTGGTGGGCGGAGTCGAGGAGGAAATCGGTGCGCGGCATCCCCTTCGCCGCCCCGAGCGGCAGGTCGAGGACGTCGACGACCACGTCCTTGCGGAGGTCGTACTTGACGATCCCGAAGAAGAACGAGACCTGGAAGTAGACGTAGCGCTCGTTCGGGGTGATCGCCATCGGCCGGACGGCGGCGCTCATGCCGGGGTAGCCGGCCTCGGCCAGCTTCTCGCCCATGTCGATCGCCTTGATGACCTTCATCGTCCGCGCGTCGACGACCTCGAACAGGCGCTCGCCCTTCGTGGCGTCCATCGACGGGTCGTCGGTGTCGGTGTAGACGGTGCCGATGCTGGCGTGGTAGATCAGCTTCCCGTCCTTCGAGAAGTTGTTCTCGTGCGGCGAGTCGCCGGAGGGGAAGGTGTCGATGACCTTGCCGGTCCTGGTCCTGATCACATCGACCACGTTCGCGGTCGATGCCGAGACGAGCAGCCGGCGGCCGTCGGCGGAGATCGCCATGTGGTCGGCGCGATAGCCGTCGACCTTCGCCCGCCAGACGATCTCCTCGGTCTTCAGGTCGATCGCGACGACGTCGGCGAAGCTCGGCCGCGAGAAATAGACGACGCGACCGTCCGGCGAGGTGAAGCCGTCGTCGACGTACTGGTTGTGCCCCTCGCCGATCAGCTCGCGGATCAGGTCGAAGAACGCGGTGGCGACCGGGTCGGAGTGGATCTCGGCGATCCGCTGCTCGGCGTCGGGGATGACGTTGATCCGTTCGAGCCGCTCGAACGTGCGCGGGTCGATCAGGTCGGCGGTGCCGGCCCAGTTGTTGCTGACGACGAGGACGTCGCGCTTGCCGCGCTGCTTGGCGTCGACGGCGGCCGGAACGAGCGCGCCGATCAGCGCGACCGCAACGATCGCCAATACCGGACGTAGGACCTTCACTTCGGAATCGCTCCCTTCCCGCCTTCGCGGGGGACTGTAGCGACCGGCGCTGGAGGCGGGGCCGAGGATGCGACGTCGGCGTCGGCGAGAATGCGGCCGTGCCGCGCCCCCATCCCGTCGGTCGCCACGTCCATGAGCGCGTCCGCAAGCGGCGCCGCCATGGGCTCCGGATCGGTGGGGTCGCGGCGCTACTGGCTGTCGTCGGCCCGGGCATCCTCGCCGGCCTCTCCGATGACGACCCGCCGGGGATAACGACCTACTCGAAGCTCGGCGCCGATTACGGTTACGAACTGATCTGGGTGGTCGTCGTCGCGACGATCGCGCTGATCGTCTTCCACGAGGTCGCGGTGCGGACCGGCGTCGTCACCGGCAAGGGGCTGATGACCCTGGTCCACGAGCGGCACGGGCCGCGCACGGCAGCCGCGGTCGTCGGCGCACTCGTCGTCGCCAACTTCGGGACGCTCTGCGCCGAGTTCGCCGGGCTCGCCGCCGGCGCGCAGCTCCTCTTCGGGGTCGGACGGGGGGTCGCGATCCCGGTCGCCTGCGTGGCCGTGGCGCTGCTCGTCCTCCGCGGCAGCTTCCACCGCGTCGAGCACGTCCTGCTCGCCCTCAGTGCGGTCTTCGTGACCTACGTCGTCGCCGGCTTCCTCGCCGCGCCCGACTGGGGCGAGGCGGCCCGTGGCGCCGTCGTTCCCTCGCTGCCCGAAGGTCGGGATGCGATCCTCGCCGTCGTCGCGACGATCGGCACGACCCTGGCGCCCTGGGGCCTCGCGTTCATCCAGTCCTATGCGGTCGACAAGCGACTCAAGCCCAGCGACCTCCGCTTCGAGCGGATCGACGTCGTCACCGGGGCGGTGATGACCGGCGTCATCGCCGTCTTCGTGGTCGTCGCCTGCGCCGCGACGCTGCACGCCGGCGGGATCGAGATCGACACCGCCGGCGACGCCGCCAGCGCTCTCGAGCCGCTGGCGGGCGCCGCCGCGAGCGACCTGTTCGCGGTCGGGTTCATCGGCGCCGCCCTGCTCGCGATCGCGATCGTCCCGCTCTCGACCGCCTACTCGCTGGCCGAGTCGCGCGGTCGTCCCGCCGACCTCGACGACAGCTTCTCGCAGGCGCGGCTCTTCTACGCCGGCTACGGAGTGGTCCTCGTCGCGGCCGCTGTCCTCGTCGCCCTGCCGGGCGTCCCGATCGTCCCGCTCCTCTATCTCAGCCAGGCGCTCAACGCGATCCTGCTGCTCGCGATCCTTCCCTTCATCCGCAACCTCGCTCGCGATCCCGAGGTGATGGGCGAGCACCGCCTCGGGCCCGCCGCCCGTATCGCCACGGCAGCGACGATCGCGCTCGTCGCCGGCTCGGTCCTGGTCCTCGCCTGGCTGACGATCAGCTGAGCGCCAGCCGCTAGCGCCGGGAGATCGCCCTTGCCACGTCGAGCGAAGAGAGGATCCCGGCCGGGCGCCAGCGATCGTCACGGACGATCAGATGGGCGACGCCATGCTCGGCAAGCAGCTGGGTGGCTCGCTCGAGGGTGTCGTCGCGGCCGATGCTGACCGCCTCGGTCCCGGCGATGTCGGCCGCTTGGAGCTCGTCGAAGCGGCCTGACCCTGCAGCGGCGATCAGGTCGGCGTCGGCGATGATCGGCGGGTCTTCGCTCTCATCGTCGACGACGACGGCGTGGACGCGGTTGTCGGCCATCATCCAGGCGACCTCCTCGAGCGGCGCGTCGGCAGGACAGCTGAGGATGCCGACGTTCGCATAATCGTCGACCCAGCGGCCCGCGAGCCACTCGGGAAAGGTGCGCTCGCGCTCGTCGCGTTCGGTCTCGGTGCTCATGCCGTCAATCTAGGCGCCGCCCGGCCTCCACCCATCGGAGTTGACGACCGGTTTCGTTCGGTACCGGCTACTGAGTCGGCGCGCGACAGCGCCGAGGCCGCCACGGGCCCGCGGTTTCGCGTCAGCGGCGGCGGGTAGCCTGCCGAAAGCAGTCCATCAGGCGGCCACACGGAGGTAGTTGACAGATGACGATGGGAATGGGACTTCTGCTGATCGCGATCGGCGCGATCCTCCGCTATGCCGTCAACGACTCCTGGGACGCGGTCGATCTCACCGTCGTCGGTCTGATCCTGATGGTCGTCGGTGCCGTCGCCTTCATCGTCGGCGCGATCTACGCGTTCGGCTACTCGCGCCGGCGGCCGGACGAGTTGCCGCCGGACCCGCGCTACCCGCCCGACCAGCGCTACTGAGCCCGGCCGGCGTCGCGACCTAGCGGCGCCGGGCCCCCTCGAGCACGTCGAGCATCTTCGCCGCCTCGGTGCGGACGTCGTGGAGCCGCGCCGCCTCGCGCGCAGCCCGGTTCGGGGTCGGCATCGCAGCCGTCCGCTCGAGCGCCGCGAGCAGCGCGGAGTCGTCGCCGGGCGAAACGAGGACCCCGGCTTCCGGCGGCACGAACTCCGGCGGCCCGCCCTCGGTGGTTGCGATGACCGAGCGCTCCATCGCCATTCCCTCGAGCGTCGCCTGGCCGAACGGCTCGATCTTCGAGGGCTGGCAGAGGACGTCGCAGGCGGCCACCCACTGCGGCACCTCGCTCTGCGGGACCCGCCCGACGACCCGCACTCCCGGCCGGCCCTCGAGCCGGGGACGGAGCGGTCCGTCGCCGACGAACGCGAGGCGACCCCGACCGAGCGCCGCGAACGCGTCGGCGAGGGCGACGACGTTCTTGCGGTCGATCAGCGAGCCGACGCAGAGAAACGACGGGCCCTCGCCGCCCCAGCCGAGCCCCTCCCGGGCGGGCTCGGCGTCGGCGGGGGTGAAGGCCTCGAGGTCGATGCCGCAGTCGGCGATCGCGGTCTTCGCGGCCGCCGCCGGGATCGACGCAGTGAGCCGATCGGCGAGCCAGCGCGAGTTCGAGATGACTGCCGCCGCGCGGGAGACCACCGGGACGGTCGCCGCGCGGATGCCGCGGATCTCGGTCAGGTTGGCGACGTCGGTGCCGTGCGCCATCACGACCAGCGGGCAGCGGGCCGCGAGCGATGCGGCGGCACCGGCGGCCCCGGCCGGAAAGAGGAAGTGGGCGAAGACGACGTCGGGCCGAAAGCGCCGGGCGGCGGCGATCGACTTCGCTGCGAGGCTCGCGTACTTGGTCGGCGCGCCGCCGCGGCGGCTGATCGCCGTTACCTCGACCTCGTTGCCGCGGCGCTCGAGCTCACAGGTCAGCGGGACCAGGAAGCTGCCGAGGTCCGGGTTCTCCGGGCTCGGCCACATCTGCGTGACGAGTTGGATCCTCATCGGCGCGGCCGGATCGCGCTCGCGTTCAGCCGACCAGCTTGCTGATCGTGAACGTGCGATCGCCGCGCGGGGTCGCGACGACCACGTCGGCGCCGATCTCGGCGTCGCGGAGAGCGCTGCCGACCGGTGACTCCGCCGACAGCCGCCCCGCGTTCATATCGGCCTCGGTCGGGCCGACCAGAGTCCAGGTGTGAGTGGTGCCGGCGTCGTCGACGACCTCCGCGGTTCGCCCGAAGGCGAACCTGTCGTCGCCTTCGCCCACCTCGACGACGACTGCGTCGCGGAGCCGGGTGCGGAGGCGCTTGATCTTCGTCTCGAGGTGCGCCTGATCCTCCTTGGCAATGTGGTAGTCGGCGTTCTCCTTGAGGTCGCCGAGCTCGCGGGCCGCCTTGATCCGCTCCGCGATCTCCTTCCGCTTCGGACCCTCGAGCTCCTCGACCTCGGCCTCGAGCTCGCGCAGCCCTTCGGCCGTGATCGATTCGCCCTGCAGGGCCTCCCGCTCGTTCGCGCTCATCCGATCACCTTGGCAGATCGCCCCCGCGGCCGGCTCTCAGCGTGGCTCGAGTTTTCCGAACCCCTTCTTGAGCCGGTTGCGGTCGACGTGGCCGTCGATTCCGCGCGCCCGCCCCGTGCTCGTGTACTGCCAGACGGTCCAGCCCTTGCCGGCCCAGTTCCCCGCCGGCACGAGCGGCCTCGGCACATCGAAGTTGGCGACCCAGAGCGGGTAGCCGTTGTTGGCGAACCAGGTCGAATCGCCGGTCGCCGCCCAGCTCGACGCGTTCGTGTAGATGATCGGCTTCACGTTCAGCTTCTTCTCGACCCGCTTCAGCCAGGTCCGGATCCAGATCCGCAGGGTCGCCTCGTCGAGCCGCTTGAACGGGTACTCGACGTCGAGGGCGGGGCGGAGGTCATTGCGGCGGACCTTGCTGACGACGGCGATGAAGCGGTTCGCCTCCCGGCGGGCGTCGAGCTTCGCATCGCGACGATCCGGGCCGGCCGCGAACGCGCGGTGGTAGGCGCCGACGCGCAGTCCCGCCTCCTTGGCCTTGTGGTAGTTGCGGTCGAAGAACGGATCGCGGCCGCATTCCTCGGCGACGACGGTGCAGTCGCGGCCGTAGCCACGGCTCGCGGCGATGTAGGCGAAGCGGATCTTCGTCTTGCCGACCTGGTTCCAGCCGATCTGACCCTGGAAGCGGGAGACGTCGATGCCCTTGACCGGCTTCCGCTTGGCGGCATCGGCGATGCCGGCGGCGGCGACGGCCAGGACCAGGAGCACGAGCGCGGCGGGAGCCGCGAGCAGGATCGAGCGGTTTCTCATCAACGGCTGCAACACGGGCAGGGCCGGATAGCTTCGCCGCCGGGCCTGCCGGTCCTACGGCGCGATCTCGAGGCGCCGGGCAACGGCGGCGGCGATCGTCGTCGCGATCGGACCGGCGGGATAGCCGGCGATCGTGCCGCCGCCGGAGCCGACCCGGAGACCCTCCTCCTCGCTGTGGAGCTCGATCTCGAATGCCACCGGGACCGACCGCGCCCCGAGTGGCAGGTTTCGCGCGGCGGCGCCGATCAGCGGGCCGCCGGGGATCGCAGAACGCAGCCAGGACTCGCCGGAGCGGGCCAGCTCCGCACCGGTCACCGATCCCTCGGCCGCCATCGCGAACGGCCCCGAAGCGCGGCGGACGAGGGCGAGCGCCGCGATCGCGAACGGTCCGGCGCGGAGGTCGGTCAGCTCGACGTCGACGTCGGTGAAGCCGTCGAGGGCCCGCAGCCCACCCGCCGTCCCTTCGCTCGCTTCGCCGAGGCCGATCGTCAGGCCGCTGCCACGGACGACGAGGCGATCGCCGCGGGCCCCGAGGAGCAGCAGTGCGGGAACGGCTGCGACCGTGACCGCGGCGACGCCGCCCGACCCGGTCAGGCGGCGTTCGATCCGGCGCGCGGCGATCCGCGGCAGCAGGAGCTGGGCGAGGACTGCGGCGGCCACGGCCGCGAGGACGATCGCGATCGCGATCCACATCGGACCGAAGCTAGCCCGGCGTCGCCGGCAGTCAAGTGGCGACGGGCCCGAGGCCAGCCTCTAGACTCGCGCCGTCTCGGATGGGAGAGGAGTGGAGATGAGGACGAAGGGGATCGCCGTCGCAGCCGTCGTGCTGGTGCTGGCCCTCGCCTGGAGCGCGGTCGCGGCTGCCTCTCCCTACATCCACGCCCATCGCGGCGGTCCGCTGAAGACCGTCCGCGGCGAGCTCCGCCCCGCCTACCCCGAGGAGTCGCTGCCGGCGTATCGGCACGCGGCGAAGGCCGGCTTCGTCCTCGAGATGGACACGCGGATCACCGCCGACGGGCGGGCGGTGCTCATGCACGACGCCTCGCTGAAGCGGACGACGAACTGCACCGGGCTCGTCTCCGAGCGGACCTATGCCGAGATCCGCGAGCAGTGCCGGATCGACATCCTCGGCACCGACGAGATCTCGAGGCACCTCGGCAGGCGCGACCAGCGGCGCGCCAAGGTCCCGACCCTCGTTCAGGCGCTCGAGCTGGCCGCGCGCAAGGGCGTCGGGGCGAACGTCGAGATCAACAACTACCCGGGGCCGGACTTCGATCCCGGCTCGCCGCCGCAGTTCGCGCTCCGGGTCGCGCGGCAGATCAAGCAGTCAGGATTCCCACCCGGCGATCTGATCGTGCAGAGCTTCCTACCCGGCAACCTGAAGCCGTTCCAGGACGATCCCTCCTTCGCCGCCGCCGAGACGTCCTATCTGACCCTGCAGGGCTCCAACGCCATCGCCGTCCCGGTCGCTGAGTCCAGCGGCTTCGACTGGATCTCGCCGGAGTGGCCGGTCAGCCCCGCGCTGATCTCCGAGGCCCACGCCGCCGGACTCCGGGTCGTCCCGTTCACGTTCGAGAGGCGGGCCCCGGTGAAGGCGGCGACGAAGGCGGGCGCCGACGCGCTGATCGCCAATGACCCGGAGATGGCCCGGCGCGCCGCCAAGTCGGTCGAGCCGGATCGGCCGGCGGTGCCGAAGCCGCCCTCGAAGGCGACCTGCCGGACTTACCGCGCCGCGAACACCGCGAAGCCGGTGGTCAATCTGCACCGCGACCCCGATGCGCCGCGGGTCTTCGCGCTGCAGTTCAAGCAGGACCTCCACAACGTCGTCACCTACCGCACGTTCCGGGCGAAGATCGAGTGCATGATCCGCGACTACGTCGTGCCGCATCTCGCGAAGGGGCGCCCGAACGTCGTGGCCCTCAACGAGGACGTCGGCCTGATGACGCTCGCGACCGGTTCCCGGGGCGCGGCGACGCGCGACATCTTCGAGGACCCGGCGAACATCCCGGGCTGTCAGGGGGTCCCGTCGCCCTGCGGCGTCGTCGTGGCGCTGACCAGCCTCGATGCCGCCTACGCCTCCCAGGAAGCTGCCTACAACGACCGCTTCGGCGGCGTGCCCGGCTTCTCGAAGGCGTTCGTCGCCGGCACCGACACCTTCGCACGCGGCTGGATGCAGACCTTCAGCGATCTCGCCCGCCGCTACGACGTCTTCATCCTCGGCTCCAACAACCAGGCCGAGTTCCGTGAGTCCGTCGATCCGGCCGAGATCGAGGAGTTCGCCGATCCCGACGTCAAGAAGCCGAAGAGCGCCTTCGTCGCGACCGGGCCCGAGGTCTACAACGAGGCGTTCATGTGGGGGCCGCGGAACGTCACGCCGGACGGGCCGCGGCCGCTCCGCAACGTCGTCGCCAGCAACAAGAAGGTGCCGCTGACCGACATCGAGAACGCGATCAGCCTGACGCCGGGGCCGAGCTCCGGCCCGGACGCGATCGAGAACCTGCGGCCGTACCGGATCCCCGGCACGAAGGCGCGGATGTCGTTCGCGACCAGCCTCCCGGCGTTCGTCTACAACGGCGGGCCGGTGACGCCGTTCGGCGAGGCACCCGGGCCCGGCATCGATCCCTGCGCGGACACGTCGAAGTACTACATGTACTGCCTCGACGCTCTCGGGACCAATCTCGTCATGCAGGACGAGGCGAACCCGGGGCTCTGGGCGACACCGGGTGAGTGGCAGCCGCTCGAGTGGATGTCGTCGACGTGGCGATCCTCGACCGATCCGACCGTCGACTTCGACTACAACGTGACGCCGCACATGGTCGGCAACCTCGCCGACCTCGTCTTCGACGGGCAGACGGCGATCACCCAGCGCCGGCTGAAGGGGCCGCGCGGGGTCAAGCCGGCGAAGGCGAAGTGCAACTACGTCGGCAACGACCGGTTCGTCGCCGCCGAGGACCCGCCCGAGTACAGGGTCTACGCCGGCCCGAAGCGCGAGTTTCTCGGCCTGGCGCCCTGGGCCGCCCCGGACGGGCCCCGCGCCCGGCTCCGCGAGGTCGGCGCCGCGCTCGCCCCCGGCTCCGGCGACCCGCGCGAGAACGACTACCTGGAGACGGCGGTCGTCGCCGACCTCCCGTACCCGCCGGTCGCCCATCGGGCCAATTGCTCAGGCTGAGCGGGCCCGAGCGGCCCGATGCGCGATCATCGATGCATGGAGCCCGGCACGGAGCCGCTGCGCGACGCTCACGGAAGGACGATCTCCGACCTGCGCGTCTCGGTCACCGACCGCTGCAACTTCCGCTGCCAGTACTGCATGCCCGCCGACGGGCTGCCCTGGCTCGAGCGTGACGAGGTCCTCTCGTTCGAGGAGATCGAGCGCCTCGTCGCGCTGCTCGTCCGGCTCGGGATCGAGGACGTGCGACTGACCGGTGGCGAGCCGCTCGTCCGCCGCGAGTTCCCGCGCCTGGTCGCGATGCTGGCGGCCGTCCCCGGCCTCGGCGACCTCTCGCTGACGACCAACGGCTACCTGCTCGAGCGCGACGCGGCGGCACTCGTCGACGCCGGGATCGGGCGGGTCAACGTCTCGATCGACTCGCTCGCCCGCGACCGCTTCTTCCAGATCACCCGCCGTGACGCGCTCCCGCAGGTCCTTCGTGGCCTCGAGGCGATCGCCGCCCACGAGCGCGTCCGCCCGATCAAGGTCAACGCGATCGCGATGCGCGACTTCACCGAGCGCGAGGTCGACTCGTTCGTCGACCTCGCCCGGACCAGCGATTACCAGGTCCGCTTCATCGAATTCATGCCGCTCGATGCCGACCATGCCTGGACTCCCGACTCGGTCCTGACCGGCGCCGAGATCCGCGCGCTGATCGAGCGCTCTCACGACCTCGTCGAGGTGCCGCGGGAGCCGTCGGCGACCGCGCGCGTCTTCCGCTTCGCCGACGGCCGCGGCGAGATCGGCTTCATCAACCCGGTCAGCGAGCCCTTCTGCGCCGACTGCAACCGGCTCCGCCTGACCGCCGAGGGCAAGCTCCGCACCTGTCTGTTCTCGATCCACGAGACCGACCTCCGCGCGCCGCTCCGCGCCGGCGCCTCCGACGCCGACCTCGAGGAGGTCATCCGCGACGCGGTCTGGCGCAAGGAGCTCAAGCACCATGTCGGCGAGAAGGGCTTCCGCCCGCCGCCCCGCTCGATGAGCGCGATCGGGGGGTAGGGGACAGAGGACAGGTCGCTCGCTGCGCTCGCTGACAGAAGACAGGTCGCTCGCTGCGCTCGCTGACAGAGGACAGGCTTCGACCTGAATCCTGTCCTCTGTCCTCTGTCCTCCTGCAACTGCCGTTGCAGTCCGCCGCTCGCATCCGCGCCGCTTCCTAGCTTCCCGCAGGTGCTGCACGAGGCAACCAACGCAGGATTCGAGGAAGGGCGGTCGCTGGTCGGTCGCCACTACCGGCTGATCGTCGGGACCGAGGTCGTCGGGCCGACCGTGAGCCGGCGGGCGTGGCGCCGGCTCGACGAGGTCCAGGCGACGATCGCCGTCGCGGTCGGCGAGCTCCGCGACCGGCGCTATTGGCTGTACCGGGGGCGGATCTGGTGGGAGCGGGAGGACCTCGGCCCGGCCGATGTCGAGGCGCTCGCCGACGAGTGCCTCGACCGCAAGCAGCGCCGGCTCGAGCAGGCCCGCGGGCGCGCTGCACGGGCCCCGGCCCGCCCGGGGATCCCGCGCGAGGTCCGCCTCGCCGTCTTCGAGCGCGACGGAGGCCGGTGCGTCGAGTGCGGCTCGCGGGCGCTGCTTCAGTTCGATCACGTGATCCCGGTCGCGCTCGGCGGCTCCAGCGCGGCCGCGAACCTGCAGCTGCTCTGCGACGAGTGCAACCGCGAGAAGGGGGCGACGCTCGGCTGACCATCTGGAGACCTCTAGATTCACCGCCATGAGCGGTCCCCGGATCGTCATCGTCGGCGCCGGCTTCGGCGGGATCGCCGCCTGCGTGGAGCTGCAGGCGCACGGCTTCGATGAGATCACGCTGCTCGACCGCGCCCCCGAGCTCGGCGGGACGTGGCACTACAACGACTACCCCGGCGCCGCCTGCGACGTTCCCAGCCACCTCTACTCGTTCTCGTTCGACCAGCGCCGCGACTGGGAGCGGCTCTGCCCGACGCGCGACGACATCCTCGGCTACCTGCGCGAGGTCGCACGCGACCGCGGGGTCGACCGCCGGATCGTCACCGGCGTCGAGGTGATCGAGTGCCGCTGGGACGAGGAGCGGCGCGTTTGGACGACCACCGGCGCCGACGGGCGGAGCTGGGAGAGCGAGGCGCTGATCGTCGCGACCGGTCAGCTCCACCGTGAGGCCTATCCGCGGATCGAGGGGATCGACGCCTTCGCCGGCCACAGCTTCCACTCGTCCCGGTGGGACCACGGCTACGACCTCGCCGGCAAGCGGGTCGCCGTCGTCGGGACCGGGGCGAGCGCCGTGCAGTTCGTGCCCGAGATCGCCGGCGTCGCCCGCGAGCTCGTCGTCTTCCAGCGGACGGGCAACTGGTTCCTGCCGCGCCGCAACCTTCCCTACCGAACGCTGCTGCGCTGGGCGATCCGGAAGATTCCGGGACTGCAGGCGGCGCGACGGCGGTTCGTCTTCAACTACGGGGAGACGCTGACGGCGATGATCCGCAACCCGCGGACCTTCGGTCGGATCGGGAAGCTGCGCTCGACCCTGTTCATGCGCCGCCAGCTCCGCGACCCGGAGATCCGCCGCAAGGTCTGGCCCGACTACACGTTCGGCTGCAAACGGGTGCTGTTCAGCTCCTACTTCCTGCCGGCGCTGCAGCGCCCCGACGTCGAGCTGGTCACCGAGCCGATCACCGAGATCACCGCCGCCGGCCTCCGCACCGCCGACGGCCGCGACCACGAGGTCGACTGCATCATCTGGGGGACCGGGTTCCGCACCAACGACTTCATGTTCCCGATGGAGATCCGCGGCGCCGGCGGCCGCCGGCTCGCCGACGAGTGGGAGGGAGGCGCCCACGCCCACCTCGGGATCACGGTGCCCGGCTTCCCGTCGCTGTTCCTCATGTACGGACCGAACACCAACACATCGGGCGGCTCGATCGTCTTCTACCTCGAGGCCCAGGGCGCCTACATACGCCAGGCCCTGCAGCGGGTCCGCGAGTCCGGCGCCGCCGCGATCACGGTCCGCCGCGATGTCGAGGCCGTCAGCGATCGCGGGACCCAGGAGCGCTTCGCCGGCACCGCCTGGCTCGACTGCGACTCCTGGTACCGCGACGAGTCCGGCCGGATCGTCACCAACTGGCCCGGCTACATGCGCGAGTACGCCGAGCGCACCGCCGAGCTCGATCCGGACGAGTACGAGTTGGTGGCGTAGGCAGGACGCTCACCTCCTCCGCATGCCTATGCAATGCTTAGGCAGATGGAGGACTTCAGCCTCGGCGAAGCGGCGAAGCGGATCGGCGTCAGCGTCGACACGCTGCGCCGCTGGGACCGGGACGGGAAGCTCGAGACGACTCGCGACGCCAACGATCGCCGCCGCGTTCCGGCGGCCGAGGTCGACAGGCTGCGCGCGGCGCCGGAGCGGCACCGGACCGGCGATGAGCTCTCGACCCGGAATCGCTTTCCCGGCCGGGTGGTGTCGGTCGAGACCGATGGGGTGATGGCGCTGGTCGAGATCGAGGCCGGCCCGCATCGCGTCACCGCGGCGATCACGCGTGACTCGGTCGAGGAGCTCGGCCTCGCCGAGGGCGTCGAGGCGACTGCGCTCGTCAAGGCGACGTCGGTGATGATCCAGCGGGACCGGGATTGAAGGCGGTCGGCCTGCTTGCCGCCGCGATCGTCCTCGCGGCCGTGACCGTCACCGGCTGCGGCGGCTCCGACGACTCCGCGAGCGGATCGGATCCGGAGCTGGTCGTCTTCGGCGCCGCATCGCTCGGACCGGCGTTCGAGAAGTACGGGGACGAGTTCGACGGCGCCGACGTCAAGTTCTCCTTCGCCGGCTCCGACGCCCTGGCGGCGCAGATCCGCCAGGGCGTGTCCCCCGATGTCTATGCCGCCGCCAACACGTCGCTTCCCGACGAGCTCCACAAGGACGGCCTGCTCGACAAGCCGACGACGTTCGTCACCAACAAGCTCGTGATCGGCGTCCCCGAAGGCTCCAGCATCGACAGCGTTCGGGAACTGGAGGAGCCCGGCGTCAAAGTCGCGATCGGCGACGAGGAGGTGCCGGTCGGCATCTACACACGCGAGGTCCTGAAAGCGCTCGGGCCGGGCGCCGAGCAGGCGATCCTCGCCAACGTCGCGAGCAGCGAGCCCGACGTCGCCGGGATCGTCGGCAAGCTGACCCAGGGTGCCGTCGACGCCGGCTTCGTCTACCGCAGCGACGTCGACGCCGCCGCCGGCAGGATCGAGCAGGTGCCGATCCCCGCCAAGGCGAGCCCCGACGTCGCCTACGGGATCGCCGTGGCGACCGATGCCGCCCAGCCCGAGCTCGCCCGGAAGTTCGTCGACGGCGTCGTCTCCGGCGACGGGCAGCAGATCCTGCTCGACTCCGGCTTCGGCCCGTCGCGGGGTTGACGATGGCCGGCTCGACCGGCTTTCGGATCCTCGCCGCCGCGGCGCTGGCGCTGCTGCTCGGCTTCCTCGCCCTGCCGCTGATCGCGTTGTTCGCCGAGACCGGCCCCGGCGATCTCGTCTCCAGCCTCGGCGAGCGCGGCGCCGCCGAAGCGCTCTGGCTGAGCCTGCGGACCTCGCTGGCGGCGCTCGTGATCATCCTCGCGGTCGGCACCCCGGCGGCCTGGCTGATCGCGCGGCGCGACTTCCGCGGCCGCGCTGCGGTGATCACGCTGATCGAACTGCCGCTCGTCCTCCCGCCGGCCGCAGCCGGCATCGCACTGCTCGCCGCGTTCGGCCCGAATGGGCTCGCCGGCGGCGCGATCGCCGACGCCGGCATCGAGCTCGTCCTGCAGACGGCCGGCGTCGTCGTCGCACTGACTTTCGTCGCCGCGCCGTTCTACGTGCGCGGGGCGATCGCCGCCTTCGAGGCACTCGACGGGAACCTCCTCGACGCCTCGCGGACGCTCGGGGCCGGCGAGGCGCGGACGTTCGCGCGGGTCGGCATCCCGGGAGCTCGGGCGGGGCTCGCATCCGGCGCGGCGCTGGCGTGGGGGAGGGCGCTCGGCGAGTTCGGCGCGACGCTGATGTTCGCGGGCTCGCTCGAGGGTCGCACGCAGACTGCCCCGCTGGCGATCTTCGAGTTCCTCGCCCGCGACTTCGACGCCGCGCTGGCGCTCTCGGCTGTCCTCCTGGTCGTATCGGCGTTCATCCTCCTCGCCGTCAAGCTCGTCGGCGGACGGCCGGAGGTAGCCGATGCTCGCCGCTGAGGTCGTCCTCACCCGTGGCGATTTCGACCTCGAAGTGCGGGTCGAGGTCGGATCGGGCGAGTGCCTGGCGCTCGTCGGCCCGTCGGGCTCCGGGAAGAGCACGCTGTTGCGCGCGATCGCCGGCCTGCTGCCGCCGGCGCGGGGGGCCGTGAGCGTCGGCGGGGAGACGTGGTTCGACGCCGGGGCCGGGATCTCAGTCGCGGTCGAGCGCCGTCGCGTCGGGCTCGTCTTCCAGGATTACGCACTGTTCCCGCGGATGCCGGCCTGGCGCAACGTCGCCTACGGCGCGCCGGGGCCGCGCCGCGACCGGCGCCGGAGCGCAACGGCCGCGCTCGAGCGCTTCGGCCTCGGCGAGCGCGCCGATGCCCGTCCCGCCGACCTCAGCGGCGGCGAGCGGCAGCGCGTCGCGCTCGCGCGGGCGCTCGCCTCCGAGCCGTGCCTGCTGCTCCTCGACGAGCCGCTGTCGGCCCTCGACGCGCGGACCCGCGCTGCCGCGGGTCGCGAGCTCGCGTCCATCCTCGCCGCGGCCGCCGTGCCGGCGATCGTCGTCACCCACGACTTCACCGAGGCGGCGCAGCTCGGCGACTCGATCGCCGTGCTCGACGACGGCCGGATCGTCCAGCGCGGCAGCCCCGCCGAGCTCGCGGCGATGCCGGCGAGCGGGCTCGTCGCCGACCTCGCCGGCGCGGTCGTGATGAGCGGCACCGCCTCGCCGGCGCCGGGCGGGTTGACCCGGGTCGAGCTCGACGGCGGCGGGACGATCTTCAGCACCGACATCGCCGCCGGCCCGGTCGCCGCCAGCGTCTTCCCGTGGGAGATCGCGATCGATCCCGCCGATGCGCCGGTCGCGGCCGGCTCGGCACTGAACCGGATCGCCGCGCCGGTGACCGGCGTGACCGAGTTCGGCAACCGCTCCCGGGTCGGCCTGGCGGCGCCGCAGCCGCTCGCGGCCGAGGTGACGACGGCATCGATCGGGCGGCTCGGGCTGCGGCCGGGCGTCCGCGTTGCCGCCACCTGGAAGGCGACCGCGACCCGGCTCGCGCCCCGATAGCGTCAGCCCCGAAACCGAGCGAGGAGGTATGAGGTGGCCGAGGCAAGTGCCGAGGAGTGGATCGCGTCGTTCGCAGACGCCGTCGGAGCCGAGCCTCCCGACGACGAGCAGATCGGCCGGCTCCTGAAGCTGGCGGCGGTGGCCGCGCACTCGTCGGAGCGGATCGCGGCGCCGATCGCCTGCTGGATCGCCGGCGCCAACGGCGTCGACGCCGCCCGCGCGATCGAGATCGCCGAGGGGCTCGAGAAAGCCTGAACGCCGCCGTCCGCGGGGAGTAGGGTGGGACCGAGGCGATGGCCGCCACCGAGCACGTCACCTACTGCCGGATCTGTGAGCCGCTTTGCGGAATGGTCGCCACCGTCGAGGACGGCACGGTCACGAAGCTCCGCCCCGACCGCGATCACCCGCTCTCCCGCGGCTTCGCCTGTCCGAAGGGGATCGCGATGACCGAGGTCCAGAACGACCCCGAGCGCGTCCTCCACCCGCAGCGCCGTCGCGCCGACGGCAGCTACGAGCGGATCGGATGGGAGACGGCGCTCGACGAGATCGGCGAGCGGCTCGGCGCGATCAAACGCGACCACGGCGGCAGCGCGATCGGCTGGTACATGGGCAACCCGGGCGCGTTCAGCTATTCGCATCCGCTCTGGGTCAAGGGATTCGTCGACGCGCTCGGCTCCCAGCACTACTACACGGCTTCCTCCCAGGACGTCTCGAACCGCTTCGCCGCGAGCTCGCTGCTGTACGGGTCGCCGTTCCTGCTCCCGATCCCCGATCTCGAGCGGACCGAGCTGCTGCTGATCGTCGGCGCCAACCCGCTCGTCTCGCACGGCTCGGTGATGTGCGCGCCACGGATCAAGGACCAGCTCAACGCGATCACCGGTCGCGGCGGCCGCGTCGTCGTCGTCGACCCGCGCCGGTCGGAGACGGCGCGGGAGTTCGAGCACCTGCCGATCCGCCCCGACTCCGACGCCCTGCTGCTCCTCTCGCTGCTTCAGGTCGTCTTCGACGAGCGCCTCGAGGACGGCGCCGCGCTCGCCGGCGCCGCCGGCGCCGCCGACCTCCGCGAGCTGGTCGCGCCGTTCACGCCCGCCGCGACCGCGGCCGCGACCGGCGCCGACCCCGAGCGGGTCCGGGCGCTCGCCCGCGACATCGCCGGCGCCGACGGCGCCGCGATCTACGGACGCACCGGTTCCTGCCTCGGTCGCAACGGCACGCTCGTCTCGTTCCTGCTCGACGCCCTCGCGCTCGCAACCGGCAACCTCGATGTCGCCGGCGGCTCGATGTTCGGGAAAGCGGCGATCCCGTTCGAGCGGATCGCCGAGCTGATCGGCGCCGGCGACTACGGCAAGCGCCGCTCGCGGATCGGCGGCTTCCCGGAGGTGCTCGGCGCGATGCCGGCGACGCTGATGGCGAAGGAGATCACGACTCCCGGCGAGGGCCGGATGCGGGCTCTGTTCGTCTCCGCCGGCAACCCGGTCCTCAGCGTTCCCAACGGCGCCGAGCTGGCGGCGGCGATGCGCGAGCTCGAGCTCAGCGTCGCGATCGACATCTACATGAGCGACACCGCCCAGCTCGCCGATTTCGTGTTGCCGGCGACGACGTTCCTCGAGCGCGAGGACCTGCCGCTGCCGTTCCTGTCGCTGTTCACGAAGCCCTACATCAACATGACCGAGGCGGTGGTCGAGCCGGCCGGCGAGGCGCGCCAGGAGTGGGAGATCATCGAGGAGGTCGCCGAGCGGATCGGCATCGTGCCACAGAGCGTCCCGGCTGCCCGCTGGCTCGGCCGGCTCGGTCTGAAGCTGACGCCGCGACAGCTCGTCGACCTGCTGCTCCGGCTCGGCCCCGAGGGTGATCGCTTCGGGCTCAGCCGCGACGGCCTCAGCGTCGGCAAGCTCGCCGACGCGCCGCACGGCGTCGTCCTCGCCGACCACCTCGAGGAAGGGGTGCTGGCCGGGAAGATCCGCCATCGCGACAAGCGGGTCCGGCTCTGTCCGGCGGAGATCGCCGACGAGGTCGGCAGGCTCACCCTCGACGACGGCCGCGGCGGCGACTATCCGCTCCGGCTGATCGGCCTCCGCGAGCTCCGCTCCCACAACTCGTGGATGCACAACTCCGAGAAGCTGATGGCCGGTGACCGGGTCCATCGGGCCCGGATCAACCCGGCCGACGCGACGGCGGCCGGGATCGGCGACGGCGACCGGGTCCGGATCAGCTCCTCCGACGGGGAGATCGAGATCGAGGCGCGAGTGACCGACGAGGTGATCTCCGGCACGGTCGCGGTCCCACACGGATGGGGGCACGACGGCGGCTGGGAGACGGCGAACGCGGCCGGCGGCGCCAACGTCAACCTGCTGATGTCATCCCGCCCGGAGGACCTCGAGCGGCTCGCCGGGATGGCCCACCTGAATGGCGTCCCGGTTCGGATCGCGCCCGTCGCCGAGCCTGTCGCGTCGCTGTGAAAAGGTGCCGGAGCGAAACGGCGGCCAAGCGCGAGGAGGTCTGAGTTGCAGCTCGGGATGATCGGATTGGGGCGGATGGGGGCGAACCTCGTGCGCCGGCTGATGCGGGACGGCCACGAATGCGTCGTCTACGACGTCAGCGCCGACGCGATCGAGGAGCTCGCAGGAGAGGGCGCGACGCCGGCCGCATCGCTGGCCGAGCTGGTCGAGAAGCTCGAGCCGCCGCGGGCAGCCTGGATCATGGTCCCGGCCGGCTACGTGCAGGACACCCTCGACGAGCTCGCCGGGTTGATGGAGTCGGGAGACGCGATCATCGACGGCGGCAACAGCTACTACCGCGACGACATCGATCGTGCGGCGGCGCTCGCCCCGAAACGGATCGACTACCTCGACGTCGGGACCAGCGGCGGCGTCTTCGGCCTCGACCGCGGCTTCTGCCTGATGATCGGCGGGCCCGACGACGCCGTCGCACGGCTCGATCCGATCTTCGCGACGATCGCCCCCGGCGTCGAAGCGGCGCCGCGGACTCCGGGCCGTGAGGGCGATCCGACGCCGGCCGAGCAGGGCTACCTGCACTGCGGCCCGACCGGGGCGGGGCACTTCGTCAAGATGGTCCACAACGGCATCGAGTACGGGGTCATGGCGGCTTACGCCGAGGGTCTGAACGTGATCGCGCACGCCGACATCGGCAAGCGCGAGCACGAGGTCGACGCCGAGACGACTCCGCTGCGGGACCCGCAGTACTACCCCTACGACATCGAGATCGCCGACGTCGCCGAGGTCTGGCGTCGCGGCTCGGTGATCGCTTCGTGGCTGCTCGACCTGACCGCCGCGTCGCTGCAGGAGTCGCCGACGCTCGCGGAGTACGGCGGGCGCGTCTCCGACTCCGGCGAGGGCCGCTGGACCCTTCACGCGGCGATCGACGAGGGCGTCCCGGCGCCGGTCCTCAGCACCGCCCTCTACGAGCGCTTCGCGTCCCGGAACGAGGACGAGTTCGCCAACAAGCTGCTCTCGGCGATGCGCAAGCAGTTCGGCGGCCACGACGAGAAGCCCGCGGAGGGGGAGGGCGGTTGAGCACCAGCGCGACCGCGACCCTGCCGGGGGCGGCCGCCGACCCGGCCCACGCGGCGATCCCCGATCCGCACGTCGTCGTCCTCTTCGGGGCCTCCGGCGACCTCGCCGCCCGCAAGCTCCTGCCCGGCTTCTTCCACCTCGAGGGCGCCGGCCTGCTTCCCGACGAGTACCGGATCGTCGGCACCGCGACCGACGACCTCGACGACGACGGGTTCGTCGAGCACGCCCACAAGGCGGTCACGGAGTTCGCGCGCACCGACGTCGGCGACGAGGCCTGGGAGCGGTTCGCGGCGCGGCTCTCCTACGTCCCGATCGATGCCGGGGCAGAGGCGCTCGGGGCTGCCGTCGGTCGCGCCCGCGAGTCGATTGGGACCGACAGCCGCCTGCTCCACTACCTCGCCGTGCCGCCGGCGGCTTTCGAGTCGATCATCGCGACGCTGGCCGAGGTGCATCTGAACGGGCGCGACGCACGGGTCATCCTCGAGAAGCCGTTCGGCCACGACTACGACTCGGCGGTCGAGCTCAACGCGACGCTCCACAAGGCGTTCGACGATTCGCAGATCTTCCGGATCGACCACTTCCTCGGCAAGGAGGCGGTCCAGAACATCCTCGCGCTCCGCTTCGCGAACGGCCTCTACGAGCCGCTCTGGAACCGCCAGAACGTCGAGTTCGTCCAGATCGACGTCCCGGAGACGCTCTCGATCGGCCACCGGGCCGGCTTCTACGAGGGCACCGGCGCCTACCGCGACATGGTCGTCACCCATCTCCTCCAGCTGCTCAGCTACATCGCCATGGAGCCGCCGGTGGCGCTGTCGGCGACGGCGCTCCGCGAGGAGAAGACGAAGGTGATGCAGACGATGCGGACGATCGATCCGGGCAAGGTCGTCCGCGGCCAGTACGAGGGCTACCTCGACGAGCCGGGCGTCGCTCCCGACTCGACGACCGAGACGTTCGTCGCCCTCGAGGTCGAGATCGACAACTGGCGCTGGGCGGGCGTTCCCTTCTACCTGCGGACCGGCAAGTGCATGGCCGAATCGCGGCACATGGTCGTGCTCGACTTCCACGAGCCGCCGATGCAGATGTTCCCGAACGAGGTCCAGCACCAGGGCGCCAACCAGCTCGTCTTCGAGCTGACCGAGCCGGGCTCGATCACGGCCGACTTCCAGGCGAAGGTGCCGGGGCCGACGCTGGAGCTCGGCGCCGCGCGGATGGTCTTCCGCTACGAGCAGTCTTTTCAGACCGACCGTCAGCTCGAGGCCTACGAACGGCTGATCCACGACGCGATGCTCGGCGACGGGACCCTGTTCACGGGCGCCGAAGGGATCGAGCGCCTGTGGGCGATCAGCGCCGACGTGCTCGAGCACCCCGGCCCGATCCATCCCTACCCGCAGGGGTCGTGGGGCCCGCAAGCCGCGCAGGATCTGATCGCGCCGAACCGGTGGCGGCTGCCGGAAGCGGGTAGTAAGGACGAAAAGAGCTGAGAGCAACAGGAGGATGAGCCCGATGGGCAACGCACCGAAGCAACTGCACGACGCCGGCCAGAGCCTCTGGCTCGACTACATCACCCGCGAGATCGTCGAGAACGGCACGCTCGAGCGCTACATCGACGAGCTCTCGCTGACCGGGCTGACGTCGAATCCGACGATCTTCGACAAGGCGCTGAGCGGCGGCGACCACTACGACGAGCAGATCGGACAGCTGCTCGCCGAGGGAAAGGAGGGCGAAGAGCTCTTCTTCGAGCTCGCGATCACCGACCTGCAGGGAGCCGCCGACCTGTTCCGCGGCGTCCACGACGAAACCGACGGAGTCGACGGATTCGTCTCGCTCGAGGTCTCGCCGGAGCTGGCCTACCACGGCAACGAGACGGCCGAGGCGGCCGCGCGCCTGAGCGCCCAGGCGGATCGCCCGAACATCTACATCAAGATCCCCGGCACCCCGCAGGGGCTGGCGGCGATCACCGAGTCGATCGCGGCCGGGATCCCGATCAACGTGACGCTGCTGTTCGACGCCGACCAGTACCGCGCCCAGGCGGACGCCTACATGCGCGGGATCGAGCAGCGGATCGAGCGCGGCGACGACCCCGCCGTCGCCTCGGTGGCCTCGATCTTCGTCAGCCGCTGGGACGTCGCGGTCGCCGACCGGGTCCCGGCCGAGCTCAAGGACAGGCTCGGCGTCGCCGTCGCGATCAAGACCTACGTCGCCTACCGGGAGCTGCTCGCCTCCGAGCGCTGGCAGCGGCTCGCCGCCGCCGGGGCACGGCCGCAGCGGCTCCTGTTCGCCTCGACCGGCACCAAGGACCCGTCGCTGCCGAAGACGAAGTACGTGGTCGAGCTCGCGGCTCCCGACACCGTCGACACGATGCCGGAGGAGACGCTGCTCGCGCTCGCCGAGGAGGACGACATCGGTGGCGTCCTGGCCGACGACGGCGGCGACAACGAGGATCTCCTCGCCCGATTCGAGGCGGCCGGGATCAACCTCGCCGCGCTCGCCGAGCAGCTGCAGTCCGAGGGTGCCGAGAAGTTCGAGGCCTCCTGGAACGACATGCTGACCGGGATTGCGAGCAAGCAGCGCGCGGTCGGGGCAACCGGTTGAGCCCCCAAACCCCGGCGCCGGCCGCCGGGTCCGGTATGCGGTCGCTGCCGGGCTGGCAGGCGCTCGTCGACAACCGGGCGGCCCTGACCGGTCGCCACCTGCGCGACCTGTTCGCCGCCGATCCCGAGCGCGGCGAGCGGATGGTCGTCGAGGCCGAGGGCCTGCGGCTCGACTACTCGAAGAACCGGATCGACGCCGACACGATCGGGCTGCTCGTCGGCCTCGCCGGCGAGGCGGCGCTGCGCGAGCGGACCGAGGCGATGTTCCGGGGCGAGCGGATCAACGTCACCGAGGACCGCTCGGTGCTCCATGTCGCGCTGCGGATGCCCCGGGAGCGGTCGCTGATCGTCGACGGCCGCGATGTCGTCGCCGACGTCCACGAGGTGCTCGACCGGATGGCCGCCTTCTGCGAGCGGATCCGCAGCGGCGATTGGACCGGCCACACCGGCAAGCGGATCCGCAACGTCGTCAACATCGGCATCGGCGGCTCCGACCTCGGTCCGGTCATGGCCTACCGGGCGCTTCGCCACTACTCCGATCGCGACCTGACGGTCCGGTTCGTCTCGAACGTCGACGCGACCGACTTCGTCGAGAAGACCCACGACCTCGATCCGGAGGAGACGCTGTTCGTGATCGCCTCGAAGACGTTCACGACGCTCGAGACGATGACGAACGCGCGAACGGCGCGGAACTGGGCGCTGACCGCGCTCGGCGAGGAGGTTGCGGTCGCCAAGCACTTCGTCGCGGTCTCGACCAACGCGGACGAGGTGTCGGCGTTCGGGATCGACACCAACAACATGTTCGGGTTCTGGGACTGGGTCGGCGGTCGCTACTCGATGGACTCGGCAATCGGGCTGACGACGATGATCGCGATCGGGCCCGAGCGGTTCGCCGAGATGCTGGCCGGCTTCCACGCAATCGACGAGCACTTCCGCACGGCGCCCTACGAGCGCAACCTGCCGGCACTGATGGGTCTCCTCAACGTCTGGTACGCGGAGCTGTTCGGGACCGAGACCGTCGCGGTGCTCCCGTACGAGCAGTACCTCGAGCGCTTCCCCGCCTACCTGCAGCAGTTGACCATGGAGTCGAACGGCAAGCACGTCCGCCTCGGCGGGGAAGCGGTCGACTACGCGACCGGGCCGATCTTCTGGGGCGAGCCGGGTACCAACGGCCAGCATTCCTTCTACCAGCTGATCCACCAGGGGACGCACCTGATCCCCTGCGATCTGATCTTCTTCGCCCGGGCGCTGAATCCGCTCGGCGATCACCACGATCTGCTCGTCGCCAACGTCTTCGCGCAGGCCGAGGCGCTGGCGTTCGGCAAGACCGCCGACGAGGTCCGCGCCGAGGGCGTCCCCGATCACCTCGTCCCCCACAAGACCTTCGAGGGCAACCGGCCGACGAACGTCCTGATGGCGGAGCGCCTCGATCCGGCGACGCTCGGCAAGCTCGTCGCCCTCTACGAGCACAGCGTCTTCACGCAGGGCACCGTCTGGGGGATCGACTCCTTCGACCAGTGGGGGGTCGAGCTCGGCAAGACCCTGGCGAAGCGGATCGTCCCCGAGCTGCAGTCGCGCGAGCAGCCCGACCTCGGCCACGACAGCTCCACGAACGCGCTGATCCGCGCCTACCGCGAGCGCCGCGACTGACGGCCGTCAGCGGACGAGCAGCGCCGCGCCGAGGGCGCCGCCGAAGTCGCCCAGCGCTGCGACCCGGAACTCGGGCGGGAAGTCGCGCACGAAGAGGCTCTTCTCCATGTGGCGGCGGATGTCGGGGCCGAGGCGCTCGCCGAAGCGGACGCCGAGGCCTCCGCCGAGGATCACGACCTCGGGATCGATCAGGTTGACCGCCGAAGCGATCCCGGCGCCGAGCGCCTTGACGGCGCGGTCGATCAGGTGCTCGGCCATCTTGTCGCCGTGGTCGAGCGCGCGTTCCCAGATCCCGCTCGTCAGCCGCGGCTTGCCGTGCTTGGCCATCAGCTTGAACAAATCGGTGTGCTCGCCGTCCTCGACCCGCCGGCGCGCCTCCGACTCCATCGCCGAGCGGCCCGCATAGGCCTCCATGCAGCCGTGGTTGCCGCACGGGCAGCGGGCGCCGTCACGCTTGACGACCATGTGGCCGATCTCGCCGGCGGCGCCGCGGCCGTGCCAGGGCTTGCCGTCGAGGATCAGCCCGCCGCCGACGCCTGTCCCCCAGAAGACGCCGAGGACCGACGCATGCCCGTGCCCGGCCCCGAGCTCGTACTCGGCGGTCGTCGCGACGCCGACGTCGTTGCCGACCGCCACCCGCGTCCCGAGCGCCTCGGCGAGCTTGGTGCCGAGCGGGTAGCTGTCGGTCCACGCGGGCAGGTTCTTGGCGTTCGCGACCGCGCCGGTCGCGATGTCGACCTCCCCGGGCGAGCCGACGCCGACGCCGCGCAGCGAGGAGGGCTCGACCTCCGCGGCTGCGGCGGCCTCCCCGAGCGCCGCCTCCATCGCCGCTGCGACCGCGTCGGGCCCGCCTTCGTGTGGTGTCGGGCTTCGCGACTGGCCGATCACCTCGTTGTCGGCGTCGACGACGATCGCCTGGATCTTCGTTCCGCCGAGGTCGATCCCGCCGCGCTTCGTGCTTCGCCGGATCGGTGTCAATTCCGCCCTCTCTGTCGTCGTCGTGGAAGTGCGGCGACGAGACTATCCGGACACCCTCCAGCCGCGCCGTTATGGTCACGGGCGGTTTGGAACCCGCCGGCCTTCGCATCAGCAGATGAGCGACAGCTTCATCGGCGTCGACGTCGGCGGGACGAAGATGGCGGTCGCCGCGCTCAGCGACGGCGAGCTCAGCCACCGCGGCATCCAGCCGACCGAGGCGGCCGACGGTGACGCGCTGATCGCCGAGATCTGCACGCTGGTCGAGTCCGTCCGCGGCGACGACGCCCGCGCCGTCGGCGTTGGCGTCCCCTCCGTGGTCGACTTCGAGGCCGGCCGGATTCGCGCCTCGGTGAACGTCCCCCTGGCGGACGTTCCGCTGCGCGACATCCTCGCCGAGCGCCTCGAGCTTCCCGTCTTCGTCGACAACGATGCGAACGTCGCCGCGCTCGCCGAGGCGTGCCACAACGGCGAGGTCGTCGTCGCCAACCTGGTCATGCTCACGGTCGGGACCGGGGTCGGCGGCGGGATCGTCGCCGATGGGCGCCTCTACCGGGGCGCAAGCGGTGCCGCGGCCGAGCTCGGTCACACGATCGTCGCGACAGGGCTCGAGGACGGCGCCCGCGAGCCTGACCGGTTTCCGCAACCGGGATCGCTGGAGTCGCTGGCGGCCGGGCGCGCCCTCGACCGCCTCGCGGAGGCTGCGGCCGAGAGTCACCCCGACTCGGCGCTCGGCCGCTGCCGCGCGGCGGGCGACGAGATCACCGGCCACGACGCCGTCGATGCGGCGAATGCCGGCGACGAGGTCGCGGAGAACCTGCTCCGCATCCTCGGCGAGCGGCTCGGGATCGGCATCGCGAACATGATCAACACGCTCGATCCCGATGTCGTCGCGATCGGCGGCGGCGTCTCGATCGCCGGCGAGCTGCTGCTCGAACCAGCGGTTCGCGTCGCCCGGGCTTACGTGCTGCCCGGAGTGGGAACGAAGACCGAGATACGGCTTTCGAAGCACGGCCCGACCGCGGGGGTGCTCGGCGCCGCGATCCTTGCCAAAGAGGAACTGACACGACGAGACGAACGAGAGGAACGCTGATGACCGAGGAGACGAAGACGGCCACGGCCCGCGACCACGGCGCGACCGAGCTCGACGAGCTCGCGATCGACACGATCCGGACGCTGGCGATGGACGCTGTCCAGAAGGCGAACTCTGGCCATCCCGGCACCCCGATGGGCCTGGCGCCGCTCGGCTACGTCCTCTACTCGCAGGTGATGCACCACAACCCGGTCAATCCGCACTGGCCGGGCCGGGACCGGTTCGTCCTCAGCGCCGGCCACGCCTGCATGCTCCAGTACGCCTGCCTGCACCTCTCCGGCTACGACCTGACCCTCGACGACATCAAGCAGTTCCGGCAGTGGCAGAGTCGCACCCCCGGCCATCCCGAGTTCCGGCACACGGCCGGCGTCGAGGTCTCGACCGGGCCGCTCGGCCAGGGGTTCGCCAACTCGGTCGGCTTCGCCCTCGCCGAGGCGCACCTCGCCGCGACCTTCAACCGCCCCGCCCACGAGATCGTCGACCACCACGTCTTCACGATCTGCAGCGACGGCGACATGGAGGAGGGGATCGCCAGCGAAGCCGCGTCGCTCGCCGGCTACCTCGGCCTCGGCAAGCTGATCGCGATCTACGACGACAACAAGATCACGATCGAGGGCTCGACCGACCTCGCCTTCCACGACGACGTCGGCAAGCGGTTCGAGTCCTACGGCTGGTCGGTGCACAGGCTCGACATCAACCCGCCGCTGGAGCGGATCGAGGCGGCGCTCGAGGAGGCGAAGTCGGTGACCGACCGGCCGTCGATGATCGTCCTCCCCTCGCACATCGGCTTCGGCAGCCCGAACAAGCAGGACTCCGCCTCCGCGCACGGCTCGCCGCTCGGCGAGGACGAGGTGAAGCTGACCAAGGAGGCGCTCGGCTGGCCCTACGAGGAGCCCTTCACCGTCCCCGACGAGGTCTACGAGCTCTTCGAGGGGGTGAAGGAGCGCGGGCTCGCGGCCGAGGCGGAGTGGGACGAGCGATTCGAGGCCTACGCGGCCGAGCATCCCGACCTCGCCGAGGAGCTTCAGCGGATCACCCGACACGAAGCACCGAAGCTGCCGCCGCTCTCGGCGGCACCGAAGTTCGAGCGGGGAGGCGATCCGGTCGCGACGCGCTCGGCCTCGGGGAAGGCGCTGAACTGGCTGGCGCCGGACGTGCCGGAGCTGATCGGCGGCTCGGCCGACCTCGCGCCGTCGACCTCGACGAACCTCGACGACTACCCGAGCGTCCGCCGCCACGACTTCGGCGGCCGCAACCTCCACTTCGGGATCCGCGAGCACGCGATGGGCGCGATCGTCAACGCGATGACGATCGAGGGGCTGCGTGCCTACGGCGCGACGTTCCTCGTCTTCAGCGACTACATGCGCGGCGCGATCCGGCTGGCGGCGATCATGGAGGTGCCGTCGATCTTCGTCTTCACTCACGACTCGATCGGGGTCGGCGAGGACGGCCCGACCCACCAGCCGATCGAGCAGGTCCCGGCGCTGCGGGCGATGCCGAACCTCGACGTGATCCGTCCCGCCGATGCGAACGAGACGGCACTCGCCTGGCACTGGCTGTTGAGCGGCGAGCGCAACCCGACGGCGCTGGCGCTGACCCGCCAGAAGCTGCCGATCCTCGATCGCGCCGCGATCCCCGACGACGCGATCGAGCGCGGCGCCTACGTGCTCCGCGACCCCGACGGCGGCGGCGAGCCGGACGTGATCCTGATCGGCACCGGCTCTGAGGTCTCGCTCTGCCTCGATGCTGCCGACCTGCTCGCCGCCGACGGAACCGCGGTCCGCGTCGTCTCGATGCCGTGCATGGAGCGGTTCGCCAAACAGGAGCAGGCCTACCGCGACGAGGTCCTGCCGCCGGCGGTGACGGCACGGCTCTCGGTCGAGGCCGCCGCCACGTTCGGCTGGGACCGCTGGATCGGCGAGGCCGGCTACGCCATCGGCATCGACCACTTCGGCGCCTCGGCGCCGGCCGCGGACGTGTTCAAGGGCTTCAACCTGACCGCCGAGGAGGTCGCCGGCCACGCCCGCAATGTGATCGGGGCCGGCTCGTGAGGTTCGCCTGCGGCTTCGACCACGGCGGCTACTCGCTCCGCGAGACCGTCTTCGCTGCCCTCGAGACCGACGGCCACGTACCCGTCGACCTCGGCGCCGACGAGCTCGACTCCGGGGACGACTACCCCGACTTCGCGCTCGCGGTCGTCAAGGCGATGCTCGCCGGCGACGCCGAGCGCGGCATCCTCGTCTGCGGCTCCGGGGCCGGCGTCGCCGTCGCGGCGACGAAGGTGAAGGGGATCCGCGCCGCGATGGCCCACGACACCTACACCGCCGCCCAGTGCGTCGAGCACGACAACTGCAACGTCCTCGCGCTCGGCGCCCGCGTGATCGGCCCCGAGATCGCCTCCGAGCTGGTCGCCGCCTTCGCCAACGCCGTCTTCAGCGGCGAGGAGCGCCACGTTCGCCGGCTCGCCAAGGTCGACACGATCGAGCGCGACGGCGTGAACGCGAAGCTCTGAACGAGCGAGCAGCGGGCAGCACGCTCGCTGCGCTCGCTTCAGCGGGCAGCGTCGGTACCGACGGTCTGCGGGTGCATCTGGCGTCGTAGAGCGACCCGAAATGCACCCGCAGTCTTCTAGGCCACCCGCTCGGCGCCGCTGTAGACGTTGACCGAGCCGCTGCGGGCGAAGCCGGCGAGGGTCATCCCGCGGTCGGTCGCGAGCTCGATCGCGAGCGAGGTCGGGGCGCCGACGCCGACGAGGATCGGACAGCCGGCGACGGCGGCCTTCTGAACGAGCTCGAAGGCGATCCGGCCGCTGACCACGAGGATCAGGCCGGAGAGCGGAACGAGGCCGTCGAGGAGCGCTCGCCCGATCGCCTTGTCCATCGCGTTGTGGCGGCCGACGTCCTCGCGGGCGATCATCGCGTTCCCTTCGGCGTCGAACAGGCCCGTGGCATGGAGTCCGCCGGTGAGCTCGAAGGCGGGTTGACGGAGGTGCTCGGGCAGGGCGGCGAGAAGGGCGCGCGAGATCGTCGGCCCCGCTGTCGCCGCTGGGGCGTCGACGGCCACCTGTTCGATCGCCCCCTTGCCGCAGACGCCGCACGACGACGTGGTGTAGAAGCTCCGCTCACCGGGGTCACGGACGAGCGGTCCGGCGATCTCGATCACGTTGGCGGCGAGGTCGGCCGGCGGTCCCGTCTCGCGCGGTTCGTCGATCAGCCCCTCGCCGTGGAGGAAGCCGAGCGCCAGCTCCTCGTCGCGGCCCGGGGTCCGCATCGTCACCGCGACCGGCCGTCCGTCGACGCGGATCTCGAGCGGCTCCTCGACCGCCACCTCGTCGTCGTGGCCGTCGCGGCTGATCCGCTTGTGCATGCGGGGATCGATCACCGGCTCCATCACCGCTCTGATTCCCGTTCTGCGGCAAGCGAAGCTTCCGCCCGGGCCAGCCCGTCGGGGTCGTTGACGTTCGCGAAGATCACGCCCGGATCGCCGTAGCGGGTCAGCTCCTCGCCGGCGATCGCCTCGGCACCGAGCTCGGCGACGACCCGCCGCATCGGCGCCGCGGTTGCCAGCCAGGCGCGAAGCTGCGGCAGCAGCTCCGGGTCCCAGCGGGCGACGAGCGGCTGCGGGTACGGGTCGGCGGGGATGACGAGCGGCTCCTCCCGTGCCGCGAGCTCCGTGATCAGTGAGGCCGGGAGCAGCGGGAGGTCACAGGCGATGCAGACCAGGGGCTCGTCGAACGCTTCCAGCGCGGCGACGATCCCGGCCAGCGGGTGGGCCGGCTCGTCCGGCTCGATCAGGACCTCGCAGTCGAGCGCCGGCAGCGCCGAGCCGGACTTGGCGACGACGATCGGCTCGAGGCCGGCGTCCCGGGCTGTCGCGATCGGATAGGCGATCAGCGGCCTGCCGGCAAGCTCGACCGCAGCCTTCGGTCCGCCCATCCTGGTGCCGCGACCGCCCGCCATGATCGCCGCACGCCTCGCCCTCATCGCTCCAGTCTCGCAGCGATCAGCGATGATCCGCCGGTGGCGCTGACCGACATCGAAACCGCTCACGCGCTCGTCCTCGACCGGGTCCGGCCGGCCGCGCGCGAGATCGTCGCCCTGCGCGCCGCCGACGGCCGGATCGCCGCCCGCGAGGCCGTCGCCCGGGTCGCCGTGCCGGGCTTCGACAACTCGGCGATGGACGGCTTCGCGGTTCGCGCCGTCGATGTCGCCTCCGCCGGCGAGCAGGCACCGCGCGAGCTTCGTGTCGTCGGCGAGTCGCGGGCCGGTCGCCCCGCCACGACCGAGCTCGGGACCGGGGAGGCGATCGCGATCTCGACCGGGGCGATGGTGCCGGCCGGCGCCGACGCGGTCGTCCGCGTCGAGGACACCGACCGGAGCGGCGAGACGGTCGCCGTCAGCGCCGCGGTCGAGGTCGGCGCGAACATCCGCCGCGCCGGCGAGGACGTCCGCGAGGGCGACGTCCTGCTCGAGCGCGGCGCGCGGATCGGGGCCGCGGCGCTCGGCGCACTCGCCGCCGGCGGAATCGCCGCCGTCGAGTGCTCGCGGCGCCCGCGCGTCGCCATCCTGCTGACCGGCGACGAGCTGGTCGAGCCCGATCGCGACCTCGGGCCGGGGCAGATCCACGACTCGAACGCCTACGCGGTGCCGCCGCTCGCCGTCGCTGCCGGCGCCGAGATCGAATCGGTCGCAGTGATCGGCGACGACCGCGGCACGACGACGAAGGAGATCGAGCGCGGGCTCGCCGCCGACGTGCTCGTCGTCTGCGGCGGCGTCTCGGTCGGCGAGCACGATCACGTCCGGCCGGCGCTCGAGGCCCTCGATGTCGAGCAGGTCTTCTGGGGCGTCTCGCTACGACCCGGGAAGCCGACGTACTTCGGCGTCGCGCCGAGCGGCGCGCTCGTCTTCGGCCTGCCCGGCAACCCGGTCTCGGCGATGGTCACGTTCCTGCTCTTCGCGCGCCCGGCGCTGCTCGCCATGCAGGGCGCCGACCCGGCCGCGCGCTCGGTCATGGCCCGCCTGACCGGCGACTACACGAAGGTCCCCGGGCGCGCCGAGGCGATCCGGGTCCGCCTCGACGCCGGCCCGGCCGGGTGGGAGATCACGCCGACCGGAGCGCAGGGATCGCACGTCCTGACCTCGATGCTCGACGCCGACGGCCTCGCCTTCGCGCCGGCGGAGCTGGTCGAGCTGGCGGCCGGCACCGAGCTGCGCACGGAGTTGATCGGGTGAGCAGCGCTAGCCTCGCCGGGATGGACACGATGACGATCAGCGTCAGGCTTTTCGCGATCCTTCGCGAACGCGCCGGGCAGGACCGGATCGCCCTCGAGCTCGATCCCGGCGCCACCGTCGACGACGCGCTCGCCGCCCTCGCCCGCGAGCCGGGGCTGGCCGAGCCGCTCGACAGGATGGCCGTGGCGATGGCGGTCAACCGCGACTACGCCTCCGGCGACACCGAGCTGCACGCCGGCGACGAGCTGGCGCTGATCCCGCCGGTGAGCGGTGGCGCCGCCGAGGTTCATGCCCGGGTCAGCACGGAGCCCCTGTCGCTGGAGCGGATCGCGGCACTGGTCGTCCGCCCGGCGGCAGGCGCCGTCGTCAGCTTCCAGGGGATCACCCGCGAGGTCGAGAGCCTCGAGTACGAGGCCTACGCGGAGATGGCCGAGGAGCGGATCGCGGCGATCCTGATCGACTGCTGCGAGCGCCACGACCTCGAGGCCGCCGCGGCCGAGCACCGGACGGGGACGGTGCCACTCGGGGAGCCGAGCGTGATCGTCGCGGTCGCCGCCGGTCACCGCGGCGAGGCCTTCGCGGGCGCTCGTGAGGCGATCGACCGGATCAAGGCCGAGGCGCCGATCTGGAAGCAGGAGGTCGAGGGAGGTGAGGCGCGATGGGTCGAGGGCACGAAACCGGCCTGACCCACATCGGTCCCGACGGGGCGGCGCAGATGGTCGACGTCGGCGCCAAGCCGGAGAGCGAGCGCCGCGCCGTCGCCGAGGCCCGGGTGCGGATGAAGCCGGAGACGGCCCGCGCGGTCGAGGCCGGCGACGGGCCGAAGGGCGACGTCCTCGGAACCGCGCGGCTGGCCGGGATCGGCGCCGCCAAGCAGGCCGGGACGCTGGTCCCGCTCGCCCATCCGATCGCGCTCAGCTTCGCCGACGTCCGCGCCGAGGTCGATGCCGGTGCGGGGCTGGTGGTCCTCACCGCGGAGGCTCGCTGCACCGGCCGGACCGGGGTCGAGATCGAAGCGATGGCGGCGGCGTCGGTCGCGGCGCTGACCGTCTACGACATGGTCAAGGCGATCGAGCGCGGCGTCGAGATCGAGCGCGTCCGGCTACTCCAGAAGAGCGGCGGCAAGAGCGGCGAGTGGAATGCCGCCGACTGAAGCGCCGCGGGCGGCCGTCCTGACGATCAGCACCTCCCGGGCGGAGGGCGGGGGAGGGGAGGACGAGAGCGGCGACCGCCTCGAGGCCTACGCCGCGGCGCTCGGCGCCGATGTCACGGTGCGCGATCTGATCGCCGACGATCGCGACCTGATCGCCGACCGCCTGCGCCGGCTCTGCGACGAGGAGGGCTGCCGGCTCGTGCTGACGACCGGCGGCACCGGCTTCGCCGCCGACGACGTGACGCCGGAAGCGACGCTCGAAATCGCCGATCGCGAGGCGCCGGGCATCGCCGAAGCGATGCGGCTCGCGTCGCGCGAGCACACCCCGCACTGGATGCTCGCCCGCAACGTCGCCGTGATCCGCGGCCGGACCCTGATCGTCAACTTCCCCGGCAGCCCGAAGGCGATCGCCGAGGCCGGCGAGGCGGTCGCCGCCGCGCTCCCGCACGCGCTGCGGCTGCTCGCCGGCGAGCCCGCCTCTCACTCCCACTGATTGATCGCCGGGTCCGGTCAGCGGCGACCGGCGCGGCCGGCGAGGACCTCGCGGTCGACGTCGGTGAGGACCTCCACCAGCTCGGGCGGGCCCGATTCGGCGACGACGACCATCGACCCCGGCCAGAACGGGCTCTGCGGCACGGCGCGGCCGAGTAGCGCCGACGCATAGAGCCAGTTGCCGGTGTTGTGGAGGGTGACGCCGTTGCGGCGCCAGGCCGGCCCGCCCGGCCCGTCGTCGTCGACCAGCGATCCGCGACGGTGGATGTGGCCGAAGATCACGTGCTCGGCCTCGATCCCGAGCCGCTCGACCACGACGTGCATCGCCTCGACCCCGGCGCGGCCGATCTCGGCAATCGAGAAGTCGCGGTTGAAGCGCCCGAGGCCGGCCCGCTCGAGGCCGAGCAACGTTGCCGGCACGACCGCGGAGCCGAGCAGCTTGCCGCGGATCGTCCGCGCCTTGCCGGAGGCGCCGCCGATCGTCTCCCAGATCCGCAGTGCCGGAGAGCGGCCGTCGCCCTTGCCCCCGACCGTGCGCCCGCCCTGGGCGAGGCTGAAGATCAGGTCGTAGACCGGCGCGTGGACGTGCTCGTAGTCGTGGGCGGACTGGCGCCGTCCGGTCGGTCTGCCGCCGAGCCGATCGACCGTCGCGACCGAGAGCCGCTCGATCGTCGGCAGCGTGACGTGGCTGTCGAGGTAGTGACCGTGGGTCGCGAAGACGTCATCGCGGACCCAGATGCCGGGATAGCGGACCTCGAGCCGCGCCTCCCCGAGCCAGCCGGCGATCGTTTCGACGGCCGGATGCGGATCGGCGACCAGCTCGTCGAGAGCGACCGGCCCGTCGCTCTCGCCCGCTCGCTCGAGCCAGGATCCGAGCAGGCGATGGTCGTGGTTGCCGGGAACGAGGACGACGTCCTTGCCGGCGAACGACGTGCCGACGGCGCGAAAGAACTCGCGGGCCTCGAGCAGCGACTCGCCGAGCGGGCCGTCGCGAAGCTCGACGATGTCGCCGAGGAGGACGATTCGCTCGGCGCCGACCCGATCGATGGCCTCGAGGAGCCGCTCGCGCATCGCCGGCCGGCGCAGGACGTCGTGCCCGGAGGTGGCGCCGAGATGGAGGTCGGAGATGAGAACGGTGGTCGGCATCAGCGCAAATCCTCGCAACTCCGACGCTCCGCGGCCGCTGCCGGACCACCGCTGCGGCAGGGTAGACTCGCCGATCGGGAAATGGAGAGCGTGACGTCAGCGGGCAGCGAGGCCCAGGCGACGAACGGACGCGTGATCGCGGTGGAGGCCCCCGCCACCGGCGCGACGCTCGCCGAGGTCCCCGACCTCGACCGGAGCGCAGTCGAGGCGATCGTCGCCGCCGCCCGCGTCGCCCAGCCGGGCTGGTGGGAGGCCGGGTTCGCCGAGCGGGCGCGGATCCTGATGGCGGCTCGGGCCTGGCTGGTCGCCAACGGCAACCGGGTCGTCGAGACGATCTGCGGCGAGACCGGCAAGACGGCCGACGAGACGCTGTTCGCCGAGCTCGGCTACGGGGTCTCGGCGCTCGAGTTCTGGGCGAAGCGGGCCCCGGAGATGCTCGCCGACGAGGTCGTGGAGACGGCGGCGCCGTCGGTCCGCGGCGGCCGCCGGCTCGAGGTCCGCTACGAGCCGGCCGGCGTCGTCGCCGTGATCGGCCCCTGGAACTTCCCGCTGATCAACTCCTTCGGCGACTGCATCCCGGCGCTCGCGGCAGGCAACGCGGTCGTCCTGAAGCCGTCGGAGGTGACGCCGCTGACGTCGCTTCTGATGGCCGAGATGCTCGCCGAGGCCGGCATCCCCGAGGGCGTCTTCGCGGTCGCGACCGGGCGGGGCGAGACCGGATCGGCACTCGTCGACCTCGCCGACTACGTGATGTTCACGGGCTCGGTCGAGACCGGCAAGAAGGTGATGGCGCAGGCGGCGGAGACGCTGACGCCGGTCAGCCTCGAGCTCGGCGGCAAGGACCCGATGATCGTCCTCGCCGACGCCGACCTCGACCGGGCAGTCAACGCCGCGATCACCTACGGGCTCGGCAACAGCGGCCAGGTCTGCATCTCGGTCGAGCGGATCTACGTCGAGGACGCCGTCCACGACGAGTTCGTGGAGCGGCTGACCGCGGCGGTCGAATCGCTGCGGCAGGGACCGCCGGGCGAGCTCGGCACCGTCGACGTCGGCGCGATCATCTTCCCGCCCCAGCTCGACCTGATCGATGCCCACGTTCGCGACGCCGTCGAGCGCGGCGCGCAGGTGCGGACGGGCGGCAGGGCCGGCGCCGGGCCGGGTCGCTTCTACGAGCCGACGGTCCTGACCGGCGTCGACCATTCGATGCTCTGCATGAACGAGGAGACGTTCGGGCCGACCCTGCCGGTGATGCGGGTCGCCGACGCCGAGGAGGCGGTCGCGCTCGCCAACGACGGCCGCTACGGCCTGCAAGCGTCGGTCTGGACGCGAGACACCAGACGCGGCGAGGTGCTCGCGCGGCGGGTCGAGGCGGGCGTCGTCTGCGTAAACGACGCCCAGCTCAACTACTCGGCGCTGGAGCTGCCGATGGGCGGCTGGAAGCAGTCGGGGCTGGGCTCCCGGCACGGCGCCGACGGGATCCGCAAGTACACGCGCCGGCAGTCGATCCTGGTCACGCCGGGCTACGCGCCGGCGCGCGAGGTCCACATGCTCCCCTACATCGGCGCGGTCACCGCCGAGGTCTCCGACGCGCTCTCCGCCTACGCGGCGAGCGAGCTCTTCGACGACGGCCAGCGGGAGACTCTGGCGGCGCTCTGCGACACCTGGGTGCCGTCGCTCGAGGCGCCCGACGGCGAGGATCCGACCGGCTTCTGGGCGCGTTCGGCGAGCGATTACGCGGTCCCGATCGGAGTCGAGCTCGGGCTGCTCGAGTCGGGGGCACCGGCCGAGCAGCTCGCCGGCCTCCGCGGCCTCCTCGACGCGATCGCCGCCGAGGGGATGGCAGCCGCCGTCCCGCAGGAGGCGCGCGAGGCGATCGTCGCCGCCTTCATGGCCGATCCGGAGGCGGCGGCCGGCCTCGACGCCCTGCGCGGGATCTGCCTGTCGCTTCACTATGCGCTCCCCGACGCCGGCACCGGGATCAACCCGAACTGGCCGGGGATCGGCTATCCGGGGCCGCAGGCGCTGCCGAAACCGGCCGCCGACGTCGAGCGGCCGATCACGCCGATCGTCCCGGCCGAGGACCTGACGCTGAGCGCTGATGCGGTCGTGGTCGGCTCGGGAGCAGGGGGAGGGGTGATCGCCGCCGAGCTCGCCGCCGCCGGCAAGCAGGTCTGCGTCCTCGAGATGGGCGGCTACCACGACGAGTCGGAGTTCAACGGCCTCGAGCTCTGGGCCTATCGGAACATCTTCCTGAACGGCGGCCCGTTCGCGACCGCCGACGGCTCGGTCTCGATCCAGGCGGGATCGGCGCTCGGCGGCGGCACCGTCCTCAACTGGACGAACTGCCTGCGGACCACCGACCACGTCCGCGCCGAGTGGGCGGCGCACGGCCTCGAGGGGATCGACGGCGCCGACTACGACGCCGACATGGACTCGGTCTGGGAACGGCTCGGCGTGACCGGGGATTGCAGTGACCTGAACGGGCCGCACCGGCTCCTCCAGAAGGGCTGCGAGGCCCGCGGCCTCGACTTCCGGGGGATCACCAGGAACACCGACCCGGCGACCTACGATCCGGTCACCGCCGGCTACATGGGCTTCGGCGACCAGTCCGGCTCGAAGCGCTCGACCGCGAAGACCTACCTCGCCGACGCGGCCGCGAATGGCGCCGACTTCGTCGTCCATTGCCGGGTCGAGCGGATCCTCGTCGAGGACGGCCGCACGGTCGGCGTCGAGGCCGTCTACCTCGACCCCGACGGACGGACGGCCTCGGTGACGGTGCGGGCGCCGACAGTCGTCGTCGCCTGCGGCTCGGTCGAGTCGCCGGCACTGCTCCTCCGCAGCGGGATCGGCGGCCCCGCCGCCGGTGACTACCTCCGCCTGCACCCGACGAGCGTCGTCTTCGGCTACCACGAGGAGCCGCAGGACCCGTGGTGGGGGCCACCGCAGGCCGCGCTCTCGCACGAGTTCGAGGACCTCGACGACGGCTACGGCTTCCTGATCGAGTGCGCTCAGCACACGACCGGTCTGACCGCGGCGGCGCTGCCGTGGCGGTCCGGGCGCGATCACAAGGAGGGGATGGCGAAGTACCGGCACGGCGCCGGCTTCATCAACCTGACCCGCGATCGCGGTCACGGTCGGGTGACGGTGGACGCCGGTGGAAGGCCGGTCCTCCACTACCCGGTCCGCGACGAGCTCGACGTTGCTCACCTCCATCGCGGCATCGCCGAGATGGCACGGATCATGGCGGCGAGCGGGGTCGAGGAGATGCAGGCGCTGAGCCGCCTCGCACCGGTCTGGCGGCGCGGCGAGGACCTCGAGGAGTTCATCGCCACCGTCGGACGCCTGTCGATCCCCGATCGCGAGGTCGGCCTGTTCAGCGCCCACCAGATGGGGACCTGCCGGATGGGCGCCGATCCGGCAACCTCGGTGGCGGGCCCGTGGGGCGAGCTCCACGACGTCGGCGGCGTCTGGATCGGCGACGCCAGTGCCTTCCCGACCGCCTCCGGGACGAACCCGATGTTCACGACGATGTCGCTGGCACACCGGACCGCCCGGGCGATCCTCGCCGGCTGAGACCGTGGCGGGAGCTGCTGCCTCGGATCTCACCGTCGCGGTCACCGGGCCGACCGGCGACATCGGCATCGCCGCGCTGCGGGCGCTCGACGCCTCGCCGGCGGTGGCGAAGGTGATCGGAATGGCGCGCCGCCCGTTCGACCCGGCTGCCCACGGCCTCTCCGACAAGGTCGTATATCAGCGCGGCGACGTCCTCGACCGCCCCTCCGTCGACTCGCTCGTCGACGGCGCCGACGTCGTCGTCCACCTCGCCTTCATCATCATCGGCGACCCCGACGAGGCGCAGCGGATCAACACCGAGGGCAGCCGGAACGTCTTCGACGCGACAGTCGAGGCGGGTGCGAGGCGCCTCGTCTACACCTCGTCGGTCGCCGCCTACGGGTTCCACGCCGACAATCCGCAGCCGCTGACCGAGGAGGTGCCGCCGCGCGGCTCCGAGGACTTCTACTACTCGGCGCACAAGGCCGAGCTCGAGCGCGTCCTCGACGACGCGATCGCCGGCTCCGGCACCGAGGCGTACGTCTTCCGTCCCTGCATCGTCGCCGGCGCCGGAGCGCTCACCCTGATCGAGACGACCGTTCGCCTGCTGCCGATCTACGGCCAGCTCCGGCTCGCCCGCCGGGCGCTCGACCAGATCCCGTTCCTCGGCCCGGTCCTGCCCGATCCCGGCGCCGAGTTCCAGCTCGTCCACACGCTCGACGTGGCGTCGGCGCTGCGTGCCGCGGTCGAGGGCGCCGGACCGCCCGGCCGCTACAACCTCGCCGGGCCGGGATCGATGAGCATCGCCCGGATGGCGCGGGCCTGCGGTTGGTGGTCGGTTCCGGTTCCGGGCGCTGCCGTCGCGGCGCTCAGCGAGGTCGCCAACCGGATCCCGGGGCTGCCTCCCGAAGTCGAGTGGCTGAACGCATTCCGGGCGCCGACGATGATGGAGACCAGAAAGGCCCGCGACGAGCTCGGCTGGACGCCGGAATGGGATGCCGAGGCAACGATGCGGGAGACGGTCAGCGGCGCCCGCGAGGCCGGCGTCCTCTGAGCGCTGTGGCGGGGACTGTCAGCCCTCCGGCTCCGGGCGCGGCTCCTTGCCGCCGCCGCCCCGGCTCGTCCAGCGCAGTCGCCGCTTCGCCAGATCGGACCCCGGCTCGGGGAGCAGCGCCCGGCTGAACGGAGCCGCGGTCGTGCCGTGGACGACGATCGAGACGAGAACGCAGACGAACGCGGTCCAGACGATCACGTTGGTCGCCGGGCCGGGAAGCTGGACGGCGGCGCCCGCGGCGGCGGCGTAGTAGATCGAGCCGATGCCGCGGACCCCGAACCAGCCGAGGAAGAACCGCTCCCGGGTCGGGACGTTTCGCGATCCGGCCATCGCGATCGCCACCGAGAGCGGCCTGATCACGAGCAGTAGGACCGGGACGAGCAGCCATCCCGACCAGCCCGGCGCCTGCAGGCCGCTGAGCGAGAGCATGCTCCCGAACAGCAGGATCACGGTCAGCTCGCCGATCTTCTCGACCGTCTCGGCGCCCTGGTGGACGGGGCCGTTGAGCTCGTGGGTGCGCTCGAAGCGCCGGAACGCCACCCCGCCCGCGAACGCGGCGACGAAGCCGTAGGCGCCGGCGACCTCGGTCAGCCCGTAGATCGCCAGTACGGTCGGGATCGCGAGCCAGCCGTCGAAGGTCGTCGACAGCAGCCGCCGCTCGCGCAGCCGTACGGCGAGGGCGGCAACGCCGTAGCCGACCAGGCCGCCGATCAGTAACGCGGCGACGAGCGCGTAGAGGACATCGGCGAGCAGCCAGTCGCCGATCCAGTCGGTCCCGCCGGGGTCGAGCATGAACAGCCCTGCGAAGAAGAACGGGAACGCGAGCCCGTCGTTCAGGCCGGCCTCGCCGGTGATCGAGAAGTTCGGCTCCTGCTCTTCCTCGTCGCCGGGAGGGCCGACGCCGACGTCGCCGGCGAGGACTGGGTCCGTCGGGGCGAGGACGGCGCCGAGGACGACGGCGGCGCCGACCGACAGTCCCATCACCTCGTGGCCGAAGATCGCGACGCCGGCGATCGTCAGCGGCATCGCGATCAGCAGCAGGCGGGCGACTCCCGACCACGAGCGGCGGGTGAAGGCGCGATCGAGCTTCAGGCCGGCACCGAACAGGGCGATGATCAACGCGAGCTCGCTGATCCGCTCGATCAACTCGGCATCCTCGATGGGCTTCAGCCAGTCGAGTCCGATCAGCTCGATCGCAAGAGCGGCGACGGCGCCGAGCCCGAGGTAGATGATGCTCGCGGAGAACGCCCGGTCGCCCTGATGGGAGAGGGCGCCGATCGCCGCGAACAGCGCGATCGCGCAGAAGACGAGGCCGATCGCATAGAGGTCGGCGAATGCGAATCCGCGCTCGGCGGCGGTCACGATCATCGTCCGGGGCCTGTCTACCCGGCCAGCAGGACCGCGATCAGGGTGTCGCCGGCGAGCTGGACTGCCTCCTCGATGCTGCACGCCCCGGCATCGACTTCGTTGATCGCGGTGAACGTGACCGCCTGGATGACGCTGCGGAGCCACTCGACCGGCATGTCGCCACGAATCGTTCCCCGTTCGCGGGCGGTCGCGAGAAACCGGCGTGCGGGGCTCGTGTCGTCGACCTTGAACGCCTCATAGGCTGCGCTCTGTCCGTCCCGGGCCGCGAACAGGCGCCCGTAGCGGAGCGCAAGGTCGATCGAGGCGGCGCTGAGCCCGCGGATCGCGATCTCCGGGTCGGGATCGGCGACTGCGGCCATCGTCTCCACGCGGGCGGTGTCGATGATCGCGGCGGTGACGGCCTCGAGCAGGCTCTCGCGGCTCGGGAAGTGCCGGTAGATCGTGGTCCGGCCGATGCCCGAGGCATCGGCGATCTCCTGGACGCTCGCCTGCGGATCGCGGCCCAACAGCTCGATGGCGATCTCGAGGACGACCCGCCGGTTGCGCTCGGCGTCGCTGCGGAGTTGCTCGTCGGAGCTCATCGCGACGGGGCCGCTATCGCGACCAGGGTGTCCCCGAGAAGCTCGGGTGCATCCTCGCGGTCGATCCGGCCGGCGAGGACGTCTCCGATCATCGCGGTCATCACCTCGAACTGGGCCTTGGCGATCCAAGCGACCGGCTGATCGCCGCGGATCTCGCCGCGCTGCTGGGCCGCGTTGAGGAAATCCCACAGCGGCGCGCCGCGGTCGCCGGTCATCCGCATCGCGGCCGCCCTCGCCTCCTCTCGGTGCGAGTACAGGAACCGGTAGCGGAGGCCGAACTCGATGCCGAGCTCGCCGATCGCGCAGAGCGCATCCTCGACCCCGTCAGCGTTCGCGAGGATCTCCTCGATCGCCGTGATGCCCCGTCCGATGACATCGGCCGCAACCGCGTCGAACAGCTCGTCGCGGCTCGCGAAATGGCGATAGACGGTCGAGCGGCCGAGGCCGGCCGCATCGGCGATCTCCTGCATGCCCGCCTCCGGATCATCGGGCAGCAATCCGGCCGCGGCATCGATGACCGCCTGCCGGTTCTGCACCGCATCGCGGCGCTGCACCGCCTCCGATTCCATTCGCAGACCGATGATATGGGCGCCTCCCGTGTCCCCGCGTAACCGGGATGCTATGTTCCGTTTCTAGGCGTTCGGTGTCGTTCCCCCGCGGCATCGGACGCCTTCTTTTTTCGCTTCACCCGCGATCTGCCCGTTGCTAGACTGCCCGTCCCTCGCCGCTATCGTCTAGGGGACTAGGACGCCGGATTCTCAGTCCGGAAACCGGGGTTCGAATCCCCGTAGCGGTACCTACGGAGCCCGCAGACCAAGCGGGTTTCTCTCGTTCCGGGGGACAGCCCGCTCAATACCACTTGCCGCGAGCGAAACCGCCGAAGGCGATCAGTCCGATCAGGATCAGGACGATCCCGAGGATGAGGCTCCAGAAGAGCGCGACGATGATCCCGACGATGACGAGGATGCCTCCGAGCGAGATGCCGCCGATGCCTCCGCGGCCTTCAGGTGTTGACGTGGCCATGCTTCTTCTCCTTTGTCATTGAGAGGTCCAGTTGGCCCTCGAGCGCGGTTCAGGCCGGAGCATCGCTCGGACCCGAACGCTCGCCGGGGCCAGGCCGGCGAATCTTTCGGAACAGGACGATCAGGCGGTCCTCGTCCTCGGGGCCCAGGTTCGACCGGCTTCCCTTCGACTTGATGGCCAGGTCACGGACCTCGCGGCGCTCGTCCGGCGAGAGCCGGTTCCAGTACTTGCGGCCCTCCGTGTTCAGCCAGAGGATCGCGGCCAGGACCTTGCGCCACGGCACTTTCCGGACGGCACTGATCGCTTGTATCACCCATGCCGGCATCTTCGTCCTCCCCGCTACCCCTTGTGCGGAGTCCCAATAACCGAGGTTGAGGGAGCGGTCGGCGGGTAGGAGGTCGCATGGCTGAACGCGATGAGCGAAGGAGGCGACCGATGAGCGAGCGCGACCTGGGCGAGCAACTGGTCAAGTACCTGACTGACGTCCACTCGATCGAGGAGCAGGCGCTCACGCAGATGCGGCGTGCGCCGGGCATCGCCGGCGATCCGGACATCGCCGAGGCCTTCGAGCAGCACCTGCGCGAGACCGAGCGGCAGGAGCAGCTCATCCGCGAGCGGCTCGAGGCCGCAGGCGGGAAACCGTCGATGGTCAAGGACGTCGCCGGCCGCGCCGGCGGCGTCGGCATGGTGCTGTTCGCCAAGTTCCAGCCGGATACGCCAGGAAAGCTGGTCGTCCACGCCTACTCCTACGAGCACCTCGAGGTCGCCGCCTACGAGCTGCTGACCCGGGTCGCCGAGCGGGCGGGCTCCGCCGACACCGCGGGGGTCGCCCGCGAGATCGCTGCCGAGGAGCGCCGGATGGCCGCCCGCCTCGAGGGCGTCTACGACCGCGCCGTCGCGGCCTCGTTCCGAGACCTCGAGCCAGACGACCTGACCGACCAGATCCGCAAGTACCTCGCCGACGCGCACGCGATCGAGATGCAGGCGATCCAGCTCCTCGAGCGGGCGTCGACGATCGCCGAGCCGGAAGCGCTGGCACGGCTCTACGAGGAGCATCTCATCGAGACCCACGACCACGAGCGCCGCATCAACGAGCGCCTCGAGGCCATCGGCGGCAGCACGTCGAACCTCAAGGATGCGGCGTTGCGGCTCGGCGCGCTGAACTGGGGCATGTTCTTCCAGGCTCAGCCCGACACCCCGGCGAAGCTCGCCGGTTTCGCGTACGCGTTCGAGCATCTCGAGGCCGCCGCCTACGAGCTGCTGAAGCGGGTCGCGACCCGGGCCGGCGACGCGGAGACCGCGGCGGTCGCCGATTCGATCCTCGGCGAGGAGCGCGCCGCCGCGGCGAAGATCGCCGAGCGCTGGGACGAGATCCTCGACGCCTCGCTCGCCGGCCTCGCGGTCAGCCGCTGAGCTGCCGCCCGCGGCGCCTCGCCCCGACTGCCGTTACCCCTCGTCCGGATCCGCCCTGACCTGGCCGTAGTTGAGGAGGCTGACGATCAGGACGCCGCCGGCGACGTTGCCGAGGGTCGCCGTCGCCAGCCAGCCGATCGCGTCGCCGATGCCGACGTTGCCGGCGAGCATCGCGGTTCCGACATCGATGCTGCTCGCCACGCAGTGGCTGAATGCGCCGAGCGCGACCAGGAAAGCCAGGAACCAGATGACCGCGAACTGTGCGATCGCGCTCTCGGTCGCCTCGACGAGCCAGGCGATCAGTGCCAGCAGCCAGCCCGCGACCACCGCGCTCCAGAAGACGTGGCCGAACGACCCGGCGGCGAAGTCGCCACCGAGCGCCGTCATCTGACTCACGGTGTCCCCGGAAACGGCGCTCGTCTCGACGAGCATGGCAGCGAACGCGATCGAGCCGATCAGGTTCGTCGCGTAGACGATCGCCCAGAGCCGCGCCGTCTCCGGCAGGGCGGAGGGCCGGTTGAAGGAGAGCACGACGGGATACAGCGTGTTCTCGGTGAACAGTTGTGCACGGCCGAGGATCACGGCGATGAATCCGACCGGGTAGACGAGCGAGGCAATCAGGGGCGCCGCGCCCGCCGATCCGAGCTCGTTCAGGGCGAGTGCGTAGGCGAGCGGCGTGGCGCCGATCGTGAAGCCGGCGAACAGACCGGAGAAGGCGAGGCTCGAGGAGGGACGCTCGAGCTCGTCGTGGGCGTCCTGGCGAACCCGGTCGTAGATGTCGTGCGCGCTCGGGCGCGCCGGCTGCGTCATCCCACGGGAGCTACCCGCAACCGTACCCCGTAAGCCGATTCCACGGGAACACCGGAACTTCAGGTCGCTGTTCCGCGGAACTGTGGGCTTCGGGTCGTGGACCTAGGCGACCGTCTCGAATTGCGACATCAGCCCGTGGTCCTCGTGGTCGAGCATGTGGCAGTGGATGACGAACTTGCCGGCGTAGTCGCTGAAGCGGCCGGCGACGAGCAGGGTCTCGCCGGGATCCATCAGGAAGGTCTCCTTGAGACAGTCCTCCCACGGTGGCGGCGGCTTGCCGTTGCGGCTGAGCAGGTACCAGTCGGTGTGATGGATGTGGAGCAGGTGGGTCGCGGTCGTCTTGTTGACGAGCTTCCAGGTCTCGACGGTGCCGAGCTTCGGCCGGTGCTCGACGTAGGCGGGGTCGAAGGTGCGGCCGTTGATCAGCCAGGGCGGCGCGAAGCCCTTGCCGATCGAGATCGTCCAGGTCTTGGCCGGGCTCTTCGGAGCGCTCTCGACCCAATCCGGCAGTGGGCGCAGCGCGGCCGGCACCGAGGTCGCGTCGGGGATCGGCTTTCCGACCCGGAACTGCATCAGCGGCCCCGCGTAGGCGCGCGATCCGATTCCGCCCGGCGAGTTGCCGCGCCGGACGCTCTTGAGGACGACGTTGCTGTGCTTGGCACGGCTGAAGTCGACGATCAGGTCGACCCGCTCGGCTGCTCCGATCAGGATCCGGCGCCGCTTCAGGGGCTTCGGCATCAGTCCCGCCTCGGTCCCGATCTGGGTGACCGTCACACCGCCCTCGAACGCGAGGTTGTAGTTGCGGAACTGCGAGGCGTTGAGGATCCGCAGCCGGTACCGACAGGCGTTGACCCGATGATGGGGGAGGACCGCCCCGTTGACGAGGATCCGATTGCCGACGATCCCGTCGTTGGGCGCATGGGCCGAGTCCGAGAACGGGTTGGTCAGCTGGTTCCTGCGGTCGAAGGAGCGGTCGCAGATCATCAGCGGGATGTCGCGCGAGCCGCGGGGCAGCGGCAGCGATGCGTCGAGCGCGTCGTCGCTGATCCACATCCCGGCGAGACCGCGCCAGACGTTGCGCGAGGTCCGGTCGAGGCGGTGGTCGTGGTACCAGTGCATCGCCGCGCGCTCAGGCTGGCCACCCTCGACGAAGTCGTAGGTGTAGGTGCGCTGAGCGCCGTGCTCGATCAGCAGGTCGTTGCCGGATTCCGCCGGTGTCAGGCGGTTGGAGATGTCGCAGTACATCGACGCCCGAAGGTTGTTGGTGAGGCCGCCCGGCTGCCCGTCGTCGGCCGATGTGTTGTGGGCGCCGTGCAGGTGCACGGTCAGCTCGCCGGCCTTCGCCGGCAGCCGGTTCCGGAAGCTGGCCAGGGTCCGCTCGCCGACCGGCCTGCGGATCGTCGGACCGGGGAAGTCGCCGCCGTAGGTCCACATCCGCGTCTTCGCGCCCGGCAGCACGGCGATCTCCGATTCGACGACATCGAGGTCGAACGCGGCGGCATCGATCACGCGCGGGATCGGCAGCACCGCGGCGAAGCGCGTCGCCTTCGCTGCCGCCGCCGTCGAACCGCCCCCGACGCCGCGCAGCGGCACCGGGAGGGCGAGCGCGGCCGCGCCGGCGCCGGCGGCCGCAAGCAGCCGCCGGCGCGTCAGGCGCGAGCTCTCGTCTTCGGGCAGGGGTCCGCCCCTACTTGACGACCTTGATCTTCCCCTGCATGAAGGGATGGACCAGGCAGAAGTAGTAGAGCGTCTTGCCGTCGTTCGCCGAGACCTTGCGGGTGTTGTGAGCGCCCTGGGTGCCGAGATAGACGGAGTCGCCGGTCTTGCCGAACGACTTGTCCCAGCCCTTCTTGCCGACCTCGACCTTGGGCCTGTTGACCTCGAACGTGTTCGGGTCGACCTCATGCGCCTTGAATGCGTTCACGCAGACCGCGAGCTTCAGGTTCTCGCAGTCCTTGATCGCCTTCTTGCTCTTCGGCAGACGGTTCTGCTTGACGAGCGTGAAGGTGTGCGGGCCGACCTTGCTCGGCAGGGTCTTGTTGATGATCTTGAGCTTCGAGCCCTTCTCGACCTTGTTCGGTCCCTGGAAGAAGAGGTCCGCGTTCTTGCCCTTCCCCTTGACTTCCATCTTGATCTTCGCGACGTGACCGCCGCCGGCCTTGCCGGCGTCCGACGCCGACGCACCGATCGCGGCGACGCCACCGGCGCCGACGGCGACGACCGCCGCCGTTACCCCTGCGGCGCGCCGCAGCTTCTTCATCTCCATGGGTGCTCCCCCCACTGGGTAGGTTGAATTGACTGCGGCAGAATAGGTGGCGCCCTGGACGTCCGCAAGGCCCTTCCGCGCCGGGACGGGTAGGGTTCGCTGCGCAGGAGGATCCCGGCCGCGCCGGGACCGAGTCCGACAAGGGAGAACACCGAGATGACCAAGGTCCGTTCGCTGCTCGTCCTCGGAGCGATGCTGGCTGCAGCGCTCCTCGTCGCCGCTTGCGGCAGCGACTCGTCGAGCAGCGATTCCGGTGGCACGATCATCCGTGGCACCACCGACCAGCCGATCTCCTACGACCCGGCCGGCGCGTACGACCTCCCGTCCTACGACGGCATCTACTCGATGTACCAGAACCTGCTGACCGTCGAGCCCGGCGGCAACAAGGCCGTTCCCGAGGCGGCGGACAGCTGCGACTTCACCGACAAGGACAACAAGGTCTTCGAGTGCACGCTGAAGAGCGGCCTGAAGTTCTCCGACGGCTCCGACCTGACCGCCGAGGACGTCGTTTTCTCGTTCGAGCGCAACGTCGAGATCGCCGACCCGAACGGCGCCTCCTCGCTGCTCGCGAACATGAAGAGCATCGAGGCGAAGGGCGACGACACCGTCGTCTTCAACCTCAAGGAGCCGGATGCGACCTGGCCGCTGCTCCTCACCACGGCCTCGTTCGCGATCGTCCCCTCCGACGTCTATCCCGCCAACAAGCTGCAGCCGAGCGACCAGGTGGTCGGCTCCGGCCGCTACACGCTCGCCGACTACCAGCCCGGCCAGCAGACGGTGATGGAGAAGAACGACTCCTACCAGGGGGCCGACCCGGCCAAGAACGACCGGGTGATCATCCAGTACTTCGACAAGGCCTCGGCGCTGAAGCTCGCGGTCCAGAACGGCGACGTCGACATCGCTTACCGCAGCCTGAGCCCGACCGACATCGACAGCCTCGACGGCGCCGACGGACTCAGCGTGATCTCCGGCAACGGCACGGAGATCCGCTACCTGGTCTTCAACACGAAGCTCCAGCCCGGCGACAACGATGCTCAGAAGCTGGCGATCCGCCAGGCCGTCGCGCAGACCATCGACCGTCAGTCGATCGCCGACAACGTCTACAACGGCACCGTCCAGCCGCTCTACTCGATGATCCCGCAGGGCGTCGAGTTCGCGAACCAGGGGTTCTCCGACAAGTACGGCGAGGCCCCCGACGTCAATGCCGCCAAGCAGACGCTCGCCGACGCCGGAGTCGACACGCCGGTGCCGCTCGAGGTCTGGTGGACGCCGTCACACTACGGTGCCGCCTCCGGCGACGAGTACGCGGAGATCAAGCGCCAGCTCGACGAGAGCGGTCTCTTCGACGTGACGCTGAAGTCGACCGAGTGGAACCAGTACTCGACGGCCGCGTTCACCGACAAGTACCCGACCTACCAGCTCGGCTGGTTCCCGGACTACCCGGACGCCGACGACTACACGTCGCCGTTCTACCTGCCGGACAGCTTCCTGAACATCCACTACGACAACGCCGAGATGAACAAGCTGATCGGTCAGGAGAAGTCCTCGGACGACCCGCAGGTCCGCCAGCAGGCGTTCGATCGGATCGGCGAGATCGGTGCCGAGGACGCGCCGACGATCCCGATCTGGCAGGCCGACCAGGTCGCGGCTGTGCGCGACGGGGTCCACGGCGTCGAGGAGACGTTCGACCCGTCGTTCATCTTCCGGTTCTGGCTGATCTCGAAGGACCAGTAGGCAACCGGGCCCGCGCAGGGGCGGGGAGAGCGATTTGAAGGAGTCGTCGGGTTCGAGCGGGTTGCGCACCTATGTGCTGACCCGGTTGGGCCTGGCGCTCCCCACGGTTCTGATCCTCCTCACCGTCGTCTTCCTGCTGATGCGGGTGGCGCCGGGAGACCCGATCACGGCCGCGCTCGGCGCCCGGCTGCCGGCGAAGGAGCTCGAGAAGCGCAAGAAGGAGGCCGGCTACGACAAGCCGATCCTCCAGCAGTACGGCGAGTACCTCGGCCAGGTCGTCACCCTCGACCTCGGTGAGTCCGTCACCGACAACCGCTCGGTCACCTCGATCCTCGCGGAGAACGGCACCGCGACCCTCGAGCTGACCCTGGCCGCGTTCACGGTCACCCTGCTCGTCGGGATCCCGCTCGGGCTCTTAGCCGGGCGATATCGCGACGGACCGTGGGACGTCGGCGGCCGCCTCTACGGGATCGTCATCTACGCCTTCCCGGTCTTCTTCCTCGGCTTCCTGTTCCAGCTGCTCGCCTCCGAGGTCGGTTGGCCGACCTCGGGCCGGGCGAGCCCGATCGTCGAGTTCGACCTCAACAAGGTCACCCACTTCTATCTGATCGACACGCTGATTCAGGGAGACTTCAACGCTTTCTGGGACGTCCTCCAGCACCTCTTCCTGCCGGCGCTCGTGCTCGGGCTGACGATCAGCGGCGTCCTGATCCGGCTGATCCGGGTCAACCTGCTGCAGACGATGCGCGGCGACTACGTCGAGGCGGCCCGCGCCCGCGGCGTCAGCGAGCGCCGCGTCGTCGTCAACCACGCCTTCCGGAACGCGATGGTCCCGGTCGTCACCGTCGCCGGCCTGCAGTTCGCGATCCTGCTCGGTGGCGCGGTCCTGACCGAGGAGACGTTCAACTGGCCCGGGATCGGCTCCGAGCTCGTCCGCTACCTGAACCAGCGCGACTATGTCGCCGTGCAGGGAATCGTCACCGTCTTCGCGATTGCGGTCGTCGCCGTCTCGCTGCTGATCGACCTCATCAACGCCTTCATCGACCCGAGGGTCAGGTACCGATGAGGCAGCGCCGCCTCTCCCGCTTCCTGGGGCCGATCCGCGAGTCGACCGGCGTCTCGCGCTGGATCTTCTGGATCGGCGTCGCGATCGTCGCCTTCTTCGTGATCCTCGCGGTCTTCGCCCCGCTCCTGGCGCCCTACGGATTCGACCAGGTCAGCGCCGACGGGGTCCGCTTCCCGAAGCAGGGCTCGCCCGACGGCACCCATCCCTTCGGGACGACCGTCGGCAACTACGACGTCCTCTCGCGGGTCATCTGGGGGGCGCGGACCGCGATCGAGGTCGTCGTCCTCGCGGTCGTCTTCTCGCTCGTGATCGGCGTCCCGCTCGGGCTCTTCTCCGGCTACGTCGGTGGCCGGGCCGACCGCGTGCTCGTCCTGATCATGGACGCTCTTTTCGCCTTTCCCTACATCCTCCTCGCGATCGTGATCGCCTTCCTGCTCTCCGACAAGCTCGGCCAGGGAGTGGTGACGGCGGCGATCGCGATCACGGCCGTTTACGTGCCGCAGTACTTCCGAGTAGTGAGAAACCACGTGATCAGCGTTCGCGAGGAGCCGTACGTCGACGCCGCCCGGGCGCTCGGGGCGCCGCGACGGACGATCGTCAGCCGCTACGTGCTCCAGAACGTGATTCAGAGCGTCCCCGCGCTCGCGACGCTGAACGCCGCCGACGCGATCCTCACCCTCGCGGCCCTCGGCTTCCTCGGCTACGGGATCCAGCCGACCGACGCCGCGGAGTGGGGCTACGACCTGCAGCGGGCGATCGACGACGCCGGCGCCGGGATCTGGTGGACGGGGCTCTACCCGGGCCTCGCGATCGTGCTCCTGGTCACCGGCTTCACTCTGCTCGGCGAAGGGCTCAACGACGTCATCAACCCGCTGATCCGGGCTCGCAGCACCGCCAAGCCGGAGATCGAGGAGCAGCCGGGCGGCGAGGGCGAGGCCGCGATCCTGTCGATGGACCCGCCGCGCGGCGGCGAGGAGCCGCGAGGCCCATGAGCGCCACCGGCGACAACCGGGAGCGGGGCGGCGGCGAGCCGATCCTCGACGTCCGGGACCTCCGGGTCTGGTACGGGACCGGGGGAGACCCCGTGCGCGCAGTCGACGGCGTCAGCTTCTCGATCGGCGCCGGCGAGACGCTCGGGCTGGTCGGCGAGTCGGGCTGCGGCAAGTCGACCCTCGGTCGCGGCGTGATCGGCCTGCTTCCCGACGCGGCGGCGGTCGCCGGCTCGGTCCGCTACCGCGGGCGTGAGCTCGCCGGGCTGCCCGTGAAGGAGATGCGGGAGCTGCGCGGGCCCGAGCTCGGGCTGATCTTCCAGGAGCCGATGACCCGGCTCGACCCGCTGCAGACGATCGAAGCGCACTTCCGCGAGACGCTCCGCACCCATCGTCCCGATCTCGACGACGACGAGGTCCGGCGACGCTCGCTCGAGACGCTCGCCGGTATGGGGATCCCGCGGACCCGCTTCGGTCAGTATCCGCACGAGTTCTCGGGTGGGATGCGGCAGCGGATCATGATCGCGCTCGCCCTCGTCCTCGAGCCGAAGGTCCTGATCGCCGACGAGCCGACGACCGCGCTCGACGTGATCGTAGAGGCGCAGATCCTCGGGATCCTCGCCGACCTGCGCCGCAACTTCGACACCGCGATCCTGCTGATCACCCACAACCTCGGGATCGTCGCCGAGGCATGCGACCGGGTCGCGGTCATGTACGCGGGGGAGATCGCCGAGGAAGGCGACGCCCGTGAGGTCTTCGCCGAACCGGCCCACCCCTACACCCGCGAGCTGCTGCGCTCGACGATCTCGCTCGAGACGACCGGCCTCAACTACATCCCCGGCGCCCCGCCGAGCCTGATCGACCCGCCGCCGGCCTGCCGGTTCCACCCGCGCTGCCCGAACGCGATGCGCGTCTGTGCCGAGCGCCACCCGATCGAGGTCCGGACGAAGGCAGGGCAGCGGGTCTCCTGCTGGCTGCACGGGCCCGAGGAGCAGATCCCGGAGGGCGGTCGCGAGCCGCTCGAGCGGGAGGAGCTCCTCGAGGCGGAGGAGGCATGAACGAGACGGCCGGACAGCCGAGCGCCGAGCCGAGCGCCGAGAACGTGCTCGAGGTCCGTGACCTCCACACCACCTACTCGGTCCGGGGCTCGTTCTTCGACCGCCTCCGCGGCCGCGAGAGCGGATCGGTCCGCGCTGTCGACGGCGTCTCGCTCGATCTCCGCCGCGGCGAAGTGCTTGGCCTCGTCGGCGAGTCCGGGTCGGGCAAGACGACGCTCGGCCGGACCCTGCTCGGGCTCGTCGAGGCGACGTCGGGGTCGATCCGGCTCGAGGGCGAGGAGCTGACCGGTCGCGGCGAGGCCGATCTGCGGCCGTTGCGACGGCGGATGCAGATCGTCTTCCAGGACCCGCACGCCTCGCTCAACCCGGCGATGACGATCGGCGCACTCGTCGCCGACCCGCTCCGCTTCCACAAGCTCGTCAGCGACCGCGAGGAGCTCCGGGCGCGGGCGAGCGAGGCGCTCGAGCGGGTCGGGCTCGCGCCGGCCTCCGAGTTCCTCGACAAGTTCCCCGCCGACCTCTCGGGCGGGCAGAAGCAGCGCGCCGTGCTGGCTCGGGCGATCATCCTCGGGCCCGACGTCCTCGTCGCCGACGAGCCGGTCTCGATGCTCGACATGAGCGTCCGGGCGAAGATCCTCGAGCTGATGCTGGAGCTCAAGGACGAGCTCGACCTGACCTACATCTACATCACCCACGACCTCGCGACCGCGAAGTTCTTCTGCGACCGGATCGCGATCATGTACCTCGGCCAGGTCGTCGAGCTCGGGCCCGCCGCCGACATCTACGAGCGGCCCCACCATCCCTATACGGCGGCGCTGCTGCGCGCGATCCCCGAGCCGGACCCGCGCCGCGCCGTCCCCCGCGATCTGCCCCGGGGCGAGGTCCCCGACGCCGTCGTCCCGCCGCTCGGCTGTCCCTTCCATCCGCGCTGCCCGAAGGCCTTCGAGGTCTGCGGCTGGGAGTCGCGCGATCTGCGGACGCTGCTCGAGGATCGCTGGACGCGGCTCTCCCAGGACGACTACGAGCGCGAGCGTGCCGGCGTCGGCAACCTCGACGTCCTCGACGTGCCCTCCGTGGACACGATCCTGCCGGCGCCGGACGGCGGTACCGGCGAGCAGCCGGCGGAGGTGCTCGCAGCGATGCGGGCGGATGCGGCCGATGACCCGTTCTGGTCGGGGGTCGCCGCGACCGAGGTGACCGACGCCGGCGTCCGGGTCCGCTTCCACGAGCCGCGGGTGCCGCGCGATCTCAGCGTCGATCGCTCGGTCGTCCGCTGCCACCTCCACGATCCCGAGGCCCTCGCCGCGGCCGAGGAGATCCGCAGCGAGCGCGACCGAGACTAGATTCAGCCGGGGGTCGTGAAGGCCCGGACCATCGTCTCGCCGAGCACCCGTCCCGCTTCGGTGACGGTGAGCCGGCCCTCGTTCATCTCGGTCGCGGCGGCGAGGGCCATGCCGTTGATCGCGGCGTTGATCCACTGGATCGGCAGGTCGGCGTTGATCTCGCCACGGCGCTGGGCGGCCTCGAGGAACTGCCGGACGGGTGCGTTCGGGTCGACGGTCGTCTCGGCGATCATCTCCTCGCCGACGCTGCGGACCTCGTGGAGGAACCGGAAGCGGTCCGGGATCGTGATGATCGCGGGCCCGAGCGCGCGCAGCGTCTCCGCGGCCGGAAGGCCCTCCTCGATCACCGCCGAGGTGACCGCACGGGCCTCGTCGATGACGCGGGCGAACAGGGCGAGGAGGAGGTCGTTACGGGCCGGGAAGTGGCGGTAGACGGTCGTCCGCCCGAGGCCGGAGCGCTCCGCGATCGTCGCCATGCTGGCGTTCGGGTCGTCGGGGAGGATCGCGAGGGCGGCCTCGATGACGGCCTCGCGGTTGCGACGGACGTCCTTGCGCTCGTGCGTCTCGGGTTCCATCCTGAAAATCGGTCGTCGCTGTGCCGGTCCGGGTGAAGCGGTTCAGTATTGTTCCACTTCTGGCGCTCGGTGCTGATCCCCCGAGGCACCGGGCGCCACCCTCTTTCTATACCGGCCGTCCGGCAATCGCTAGATTTCCCGGTCCCGCGGCTGTGGCGGAACTGGTAGACGCGCGGCGTTCAGGTCGCCGTGTCCGCAAGGACGTGGGGGTTCGACTCCCTCCAGCCGCATCCGAGGCTCATGCCCCGTTCGAAGCCGGGACCCCGGCCCACCACGCGTCGAAGAGGTCGTCGGCGGCCGCTCTCGCGGCGGCGAAGCTCTCGTTGCCCTCGATCGCGACCGCCGAGGGGCTGATCCCGAGCGGGAGCAGCCGCTCCTCGTCGAAGAGCGCCCAGGCGTCGGCGATCTCGGGCGTTCCCTCGGGATGGAACTGGAGGCCGAGGCTGGGGCCGAGCGCGAAGGCAGCCGGCCCGGCGGACGAGCGCGCCAGCTCCTCGGCCCCGGGCGGGACATCGAGCTGGTCGTAGTGGAAATGCAGCCACGGACCGGCCGGAATGCGATCGGGATCGCTGGTCTCGATCTCCTGCCAGCCGACCTCGGGCGGGTCGGCGGGGCGGACCTGCGCTCCCGCCGCGGCGGCGAGCGCCTGACCCCCGAAGCAGAGGCCGAGGACCGGCACCCCGGCATCGAGCGCCGCGCGCAGGAACGCGATCTCGGCAGCGACCCAGGCCGGCGCGTCCTGCTCGGCGGGGCTGTGCTCGGAGCCGAGCGCGCAGAGCCACGGCAGGCCATCCGGCGCGTCGGGCAACCCGTCCTCCCAGACCCGGAGGATCTCGTAGGCGATCCCCCGGCGCTCGCACCATTCGGCGAACAGGGCGGGTGGGCCGCTCTCCTCGTGCTGCAGGATCAGGCCCGGCACCATCGGCGCCGATTATTCAGGACGCGGCCGGCCGGCCGGTGGCGCGGGGCACCGCCATCGCCACCGCGAAGACGGCGACAGCGCAGATCGCGATCGAGGCGCCGGCGGCGAGCTCGGCCCAGTAGCTCAGGTAGATACCGGCGACGCCGGCGAACGCCGCGGCCGCGGCTGCGATCCAGAGCGCGCCGGTCAGGCTGCGGGCGATGCGAAGCGCCGCCGCGCCGGGGCCGATCACGATCGCGACGACGAGGAGGTTGCCGAGCGAGCCGACCGCGATCAGGACCGTCAGCGCAAGCAGGGAGAGCAGGAGGGCGGCGGCGCGTTGGTTGCCGCCGCCGAGGTTGCGGGCGGTCTGCGGGTCGAAGCCGGAGAGCGTCAGCAAGCGATGGCCGCGAGCGAGGGCGAGGAGGGTGACGATTGCGAGCGCGGCCGACGCCGCGAGGTCGCCGGCCGAGACCGCGAGCGGGTCACCGAAGAGGATCTCGCCGAGCCGGACCGGGACGTCCGGCGAGAGGGCGAGGAGCGTGCCGAGCCCGAACAGGCCGGTGACCGTGACCGCGACGGCGACGTCGGCGCCGACCGCGCGCTGGCGCGATGCCGCAGCGATGCAGATCGCGGCGACGGCGAGACCGGCCGCGGCCCCGAACCCGAGCGGGATCGAGGCCAGCGAGGCGATCACGAGTCCGGGCAGCATCGAGTGCGCGATCGATTCCGTGGCATAGCTCTGCCGGTAGAGCACGACCCAGACGCCGAGCGGGCCGCAGACGACCGCGAGGATCAGCAGCTCGAGGATCGCCCGCTGGGTGATCCCCTCCCGCAACGGCTCGGTCAGCAGATCCATCTAATGACCGTGGTGCTGGACGACGATCGCCTCCTCGCCCGAGGCGAGGACGACGATCTCACCGCCGTAGGTCTCATGGAGAACGGCCGCGGTCATGCCGTCGGGAGGGCCGTAATAGACCTGGCGGCCGTTCAGGCAGAGGACCGCGTCGAAGCGTTTGGCCTGCTCGATGTCGTGGCTGGAGACGAGGAGCGTCCGTCCCTCGTCGCGGAGCTCGCGGAGGATCGTGAGGATCCGCTCGCCGGAGGGATGATCGACGCCGCTGAGCGGCTCGTCGAGCAGGATCACGCTCGCGTCACGGACGAGAGCGCGGGCGATCAAGACCCGCTGGCGCTGACCGCCGGAGAGGCTTCCGAAGTGCTCGCCGGTCTCGCCGCCGAGACCGACCCGGTCGAGCGCCGCCGCCGCCCGCGCCCGCCGCCCGCGCCCGAGCGGGCGGTACCAGGGGGCCTCCGGATAGGCGCCCATCAAGGCGACGTCGAGGGCGCTGACCGGGAAGTCGAGCCGGTAACGCTCGGTCTGAGGGACGTAGGCGGTCGTCCCGGCAACCGACACCGTTCCGGTCCGTCGCGGCAGCTCGCCGAGCAGGGCCCGAAAGAGCGTCGTCTTGCCGCCGCCGTTGGGGCCGAGGACCGCCACCATCGTGCCGGCAGGAGCTCCGAAGCCGATCTCGCGGATCGCGGGCGCGCCACCGTATCCACCGTCGAGGTCTGAAACCTCGATCGCAGCCGCCGCGCTCATCGGCCGGCCGCCACGGCGACGGATGGGGCAGTCAGCTCCCGCCAGGCGAGTGCCGCCGCGAAGACGCCGGCGCCGAGCACGGCGATGACCGCGCCGGGCGGCGCATCGAGGTGGAAGGCGATGACGAGCCCGGCCAGCCCCTCGACGAGGGCGATCGCCGCCGCACCGACCTCGAGCCGGGCGACGCTCGTCGCGAACAGCCGCGCGGTCGCCGCCGGGACGACCAGGATGGCGCTGACGAGTAGCGCCCCGACGGCGTCGATCGCCGCGATCGCCGCGAAGGCGACGACGGCGAGCAGGACCAGGTCGGCGGCGGCCCCCGCGCCGCGCGGCCTCCGGTCGAGGTCGTCGAACCCCGACGCGATCCAGCGGCGCCGGAGGCGGGCCGCGGCTGCCAGCGTCGCGACGAGAGCGAGGGCGGTGACGATCAGCTCGCCATGCCCGATCGCCAGCAGCGAGCCGAACAGGAGCTGGTCGACGCCGGCTCCGGTCGCGAAGAAGTCGCTCGCGACGATGATCCCGACGGCGAGGGCGGTGACGAGGACGAGCGCGGTCGCGGCATCCGAGGCGATTGCTGCCCGGCGCCCGAGCCGCTCGAGCAGCGCCGCGAAGCCGCCGCCGACTGCGAACGCCGCCAGGGCCGGAGGGATGCCGGCCGGGCCGGCGACGACCAGACCCGGGAATGCAGCGGTGCCGACGCCGTGCGTGAAGAAGGCGAGGCGGCGGAGGACGATCTGGGCGCCGAGGAGGCCCGCGACCGGAGCGAGCAGCGCGATCTCGAGGGCCGCGCGTTGCATGAAGGGCAGCTGGAAGGGATCAAGCATGAGAACCATTATCTTTATCGCGATGGCCTCGAGCGCAGCGATCGCAACCCCGCCGGCCGCGGACTGGATCGACAGCGCCGAGCGGGCGCTGCGCGCCGCCGGCCATCGCGCGAGCTCTCCGCGGGCCGCGGTGCTGGCACTGATCGGCGAGCAGGACTGCGTACTCAGCGCCCGTGAGATCGCCGACGAGCTCCGCGCCGGCGGCAATCCGGTCGGCGTCGCGACCGTCTACCGGACGCTCGAGCTGCTCGAATCGATGCGCCTCGTCCAGCGCCTCGACGTCGGCGACGGCTCCGCCCGCTACGAGCCGGCGCTGCCCGGCGGCGAGCACCATCATCACCACCTGATCTGCGACAGCTGCGGCCGGGTGACCCCATTCGAGGACCCGAAGCTCGAGCGGGCGATCGACGAGCTCGGACGCCGCCTCGACTACGCGGTCGGCGATCACGACGTGATCCTCCGCGGCCAGTGCCCGCGCTGCGCCCGCGGCTGAGCTGCCGGCGCCATCATCCCGGTCCGAACCGGCAATCGATCGCGCCCTCGCTGAAGCCGGCGACGAGCGTCTTCGTGTTCGCCTCCAGCGAGCCGATGTAGGTGGCGGCGTCGGAGCCCTCGGGACCGAGCGTGTCGGCCCAGAGCTCGCCGCCGATCCGGGCCCCGGCGCCGTCGGCGATCGCCGCTTCGAGGTCTGGGCTGACGCCTGCCTCCGGGAAGACGATCGAGACGCCGGCGGCGCGGATCGCCTCGATCAGCTTCTCGGTCTCGCCCGCCGACGCCTGCGCCTGGGTGCTCAGCGCCGGAATCGCCGCGCCGATCACGTCGATGTCGTAGCGGCGCGCGTAGTAGCCGAGCGCGTCGTGGCTCGTCACCAGCTTGCGCTCCGCCGCTGGCACCCGTCCGACGCAGGCCGCGATCTCGCGGTCGAGCCGCTCGAGGGCAGCGCCGTAGCGGCGGGCCCGTGCGTCGTAGCCGGGAGCGCCGGCCGGGTCGACGGCGTCGAGCTCGTCGCGGATCGCGGCCACGGCGGCGACCGCGTTGCGCGGGTCCTGCCACCAGTGCGGGTCCTCGCCGCCATCGCCGGGGATCAGATGGACGTGATCGGCGAGCGTCAGCTCCGGCGCGTCGCTCCCCGAGCCCTCGACGAGCTGGTCGAGCCAGTCGTCGACGTCGCCGCCGGAGCGGACGATCAGGTCGGCGTTCGCGAGCGCCTCGGCGTCGCTGGGACGCGGCTCGTACTCGTGCGGGTCGGCGTTCGCGGCGAGGATCTGGGTGACGTCGGCACGCTCGCCGGCGACGTTGCGGACGAGGTCGGCGGCCTGGGAGGTGGTGACGACGACATCGGGCCGCCCGCCGCTGCCGCCGTCGCTCGAGCCGCAGCCGGCGAGCGCCGCCGAGACAGCGAGCAGCGCGCAACCGATAAAGAAAGTGAGAATCGTTCGCAGCAAGGTCGCGCGACAAGATAGCGGAGCCGTGGGTCTCCCCGGTCGGCGATCGGATAGCTTGAAGACGACGCGACCGCCCGGGAGGAATCGATGGACCCAAGCAGCCTGAAGAAGTTCGAGCTTTTCAAGGACGTCGACGAGAGCAAGCTCAACAAGATCGCGCCGTTCACGATGCTCGTCGAGTTCCCGGAGGGCAAGACCGTGATCCAGGAGGGCGGCTACTCGAACGACTTCTACGCGATCGAGAGCGGCACCGCGAAGGTCGAGCGCGGCGGCGAGACGATCGCCGAGATCGGCCCCGGCGACGTCTTCGGCGAGCAGGGCCTGCTCGAGCGGCAAGAGCGTTCGGCGTCGGTCGTTGCGACCGCGCCGCTGCGGGCTCTGAAGATCGAGCATTGGGAGATCCCGCGGATGCGGAAGGCGATGCCCGAGGTCCTCGAGGAGCTCCAGCGGACGATCGAAGAGCGCTCGCGCTGATTGCTGGATCGGTTAGATGACCGATCCCGAACCCCCACGCGCGCGGATGAACCGCCGGACGCTGCGCATCTCGTCGTCCTCGCCGGCTCACGGCCTTCCAGGCCGCTTCGCCTCCTGCGTCCTCGATCTGCTTGGTCCGGCGGTCCCCCGCACACGCGGGGGCTCGGAACCGATCATCTAGGGGGGCGCCCGGCCGGCGGCCGTCCGGGTAGAGTGCGCCGGCAGATACGGTCGGTGGTCCAGGGAAGTCCGGTGCAAAGCCGGCGCGGTCCCGCCACTGTGACCGGGTGAGGATGCCACCCGGCGGCTCGGCCGCCGGCCACTGGACCCGACGAGGATCCGGGAAGGCGTGGCATCAAGTCCCGGGAGCCAGGAGACCTGACTCCGGCCGAGCCGTCGTAAACCCTCGAGGAAAGGGTGGCTCCATGCCAACACCCGTAATCCCCGCGCGCATCACCCATGCGTGGCCTTGGGCGCTGCTCTGCGCCTGCCTGCTGATGCTCACCACCGCCTCGCCGGCCGAGGCCTCGACTCCGGCCGGTATCCGCGTCGTCGCCCCCGGCGGTCAGACCCTCGCCGAGGCCATCCAGCTCACCGGCCCGGCCCGGCTCGAGACCAGCCCGAAGGCCGACTGCTTCGGCCCCGGCACCGGTGGATCCGGCGACCGCGTCACGGTCCCGGGCTCGACCGCGCTCGGCCAGCTCGCCGGCGCCGGCCGGTGGCACGATCGGATTTCCCCGCTCGGCGTCACCGACGCGTTCGACTTCGGTCTCGGGATCTGCAGGATCGGCCGGGCGGTCGCCCCGTCGACCGGTTACTGGTACCTGAAGGTCGACCATGCGGCCTCGTTCTCCGGCGCCGACCAGACGAGGGTCCGCCGCGGCGACGAGATCCTCTGGTACCTGATCACCGACTTCAACGATCCGATCCCGGACGAGCTCGCGCTCGACGTCCCGGATCGGATCGAGGCCGGCGTCCCGTTCGAGGCGAAGGTGACCGCCTACGCCGACAACGGCGACGCGTCCCCGGCCGCCGGGGCGACCGTGAGCGGCGCCGCCGCGCCGACCGATGCCCAGGGCCGGACAACGGTCACCGTCGATGAGACCACTGCGACGATCCGCGCGACCCGGCCCGGGGCGATCCCGTCGAACTCGGTCACGGTCTGCACCGCGCGCGCTGCCGACTGTCCGGCCGGCTATGCGGCCTTCATCGGCGGCACCGCCGGGCGCGACCGGATCATCGGTGGCAAGGACGCCGAGACGATCGTCGCCGGTGGCGGCCGGGACCGGATCGAGGCCGTCCGCGGCCGTGCCCGGGACCGGGTCAACTGCGGCGGCGGCAAGGACCGCCTGATCATCCGCAAGGGGTCGGGCGCGAAGCATCGCGGCTGCGAGCGGATCAAGCGGCGGCGATGATCCCGGCGCCCGCCGCGAGATGACCCGGACCGCGCTCGTCCTCGCCGTGGCGGCGCTGGCCGCCGTTGCGACGACGGGCGGATGCGGGTTCGGTCCCGGCGACGCGTCGCCGGGTCGGGCTGAGCTCCGGGTCACCCGCGAGTTCGGGACGATTCCGATGGTGACGGCGACCCTCGACGACCCGACCGAGTCGGACACGGTCGTGCGGATGCTCGACTCGAGCGCCGACCTCGAGACCTCCTACGGCGGCAACTTCGTCGACTCGATCGACGGCTATGCCGGCAGCACCGCCGGAGGCGGCGACGAGGACTGGTTCTTCTTCGTCAACGGCTACTACTCGGACATCGGCTCCGGCGAGACCCCGGTCCGCCCCGGGGACCGGATCTGGTGGGACTACCGCTACTGGTCGGCCGCCTACCGGGTCCCGGCGGTCGTCGGCTCGTGGCCGGAGCCGTTCCTCCACGGCTACGAAGGAGATCGCCCGGCGACCGTCGTCCAGTGCCTGACGGACCGCGAGCCCTGCGACGCGGTGATGGCCTCGCTCGAGGACGAGGGCATCGACGCGCGGCTCGAGCGGCCCGCCGCCCCGGAGCCGAGCCCGGACGAGCTCCGCGTCCTCGTCGGCCCCTGGGACGTCGTCCGCGGCGATCCGGCGGCTCGCCGGATCGAGTCGGGCCCGGGGGAGAGCGGTGTCTACGCGAGCTTCGGGCGCTGCGCGGGGGCGACGACGCTGACCGTCGACGACGATCACGGCCGCCCGGTCGAGCGATTCACCGACGCCGGGCTGATCGCGGCGGTCCGCCGCGAGCCCGACCAGCCGACGTGGGTCGTCACCGGCACCGACGCGACCGCGGCCGCCGGCGCCGCAGCGGCGCTCGACGGCGCCGTGCTCCGCGACCGCTACGCGGTCGCCTTCAGCGGTGGCGAGCCGGTGCCCCTGCCCTCGCCGGAGGCGGCCCCCGCCGGGGGCCCGGAGGCCTGCCGATGAACGCGATGCTCGCCTACGCACCGCGGCGCGGGCCGCTCGGCGCTGCCCGCCCCTGGATCGCGGTCGTCTACCTGGCGCCGCTCGCGGTCATCGCGTTCACCTTCGCCAACCCACTCGTCCTGCTCGCCGCGGGCACCGCGGCCGCCGGCGCCGGGATCGCCGCCGGGGCGGGCCGGAGCATCGCCCAGCCGCTCCGCTGGTCGGTCGGCCTCGCGGTGATGGTCGTCGCCGTCAACGCGATCGCCTCGCAGCGCGGTGACACGGTCCTCTTCCGCGGCTCCGAGCTTCCCGTCATCGGGCGGATCGACATCACCCTCGAGGCGCTCGCCGAGGGCGGCGTGCTGGCGCTGCGGATCCTCGTCGCGCTGCTCGTCTTCGCCGTCTGGTCGGCCTGCGTCGACCCCGACCGGGTGCTTCGCGCCGTCCGCCCGTTCGCCGCGCGCTCGGCGCTGACGGCGACGCTCGTCAGCCGCCTCGTCCCGACCGCGGCCGCCGACGGCGCCCGCATGGCCGAGGCCGGTCGCCTGCGCGGCCCGGCGGCGGCGCCGGTCGGCCGCGCCGCGCTGGTGCGGCGGCTGGTCGCGGGCGCGCTCGACCGCTCCGTCGACATCGCCGCGACGCTCGAGCTGCGCGGCTACGGGCTCGGTATCCGCTCGCGGCTGCCGCGGCACCGGCGCGAGCCCGGTGAGGGCGCCCTGCTCGCGGCCGGCGTCGCCGGGCTCGTCGCGATCGCGCTCGCCGCTGCCTCCGGCATCGCCTCCTTCGACGCCTATCCGCGGGTCGCGATCGAGCTCGGCCCGGAAACGCTGCTGTTCGCGCTCGCGGTGCCGGCGTTCGCGCTCGCGCCGCTCCTTCCCGACGTCCTCCGCGAGCGGAGGCTGCGGCGTGGCTGAGCCGGCGCTCGAGATCACCGCGCTCGAGTACCGCTACCCGGGAGCCGGGGCGACCGCCCTCGCCGGCATCGACCTGCGGATCGAGGCCGGCGAGTTCGTCGTCCTCGCCGGCCGCTCGGGCTCCGGCAAGAGCACGCTGCTTCGCGCCGCCTGCGGACTCGTTCCCCACTTCCACGGCGGCGAGATCGCCGGGGCCGTCGCGGTCGGCGGCCGCGCGACCCGGGTCACGGGACCCGCCGAGCTCGCGACCTCGGTCGGCTTCGTCGCCCAGGAGCCGGAGACCCAGGTCGTCTCGACGACCGTCCGGGCGGAGCTCGAGCTGCCCCTCGAGCTCCGCGGCGCCGGCGCGGTGGAGACCGCCAGGGCGGTCGAGGAGACCGCGTTGGCCCTCGCGATCGAGCCGCTGCTCGACCGCACGACCGACTCGCTGTCCGGTGGTGAGCTGCAGCGGGTCGCGCTCGGCGCCGCGCTCGTGCCCGGGCCGCCGCTGCTGCTCCTCGACGAGCCGACCTCGCAGCTCGATCCGATCGCCGGCGACGAGCTGATCGCGCTGCTGCGACGCCTCAACGAGGAGTGGGGGGTGACAGTGCTGCTCGGCGAGCACCGGCTCGAGCGCTGCCTGGCGGCCGCCGACCGCGTCGTCGCACTCGATGCGGGGAGGATCCTCTACGACGGAGCGCCCGGCGGGTTCGGCGCGGCGGCGCTGCGATCGGCGCCGGAGCTGGCGACGCCGGTGACGACGCTCTTCGACCTCGCCGGCATCGATGCGAGCCCGGTGACGGTCAAGCAGGCCCGCGCCCACCTCGGCGCGCCCCCGGCCGTCCCGCACGCCCCCGAGCCCGCCGATCGCGGCGACGCACAGGGTGAAGGGAAGGCGCTGCGCTGCCGGCGACTCCGCGTCGAGCTGCGCTCCGGAGCTCGACCCCGGCGGGTCCTGCGTGGCGTCGATCTCGCCGTAGAGCCGGGCGAGCGGGTGGCGCTGATGGGGCCGAACGGCGCCGGAAAGACGACGCTGCTGCGGACGGCGGCGGGGATCCTCGCGCCGGCGTCGGGCTCGATCGCAGCGCCGGACGGCGCCGCGATGCTGAGTCAGCGCCCCGACGACTACTTCGTGCGCGAGCGGATCGACGAGGAGCTTCCCGGCGCGGCAGGTTCGGCGGCGCTCGATGCCGTCGGCCTCACTGTGTCCGCCGGGACCGACCCGCGCGATCTCTCCGGCGGTGAGCGGCAGCGGCTCGCGCTGGCGATCGCGATGGCCGGACGCGGCGCCGGTGGGGAACCGGCAGGTCTCGTCTGCCTCGACGAGCCGACCCGCGGCCTCGACCGCGCCCGCAAGCAGGATCTCTCCGCGTGGATCGAGGATCTCGCGGGTCGCGGAGCGGGACTGCTGGTCGCGACCCATGACGTCGAGTTCGCAGCGCGATTCGCATCCAGAGTCGTGCTCCTCGCCCGCGGTCGGGTGATCGCCGACGGCGACCCGCTCGAGGTTCTCGGCGGCGGCTGGTACTTCGCGACCGAGACGGCGCGGATCACCGGTGGGCGGGCGATCACGCCGGAGGCGGGGGCGCGGCTCCTGGCGACTCCGGGTCGCTTCACCTCCGCGGTCGGCCGGGAGGCGCGGCAGTGAGCTGGCAGGCGGCGGCGCTCGTGATCCTCGCTCTCGCGATCCTTGCCGGCTTCGCGTGGTTCGAGCGCTCGCGGCCGTCGGCGCGGATCGTCGCCGCCGTCGCAGCTCTCGCCGCCCTCGCCGTCGCCGGCCGCGTCGCGCTGGCGCCGATCCCGAATCTGGTCGCGACCACCGACGTCGCGCTCCTCGCCGGCTACACCCTCGGCGGCGGTCCCGGATTCGCGGTCGGCGCGATCGCCGGGCTCGTCTCCAACTTCTGGCTCGGACAGGGCCCGTGGACGCCGTGGCAGATGGCCGGATGGGGGATGGTCGGGGTCGGCGGGGCCACGCTGGCCAGGATCAGCGACCGCCGGCTCGGGCGCTTGCAGCTGGCGATCTGCGCCGCCCTCGCCGGCTTCGCCTACGGGGCTCTGCTCGACCTGTCGGTGATGGTCAGCTATGGAGGTGAGCAGTCACTCGACCGCTATCTGGCGCTCTCCGCCCGTGGAATACCGTTCAATGTCATCCATGCAGCGGGTAACTTCACACTGATGCTCGCCGCCGGCCCGGCACTCGTGCGCATGCTCGACCGCTATCGCGACCGGTTCGAGTTCGACTGGCGCGACCGTCCGATCGGGCGGATCGCCGCCTGCATAGCGCTCGCCCTGTGCCTGGCCGCACCGCTGCTCGCGCCACCGGCCGGACAGGCCCGCGGCGGGGAGGCGGCGGCGGCGAAGTGGTTGCGTGCGGCCCAGAACCGGAACGGGGGCTACGGGACCGAGCCGGGCGCCGACTCGAGCGTCGGGATGACGGGTTGGGCGATGCTCGGACTCGAGGCCTCCGGGATCAACCCGCTCGACGTCCGTCGCAGCGGCAACACCCCGGTCTCCTACCTGCGACGTAACGTCGCCGCGATCACCTCGACCGGCGACCTGGAACGGACGATCATCGCCCTCGTCGGAGCCGGCGTCGAGCCGCGCGACTTCGGCAGCCGCGACCTCGTCAAGGAGCTGCGCAACCGCCGCAACCGTGACGGCTCCTACCAGCAGCAGGTCAACCTGACCGCCTACGCGATCCTCGCCCAGCGGGCGGCCAAGGTCGAGCGCTCGAAGCTCGCCAAGTCCGCGCAATGGCTGCGGCGGATCCAGAACAAGAACGGCGGCTGGGGTTCGGTCTCCGGGGCCGTCAGCGAGCCCGACAGCACCGGTGCGGTCATCCAGGCGCTCGCCGCCGCCCCCGGCGGCAACGAGCAGATCAAGGCGGCCGTCAAGTGGCTGCGTTCGTCCCAGCACGGAACCGGGGGATGGTCGCTGACCGGCGGCGCCTCGTCGAACACGCAGTCGACGGCCTGGGCGATGCAGGGCCTCGTGGCCGCCGGCAGGAATCCGGGCTCGTTCCGTCCCAAGCGCAAGAGCCCGTACGACTACCTGAAGCGGCGCCAGCGCGCCGACGGCCATTACGAGTACTCGAGCTCGAGCGACCAGACGCCCGTCTGGGTCACCGCTCAGGGTCTCGCCGCCGCGGCCGGCGCCGAGTTCCCGATCAAGGCGGTCAAGCGCGCCCCCAAGAAGCAGAAGAACGACAACAGCTCATCGGGCTCGTCGGGCTCGGGCGGCACCGGCAGCAGCGGCTACGACTACAGCGGCGGGGGCTTCGGCGACTACGGCGGCGGGACCGGCTACGGCAACTACGGCAGCGGCGGCTACGGCTCCGGGGGCGGCGGCTTTCGCGGCTTCGGCGGCAACGGCTCCGGCTCCCAGGGGTCCGGATCGGGCGGCACGCAGAACGGCGGCAACGCCGGCGCCGGCGCCGGCCCGATCACCGAGAGAGAGGGCGTCGATCCGAGCGGCGCCGGGCGGGAGCGGATCCCCGCCGACGACGGGGGGATGACGACCACGGCGGCTCCAGAGCCCGCCGAGGACAAGTTCGAGGCTCCGTCGACGCCCGTCCTGCTCGGTGGCCTCGGAGGCCTGACCGCGCTGCTCGGCGTCGGCTTCATCTGGTTCACCCGCCGGCTGCCGTGATCGAGCGCGGCCGAGCGCTCGGGGAGCTCGAGGCTGAGCCCTTCGACGTCGTCGTGATCGGCGGCGGCGTGACCGGCGCCGGCGTCGCGCTCGATGCCGCCTCGCGCGGCTACTCGACGGCGATCGTCGAGCGCGACGATTGGGCGATCGGGACGTCGAGCCGCTCCTCGAAGATGGTCCACGGCGGCCTCCGCTACCTGCAGAACTTCGACCTCGGACTCGTTCGCGAGGCGCTGCTCGAGCGACAGTTGATGGTCCGGCTCGCGCCGCACCTCGTCTATCCGACGCCGTACCTGGTCCCGACGCTCGGCGACGATCGCCGCGACTTCAAGATCGGGATCGGGCTGAACATGTACGACGTGATGGCGAGCAACCGCGGCTCGCGGCGCGAGCGGCGCGAGCGGCGCGGTCGTCGTGAAGAGGGCGAGGAAGCCCCCGATCTCTCGCAATGGTCGCCCGATCGGCACCGGACGATCCCCGGCGAGGAGGTCCTCGAGCTGATCCCGGCGCTGGCACCGCGCGAGCCGAAGTCGGCTTACCTGTTCTACGACTGCCAGACCGACGACGTCCGCCTCGTCCTGACGATCCTCGGCGAGGCGGAGCGGTTCGGGGCGGTCGCCGCGAACCGGCTCGAGGTCACCTCGCTGCTCGAGCGGGACGGGCGCGCCGGCGGCGTTCGCTGCCGGTGCGGGGAGAGTGGCGCGACCGTCGAAATCGAGGCGTCGAACGTCGTCAACGCGACCGGCGTCTGGGCGGACCGGATCCGGCCCGGCGAGATCCTCGACGAGACCGAGGTCCCGCGGATCGCGCCGAGCCGGGGCACGCATCTGACGCTGCCGCTCGACCTGCTGCCGCTCAACGATGCCGCCTGCATCGTTCCGGCCGGAGCCGACCGCACGATCTTCGTCCTGCCCTGGTACGGGCGGGTGCTGGTCGGGACGACCGACAACGACTACGACGGCGACATCGACCACGTGCGGCCGGGCGGCGACGACGTCAGCTATCTGCTCGACGCCGTCAACTCGTACTTCGGGACGACGCTCGAACCGGGCGATCTGACCGGCGCCTACGCCGGCGTCCGGCCGCTGATCTCGACCGGCGATCCGAAGAAGTCGGTCGACATCTCCCGCAAGGCCGAGCTCTACGAGACGTCGTCGGGGATGCTGACGATCACCGGCGGCAAGCTGACGACCTGGCGGCGGATGGCGAAGTCGGTCGTCGATCGGATCGCGATGCGCGAGGACCGCGACGTGCCCTGCCACACCCACGAGATCCCGCTCGGGATGGAGGCGCGCGATGCCGACCTCGATCCGCCCGAGGGACTCGATGCCGACGCGCTGCCGGAGGGCTGGCGCGAGCAGCTCGCGTTCCGCTACGGCCATGCGGCCAGCCGCGTGCTGGAGGTCGCGGCGGATCGGCCGGGGCTGGCGGCGCCGATCGTGCCCGGCCGCCCGGACCTGCTCGCCGAGGTCGCGGTAGCGGCCCGCTACGAGCAGGCCCGCGGCCTCGACGACGTGCTCCTGCGGCGGACCCGGCTGGCGCTGCTCGCCGCACCCGAGCTCCGCAGCGCCGCATCGGTGACGCCGGCCGCCGAGGTGCTCGGCGCCGAGCTCGGATGGGACCGTGACCGGATCGAGGCCGAAGCTGCCGCCTGGCCGGACGCGCTGGCCGACGCCGGTGCCGATCCGGCGGGGCTCGCCGCCGCGGCGTCCGCCGGCTGACCGCTCGCGGCGCGCGCGGCTGCTGGCGCGGCTGCCGGCGCGGCTGCCGGCGCGGCTGCCGATATCCTTTCGCCGCCCCATGGCCTCGACGCTCGAAGCGCAACATCTGTCCGACCTCCACCGGAGGGCCGCCGACCTCGGCATCGAGCGGTTCCGGATGCTCGGCCGCGACGAGCTCGTCGCGGCGATCCTCGAGCGTGACCCCGAAGCCGCCGCGGCGGATGCACCCGGCGATGCCCGCGATGCGGGTGAGGCCCGCGAGACCCGGGAGCGACGGCCGCGCCGGCGCCGCGAGCGTGGCGGTCGGCGCCGGGAGGGCCGCGACTCCGACGACACGGAGCCCGGCGACGGGGACGAGGACGTCGAGGGGGAGCCGGTCGCCGGCGTCCTCGACATCACCCCGCGCGGGCACGGCTTCATCCGCATCGGTGGCCTCGGGACCGCGGCCGAGGAGGACGTCTACGTGTCGCCGTCGCAGATCCGCCGCTGCGAGCTCCAGCGCGGCGACGAGATCGCCGGCCCGGCCCGCAAGCCGCGCCGGGGCGAGCGCTACCCCGCCCTGATCCACGTCGACACGATCAACGGCGTCGCGCCGGGTGAGGAACGGGCGCGCCTCGCCGACGCGACCCCGATCCACCCGAATCGCCGCCTCGACCTGACGCCGGCGCCGGATGCCACTCCGGAGGACGCGATCCTGCTTCGGGCGATCGACCTGCTGACTCCGCTCGCGCGCGGTCAGCGGGTCCTCGTCAACGCTCGCCCCGGCTCCGGCCGGACGACGCTGCTGCGGGCGCTCGCCACCGCGATCGGGCGGGCCGAGGACATCGAGCTCGTCGTCCTGCTGATCGACGAGCGACCTGAGGAGGTCGCCGCCTGGCGCGAAGCCGCCCCGTCGGCCGACCTCGCCGTGGCGACCGCCGAGATGCGCTCCGGCGAGCAGCTCCGCCTCGTCGAGCTGGCGCTCGGCCGGGCCAGCCGCAAGGCCGAGGCCGGGGCGGACGTCGTCATGCTGATCGACTCGATCTCGCGGATCGCGGTCGCCGCCGACGACCCGGGCCGCGCCAAGCCGATCTTCGGCGCCGGACGCGAGACCGCGGACGAGGGCGTCGGGTCGCTGACCGTCGTCGCTACGACGCTCGGCGACGGCGGCGAGGACCAGGGAGGAGTCGAGCGGATCCTCGAGACGACCGAGAACGTCCTCATCGTCCTCGATCCGGAGCTGGCGGCGCGGGGCATCTACCCGGCGATCGACTTCAACGCCTCGCGGATCAGCGGCGAGGAGCAGATCCGAGACGCAAACGAGCTCGCCGCGGCCCGCAAGCTCCGGCACGACCTCGGCTCGCTGACGACCGAGCTCGCCGCCGCCGAGGTCCGTCGCCTGATCGAGGGCTTCCCGGACAACCGGGCAGCCCTCGGCTCGATCCGCACCTAGATGGCAGCCATCTGAGCCATTGGCTCTGGTCGTCGGCTTCATCCTCTTCGCGATCCTCGACCCGCCGCTGGGCGTCATCGTGCTCGTCGCGGCCGCCGTCCTCGAGGTCGGCGAGGCGATCTTCTGGACCCGCTACCTGAAGCGGTTCCGCGTCAAGACCGGGGCGGAGGGGATGATCGGCGAGCGCGCCGAGACGATCGAGCCCTGCGAGCCGCGTGGCCGGGTCCGCCTCCGCGGCGAGATCTGGGATGCGGTCTGCGAGCGCGGCGCCGGTGCCGGTGAGGCGGTCCGGATCGTCGCCGTCCGCGGGCTCACGCTCGATGTCGAGCCGCTCGAGCCGGCGGGTCCGGTCGGTGCGGACGAGCCCGGCCCGCCTCAGCGGCGGTAAGCGAGGGCGCGCCAGGAAGGTTCGCGGGAGAGCTCGATCGGCTCGTGGTCGCGATCGGGCTGGACGTATCCGAAGGTGTTCGTCCGTTCGTCGAAGACGATGTCGAGCTCACCCTCCTTGACGCGCTGGTCGAGCCAGGCGCCGCGGAAGACGAGGCGGCGGATCCAGTGGACGAGGCTCTTGTGGGAGCCGCCGACGAGCTCGAACCAGTGGGCGTTGATGTGCTCACCGAGCGCCGACGCGGAGTCGCGGATCTCGCCGTTGACGGCGAGCTCGACGAGGTCGTGAAGCTCCTCGGGCTCGAGGCCCGGTGCGGTGAACTCGAGCTTGACCGCGGCCTGCTCGACCCGCTGGGAGAAGTCCGCCTCGTTGAACGAGAAGCGAAGCTCGCCGTACTCGAGGACGTAGTCCGACCCCGACTCGTAGTTGCCTCTGCGCGTTGCTCTTTCCATCTCTGATCCTCGGCCGACGGGGTTCTCCGCCGCGGGTGGCCCATGTTCTCCGACGGGTCCGGGCGCCGCGCGACAGGAGCTGTTCGTGAACGCAGGCTTGCACCCATCCGGCCCGGGGAGGAGACCGTCTTCCGGCGGCGACGGATAGGGGCGCCGGGAGGCGCGGCGGGGTCGACCTGACGATGGGTTTCGAGCCGCACCGCTTTCGTCGCCTCCACCGTCTTCGGGCCGGCGGCGTCGTGGTGCCGGTCGCGACCGGCTTTCGCTCCCGGCTCCTCGGCCTCGCTCTGCTCGGCCGCGAGCGCGCCGGGCCCGGGTTGCTGATCCCACACTGCCGGAGCGTCCATACGCTCGGCATGCGGTTCCCGATCGACGTCGTCTTCCTCGACGATGCCGGGCGGGAGATCCGCAGGCTCGAGGCGGTGGGGCCGTGCCGGGCGGCCTTCGAGCCGGGCGCCGCTGCCGTGCTGGAGCTTCCGGCACGGGGATCTGCTCAGACGTCGGGGAAGCCGATCCGCATCTCACCCGTGGTCGGCTCCTCGGATCCGGTTGCGGGCGGGTGCCGCTCGAGTGCCCGGGTCTCGCGCGGCAGCAGGGCGAGCAGCCAGGCGATCATCGCCAGCGCGGAGCCGACGGCGAGCACCTCGGCGGCCCCGAGCGCGTCGGCGAGCGGCCCGGCGAGCAGGTAGCCGACCGGCAGCAGGCCGAGCGAGACCATCCAGTCGTAGGAGCTGACCCGCGAGAGCCGGTCGGGCGGGATCCGCTCGGCCAGCGCGGTCAGCCACCAGACGTCGAACAGGGCGAAGCCGAAGCCGCCGACGAGCGCCGCCGGCAGCACCGCCTCGAGCGGAGCGCCGGCCGCGTAGGCGATCGCCATCGGGCACCAGAGCGCTCCCATGACGAGGCCGATGCGCATCGGCCTGAACGGTCGCCAGCGGATGCCCGCGAGCGAGCCGACTATCGTCCCGGCGCCCAGCGCCGCGGTGACGATCCCGTAGACATCGGTGCCGCCGTAGTTGTCCTCGGCGACGACCGGCCCGAGGACGAACCAAGGCGCGAGCCCGCAGAACACCAGCGCGCAGGCGGCGATCAGCGTTGCCCAGACCCAGACGCGCGCCCGGACCTCCTCGTAGCCGACCCGCAGCTGGGCGCGCAGCGACGCGGGCTCTTCGCCGCCGGCCAGGCCGGCCCCGACTGCGGCCTCGCGCCGGCGCGGGCTCATCCGGACGAGCAGCGCGGCGCTGATCAGGAACGTCGCGGCGTCGACCGCGAACGCCTCTCCGGCGCCGACGCCGAGGACGAGCGCCGTGGCGAGCGCGGGACCGACGAACTCGCAGACGTTGTTCGACATCCCGACGAGCGCGTTCGCCTCCTGGATCTCCCGCTCGGGCACGGTCTGCGGGACGACCGCGGTCGAGGCGGGACGGAAGAACGCTTCGGCGGTCCCGAATAACGCCTCGATCACGACGACCTGCCAGATCTCGACCTCTCCGGTGATGATCAGCGCGGCGAGGGCGGCGTGGAGGGCGAAGCGGACGAGGTCGGTCACGACCATCAGCCGGTGGCGCGGAACCCGGTCGGCCCAGACGCCGCCGATCAGCATGAACCCGACGAGCGGGATCGCGTGGGCAGCGAGGACGATGCCGAGGTCGGTCGGATCGCCGGTCAGGTCGATCACGAACAGCGCCAGCGCGACGGTCACGATCCGGTCGCCGAGCACGCTCGCGAGACCGGCCAGCCAGAGCAGCCGGAAGTCGCGGTGGCGGAGGGTCGCGAACAGTTCCGTCATCGCGTTGATTGTCAGCACGGATCGCGGTGCCGGGGGCGGGCGGTCCCGGCACGGGGTTGACCGGGCGAGGATGCTGCCCACCGCCGAAAAGCTCGCGACGATCGTGATCTGCGAGGACGACGCGCTCACCCGCGAGGCGCTCTGCGAGAACTTCGAGGCCGACCGCTTCGAGCCGCTCGCCGCCGCCACGGCCGAGGAGGCGCTGCGCTTCTGCCGCTATGCCACGCCCGACGTCCTGCTGATCGACATCGGCCTGCCCGACGCCTCGGGGCTCGACGTGATCCGCGAGATCCGCGCTGCGACCGGCCCGGCACCTCCCTACGACCCCGATCTGCCGATCGTCGCGCTGAGCGGCCGCAGCGGCGACGCCGACCGGGTCCGCGGCCTTCGCGCCGGCGCCGACGACTACCTGGTCAAGCCCTACTTCTACGAGGAGCTCCACGAGCGGATCGGCAAGCTGCTGGCCCGCCGCGCCGGCACGAGGCGCGGCCCGACTCGGATCGGGCTGCTCTCGATCGACCCGGCGACGCGCGAGGTCACAGTCGGCGAGCGCGAGGTCGTCCTCGCCAACAAGGAGTTCGAGCTGCTCCGGACACTCGCATCGGAGCCGACCCGCGTGTTCACCAAGGAGGAGCTGCTCCGCGACATCTGGGGCTACGAGACGGCCGGTCGCACCCGGACGCTCGATTCGCACGCCAGCCGGCTGCGCCGCAAGCTCGATCCCGAGCGCGGCATGTACGTGATCAACTGCTGGGGCGTCGGCTACCGCCTCCTTGCCGGGTGAAGCCGTGGTCGCGTGGATCCTGATCCTGGTCGCCGCGTTGGCGCTCGTCGAGGTCGCGAGGGTGCTCAGGGACGCCCGGCGCTCCCGTCGGATGAACCGGGCGATGCACGAGCTGCGGCGGCCCCTGCAGGCGATCGCGCTCGGGCTCGAGTCGGCATCGCCCGACCTCGGCGGCGCCGGCGCCTGTCTCGAGCAGGCGCGGGCGGCACTGCGCGACCTCGACGGGATCGTCAACGGCGGGGTCGAACGGGTCGCGGTGCGACGGGCCCGGATCGCCGAGGTCCTCGAGGGCCTCGAGCGTCGCTGGAGCTTCGCCGACGTCGCCGTCGAGCGGGCCTGCCCCGAAGCGGAGATCGATGCCGACCTGACGAGGCTCGGCGCCGCGCTCGACAACCTCGTCGTCAACGCGCTCCGCCACGGCAGTGGCGTCGTCACGGTCCGGGTCCTGACCGGCGGCGGCAATGCCCGCTTCGAGGTCCGCGACCGCGGACCGGCGCCGGCCGGTATCGGCGCCGAGCGGGGCGCCCGGGGGCCACGTCACGGGCACGGGCTCCGGGTGGTCGCCGACGTCGCCGCGGCCCACGGGGGCGACGCGACCCCGGCCGGCCCGGCACCCGGCGGCGGAACGCTGGCGGCGATCACGCTGCCGGTGTCGCGGGAGCCACTCGGCGCATGAGCCGTCGCGGGCGGGCGACGGCCTTCGCGGCCCTCGCGGTCGTCTGCGGCATCGCCTCGGCCGGTGTCGCCTCCGCCTACCGCGACCGGGTCGACGAGCAACTCGGCGAGACCCGCCCGGTGCTGATGCTGACGCGGCCGCTCGCGGCCGGCTCCGAGCTTCGGGGCCGGATCCTCGATCGGCTCGAGGTCCGCGAGGTGCCGGTGCGGTTCCTGCCGCCCGACGCCATCGCCGATCCGGCCGAGGTCGCCGGCCGGCGCCTTGCCGGCACCGTCCCGGCGGGCTCCTACCTGCTCGGCTCGCAGCTGCGGAGCCCGGCCGCCCGACCCGATCGCGGGCCGCGGCTCAAAGCCGCCCTGCATCCCGTCGACGTGACGGTCAGCGGCGCCGGCGCGCTCGCCGGTCCCGGCGCGGCACGACGGGTGGACGTCGTCGTTGCCGCCGAGCCCGTCACCGGAGGCCGGGCGAAGGTGAGCGTCGCCGCCCGTGGAGTCCGGCTGCTGGCGATCGCGCCGGCTGCGCCGGGCGAGGAGACGGCGGCCGGAAGCGATGGCTGGAGCGCGACCCTGGCCCTGACCAGGCAGCAGGCGCTCGAGCTGATCGAGGCGGAGAACTTCGCGCGCGAGATCAGGCTGATCCCGATCCGATGAGCGCCGCCTCCCCCGACCACGTCGGCCGTCTCGCGGCGGAGCTGCGCGAACAGCTCATCGAGCAGCGTCGGGCGCTCGCCGTTGCCGGCGCCGAGACGATCCCCGGCCTCCCCGAGGCCGTCGCGGCGCTGGTCGACGACCGTGCGGCCATGCTCTCAGCGGCCGATCGCGACGCCGTCGCCGAGCGGCTGCTCCGCGACACCATCGGGCTCGGCCCGCTCGAGGAGCTGCTTCGCGACCCGCAGGTCGAGGAGGTCCTCGTCAACGGCCACGAGGAGGTCTGGGTCGAGCGCGGCGGCGAGCTGCGGCGGGCCGAAGTCGTGTTCACCGACGAGGAGGGGCTCCGCGACGTCATCGAGCGGGTGCTCGGCCCGATCGGGCGGCGGGTCGACGAGCTCAGCCCGATGGCCGACGGCCGGCTTCCCGACGGCTCGCGGGTGAACGTCGTGATCCCGCCGCTCGCGGTCGACGGACCGGCGATGTCGATCCGCCGCTTCGCGGGCATCCGCCCCGACCCGGACGAGCTGGTCGCTCGAGGCAGCTTTGACGCCGAGTTGCGTGAGCTCTTGAGAGCGGCGGTGGCGGATCGCCGCAACCTGATCGTCAGCGGCGGCACCGGCTCCGGCAAGACGACGGTCCTGAACGCTCTCTCGTCCTTCATCGCCGCCGGCGAGCGGGTGATCACGATCGAGGACGCGGCCGAGCTGCGGCTCGTCCAGCCGCACGTCGTCCGCCTCGAGAGCAGGCCGGCGGGGATCGAGGGGGGTGGGGAGGTGACGATCCGCGACCTGGTTCGGAACGCCCTGCGGATGCGGCCCGACCGGATCGTGATCGGCGAGGTTCGCGGGCCCGAGGCGATGGATCTGCTCGTCGCCCTCAATACCGGCCACCGCGGCGCGCTGTCGACCGTGCATGCCAACGGAGCGGGGGACGCGCTGCGCCGGCTCGAGACGCTGGCGATGATGGCGGGTCTCGGGGTCCCGCACGAGGTCGTCAGCGAGCAGCTCACCAACGCGATCGAGCTGGTGCTGCACCTCGAGCGCCACGGCGCCGAGCGGCGCGCCGCCGAGCTCTGCGAGGTGACGCGGGTCGCCGGCGCCCCCGCGGTCCGGGCGATCTGGAGCCGGAGCGAGCGGCGATGAGGGCCGCGGCGCCGGTCCTGCTCGCAGCCGTCGGTGGCGCGGCGATCGCCGTCGCGCTTCGCGACTGGCTCACGGCGCTGCCGGCGCTGCAGCGATGGATCGAGGCCGCCGTCGGCGCGCTGCTGTTGGCCGGCCGTGAGAACCGGGTGCCGAGCGAGGCGGAGCGGCGCCGGCTCGGGGTCCTGACCGGCGCCGTCCTCGCTGCGATCGCGGTGCTGTTGACCGGCTCGCTCGCCCTCGCCGGGCTCGCAGCGGCCGGGCCGGCCGCTGCCGGCTGGGCGGTGGGGAACCGGCGCCGCCGCTACCGGCTCGCGGTCGAGGGGGACATCCCGGCGATCGCGACCGCCATCGCCGACTCGGTGGCTGCGGGCGGCTCGCTGCGGATCGCGATGCCCGCCGCGGCTGCTGGCCTGACCGGTCCGAGCGCGGTCGAGATGGCGCGCGTCTGTGCCGACCTCGACCTCGGCATCGCCCCGCAACGGGCGCTTGCCGCGCTCGCGATCCGGGTTCCGTCCGAGCGGATCGAGGCGCTGACCATCGCGGTGCTCTCGCAGCAGCGCGCCGGGGGCGACCTCGCCGGGCTGCTGCGCCGCCATGGCCGGGCAGCGGCGCAGCGCAGCCGGGCGGAGCAGGAGGCACGATCGGCGACAGCCCAGGCACGGATGACCGGCGGTCTCGTCGTCGCGATGCCTCTGCTGATGGCGCTCCTCGTCGAGCTGATCGCGCCCGGTTTCATCGCCGGGATGGTCACCGAGCCGGCGTCGGCGCTGCTGCTCGCGGTCGCCGGCGCCCTCCAGGTCGCCGGCTTCCTGGCGATCCGCAAGCTCGGGGAGGTGCGGCGATGAGCCTGCTCGTCCTCCTCACTGCGGTTCTCGTGCTCGCCGCCGTACGGGAGCTGATCGGCGCCCGCGGCGAGGCTGCGGCAGGTCAGGCGCGGCGGCGGGCCAGGCGCGGCGGCGGTGGCTGGACCGGGCGGGAGCTCGAGGCGATGTTCGCGCGGCGCGCCGCGCACCTGCGCGCGGCCGGCCTCGCGGCGCGCGTTTCGGCGCCGGAGCTGCTGGCGGTCAAGGCGATGACGGCCGTGGCCGCGGTGCCGCTGGCGCTCCTCGCCGCTCCGGCCGCGCCGGGACGGCTCGGCTGGCTCGTCCTCGTCGGGACGCCGGTCGCCGCGTTCGTCGCGCCCGACCTCGTGGTCGAGGCAGCGGTCCGGCGCCGCCGTCGCCGGCTCGAATCCGCCCTGCCCGATGCGCTCGACCTGATGGCGACCGGCGCCGCGAGCGGCCGCGGGATCGCGGTCCTTCTCGTCGAGGCGATGCACAGCAGCTCCGGCCCGCTTCGCGAGGAGCTGGCGTCGTCGGTTGCGGCGATCGAGTGCGGCAGCTCGCGGGCGGTCGCGCTCCGCTCGCTTGCGGCACGCTCGCGGGGAACGACGCTGGCGGCGCTCGCCGGGGCCCTCGAGCGGGCCCGCCGGCACGGCTCGCCGCTGTCGCGGACCCTGCACGAGCAGGCGAGCTCGCTACGGGCCGACCAGCGTCGCGAGGTCACCGAGCGGGCCGCCCGCGCGGCACCGAAGATGCAGCTCGCGGTGGCTCTCCTCCTCGTCCCGTCGGTGCTGCTGATCGTCGCCGCCGCGATCGTCGCCAACTCCGGGTCGCTTCTGCCCGGCTTCTGAGGCGGGGAGGAGGAGGAGCTACTCGGCGGCCTCGCCGGCGAGGCGCTTGGCGACCTCCCCGGCGGCGATGCAGAGCGCGTCGAGCTCGGCGGCGCTGTCGCACTGGCCCTTGACGCTGACGCAGAGGCTCCCCGCCGAGAACTCGAAGGCGAAGTCCTTCGGCGTTCGCTCGGTGAGCCAGACGATGAAGCTGGGGGAGAACAGCTGTTTCATCCAGTTCGCGTCGTCGCCGGCGCCGTAGAAGACCTCGTAGCGCTTGTCGAGCGCCTCGCTTTCGAGCTCGAGGCGCTGCATGCGCCGGAAGACGTCCTCGGCCGAGTCCATGAACCGGAAGCCTTCGCGGCGCTGGCAGTAGACGTCGGAGACCTTGTACGCGGCGCTCGGGATGTCGTGGAGGACGACCGTGAAGCGGTAGTGGTCGGTGTCGTCGTTGCCATCGCTGTCGGTCGTCTCGATTTCGTAGGTATAGATGCCGACTGCTCCCGCCGCGCCTCCCGGGAGCGTGCCGTTCATCACCTCCTCGGCGTAGCGGCGGTCGCCCTTGCGAAGCAGCGGCGTCGTCGGCGGCAGCGTTGTCCGTCCCGGCGCTCGGTTGAGGCCGCGGGCGGCGGCATAATGACTGAAGAAGTCCTCACGCGCCGCACCCGAGGCGAGCACCCAGACGATCAGGAAGACGAGCAGGACGCCGGCGGCGGCGACGCCGAGTCCGGCGAGGGGGCCGGCAGCCATCGTCCCGCCGACGAAGCAGGCGATCACGAGCACCGAGCCGAGGCTGATCGTCACCGGGCTCCGCAGCAGCCGCCCGAGGTGAGCGCTGCGGGTGTCGTCGGCGTCGAGCGGGACCGACGCGACCGCGGGCGGTGCGATCCCACCGCTGCCGGCGACGGCCTCGACGGGTCCGGCTCCGGGGGGCGGCGTCGAGCCGGGCGAATCGGTGGGCGGCGGTTGGCTCACGGCGATGAGGCTATCTCCGAGGCCGGCGACGTCCCGCGGCCGGGTCGATCCTCCCTTTGCAATGCGACTTGCACCGGCGGGGGCGCCCGGGCCATCCCGATCGACGAGCAGGACCCGCTTGCTCAAGCGGTTCTCAGGCATGTCCTCGACTTCGTTAGCAACTCCGTCCGACGGACGCTGTGGAATGCGCGGCCAGTGATGTGTTGCAAAGTGGGGCGTTGTGGGCTACCGTGGCGCCTCGAGTCAAATGTGAACCACAAGTCGAAGGACGGCCGGGGAGGCGAGGTTCCTCCCACCTCACCTCTCCGGCCCGACTTCATCCGGCGACCAGCATCCCGACGATTTCGACTTCGACGCTCAACTCCCTTGATCGATGACCTTCCGCGGCCTCCACGAGCACTCGCTCGACACCAAGGACCGGATCACCGTCCCCGCCTCCTACCGGGCCTCGCTGGCGGAGGGGATCGTCCTCATGCAGGGCATCGAGCCCTGCGTCGAGATCTGGCCGGCGAGCGCCGCCGAGGAGATGGAGCGCCGGACGCTCGCGGCTCTGAATCCGATGAGCCGCGACGCCCGCCGCATCCAGCGCCGCTTCTTCGCCCACTCCGAGTCCTCGGAGCTCGATTCCGCCGGCCGCGTCCGGCTCAGCCGCCAACTCATCGACCATGCCGGCCTCGAGGGCCGCTGCATCGTTTCGGGGATGGGGAGCAGGCTCGAGATCTGGTCGCCGGACGCCTGGCTCGCCGAGGACGAGGAGAACGAGCAGCGGACGCCGGAGCTGACCGAGAGCCTCGCGGCGACCGAGCCGGCGCAGGACCCGGGGAGCGCGTAGTGCGATGGTGACGCTGACCTACATGCCGACCGAGCACGTCCCAGTTCTTGCCGCGGAGGTGATCCGCGAGACCGATCCCCGACCGGGAGAGACGGTCGTCGACTGCACGTTCGGAGGCGGCGGCCACTCGCGGCTGCTGGCCGAGCGGATCGGCGCTGCCGGCACGCTGATCGCGATCGATCGCGACCCAGCGGCGGCCGAGCGCTTCGAGCAGGTCGCGCACGACGTCCCCGCCGAGACGAGGTTCATCCGCGCCGACTTCGACACGGCACTCGCCGATCTCGCGGCGGAGGGGATCCGCCCCGACATCGTCCTCTTCGACTTCGGCGTCTCCTCGATCCAGATCGACGCCTGGGAGCGCGGCTTCTCATACTCGTTCGACGCACCGCTCGACATGCGGATGGACCCGGACGCCGCAGTCTCGGCGCAGACTGTCGTCAACGAATGGCCCGAGAGCAGGATCGCCGAGATCCTCCGCAATTACGCCGACGAGCGCCATGCCCGCTCGATCGCGCGGCGGATCGTCGAACGGCGCCCGCTCGACACGACCGCCGAGCTGGTCGAGGCGGTCCGCGCCGGCCTGCCCCCGGCGGCGCGGTTCGGTCGCGGCAATCCCGCCAAGCGCACGTTCCAGGCGATCCGAATCGCCGTCAACGACGAGCTCGCGGCGATCGATGCGGCGCTTCCGGAGGCCTGGGAGATGCTCGCACCCGGCGGCCGGCTGGCGGCGATCTCGTTCCATTCGCTCGAGGACCGCCGCGTCAAGCGCTTCCTCGCCGACCGCGCCCGCGGTTGCGTCTGCCCGCCCGAATTCCCGGTCTGTCGCTGCGGCCTCGAGCCCGAGGCGAAGCTGGTCACCCGGGGCGGAATCGCCCCGAGCGCCGGCGAGATCGCCGACAATCCGCGCTCGGCCTCGGCCCACCTCCGCGTCGCCGTCAAGCTCGACCGCGGGGAGGGCGGCTGATGGGCGCCCCCGCCGCCTCGCCCCGACTCCGGCCGCCCGCGCGGCCGAAGCCGAAGCCGAAGCCACGCCCGAAGTCGCGACCCGCTCCACGTGCGCGCACCGCTGCGCCGACCCGACCGCCGCGCACGGCGCCGCGCAGCACGGCCGGTCGCTCTCGCGTCGCCGCCGGCGGCAGTGTCGCCATGCTGCCCGTCAACGCCGTCGGCGGCATCGCCGACTCCGGCTTCGTCGTCGGGATGACGCGCGGCCGTGCCTGGATCATCGTGCTCGGCCTGCTGCTCGGCGGCATCGTCGCGCTCAACGTCGTCGGCCTCAGCCTCAGCGCGTCGGGTAGCAGCGTCTCGACGAAGGTCGACGAGCTCCAGCAGGAGAACAGCGTCATGCGGGCGCGGATCGCCAACCGGCTCTCGAACGAGCGGATCACCGAGGCGGCGTCGACGCTCGGCCTCGCGGTCCCCGCGCCCGACGCCGTTCACTACATCGGCGCCAAGAGCTCGGACGCCGAGACTGCCGCCAAGCGCCTCGCCGACGGGTTGATCGCAACTGCTCCGCCGGCAATCGAGGCGACCGTCACCGATCCGGCGACGACGACCGACCCCGCCACCGTGCCGACCGACCCCACCGCGGAAGCTGTCGATCCGGCGATGACCGCGACGACCCCGCCGGTCGACCCGGCGGCGGCGACGACGATCCCGGCGACTCCGACCGCCTCGACGACTCCCTAGAAGAGGCGCGGTGCGACTGATCGAGAAGCGGGTCGGCCTCCTCTTCGCGGCCTTCGCGCTCGCCTTCTGCGTCGTCATGGTCCGCGCCGGCTGGTTGCAGACCGTCAAGGGCAGCGAGTACAGCGCCGACGCCCGCAGCCAGCAGGTCGCGACCGTCGAGGTGCCGGGGATCCGTGGCGCGATCCTCGACCGCCGCGGCAACGCCCTCGCAGTCTCCGAGGAGGCGGCGACGATCTTCGCGACGCCGTATCAGGTCAAGAACCCGCCGAAGGAGGCGAAGCAGCTGGCCGCCGTGCTCGACGTGTCCGAGAGCGACATCCTCGACTCGCTGACGGCGCAGAGCGGCTTCGAGTACGTGGCACAGAAGGTCGACGTCGTCACCGCGGATCGCGTCGAGAAGCTCGGGCTCGACGGGATCGGGATCCTCCCCGACTCGCGCCGCGTCTATCCCCAGGGCAAGGACGCGGGTCGGCTGATCGGCGCGATCGGCGACGACGGGCAGGGGCTGTTCGGCGTCGAGCAGTCCGAGAACGACGTGCTCGCGGGGACCGACGGCGAGGTCGCGATCACCAAGGACGCGCTCGGCCAGGAGATCAGCCGCGACGTCGTCACCGGCACCGCCGCCGGCCACGACGTCCAGCTCACCATCGACGGCCGGATCCAGTCCTACACCGAGAAGGTCCTCGGCGACATCGGCGACAAGTACATGCCGGAGGACGCGACCGCGATCGTCATGGATCCGACCGACGGCGACGTGCTTGCGATGGCGAGCTGGCCGCCGATCGATCCGAGCGACCTCTCCGATGCCGATCCCGACCAGCTGACGAACATGGCGACCGGCTTCACCTACGAGCCGGGCTCGACCTTCAAGGCGTTCACCGTTGCCGGCGCCCTTCAGGACGGCCTCGTCAAGCCCGAGACCACCTTCGACGTGCCCCCCGAGATCAAGGTGGCCGACCGGACGATCGGCGAGTCGCACGAGGTCGGCTACCGGACGCTCAGCGTCTCCGACATCCTCGCCCAGTCCTCGAACGTCGGCACCGTGATGATCGGCCAGGAGCTCGGCGACCGCGAGTTCGGCAGCTGGGTCTCGAAGTTCGGATTCGGCTCGCCGACCGGGATCGATTATCCGGCCGAGGAGCAGGGCATCGTCCCGACCCCGAAGGAGTACTCGGGATCCTCGATCGGCAACCTGCCGATCGGCCAGGGGCTGTCGGTGACTCCCATGCAGATGATGGAGGGCTACGCCGCGATCGCAAACGGCGGGATCCTCAGGACGCCGCGCCTGATCGAGTCGGTCGACGGCAGCCCGGTCGAGCACTCCGCCGGGACCCGCGTGATCAGCAAGAAGACCTCCGCCGAGCTGCGGACGATGCTCGAGGGCGTCCTCGGCGAGGGCGGCACGGCTTCCGAGGTGAGCGTCCCCGGCTACGTCCTCGCCGGCAAGACCGGCACTGCTCAGAAGGTCGTCGACGGCACCTACTCCGACACCCAGTACATCGCGTCGTTCGTCGGGTTCGCGCCCGCCGCCGACCCGCGCCTGCTGGTCGCCGTGATCGTCGACGATCCGAAGGGCGGCGATTACTACGGCGGCTCGGTCGCGGCACCGGCATTCGGGCAGATCGCCTCGTTCGCCCTCCCGTACCTCGGGATCGCTCCGACCGAGTGATCCACGCGGCGGCGGCCGTCCCCGCCTGCCGCGTTCCTAGAATCGCGGGCGATGAGGCTCGCCGAACTAAGCGACGCGCTGCCGGACGGGGAGGCACGGGTCGCCGGAGAGGGGACCGAGCGCGAGATCACCGACGTTGCGTTCGACAGCCGCGCGGTCGGGCCCGGGACGCTGTTCTTCTGCGTCCGGGGCAGCACCGCCGACGGCCACGACTTCGCGCCCGCCGTCGTCGAGGCCGGTGCCGTGGCGCTCGTCGTCGAGCGTGAGCTCGACGTCGCCGTTCCGCAGCTCGTCGTCCCCGACTCGCGGGCGGCGATGGCACCGATCGCGGCGCGGTTCTTCGGCGATCCGAGCGCCGAGCTCCGCATGATCGGCGTGACCGGGACGAACGGGAAGACGACGACCGCCTTTCTCGTCCGCTCGATCCTCGAGGGGGCCGGCATCCGCACCGGCCTGCTCGGCACGGTCAAGCAGGTCGTCGGCGGGGCGGCGGAGCCGGTCGAGAGGACCACCCCGGAGGCGATCGACCTGCAGCGGACGTTCCGCCGGATGCTCGACTCCGGCGACCGCGCCTGCGTGATGGAGGTCTCTTCGCACGCGCTCGAGCTCGGCCGTGCCGCCGCGATCCACTTCGACGTCGCGGCCTTCACCAACCTCACCCAGGACCACCTCGACTTCCACCCCGGCATGGAGGACTACTTCGCCGCGAAACGTCTCCTGTTCGTGCCTCCCGACTCCGGTTATCGCCCGGCGGCGGCCGTCGTCAACGTCGACGATCCCTACGGCCGGCGACTCGCCGCCGACCTGCATCCGGCCGGCGGCCCGCGGCTGACGACGTTCTCGGCGGCCGGGCATCTCGCCGACCTGACCGCGCAGGAGGTCGCCTTCGACGCCGCCGGCGGCTCATTCACCCTCGACGCGGACGGCGTCACGCGACCGGTGCGGCTGCAGCTCCCCGGACACTTCAACGTCGAGAACGCGCTGGCCGCGATCGGCTCGGTCCTCGCGCTGGGCGTGGGCCTCGACGAGGCCCTGGCCGGACTTGCCGCGGCAGACCCCGTGCCGGGGAGGATGGAGCCGGTCGACGCAGGCCAGGAGTTCGGTGTCGTCGTCGACTACGCGCACACCCCCGACTCGCTCGAGAACGTCCTCCGCGCCGCGCGGAGGCTGACCTCGGGTGAGCTGATCTGCGCCTTCGGCTGCGGCGGTGATCGCGATCCGCTGAAGCGGCCGCTGATGGGTCGCGTCGGCTCCGAGCTGGCCAACCTCGCCGTGATCACCTCCGACAACCCGCGCTCCGAGGATCCCGACGCGATCATCGCCGCGATCCTCGAGGGCGTCGCCGACGACCGCCGCATCTGCGTCGAGGTCGAGCCCGATCGCCGCGCCGCGATCGCTCTGGCGCTGAGCCGGGCGGAGCCGGGCGACCTCGTCGTGATCGCCGGCAAGGGCCACGAGCAGGGACAGGAGTTCGGGGGCGGGCAGAAGATCCCCTTCGACGACCGGACGGTCGCCCGCGAGGAGCTCGAGAAGCTCGCGACGGCGGAGCGGCGGCCACGATGATCGAGCTGGCGCCCGATCGGATCGCCGCCGCGATCGGGGCGGCGGAGCCCGCCGCCGGGCTCGAGGACGGCTCGCGGGCCGAGCGCGCGGTGATCGACTCGCGCGAGGTCCGGGCCGGAGACCTGTTCGTCGGTCTGCGGGGCGAGCACGCCGACGGCGGCGATTTCACCGCGGCGGCCCTCGACGCGGGCGCCTGGGGGGCGATCGTCGGCCGTGAGCACGGCGAGCGGCTCGCCCGCGAGCGGCCGGACAGCCGCATCTTCGCGGTCGACGATCCGCTCACGGCCCTACAGGCCCTCGCGCGCGAATGGCGGCGGAAGCTCGGCTGCCCGACGGTCGGCATCACCGGCTCGACCGGGAAGACCTCGGTCAAGGACATCTGCCGGGCGATCCTGCCGCGCCGCGTCCACGCGAGCCCGGAGAACTTCAACACCGAGATCGGGATGCCGCTCGCGATCCTTGCAGCACCGCCGGAGACCGAGGTCCTCGTCATGGAGATGGCGATGCGCGGGATGGGCCAGATCGCCGAGCTCTGCGCGATCGCGGAGCCGGACGTCGCCGCGATCACGAACGTCGGGCCGGTCCATCTCGAGCTGCTTGGGACCTTCGACGCGATCGTCGAGGCGAAGGCCGAGATCCTCCACGGGCTCCACCGCAACGGCCGGGCCGTGATCCCCGAGAACGAAGAGGCGCTGACCCCGCACCTCCGCGACTCGCTCGAGGTCTTCACCTTCGGGCCCGGAGGCGACGTGTTCGCGCTCTCGGCGGAGGTCGATACCGGACGAACGAGAGCGAGGATCGGCACCCCGCACGGGGAGGCGGACTTCGAGTTCCCCTTCAGCGAGGCGCACAACCTCGACAACGCGCTCTGCGCGATCTCGATCGGCGTCGCGCTCGACCTCGATCCCGGCGCGATGGCGGCGCGGGCGGCGGGGATAGAGTTCTCGCGCCTGCGGGGTGAGCGGATCGAGCTTCCGGGGCGGATCTTGCTGCTCAACGACTGCTACAACGCGAACCCGATCTCGATGCGCGCGGCGGTCGACAACCTCGTCGCGTCGGCCGCCGCCGGCGAGGGCCGGGCGGTGGCGGTTCTCGGCGGGATGGCCGAGCTCGGCCCCGGCGCCGCCGGCTTCCACAACGAGATCGGGGCGCTCGTGCGCGATCGTGGGATCGACCGGCTGATCGGCGTCGGCGACCTCGCCCGCGACTACATGCCCGACGCCTGGGCGCCCGACGCCGATGCCGCGATCGCCCTCGTGGGCGCCGAGCTCGTGGCGGGGGACGTGGCGCTGATCAAGGGTTCCCGCTCGGTCGGTCTCGAGCGGCTCACCGACGGCCTCGTCGCGAAGCTCGGCGGTGGCGAGGTTTGATCGCGCTCGCGCAGACGGGCGGGCTCAGCACGGTTCCGGTCGATCGCGGCGCGATCCTGATCGCGGGAATGGCCGCGATGCTGATCACGATCTTCCTCGGCCCGAAGTTCATCGAACGGCTCCGCGAGCGCGAGTTCGGCCAGCAGATCCGCGAGGAAGGCCCGCAAGGGCACCACACGAAGGCGGGCACCCCGACGATGGGCGGCCTGATCATCTTCACGGCGATCTCGGTGCCCTACCTCGTCCTCTCCGACCGCGACACCGAGAGCCTCACGGTGTTCGGCATCGCCCTCGGCAGCGCCGCGATCGGCTTCGCCGACGATTACATCAAGATCGTCAAGCGCCGTTCGCTCGGGCTCTCGGCGCGCTGGAAGCTGTCGTTTCAGATCGCCCTCGCGGTGATCCTCTGGTGGTTCGCCTTCCAGGAGGTCGGCCTCGACCCGAGCCTGCAGCTGCGCGTGTTCGACGCCGACCTCTACCTCGGCCCGGTCGTCTACGTGATCCTCAGCTTCCTCGTCCTCGCCGGGGCCAGCAACGGCGTCAACCTCACCGACGGACTCGACGGTCTCGCCGCCGGCTGCTGCGCGATCGTCTTCCTCTCCTATCTCGCGATCACGATCACGACCGGCCAGGAGGACCTGGCGCTCCTGTCCGCCTGCTTCGTCGGCGCCTCAGTCGGCTTCCTCTGGTTCAACTCGTTCCCGGCCTCGATCTTCATGGGCGATACCGGCTCGCTCGGCCTCGGCGGCGCGATCGCCGGCCTCGCGATCATGACCCAGACCGAGATCCTGCTGATCATCCTCGGTGGCATCTTCGTCATCGAGGCGCTCTCGGTCGCGATCCAGGTCCTCACCTTCAAGTCCCTGCGCCGCCGCGTCTTCCTGATGGCACCGCTTCACCATCACTTCGAGATGATGGCCTGGTCGGAGACGAAGATCATGATCCGCTTCTGGATCATCGCCGCCGTCCTCGCCGGGATCGGTTACACGATCTTCCAGAACAGCATCGGCTGACGGCGGGCCGTAAGGCCAGGCGAGGGAACGTCCTTGCCCATGGCGAAACTTGAGGGATGCCCTCATCGATCCCGCGACCGCCGCTTCCCGACGGCCCGTTCCTGATCGTCGGGCTGGCGCGGTCCGGCGTAGCCGCGGCGGAGGCGCTGCTGGCCACCGGCGCGCACGTGTACGGCACCGACCGCGGAACTCCTGCGGATGCCGGCAGGCTTGCCGGGGCCGGCGTCGAACTCGATCTCGATGGCGACGGAATCCGACTGCTCGAGCGCGTGCAGACCGTGATCAAGAGCCCCGGGGTGCCGGGGGACGCTCCGGTGATCGCGGCGGCTCGGGAGGCGGGCAAGGAGGTCCTCGGCGAGCTCGAGCTCGGCTGGCGATCGACGCCGAACCGGTTCGTCGCGGTCACCGGCACGAACGGCAAGACGACCGTGACCGAGTGGCTCGGGCACGTCTTCGCGGAGGCCGGGATGCCGGCGGTCGTCGCCGGCAACGTCGGAACGCCGCTCGCCTCGCTCGCCGGGTCGGTCGATGCCGAGGCAACGATCGTCTGCGAGTGCTCGTCGTTCCAGCTCGAGGACTCCGTCGCCTTCGCCCCCGAGGTCGCGGTCCTGCTCAACTTCAGCCCCGACCACATCGACCGCCACGGCACCCTCGACGCCTACCTCGACGCGAAGCTGCGGATCTTCGCCGCCCAGCCGGCCGGCGCCGACGCGATCTTCGACGCCGACGAGCCGGCCCTGCGCGGAATCGATCTCCCCGGCGCCGCCGCGCGACGGCGCTACGGGATCGACGGCTGCGCCGGCGGCGACTGCGTGCTCCGCTTCGCGGCGGGCGCGATCCGCGACGACGAGGGCGTCCTGATCGACGGCGCCGACGTCGGCCTCGCCGGCGAGCACAACCTCCGCAATGCCATGGCGGTCGCCGCCGCGGCGCTGGCGAGCGGGGTGCCGCGCGAGGCCGTCGCCCGCGGCCTCGCGAGCTTCGCCGGGGTCCCGCACCGGCTCGAGCCCATCGCCGAGATCGACGGCGTCGCCTACGTCAACGACTCGAAGGCCACGAACGTGGCCGCCGCGAACGCCGCGCTGACGTCGTTCGGTGACGGGATCCACGCGATCTTCGGCGGCAGCCTCAAGGGCGAGCGCTTCGGCGCGCTCGTCCCCGCGGTCGCCGAACGCTGCACCGCCTGTTATCTGATCGGCGAGGCCGCCGGCGATCTCGCCGCCGACCTCGCTCCGGCGGGGGTGCCGCTGCGCCGGAGCGGCGACCTCGCGACCGCCGTCACCGACGCTGCGGCGGCGGCCCGGCCCGGCGAGACGGTCCTGCTGGCGCCCGCGTGCGCCAGCTTCGACGCCTTCGCCGACTATGAAGAGCGCGGCCGCCGTTTTCGCGAGCTCGTCGAGGACCTCCGGTGAGCGGGATCGCGGCGAGCGTCAGGAACGGACTGCGGCTTCGCGGCCGCTCGCGCTCGCGGTCGAAGGAGAAGCCGCTCGAGTACACGCTGCTGCTGACCGCGACGATGTGCCTGCTCACCTTCGGCGCGGTGATGGTCTTCAGCGCCAGCTCGAGCGCCTCGCTCCTCAACGACGGCGACAGCCTCTTCTACCTGAAGAAGACGCTGATGTTCGGTGCGGTCGGGCTGGTCGTCCTGAAGATCCTCTCGATGCAGCGGCTCGCGAACGTCCGGCGGCTGACCGGTGCCCTGCTCATCGCGGCCGTGGGCCTGCTGCTCGTCACCAAGGTCATGGGCACGTCGGTGAACGGCGCCCAGCGCTGGCTCGCCTTCGGACCGATCCAGATCCAATCCTCGGAGATCGCCAAGGTCGCGTTGCTCCTCTACGCCGCGAGCATCCTCGCGGAGCGCCCGCAGATGATCCGCGACCTCCGCAGCCTCCGGCCGGTCCTGCTCGTCGCCGGAGGCGTCTGCGCACTGGTCGTCGTCGAGCCCGACCTCGGCACTGCGATGGTCACGGCATTCTCGATCGCGGCGCTGTTGATCGCCGCGGGCGCGAAGCTCCGGCACCTGGCGATGATCGCCGGGGCGCTGCTCCTGGTCGTCGCGATCGCGGTCCTGATGGAGCCGTACCGGATGGCGCGGCTGACCAGCTTCATCAACCCGGGCGCCGATGCCGCCGGCGCCGGCTTCCAGGGCCAGCAGGCGACGATCGCGCTCGGCTCGGGCGGCATCTTCGGCGTCGGGATCGGCGAGAGCGTCCAGAAGGCGTTCTACCTGCCGGAGGCGCACACGGACATGATCGCCGCGGTGATCGGCGAGGAGCTCGGGCTGATCGGGATCTCGCTCCTGGTCGGGGCCTACATGGTGTTCGGCTACGCCGGCTTCAGGACCGCCCAGAAGGCGAAGGATCGCTACGGTCGCCTGCTCGCCGCCGGGCTGACGGCGATGATTCTGGTCCAGGCGTCGATCAATCTCTTCGCCGTCCTCGGCCTTGCCCCGCTGACCGGAGTGACACTCCCATTCGTCTCCTATGGAAACAGCAGCCTGATCGTCGCCCTGGCGTCCGTCGGTCTGATCCTCAACGTCGCCAACGGCGGGTCGGCGCGGATGGCGGCGGCGGGGGCTCGGCGCCGGTTCCGGGTCGTCGACGGCGGCCGGAGCGCACGCCCGGCGCCGCGACGGACGGCATCACGCGGGAGCAGTCGTGCGGGTGGTGATCGCAGCCGGCGGCACAGCGGGGCACGTGGTTCCGGCGCTGGCCGTCGCCGACGCGCTCGTTGAGCGCGGCGCTGAGGTCAGCTTCGTCGGCACCCGCGATCGCGCCGAGGCCGAGCTCGTCCCCGCCCGCGGCTACGAGATCGACTTCCTCGACGTCTCAGGACTCGATCGGCGCAACCCACTGCGGGCGGCGCGGGCGCTGGCGCAGTCGGCGGCCGGCGTCCGCCGCGCCCGCGGGTTCCTCAGGGCCCGCGGTGCCGATGCGGTGATGGGCGGCGGCGGCTACGTCGCTGCGCCGACCGGGATAGCGGCTGCCGGCATGGGGTTGCCGCTCGTCCTCACCGAGGCCGACAGCCACCTCGGACTCGCCAACCGCCTGCTCGCGCCGCGGGCCCGGCGCGTCTGCCTCGCCTTTCCGATCTCCGGACGCGACTCGAGCCGCTACCTCGTCACCGGCCGCCCGGTGTCGGCGACGATCGCCCGCGCCGATCGCGGCGAAGCGAGGCGCCGGTTCGCGATCGATTCCGATGTCCCCTGCCTGCTGATCTTCGGCGGCAGCCTCGGGGCCCTGCGGATCAACCGGGCGGCGGCGTCCGCCTTCGGATCGGGCGGTCCGGCCGGGGACCGTCCCTACCACGTGCTTCACGTCGCCGGCACCCGCGACTATCCCGAGATCGCACCCGGCCTCGAGAACGCGAGCCGTTACACGTTGCTCGACTACCTGCCCGACCTCGCCGACGCCCTCGCCGCGAGCGACCTCGTCCTCGCCCGCTCCGGCGGTTCCGTCTTCGAGCTGACCGCCGCCGGGCGTCCCGCCGTGCTGGTGCCATACCCGTACGCGTCGGCCGGCCACCAGCACGCCAACGCCCGCTGGATGGAGGAGGCGGGAGCGGCCACGGTCGTCGAGGACGAGGACCTCGACGCCGAGCGCCTGATCGCTGCCGTCGAGCCGCTTCTCGCCGACCGCGAACGGCTCGACGAGATGGCCGCCGCCTCGCGGCTGCTCGCCCGTCCCGACGCCGCCGACCGGGTCGCAGCCGAGATCCTCGCGGCCGCGACCGCAGGGGGAGGGGAGGGATGAGCGCGAGCGATGCCGAGCGCCGCCCGCTCCACTTCATCGCCATCGGTGGTGCCGGGATGAGCGGCCTGGCACTTGTCTGCAGCAGGCTCGGCCATCGCGTCAGCGGCTCCGACCGGGCCGAATCCGTCTACGTCGAGCGGCTTCGCGCCGCCGGGATCGAGCCGGCGATCGGCCACGATCCCGCCAACGTCCCGGCCGAGGCCGACGTCGTCGTCTCGACCGCGATCCCCGAGGACAACGTCGAGCTCGTCGAAGCTCGTGAGCGAGGCCAGGAGGTGATCCACCGCGGCGACCTGCTCGCCCGCGTCTGCGCCGGGCGGCGGTTGATCGCCGTCGCCGGGGCGCACGGGAAGACGACGACGGCGGGGATGATCGCCCATGCGCTCGTCGCGGCGGGAGCCGATCCGGGGTTCCTGCTCGGTGGCGAGCTTCCCGGCGCCGGGCGCGGCGGAGCGCCCGCCAACGCCGACGTCGGCAGCTCCGAGTGGCTGGTCGCCGAGGCCGACGAGAGCGATGGCAGCTTCCTGAAGCTCGATCCGGAGGTGGCGCTCGTCACCAACGTCGAGCTCGACCACCATTCGCACTGGGGAGGGGAGACCGAGCTGATCGCAGCGTTCGCCGAGTTCACGGCCGGCGCGGCGGCGGTGGTCCGGCCGGCCGAGCGACGGCTGGCCGCCCTCGACGGTGCCGGCCGGGTCCTCGGGTTCGCGGTCGCACCACCAGCCGGGGCCGGGCCCGGTCCGGCGGCGGCGCTGCTCGCGACCGACATCGCCGCCGGCGCCGGGGGGTGCCGGTTCCGGGTCGTCTCCGAGGCGATCGGCGAACGGGAGGTCCGGCTCTCGGTCCCGGGCCGCCACAACGTCGCCAACGCGACGGCCGCGATCGGCGCCATGGCATGCGCGCTCGACCGCGACGAGCGCCTGCCGCGGATCGAGGACCTGATCGCGGCCCTCGAGACCTTCCCGGGCATGGCGCGCCGCCTCGAGCGCAAGGGCAGCTACGCCGGCGCCGCGGTCTACGACGACTACGCCCATCACCCGACCGAGGTCGCCGCCTCGCTGGCCGCGCTCCGCGAACTGCCCCACCGGCGCCTGATCGCGGTCTTCCAGCCCCATCTCTACTCGCGGACGAAGGCCCTGGCGTCGCGGTTCGGAAGAGCGCTCGCCGGCGCCGACGAGATCGGGGTCCTCGATGTCTATCCCGCCCGCGAGCGGCCGGTCGGGTCGCTCGAAGGGGTCAGCGGCCTCGACGTCGCCGCTGCGGCAGCCGACGCATCGCCCGGCAAGCGGGTCGAATGGCTCGTCGACGTCGATCGCGCCGAGGAGGTCCTCGCCGGCCGCCTCGGGGAGGGCGATCTCCTCGTCACGATCGGTGCCGGGGACGTGTTCGTGCTCGCCGACCGCCTCGTCGGCGAGGAGCGATGACGACCTCCGACGGCATCGGAGCGAAGGTAGGAGTGATCGGCTCGGGATCGAATCTGCTGGTAGCTGACGATGGATTCAGAGAACACGTGCTCGAGCTCGACGGAAACCTCGCGCAGGCCGAGCGCGATGGCTAGCTGCTGGAATCTCGGCGAGGGGCGGGCCTGATGGCGGCCGGCGCCTCGCGCCTGCTGCCGCGCCGCCCGGCGCTGGCGATGCCCTCGTGGCCGCGGCTCCGCAACCGCCTGATCGTGATCGTTCTGCTCCTCGCGGCGCTCGCCGCCGGCTACATGCTCTGGTTCCGGGACTCCTCGCTGGTCGCGATCGACGACGTTCGCGTGACCGGGACGAACGTCGCCCCCGGCGTCGAGGATCGGCTGACGGCCGCGGCGACCGGGCTCAGCACCCTGCACCTGGACCGAGCCGCGATCGAGTCGGCGGTGGCCGACGACCCGACCGTGGTCGGGCTGAAGATCGACACCGACTTCCCGCACGGGATCACGATCGACGTCCAGAGCCGGACGCCGGCGGGCTGGCTCGCCGCCGACGGCGGAACGCTCCTCGCCGCCGACGGCACCGTCCTGGCGAGCGGTGTCGACCGCCCCGACGGCCTCCCCGAGGTCGCCGGGGACGAGCTCAGCGGCGAGCGCGCGAGCGGGGTCGAGCTCGCCGCCGCGCGCGTCCTCGGGGCGGTTCCGAAGCCGCTTCAGGCCCAGGTCGAGAAGGCCGAGGTCGACGAACGCCACGGCGTCGTGGCGGTCCTCAACGGCGGCATCGTGCTGCGCTTCGGAAGCCCCGCGAATGCCGATCAGAAGTGGCGTGCGGCCGCTTCGGTCCTCGCCGACCCGAAGCTGACCAGCGCCACGTACATCGACCTGTCGTCGCCGTCGCGGCCCGTCGTCGGCTGACGAAAGGTCACCCTCGACTCGGACCTGAGGGATCGAAAACTCTCAACCACGAGTTGAGACAGCGATCTTGCAGACAGTTTAGGGTGGCGTTGACAGGCACCCCGTTGTGACTTACTTTGGCTGCAGTTTGCGGGCGCGGGGCGCGCAAACTCTCAACTATCACTCAAGCTCCGGACGGACAGAGAAAGGCGAGTGAAGCTCAGATGGAGGCTTCCAGTTACCTGGCGGTGATCAAGGTTGTCGGCGCGGGCGGCGGCGGCACCAACGCCGTGTCCCGAATGGTCGACGCCGGCCTCAAGGGGGTCGAGTTCCTCGCCGTCAACACCGACGCGCAGGCACTGCGCTCGAGCGACGCCGACGTCAAGCTCGCGATCGGTCAGGAGCTGACGCGCGGCCTCGGCGCCGGCGGCCAGCCCGAGGTCGGGGCCGGAGCCGCGGCGGAGAGCCGCGATGACATCAAGGAGGCGCTGAAGGGCGCCGACATGGTCTTCGTCACCGCCGGCGAGGGCGGCGGCACCGGTACGGGCGGTGCGCCCGTCGTCGCCGAGCTCGGACGCGAGATCGGAGCGCTCACGGTCGGCGTCGTCACGAAGCCGTTCGCGTTCGAGGGTCGCCGCCGGGCCGAGCAGGCGGAGCTCGGGACGCAGAACCTGCGCGACCAGGTCGACACGCTGATCGTGATCGAGAACGACCGCCTGCTGCAGGTGGTCGAGAAGCGGACGCCGGTCACAGAGGCGTTCCGGATCGCGGACGACATCCTCCGCCAGGGCGTGCAGGGCATCACTGATCTGATCACGGTGCCCGGGATCGTCAACCTCGACTTCGCCGATGTACGCACGATCATGCGCGACGCCGGCTCCGCCCTGATGGGCATCGGGACCGCGTCGGGCGAGAACCGCGCCGCGGAGGCGGCTCGCACTGCGGTGTCCTCGCCGCTGCTCGAGCAGTCGATC
>DASTTY010000046.1:0-10046 GCA_035759925.1 Solirubrobacterales bacterium
CCCTGGTCCATGGCGATCGGCTGGATCAGCTCGATCGTCATCTCGACGTTGTCGCCGGGCATCACCATCTCCGTGCCCTCGGGCAGGTTGGCGACGCCGGTCACGTCGGTCGTCCGGAAGTAGAACTGCGGGCGGTAGCCCGAGAAGAACGGCGTGTGGCGGCCGCCCTCCTCCTTCTTCAGGCAGTAGACCTCGGACTTGAACTTGGTGTGCGGGGTGATCGACCCGGGCTTGCAGAGCACCTGTCCGCGCTCGATCTCTTCGCGCTTGGTGCCTCGCAGCAGGGCGCCGATGTTGTCGCCGGCCTGGCCCTGGTCGAGCAGCTTGTTGAACATCTCGACGCCGGTCACGGTCGTCTTCGCGATCTCCGGGTGGATGCCGACGATCTCGACCTCGTCACCGGTGTTGACGATGCCCTGCTCGACGCGGCCGGTCGCGACGGTGCCGCGGCCGGTGATCGAGAAGATGTCCTCGACCGGCATCAGGAACGGCTTGTCGAGGTCGCGCTCCGGCTCCGGGATGTAGCTGTCGAGCGTCTCGGCGAGCTCGAGGATCGCGTTGACCGACTCCTCGTCGCCCTCGAGGGCCTTCAGCGCCGAACCGCGGATGATCGGGGTCTCGTCGCCCGGGTAGTCGTAGGCGTTGAGCAGGTCCTTGACCTCCTCCTCGACGAGCTCGATCAGGTCATCGTCGTCGACCATGTCGACCTTGTTGAGGAAGACGACCACGTAGGGGACGTTCACCTGGTGGGCGAGCAGGATGTGCTCGCGGGTCTGCGGCATCGGACCGTCGGCGGCGGAGACGACGAGGATCGCCCCGTCCATCTGCGCGGCGCCGGTGATCATGTTCTTGACGTAGTCGGCGTGGCCCGGGCAGTCGACGTGCGCGTAGTGCCGGTTCTCGGTCTCGTACTCGACGTGCGAGGTGGCGATCGTGATCCCGCGCTCCTTCTCCTCGGGCGCGTTGTCGATCTCCTCGAAGCTCTTCGCCTGACCGCCGCCCATCTTCTCGGAGAGGACCTTCGTGATCGCAGCGGTCAGCGTCGTCTTGCCGTGATCGATGTGGCCGATCGTGCCGACGTTGACGTGAGGCTTGTTGCGCTCGAACTTCTCCTTGGACATCTTTCTCTCTCGTGTTCCTCTCTCGGGCTGTTACCGATCGTTTTACGTCTTGGTGGCTGTCTACGCTTGGCGTCGGGCGCAGCCGTGAACCGGGGTTCCGGCCAACCGGCCCAATATAAGTGAAACGCCCATCAGGCCGCACCTACGGGCTCGCCGGCCTTGTGCTCGACGATCTCCTCGGCGATGTTCGTCGGCACTTCCTCGTAGCGGGCGAACTGCATCGTGTACGACGCCCGGCCCTGGGTGGCGGACCGGAGGTCGCCGACGTAGCCGAACATCTCGCTCAGCGGCACGGTCGCGTTGACCGCGAGCGCGTTGCCGCGGCGATCCTGGCCCTCGACCTTGCCGCGCCGCCGGGAGAGGTCGCCGATGACGTCGCCGAGGAACTCCTCGGGGGTGACGACCTCGACCTGCATGACGGGCTCGAGCAGCACCGGCTTGGCCCGCTTCGCCGCCTCCTGGACCGCCATCGAGCCGGCGATCTTGAAGGCCATCTCGGAGGAGTCGACGTCGTGGTAGGAGCCGTCGATCAGCTCGACCTTGACGTCGACCATCGGGTAGCCGGCCTTGACGCCCGACGAGAGCGCCTCGACGATCCCCTTCTCGACCGAGGGGATGTACTCGGTCGGGATCGCGCCGCCCTTGATCCGGCTGTCGAACTCGAAGCCCTCGCCGGGGTTCGGCGCGACGTTGATGACGACGTCGCCGTACTGGCCGGAACCGCCGGTCTGGCGGACGAACTTGCCCTGGACCTTGTTGGCCTCCTGGCGGATCGTCTCGCGATAGGCGACCTGCGGCTTGCCGACGCTCGCCTCGACCTTGAACTCGCGCAGCATCCGGTCGACGAGGACCTCGAGGTGGAGCTCGCCCATCCCGCGGATCACGGTCTGGCCGGTCTCCTCGTCGGACTCGACGACGAACGTCGGGTCCTCCTCGGCGAGGCGCTGGAGCGCGGTCGCGAGCTTCTCCTGGTCGGCCTTCGTCTTCGGCTCGATCGCGACCGCGATGACCGGCTCGGGGAACTCGATCTGCTCGAGCATGATCGGCGCGTCCGGCGCGCACAGCGTGTCGCCGGTCGAGGTCTGCTTGAGGCCGACGCCGGCGAGGATGTCGCCCGCGTAGCAATCCTCGATCTCCTCGCGCGAGTTCGCGTGCATCATCAGCAGCCGGCCGATCCGCTCGGTCCGGCCGGTGGCGCTGTTGAGGACGCGGCTGCCGGCGCTGAGCTTGCCGGAGTAGACGCGGAAGTAGGTGAGCTTGCCGACGAACGGGTCGGTCATGACCTTGAAGGCGAGGGCGGCGAACGGGCCGTCGTCGTCGGCAGGCCGGGTGGCGGGGTTGCCCTCCTCCTGGCCCTTGACGGGCTCGACGCCGCTCACCGGCTTGACCTCGAGCGGCGAGGGCAGCAGGCCGATGATCCCGTCGAGGAGCGGCTGGACGCCCTTGTTCTTGAACGCGGAGCCGCAGAGGACCGGCGTCAGGGCCAGCTCGAGGGTGGCGGTACGGAGCGCCTCGCGGAGCCGGTCGACCGGGATCTCTGCCTCCTCGAGGTACATCTCCATGAGCTCGTCGTCGGCGTCGGCGCAGGCCTCGATCAGGTGGTGGCGGGCCTCCTCGACCGCGTCGGCCATCTCGGCGGGGACGTCCTCGACGTCGAACTCGATACCGAGGTCGTCCTTCCAGACCAGCGCCTTGCTCTCGACGAGGTCGATGACGCCGCGGAGGTCGTCCTCGGAGCCGATCGGAAGCTGGATCGGGACCGGGTTGGCGCCGAGGCGCTCGCGGATCGTCCGGACCGACATCTCGAAATCGGCGCCGACGCGGTCCATCTTGTTGATGAACGCGATCCGCGGGACCCCGTACTTGTCGGCCTGGCGCCAGACCGTCTCCGACTGCGGCTCGACGCCGGCGACGGAGTCGAAGACGGCGATCGCGCCGTCGAGGACGCGCAGCGAGCGCTCGACCTCGACGGTGAAGTCGACGTGGCCGGGCGTGTCGATGATGTTGATGCGGTGGTCCTTCCACTCGCACGCGGTCGCGGCCGAGGTGATCGTGATGCCGCGCTCCTGCTCCTGCTCCATCCAGTCCATGACGGCCGCGCCCTCGTGGACCTCGCCCATCTTGTGGGTGCGGCCGGTGTAGTAGAGGATGCGCTCGGTCGTCGTCGTCTTACCGGCGTCGATGTGAGCCATGATCCCGATGTTCCGGGTCTTCTCGAGTGCGAAGTTGCGAGGCATTGGGTGCGGTCTCTAGCTGTCCTGGATCGGGTTGGGTCGCCGGCGGGCGGGACGGGGATTCGATTCGGGTCCGGGCATGAAAAAGGCCCTTGCGGGCCCAGACGAACTCTCAGCGTCCTGCGTGCCCGAGAGCTGTCTATGTGGACCGGGTCTCCATTGGTGCTGGAGCATCGCCCGCAGCAACCGAAGGGCCCGCGAGCGACGCGGGATGTTAGCAGAGGGTTAGAGGCTTTCAAGCGGCCCACGCCCCCACCCCGGGGCGCTCGGCGCGGGGCCGCGGATGGTGTCTCTAGAGTGTCGGAGGCGGCTCCCCGAGCGACGCCGCGACCCTCAACGGGACAGGGGACGAGAGAGCTTGAGCGAGCATGAGGACGACGCGGTCGGCGGGGACGCCGAGGACGGGAAGCGCGACGGCGAGGACGAGGGACGTGCGGGCCCCGCGAAGGCCGGCGATGCCCGCCGCCGGCTCGCCGGCCGCGTCGGCAGGGTTGCCGGCGGCAGGGCAAAGCCCGAGGAGCGGGACGAAGCGAAGAAGGGGGAGCCGGAGCGAGCAAAGCCGGGAGACGTAACGGAGAAGGGAAAGCCGGAGCGCTCGAAGGCGCGGGACGAAGCGAAGAAGGATCCGAAGCCGAAGCCGCTGAACCGGCCGCGCCGCCAGCAGCCCGCGGGCGGCGCAGAGACGAAGCCGAAGCGTGGCGCGCGGGCCGGCGACGGGAAGCGGCGAGAGCGCGAGCGTGGCGGCGAGCGCAAGTGGGAGCCCGAGTCATCTAGGCGGAAGCGGCGCGAGGGCGAGCGGAGGCGGAAGCGCTCGCGAAGGCCCGCCGGTGCGCGGGCCAAGGCGGGAGCGGCGACGTTCGCGACGGCGCTGAAGCAGGGCGGCTCCGCGACGCGGAAGTGGGCGGCGGCGACCGCCCCGAAGGCGGGTCGGCGGCTGCTCGCCGCGCTCGCGGCCGTCTTCGCCCTCTTCTTCGAGGTCCTCGGCTTCATCCTCAACGTCCTGATCGCGATCGGTCGGCGCCTCGCCGGGCCGATCGGCGCCGTCCTTCGCATCGCCGGCCGGGCCGCGCGAGCCGGCTCGCGGCTGCTCACCCCGACCCGCGCCCTGGCGATCGTGGTCGCCGGCGCCGCCGTCCTCCTCGCCCTCTCCCAGTACGCCGACTACCGAACCGTCGCGATCGGCAACGACGCCTACTCCGGGGTCCAGAGCCTCGCTCCCGCGCCCGAGACCGGGCGCCTGCCGACCGGCGACGCGCACTCCTACGTCTTCGTGCCGGTCGCCATCGCCTGCCTGCTCCTCCTCGCCGTCGCGACGATCGGTCGGCGCTGGCGGGCCTGCCGGCTGATCACGCTCGCCGGCATCGCCGCGGTCCTCGTCGCGCTGATCGTCGACCGGCCGGCGGGGCTCGACCCCGGCGACGCGGCGATCGCCTTCCAGGGGGTCCACGCGACGCTGATCGGCGGCTTCTACGCCCAGATCGCGGCCGGGATCCTGCTGATCGGCTCCTCCACCCTGCTCGCCCGCGAACTGCGTCTCGCCGCCGCTGGCGCCGGGGCCCGCTCCCGCTCCCGCGGGGACGAGCCTGCGGCGAAGCGGTCGCGGCGGCGGGTCGCCCGGCGGCGGCCCGAGCCCGGACCGGAGGGGACCGCCCGCGCATGAGGGCCTACCTGAAGGCGGAGATGATCCTGCCGCTGACGATCGTCCTCGCCGCGATCGCCCTGGCCGCCTCGGAGCTGATGACGTCCTTCGAGTTCACGCCGCCCGGCGGCGACCCGCTCAGCGATCAGCTCGCCGGCGACCGCCACGGGTTCGCGATGCTCGTCCTTGCCGTCTTCGCGGTCGTCGCGCTCGTCCTCGCGATCGCGACCGGTCAGCGGGCCTGGGCCTGGGCGACCGCGGGCTGCGGCATCGCCGCGCTGGCGATCTTCCTGATCGTCGACCTCCCCGACGCCAACAAGCTCGGCGACGTGGAGGCGCCCGGCGGCTTCGGCCTCACCTCCGCCGAGGCGATCCCCCGCCCCGGCTTCTGGCTCGAGGCGGCCGCCTCGATCGTCCTCGCCCTCGCCGCGATCGCCTACGCGACCCAGGGGACCGAGCAGCGCCAGGCCCCGAAGCGCCTCCGGCCGACGCGCCGCGCCCGAGCCGGGCGAGCCGAGCAGGCTTCGCGATAGGCACCGAACGGGACGTGGCACGCCGCCGGTGGCACGGCGCAACTCGTCAGACGGGCACTCAACTGCAGATCGCCTTGCTCAGGCGTGGTCGATCTGCAGTCGAGGCGTTGAGTCAGACCCGCCGAGCGCGGGAGCGTTCTGACCAAGGACGCAGGAGGCGCGACCGGCGAGGCTGGGCGGCGTCAGATCAAGGACGCAGGAGGCGAAGCGACCGGAGGGTCGTGAGCCGACGAGGACGCCGGCCAGGGCGCTCCTGCGCCGCCGGTTACCAGCGGTAGTGGGCGAAGGCTTTGTTTGCCTGCGCCATCCGGTAGATGTCGTCCTTGCGCTTGAAGGCGCCGCCCTGCTGGGAGGCGGCGTCCATGATCTCGCGGGCGAGGCGATCGGACATCGACTTCTCGTTGCGGTTGCGGGCGAAGTCGATCAGCCAGCGGACGGCGAGGGTCCGGGCGCGGCGCTGGGGGACCTCGACGGGCACCTGGTAGGTGGCGCCGCCGACGCGGCGGGAGCGAACCTCGAGGACCGGGGTGAGCTCGGCGATCGCCTCGTCGAGGACGTCGGTGGGGTTGCGGCCGGAGCGCTCGCCGACGACGGCGAGGGCGTCGTAGACGATCCGCTCGGCGGTCGACTTCTTGCCGTCGAGCATCACCTTGTTGATGACCTGCTGGACGAGGCGGCTGCGGTACTTGGCGTCGGGAGCGACGACTCGGGTGGTGGCGCGGTTGCGTCTCATCGGGTCGCGGTCAGGACGCCTTGACGCCGTACTGGGAGCGCGACTGCTTGCGCTCGGAGACTCCGGAGGCGTCGAGGGTGCCGCGGACGACCTTGTAGCGAACGCCGGGAAGATCCTTGACGCGGCCGCCGCGGACGAGGACGACCGAGTGCTCCTGGAGGTTGTGGCCCTCGCCGGGGATGTAGGTCGTGACCTCCATGCCGTTGGTGAGCCGCACGCGGGCGACCTTGCGGAGGGCGGAGTTCGGCTTCTTCGGCGTCGCGGTGTAGACGCGCGTACAGACGCCGCGCCGCTGCGGGGCGGCGGTCCGGGCCTTACGGCCCTGACCGGACTTCAGTCCCGGGGTGGAGACCTTCTTGCGAGGGGCCTTCCTGCCCTTGCGGATGAGCTGATTGGTCGTCGGCACGGCGCGGAATGGTAGCGGTACGGCGCGAGCGGTGGCAACCGGTGGATAATCCGCGGCCGGTGACGCCGACTGGCCCCAGCCACCTTCCCGTCCTGGCCGTCGACGTCGATGGCGTCATCAGCCTGTTCGGCTTCGAAGAGCCGCCCGAGCGGGCACCTTGCAAGTTCCACCTGATCGACGGGATGGCCCATTGCATCTCGTTCGCGGCGGGCGAGCGGCTGCGACGACTCGCCGGCGCCTACGAGATGGTCTGGGCGACCGGATGGGAGGAGCGTGCCAACGACTACCTCCTCCACCTCCTCGGTCTGACGCAGCTCCCGGTGATCCGCTTCGGCGGCGATGCCCGGTTCGGGAGTGCCCACTGGAAGCTCGGGCCGATCAGCGCCTACGCGGCCGGCCGCCGGCTCGCCTGGATCGACGACTCGCTCGACGAGGAGTGTCACGAATGGGCGCGGGCCCGCCCCGAGCCGACGCTGCTCGTCCCGACCGACCCGGCGCGGGGCATCGAGGACCTCCACGTGGACCTGCTCCTCGACTGGGCGGGTGGCCACGGAGAGCGCTCCGCGTAAACTACGTAGCCGTACATGGACGTGGGGCTCGAGATGTTCATCCTGATGGGCGTGATCCTGAAGGTTCCGGTGCTCGCCGCCTGCTGGCTGATCTGGCATGCCGTCCGCGCTGAGCCCGAGCCCGTCGAAGGGAACGAGGAGGGCGGCCACGAGCGCGGCCGCTTCCGGCGCGAGCCGAAGCCGAAGCTTCCGCGCGGCCCCCGCCGCGGCCCGCACGCCCCCGACGCGCTGCCCCTGCCCTGCCCGGCAGAGGGCGACGGCCTGCGCGTCCTCCGCCGCCCGGTCCACGCCGGCCTCACCGGCAGCGTCACCGAGCGCCGCTAGGCGCTCGGCCAACGCCCCGGTCGGCGCTACTCGTCGGTCTTGGCGGGCTCGGCGGCGGCACCGTTGCCGCTGCCGTCGCCGCTCACCTCGATGTCGGCGGCGAGCTCCTCGAGCTCGTCGGCGAACGAGGCGCCGAAGCCCTCGACGTCGGCGCCCTTCGGCTGCTCGAGCTCGTCGGTCAGGCCGAGCTCGGCGGCGAGGGCCTCGTCGTCGAACTGCTCGTCGGGGCGCTGCGGCGGCTCGACCGGCTCGATCTCGACCGTGCGGTAGTGACGCAGGCCGGTGGCCGCCGGGATCAGCTTGCCGATGATCACGTTCTCCTTGAGGCCGACCAGCTTGTCGCGCTTGCCCTCGAGGGCGGCGTCGGTCAGCACCTTGGTCGTCTCCTGGAACGAGGCGGCGCTGAGGAACGACTCGGTCGCCAGCGAGGCCTTGGTGATCCCGAGGATCACCTCCTCGCCCTTCGCCTGCTCGCCGCCGTCGGCCTTGACCTGCTTGTTGGTCGCATGCAGCTTCAGGCGATCCTCGAGCTGGCCGGGCAGCAGGTCGGTCGAGCCCTTCTTCTCGATCTGCACCTTGCGGAGCATCTGCCGGACGATCAGCTCGATGTGCTTGTCGTTGATGTCGACGCCCTGCGCCTTGTAGACGCGCTGCACCTCGCTGACCAGGTAGAGCTCGGTCGCGGTCCGGCCCCGGATCGTGAGCAGCTCCTTCGGGTCGAGCGAGCCCTCGTTGAGCTGGGTGCCGCGCTCGATCCGCTCGCCGTGCTTGACGTTGAGCACGGTCCGCGGCGGGAACGAGTAGGAGTGATCCTCGCCCTGCGAGTCGGTGACGACGACCTTGGTGCCCTTGTCGGTCTCCTCGACCTGGACCTTGCCGCCCTCGACCGCGAGCTGCGCGAGCCCCTTCGGCTTCCGCGCCTCGAACAGCTCGACGACCCGGGGCAGGCCCTGGGTGATGTCGAGGCCGGCGACGCCGCCGGTGTGGAACGTCCGCATCGTCAGCTGCGTGCCCGGCTCGCCGATCGACTGGGCGGCGATGATGCCGACCGCGTCGCCGAGCTCGGCCTCCTTGCCGGTCGCCATCGAGCGTCCGTAGCAGGCCTTGCAGACGCCGGTCTCGAGCTCGCACTTGAGCGGCGAGCGGACCGGGATCGTGGTCTCCTCGTCGCCGCCGTAGGCCTCGACCATCTCGGCGAGCTCGACCTTGTCGATCGTCTGGTTCCGCTTCAGCAGCTCGCGACCGCGCTTGGTCTCGAACTTCTTGGCGGCGCGACGGCCGATCAGGTTCTGGTTCGGCTCACCGTCCCGGAGCAGCGACATCTCGACGAAGTCCTTCGTCTTGCAGTCGTCGGTGTTGATGATCACGTCCTGGGCGACGTCGACGAGACGGCGCGTCAGATATCCGGAGTCGGCGGTGCGCAGCGCCGTGTCGGCGAGGCCCTTGCGGGCGCCGTGGGTCGAGATGAAGTACTCGAGCACCGACAAGCCCTCCATGAAGTTGGACTTGATCGGGCGCTCGATGATCTCGCCCTTCGGGTTCGCCATCAGGCCGCGCATCCCGGCGAGCTGGCGGATCTGCTTGAACGATCCACGCGCTCCCGAGTTGGCCATCATGTAGATCGGGTTGAGCTCGTCGAGGTTGCGCTCCATAGCGCCCGCGACCTCGTCGGTCGCCTCGTTCCAGAGGTCGGTGACCGAGTCCTTGCGCTCCTCGGCGGTGATCCACCCCTCCTCGTACTGATCGACGATCTTCGCCGCCCGGTCCTCGTAATCCTCGAGGATCTTCTCCTTGTCGGGGGGCGAGATGACGTCGTTCTTGGAGACGGTGATCCCGGCCTGCGTCGCGAAGTGGAACCCGAGGTCCTTGAAGGCGTCGAGCACCCGTGAGACCGCCGACGCCCCGTAGACCTCGACCAGCCTCGCGACCATGTCGTTGACGTCGCGCTTCTTCAGCGAGCGGTTGACGAACTCGAACCCCTCGGGGTCCCAGTCCTCCTCCAGCGCTTCGGCGAGCGCCCGCTCGATCCGGTCGTTGAAGATGATCCGGCCGACCGTGGTCAGGAAGTGCTCGTTCTCGGCCCGCCGGAACTCGGCGAGGTCGTGGAGCTTGACCAGGTCGTTCTCGAACGCCAGCTCGGCCTCCTGGGCGGAGCGGAACGCCCGCGGACGGGTCCCGTTCGCGTCCTTCCACTTGCCCGACTTCAGGGCCTCTTCGAGCTCGGCGAGGTCCTCGGCCGCCTTTCCGTAGGTGATGTAGTAGATCCCGAGGACCATGTCCTGGGTCGGCGTCGCCAGCGGCGAGCCGTGGGCGGGGCTGAGGATGTTGTTCGAGGACAGCATCAGAATCCGCGCCTCCGCCTGCGCCTCGGCGCTGAGCGGGACGTGGACGGCCATCTGGTCGCCGTCGAAGTCGGCGTTGAAGGCCGAGCAGACGAGCGGGTGGACCTGGATCGCCTTGCCCTCGACGAGCTGCGGCTCGAAGGCC
>DASTTY010000047.1:0-9718 GCA_035759925.1 Solirubrobacterales bacterium
CGCCGGGGCGGCGACCGCGGTGGCGCTGGCAGCCGCTGTGGTGCTGATCGCCGGCGGCGGGCTCAGCAGCGAGACGACCAGCGGCCGGGCCGGGCTGATCGACGGCGGCCTCGAGATCGCCCGCGACCACCCGCTCGCCGGGGTCGGGTCCGGGGGCTTCGCCGACGAGTTCACCGCCCGCTACTACGAGGGCGAGGGGTTCGCGGCCGAGAGCCACACCGAGCCGGTGACCGTCGCCGCCGAGCAGGGGGCGATCGGCGTGATCGCCTACCTGACGCTGCTCGTCGTCAGCTTCGGGGCGCTGCTGTCGGCGACCGGGCTCGAGCTCCGCCGCCGGGCGCGGGGACCGGCGCTGGCGGCGACGCTGCTCGCGATCTATGCGCTGATGTTCGTCCACAGCCTCGGTTATGCGGCCTTCCTGATCGACCCGATCACCTGGGCGGTGCTCGCGATCGCCGGCGCCGCCCTCGTCCGCGCACCGCGCCGCCCGGGCGGCTGATCGGGGGCGCCGGTGCTCGACTACCTCCGCCGCCTCGCCACCACAGGCTTCGCCTACACGGCCGCGAGCGTCGCCTCGAAGGTGCTCGCGGTCCTGCTGCTGCCCCTCTACACGCGGTATCTGACCACCGCCGACTACGGGCAGGCCGAGCTGCTCTTCTCGACCGTGGTCGCGGCCAGCATCGTCATCCGGCTCGGGCTGATCGAGGCGTTGCTCCGCTTCTACTACCTGCCCGGCGAGCGCGGCGACAGGGTGATCGCCACCGGGTTCGGGGCGCTGCTCTGGACGACGACGATCGCCGCCCTGGTCGCGCTGCCCTTCGCGTCGCAGATCGGCGATCTGATCAGCGGCGATCCGCTCGACCCCGGCCTCGTCCGGATCGCGATCGGCGGGCTCTGGGTGCTGACGCTCTACGAGTACATGGTCACCCTGTTCCGCCTCGACGAGCGCGCCAAGGCCTACTTCGCTTTCACGATCGGCAACGTCCTGCTGGCGATCCCGCTGACGGTGGTGCTCGTCGTCGGCCTCGACGCGGGCGCGGAGGGCCTGCTCCTCGGCGCCTACCTGGCCGGGCTGCCGTTCCTGCTCTGGCTGATCTACGCCGAGCGGCGGCGGCTGTCGCTGTGGCCCGATCGCGAGCTGTTGCGGCGGATGTTCCGCTTCGGCCTGCCGACGATGCCGGCCGAGATCTCGATCTACTCGCTCGCCTTCATCGACCGGATCATCATCTCCCACTCGCTCGGGCTCGCCCAGCTCGGCCTCTACGGGCTGGCGTTCAAGTTCAGCCAGGCGATCCAGGTCGTCGTCCGCGGCTTCCAGCTGGCCTGGCCGCCGCTCGCCTACTCGATCTCCGACGACGAGGAGGCGCGCCGCACCTACGCGGTCGTCGTCACCGCCTTCGCGGCGCTCTGCGGCGTGATCGTCGTCGGCATGTGGCTCGAGGCGCGCTGGATCGTCCGCCTTCTCGCGGACCCGAGCTTCTTCGACTCCTACGAGGCGATCGGCCCGCTCGCCCTCGGCGCGGCCCTCTACGGGATCTACCTGGCGCTCGTCGTGATCCTCGGCCGGACCGGGAAGACGGGCTACAACTTCCCGGTCACGATCGTCGCGACGATCGCCAACGTCGTCCTCAACCTGATCCTCGTCCCGGCCTGGGGGATCGTCGGCGCCGGGGTCGCGCTGATCATCTCCTACCTGATCGTGATCGTCCTGATCTACGCGGTCAGCCGCCGGATCTTCCCGATCTCGTGGCAGTGGGGCCGCCTGGCCGTCGTCGTCGGCGCCGCCGCGGTCCTGATCGCCGCCGGCGAGCTCCTGCTCCCGACCGATGGCGCCGCCGGCTTCCTCTCCCGACTCGCGGTCTTCGCGCTCTACCCGGTGATCCTCTGGTTCGGCGGAGCCGTCCGCCGCGACGAGCGGCGGGCGGTCCTCGCAACGCTACAGCCGGAGGTGCTGCGATCGCGCTGGGGGGCGATCCGCCACCGCCGCGCCACCGAGTCCGACGATCAGGCCCGCGCCGAGGGCCTCTACGAGCAGGAGATCCGCGACCCCGACCGCGGCAACTTCTGAGGCGCGGGGCTGCGGTTGGGCCCGGCGCCGATCGGCAGTGATCGGGATCTGGGGTCTCCAGCAACCACAATCCCGATCAGTGGGGCGACCTCGGGTCGTATACCGACCCCAACTCGACCCATCGGGGCATCGACGGAGTTCCTTCTCTCTCAGCTAATCCGAAGCCTCGGCCAGCTCCCGTAGCCCCTCGCCACTCGGCCGCCAGGCCTTGCGGGCGTGGAGCAGGTACCAGCCGGGGTCGTGGCCGGGGAGGACCAGGGCCGCGAGCGCGCGCGGGAGGTAGGAGAAGGCGGTCAGCGCCCGGGCGGCGGCCGCCGCGGCGGGGCCGTGGTGCTTGTGCATGTAGAGGTCGCGGTTGCGGTGGAACTCGATCACCCGCCGCTCGCCGGCGGAGCGGTCGTTGGCGAGCTGCTCGTGGTGGATCGCCCGGGCGGCGGGGACGTAGAGCGTGTGCCAGCCGGCGTCGCCGAGGCGCTTGCAGAAGTCGGTCTCGTCCGAGTAGACGAAGAAGTCGGGGTCGAGCCAGCCGATCTGCTCGGCGGCAGAGCGGCGGACGAGCATCGCCGCCGACTGCGCCCAACCGACCCGCCGCGTCCGCCCGCCGCCGCTCTCGGTGACGAGCAGCCGGTGCAGGAAGAGCGCCTGGGCGAGCGCGGTCCCGACGCCGGGCAACCGCCAGGCGCACGGCTGCGGCTCCCCGTCGGGGCCGAGCAGCTGCGCCCCCGCGGCGCCGGCGCCGGGGTCGGCGCGGAGCGCCTCGAGCAGCGCGGCGGCGGCGCCCGGCAGCAGCTCGGAGTCCTCGTTGAGGAGCAGGCAGTGCTCGCCCTTCGCCGACTCGAGCAGCAGCGAGTCGTTCAGCGCCTTGCCCTGGCGGCGCTCGGTGACGATCAGCCGCAGGTGGTCGCCGATCGCACGCTCGCGCTGGGCGAGCCGGGCCACCATGTCGACCGATCCGTCGTCGGAGTGGTTGTCGAGGACGAGGATCTCGTGCTCGACGCCGCCGGGATGGGTGGCGGCGATCGCCCGCAGGCAGGCGGCGAGGTCGTCGCGGCCGTTGGTGTTGACGACGCAGTAGGAGAGCTCCATCGGGACAATCGTCGCCCATGCCGCCGCTTCGGGTCTCCCTCGTCGATCCCTCCGCGTTCACGCCGCCCTACGACCGATCCCTCGCGGCGGCGCTGGCGAGGGCCGGCGCCGACGTCGAGCTGCTGACGAGCCGCTTTCTCTACGGCCCGGTCCCGGCGCCGGAGGGCTATCGGGTCGAGGAGTGCTTCTACCGGCGCAGCTCCCAGATTGGTTCTGGCGGTTCCGGCCGGGCTCGCCTCGTCGTCAAGGCGCTCGAGCACGTGCCGGGGATGGTCCGGGCCCGGCGCCGGCTCGCCGGCGCCGACGTCGAGCACTGGCAGTGGACGACGCTGCCGGCGATCGACCGCTTCCTGGTCGGCCCCGGCCGGGACCACCCCCGCGTGATCACCCTCCACTACCCGCTCCCGAAGCCGGGCGAGCGCCGCAAGCTCGCCGCCCAGCGCCGCTACCTCGACCGCTTCGACGCGGTCGTCGTCCACACCGAGGGGGCCGCGGCGCGGCTTCGCGACGAGGTCGGGATCGCCGCCGCCAAGGTCGAGGTGATCCCGCACGGGCCACTCGACTACCTCAGGGCACTGCCCGAAGAGCGGCCGCTGCCGGCGGAGCTCGAGGGCGCGGAGGGCCCCGTGATCCTCTTCTTCGGCCTGCTTCGTCCCTACAAGGGCATCGACACGCTGCTCGAGGCGTTCGCGTCGGTCGACGGGGCCGAGCTCTGGATCGCCGGGATGCCGCGGATGCCGCTGGCGCCGCTCGAGGAGCTGGCCGCCCGCGCGCCCGGGCGGGTCCGGTTCCTGCCACGGTTCGTCGCCGATCCCGAGATCCCGGCGCTGCTTCGCCGCGCCGACGTCCTCGCGCTTCCCTACCGCGAGATCGAGCAGTCGGGCGTTCTCTACGCCGGGCTCGCCTTCGGCAAGCCGATGGTCCTCGGCGACGTCGGCGGCTTCGCCGAGTTCGGCCGCGCCCACGGCGCCGCCCGGCTCGTCCCGCCCGGAGATGCGGAGGCGCTGGCCACCACCCTCAACGAGCTGATCGCCGACCCCGCCGAGCGCGAGCGGCTCGCGGCCGCGGCGAGTGCCGCCGTCGCCGGCGCTTACGGCTGGGATGCGATCGCGGCACGCACGCTCGCGCTCTACGAGCGCCTCCGGGGTGCCCGCGTCGCCGCCGGCGGCCGATAATCCGTCCTCGTGATGGGACTCGCCCGGAAGATCTTCTGGGGCTCGATCGCGGGCCTCGTCCATACCCACGTCACCTACCCGCTCAGCCTCGCGGCCGTCGAGCGCCTGCGCGGCCGGCGCGCCGAGCCACCCGCACCCGACGAGCTCCCGGCCGTTTCGCTGATCGTCGCCGCCTTCGACGAGCAGGAGGTGATCGCCGCCAAGGTCGCCGACGCGCTCGGCCAGGAGTACCCCCGCGAGCGGCTCGAGCTGATCGTCGCCTCCGACGGTTCCTCCGACCGGACCGTCGAGCTGGCCCGCGCCGCCGGCGCCGACATGGTCCTCGACCTGCCCCGAGCCGGCAAGATCGCGACCCAGAACGCCGCGGTCGAGCGGTCGGGGGGCGAGATCGTCGCCTTCAGCGACGCCAACTCGACCTGGGAGCCGGGGGCTCTGGCAGCGCTCGTGGCGGCCTTCGCCGATCCTGACGTCGGCTACGCCTGCGGGCGGGTCGCGTTCACCGGCGACGCCGGGGACGACAACGAGGAAGGGCTCTACTGGCGTTACGAGACGGCGGTCCGCGAGCTCGAGTCCGGGTTCGGCGGGATCACCGCCGGCAACGGCGCGATCTACGCGGTCCGCCGCGCCGCCTACCGATTCCTGCCGGCGTCGCGGAGCCACGACCTCTCGTTCCCGTTCCTGCTCCGCAAGGGCGGCTGGCGCTCGGTCGAGGTCGCGGCGGCGCGGGCGAGCGAGAAGCTCGTCCCCTCGGCCGCCGGCGAGTTCGCCCGCAAGCGGCGGATGATGGTCGGCCTCCCTGACATCGTCCTCACCGATCGGATGTGGGACCCGCGCGGGTACGGGCCGCTGTTCGGCTACGCGATCGCCTCCCACCGGCTGCTCCGCTACGCGAGCCCGCTCCTCCACGTCCTCGCCTTCCTCGCCAACCTGGTCCTGCTTCGCCGCGGTCGCGTCTACCGGCTCGCGCTCGCGGCCCAGGCCGGCCTGCTCGCGGCGGCCGCGGCCGGCGACTCCGCACCCGGTCCGGCCGGCAGGATCGGCCGGATCTCCCGCTACTACGTGCTCGTGACCGCCTCGATCGCGCTCGGGGCCTGGGACCGCTGGCGGCACGGCCCGCCGGCGGCCTGGGAGAAGTCGGAGGGGACGAGGTGAGCGCTGCCGATCCGGAGGCGATCGCCGCGTTCGCGCCGCCGCCCGGCGACGAGGCGGAGCGGCGGCGCCAGGCCGCCGAGCCATTCGCCGCTGCGCCGGCCGGGCTGCCGCGCGCCGCCGATGCCCTCGTCGCGGCGGCCCTGCTCGTCCTGGCGTCACCGCTGCTCGCCGCGGCGATGATCGCGATCCGCCTCGAGAGCCGCGGGCCGGCGATCTACCGGCAGCCGCGGATCGGTCGTGGTGAGCGCCGGTTCGAGCTGCTGAAGCTGCGGACGATGGGGCTCGGCAGCGACCCGGTCGGGGCGGGCACGGCCGTCGGTGCCACCGATCCGCGGGTGACGAGGGTCGGCCGGATCCTGCGGCGCACGTCGCTCGACGAGCTGCCGAACCTCGTCAACGTCCTCCGCGGCGACATGGCCCTGGTCGGTCCGCGCCCGACCATCCCCGCGCACCTCGACTACTTCCACCCCCACCAGCACCGCCGCCACGCCGTCCGGCCGGGGATCACCGGTTGGGCGCAGGTCAACGGCCGGATCGGGATCACCTGGGGCGAGCGGATCGAGCTCGACGACTGGTACGTCGAACACCGCTCACCGCGCCTCGACCTCCGCATCCTCGCCCGCACCGTCGCTCACGTCGTCAGCGGCCGCGGCCTCGATCCCGGCTAGATTCTCCGCCGTGACCGAGCGCGGCTCCGAGGTCGAGGTCAGGATCAGGCCCTTCCGCCCCGACGACTGGCGGGCCGTTCACCGCTGGTTCAACAACCGCGAGGCGATCTCGTCGCTGATGGAGGTGCGGCCCGCGTTCAGCGAGGAGAACGCGAAGGGCTGGACGAACGCCGCCGCCGGCGCCGACGGCGAGGACCGCAAGTGGGCGATCGAGGTCGAGGGCCGCGACGAGCCGGTCGGCTTCACCGCCCTCTACGGCTTGTTCCGCCAGACCGCCCCCGAGCTCGGGGCGCTGATCGGCGACGACCCGGGTGCCCGCGGGGTCGGCCGCGAGGCTGAGCGGCTGACGGTCGCGAAGGCGTTCGAGGAGTTCGGCGCCCATCGCGTCTACGGGCGCATCCCCGCCTTCAACGGCCCGGCCAAGAAGGCGGTCACCTGGCAGGGCTGGAGGCGGGAGGGGACGATGCCCGAGCACATCCGCCGCCCCGACGGGACGCTGATCGACTGCGAGATCTGGGGGATCACCGAGGCCGGCTGGCGCGAGCGCTGGTCGGAGCAGGAGTAGCGCGATCGCGGTCGAGCTGATCGCCGATCGCGGCGCCGCGGCCGTCGAGGACGAGTTCTTCCGCAGCCGTGAGTTCCTCGCCGCCGAGGGCGTCACCCACACCCTCGTCGCGAGTGCCGCCGGCAACGAGGCGGCGGTGCCGCTCGTCGTCCGCGAGATCCCCGGCACCGGGCGCAGCGACGCGATCTCGCCCTACTCCTATCCCGGCGCGAAGGTGAGCGGCGGTGCCGTCGACCGCGACGCGATCGACCTCGGCGCGAGTGGCCTCGTCAGCGCCTTCGTCCGCGACCGGCTCGGCGAGCCGGCGGCGTTCAGCGGTGCCACGGACCGCTCCGTCGTCCTCGTGTCCGACCCCGCTGAGCCACGGAAGTCGCGGATGAGCGACCGCCAGCAGGTCCGCAAGAACGAGGCCGCCGGATACGAGATCTCCGCGCTCCCGGGCCCCGATGTCGACGCCGCCGCGCTCGGCGGATTCCTCGCCGTCTACACCGAGACCATGCGCGCGGTCGACGCCGCCGATCACTACTTCTTCGGCGCCGACTACTTCCGGACGCTGCTCGGCTCGCCGCTGAGCTGGCTGATCACGGTCACCGCGCCGGAGGGCGAATGCGCTGCCGCCGCGCTCGTCGTCCGCAGCGACGGCTTCCTCCACTACTACCTCTCCGGCACCGCCGACGCGCACCGCCGCCGCGCCCCATCGAAGAACCTGATCGTCGCGGTGACCGAGTTCGCCGAGCAGCGCGGGCTGCCGCTGAACCTCGGCGGCGGCCTCCGCCCCGGCGACGGCCTCGAGGAGTTCAAGCGCGGCTTCGCCAACACCGAGCTGCCGTTCCGGACCCACGAGCTGATCTGCGACCCCGCCGCCTACGCCGAGCTCAGCGCCGGCCGCACCGACGACGGCTTCTTCCCTCTCTACCGGCGGTAGCGCGCCGACTCAGTCGATCTTGTCAGCGACCTTGCGGCGGATCTTCGGGACGAGCCGGTTCAGAGCGGCTCCGGCGCAGGCGGTGTAGTTGGTGACGCCGTGGTAGATGATCGTCTTCACCTTGACCCGCTGGCCCTTCGGCGTCTTCTGGCTCGGGCCGCCGGTCGACAGCAGGTGCGTGCTGCCGCGGCCGGGGACGCCCGCCAGCTCGAGCTTCCAGGAGAGGTAGCGGATCAGACCGCGCTGGAGCTTCCGTGACGGCTTCTTGCGGGTGAAGTCGCCGATTGCCGCCACGCCGGTCGTCTGCGAGTTGACGCCCTCTGCCTGCGCCCCGATGACCGGGCGCTTCATGCCGCCGGCACGGCCCTGGTAGATGTTGCCGAAGCGGTCGACGAGCGCGTTGTAGCCGATGTCGTTCCAGCCGTTGCCGTTGCGGTGGAAACGGCAGATCCCGAGGACGATCCCCGGCGCCTCAGCCTCCGAGTAGCGGTTCGTGCTGACCGTGTGATGGATGACGCCGGCCTTGATCCGCCCCATCTCCGGCCTCGTCCGCGGTTCGCAGCCGCCGGGCTTCTGCTTCGCGCCCCACTCGCGACGGGTGATCCAGTTCGGTTCGCGCGTCGCCGCGGTCGCCTCCGGGATCCCGGTCGATGCGAGAGTCACGACGGCCGAGTTGACGGCACCGCGGAGGCCGTTGAGGAGGCCGCCGGCGAAGGTCGTGTCGCCGCTGACGTTGACGTAGTGGAGCTCGCCGATGATCGGGCGGCTGCGGCTGCGGACCTGGACCTCGTCGCTGCCCCCCGTGTAGACCGGGTCGCCGTTGTCGGTCTCGACCCAGCGCGACCACTCGCCGCCGCTCTCACGGGCTCGGAACTCGAAGGCGTGCATCTGGCCGGCGATTCCGACGAGGTCGAACCGGTGGGGCGCGGTGATCGGCGCGGTCCGGTACAGCACTGGGCCCTCGGCTCCGTAACCGCCTCGACCCGCGGCCCGCTCGACGGCCCGCGGCGTCGCCGCCCGCAGCTTCTTCGCGCCCGGTAGCGGCTGGCTGAAGTCGACCGCGGCCGGCCGGTACGGCTGCGTGGATAGCGCCGGCGCGACCGCCCAGACGAGCACGCCCGCGAGGGCGGCGATCGGGAGGGTGAGAAGGAGGGTGCGGCGGTGTCGAGTCATCCCGGAGGGGGTGCGTGTAGGTCTAACAGACCGAAACACCGCCCCGGTCCGTTACTACCGCCTGGGTCAGATCACCCAGGGCGAACGAGGCTAGAAGGGGATGGCCTCGGGGCCGCGGCCACGGTAGGCGTCGCGGAAGTCGCGAATCGCGTCGAGCGTCGCATCCCCCTCGAAGGTCTTGCAGCCCATCAGCTGCGTCCATGCGGTCGTCGCGACCTCGTAGGGCATGTCCGGATTCGGGAAGAGGTCGACGCCGGGGCGGTCGGCGTCGAAGACGCCCTTCAGCGCGAGCTGGTCCTCCTCGGAGAGGTCGGGGCTGTATTCGATGATGATCCGGCCGTGCTCGAGCGAGTGCACGTAGGAGCCCGGGCTCGGATAGTCGAGGAAGGCGCCGTCGGCGAGCGGGGTTGGGTAGTGATCGCCCGAGGTCGGCGGGTTGGTGCCGTACTTCGGCAGGTCGTCGCTCTGCGGGTCTAGGTGGGTGCTGCCCTCGTCCTTGAGGTTGAGCCGGAGGTCGCACCCGGCTGCCTTCGCGGCCGCCGTCAGGTCGCCGTTCTGCACCTCGGGGGGCGGGGTGCCGACCCGGTCGTCGACGCGGATGCCCTCCGGCACCTTGCCGCCGAACTCCATGTTGACGTTGTCGCCCGCGGCCTCGGCGCTGCCGTCGCCACCGGAGTCGCCGCCGCCTGCCAGCGCGATGACGAGACCGACGACGATCAGGAGGGCGAGCACGCCGGCCACCACATAGCCGAGCAGCAGCCGCCGCCGGCCGGCCGACTGCGCCTGACGCTCGGCCTCGAGACGCTCCTGGCGGAGGCGCTCCTTCTCTTCCTTGCGGCTGGCCACGAGCGCGGAAATGTAGCGGACCCCGCATGCCCGCCCGCGTTGTCCGGCTGCTGACGACCG
>DASTTY010000048.1:0-31784 GCA_035759925.1 Solirubrobacterales bacterium
AGCTTCTCGACGACGTGGACCGGGATCCGGATCGTCCTCGCCTTGTCGGCGAGGGCACGGGCGATCGCCTGGCGGATCCACCAGGTCGCGTACGTCGAGAACTTGAAGCCCTTGCGGTAGTCGAACTTCTCGGCGGCGCGAACCAGCCCCAGCGTCCCCTCCTGGATCAAGTCGAGGAACGGCAGACCCTGGTTGCGGTAGTTCTTGGCGATCGAGACGACGAGCCGGAGGTTCGACTCGACCATCTTCTCCTTGGCCGCGAGGTCGCCGCGCTCGATCCGCTTCGCGAGCTCGACCTCCTCGGCCGCGGTCAGCAGCCGCACCTTGCCGATGTCCTTGAGGAAGAGCTGCAGCGAGTCGGTCGTCATGTCCGGCTTCAGGTCGATCGTCGTCTTCGACCGCCGCTTGCCGCGCTTGCCGTCGTCGCGCTCCGGCGCGGTGGCCTGCGCGGGATCGACGTCCTCGACGAGCTCGATGCCCGACCGCTCCAGGTGGCCGTAGAGCTCCTCGATGTCGCCCTCGTCCACGTCGACCTCGGAGACCGCAGAGGCGATCTCGCCGAAGGTCAGCACTCCGACCTGCTGGCCCTTGCTCAGCAGGTTCTTCACCTCTTCAAGTTCCTGAAGCTCAGCTACAAGCATTCCGCGTCCTCTTGCTCCGTTCCTTTGGTTCCGTCAATCTCTGGGGTCCGTGCGTCGCATCGGCCCGTTGCCTGTCTCATCGGCGCCGATGCTCTCGGCATGAGCCGTGGCCGCATGTCTGACCGAATCCCGCCATCCGATCGCGTGCCCCGTTCTCCGTATGTGTCGCCGGCGTCAGGCGTACCCCGCAGGGATTTGCAATTCTACGTACTTTACTTTCTGAAGTCAAGCCCTGATCGGGCCATCTCACGACCGATCCAAGGTCCGCTACACCGCCATCCTTACCCGGTTACACCGAATAACGCGGCGGAATGCGGGTAGTTGCGGTCCGGCTGCGCGTCCATCCTTCAAACCCGGTGAAATAGCTCCAATGAGCGGCACTGACAAAGACCCCGAAGCGGGCGCCGGCGACCCCCGCGAGGCCGCCGACGAGCCGCCTCCGCAGGCCGGCGTTCTCGGCAACCTGCCGAAGAAGCGCCCCGCCGTCCGCAGCCCCCGGCGGAGCGCCGGGAAGCGGGCGAGCGGCAGCGAACAGCAACCGCCGCAGCCGCGCAAGCCGCCGCCTCCGCCGCGGCGGGAGCCCGAGCGAGCCCCTGAGCACTCGCCCGCGGCCGACCTCGAGGGCCTGGCGCGCGGCGGGATCGCGATCGCGGGCGGGGCCGCGTCGCTCGGCCTGCGGATCGCCGGCCGCGCCGCGGCGGCCCTGCGCGATGCCGTCGAACGTCGTTGAGGCAGCGAACGAACCGATCGGTAACCGCCTTCTGGCGGCGCGCGTACGAGGAGAACATCACCGGGATGGCGGCAATGGTCGCCTACAACCTGATGCTCTCGGTCTTCCCGTTCGCGCTGCTGTTGCTGTTCATCACCGGCAAGCTGCTGCAAAGCCCCGACGTCCAGGCGACGATCCTCCGCGACCTCGGCGAGCTCTTCCCCTCGACCGAGCAGGAGACGCTGCGATCGACGCTCGACCAGCTCCGGACCAACTCGACCGAGATCGGGATCGTCGCGATCGTCGCCGGGCTCTGGATCGGCGCCTCGTTCTGGGGTGCCATGGACACGGCCTTCTGCCGGATCTACCACGTCGAGTGCCGCGGCTGGCTCGCCCAGAAGCGGTTTTCGCTGATCATGCTCGCCGTCGTCGCCTTCTTCCTCGCCGCGAGCGTCGCCGTCCCGGCGCTCGAGTCGCTGCTCGTCTCCGGCGTCGAGGACCTGCCGCTGGGGCTCTCCCGCGTCGATTGGCTCCTCAACGTCCTCGTCATCGCCGGCGGTCTGCTGATCAGCTTCCTGATCCTCTGCCTGATCTACTGGGCGGTCCCGAAGGGCCATCTGCCGTGGCGCGCGGTCTGGCCGGGCGCCCTGTTCATGGCGATCGCGGGCGGGATCGCCAACACGATCTTCCCGCTCTACCTGGTCAACATCTCAACGGTCGGCGAGTTCGGCCGGATCGTCAGCTTCGTCCTGATCGCCCTGATCTGGTTCTACGCGCTCGCGCTCGGCCTGCTCGCGGGGGCCGTCGTCAACGCCCTCCGCTACGAGCTCCACGACACCGGGACGCTGCGCGGCATGACCGCCGACTTCCCGGTTCAGCGGCCCGCCGAGGAGCGCGAGCACGACTGGCTGCCCTGAGTTCCCGTCAACTCATCGCAGGCCTGCGACTGCTTCGCGCATCGCTTGATCCAGAGGGGTGGGGGCGATGTCGAAGAGCTCCATCCCGCTCGGATCCTCGACGACGGTCTCGGTCGACAGTCCCTCGATCAGGGGCATCGCGACGCCGGCGTCGACGGGCGTCACCAATCCGATCCAGTACGAGCTGAGCCGGGGTGAGAGGATCGGCAGGCCGATGCGGGGACGCGGGCGTCTGCCCTGGGCCCGTGCACAGAGATCGAGGAGTCCACCGTAGGTCGTCAGCTCGGCGCCGCCGATCTCGATCTCGCGGCCCTCGGAGGCGGAGACGTCGAGTGCCCGCGCGAGGTATTCGACGACGTCATCGGCCGCGATCGGCTGAGTGCGGGTCGATGTCCAGCTCGGCGTCACCATCGCCGGCAGCCGACGCACGAGGTAGGCGATCGTTCGCAGCGACTCGCTGCCCTGACCGATCACGATCGCCGCTCGGAAGTAGGTCAGCGGGATCTCCGTCGAGGCGAGGCCGGCCGCGGTCTCGTGACGGGAGCGCAGGTGTGCTGAGGTCGGCTCGCCGAGGCCGCCGAGGTAGATGATCCGCTGAACTCCGCCCGCCCGGGCCGCCTCGGCGAAGTTGCGCGCCCCGCGCCGGTCGCGCTCGGCGAAATCGGAACCGCCCCCGCGCCCCATCGAATGAACGAGGTAGTAGGCCGTGTTGACGCCGGTCAGCGCTGAATCGAGAGTAGATCGATCGAGGACATCGCCACGGACGATCTCGCATCGCTCGTCGAGCCTTCCGGCCGCCGCCTCGGGGTCTCGGGCCAAGCAGCGGACGTCCCGTCCCTCCTCGGCGAGCCGCCCCGCGAGCAGTCCGCCGATGTATCCGGTCGCACCAGCGATCAGCAGCACGATCCGACGGCTACCCGTAAAGCCCGCCGGTGACCTCGCGCAGCTTGCCGCCGTCGTGGCGGCCGCTGATCCGGCGCACGGTGCCGGACCGGGAGCGCATGACCAGCGACTCGGTGGTCGCATGGCTGGCGCCGTGGTAGCGGACGCCCTGGAGGAGATCGCCGTCGGTGACCCCGCTGGCGGCGAAGAACGCATCGTTGCCGCCGACGAGGTCGTCGACCTCGAGGACGCGGTCGAGGTCGTAGCCGGCGTCGACGGCGGCCTGCCGCTCGTCGTCGTCGCGAGGCCAGAGGCGACCGAGCATCTGGCCGCCCAGGCACTTGATCGCAGCGGCCGAGATGACGCCCTCCGGCGTGCCGCCGATACCCCAGAGGAGGTCCACCCCGGTCCCGTCCATGACCGCGAGCAGCGCGGCGGAGACGTCGCCGTCGGTGATGAACCGGATCCGGCCGCCGGCCTCGCGGATCTGCCGGACGCCCTCGGCATGACGCTCGCGATCGAGGATCACGGTAGTGATCTCACTCGGGCTGACGCCGCGCTCGGCGGCGACGCGCTTGACGACGTCGCCGACCGGCTCGTCGAGCGACAGGCTCGAGGCGATCTCGGGGCCACCGGCGAGCTTCTCCATGTAGACGCAGGGGCCGGGGTCGAACATCGTCCCGCGCTCGGCGAGGGCGATCACCGCGAGCGAGCCGGGGCGACCCTGCGCGCAGAGCCGGGTGCCCTCGAGCGGATCGACGGCGATGTCGACGCGGGGCGGGCTGCCGTCCCCGATCTCCTCGCCGTTGAAGAGCATCGGCGCCTCGTCCTTCTCGCCCTCGCCGATGACGACGATGCCGTCCATCGCAACCGTGTTGATGAGCAGCCGCATCGCGTCCACGGCGGCCCCGTCGGCGGCCTCCTTGTCGCCGCGGCCGACCCAGCGGGCTGCCGCCAGCGCCGCCGCCTCGGTGACGCGGACGAGCTCGAGCGCGAGGTTGCGGTCGGGCTTCGTGCCCGGTCGGTTGTCCTTCGAGATCACGCCCATGGCAAGGTTCGGCTCAGACCGTACCCGGAGCCTTCCGGGGACGGTCTCCGGTCTCCTCCATCGATCGGCCGATCCCGGCGGCGGCGATCCCGAGCGCCGCGAACAGCGCGACGTAGTAGCCGATCATCTTCGTGATCCCGATCTCCTGGTTGCCGGAGCCGGGCGGGTCGATCAGCCCGTTGTAGGCGATCAGCACGAAGGCGGTGAAGCCGACCGTCATCGTCATCTCGCCGGGCGGCCACGAGAGCTTGTTGCCGCGGACGACGATCCAGGCGAGGATCCACGGGGCCGCGGCGGCGGCGAGCAGCAACCAGCGGAGGACCGGGAAGGTCTGAAAGCCGGTGCATTTGAACTCGAAGTCGCCACAGAGGAAGCCGTCGCCGCCCACCTCCTCCCGTGACGGGCCGTGGGCGAGGCCGAACCAGGGCAGGAAGAGGACCGAGATCACGAGCAGCGCCGAAGCCACCAGCCCCAGCCACTCCGAGCGCGAGAGCTTCGAGAAGTCCATGCTCGGCAAACCTATCCGAACGCCCGCCGGCCGGTGCAGGCAGGCCGCGACGGGGCCGGCGCTGCCGGCCCCGTCGCTATCCGCCGCCCTTCGGGCGCCCTCAGTTGGTGTAGCCGGCCTCCTGCAGGTACTCGGCGGCGACGTCCTCGGGCTTCTCCTTGTCGACGTCGACGCGGGCGTTGAGCTCCTGCATGACCTCGAGCGTCAGACCCTCCTGGACCTTCTCGATCGTGGCCTGATAGTCGGGACCGGCGTCCTCGGCGACCTTCGCATCGGAGATGAAGATCACGTTGCCGGCCGGAAGCACGCCCTTGTCGTCCTCGAGCAGCGTGTACTTGTCGCTGTCGACGAACAGCTGGGCGTCGCTCGTGAACAGAATCGACAGGTCGGCATCGCCCTTGTCGAGCACCTCGTAGCGCAGGCCGATGTCGATCGGCGTGAACTTCGCGAACTGCAGCCCGTAGTACTTCTCGAGCCCGGCGAGGCAGTCGATCCGCTGCCGGCACTCGGGGGAGCCGGCGAGCGTCAGGTCCTGCGACTTGCCCTCGAGGTCGGAGATCGTCGAGACGCCGAGGTCGTCGGCGGTCGAGGTCAGCAGCCCGACCGCGTTCGCGTCCGCGAACGGCGTCGGCGTGAACGCCGTCAGACCGAGCTTCTCGAAGTCGGGCTGGGCCTGGTCGACAGCTTCCTGGGCGTCCGAGGGCACGTCCTCGGGCGGAGTGTCGAAGAACGACGTCAGCGCGGTCGAGGTGTACTCCGGATAACCGCTGATCTCACCGTCCTCGAGCGCCTTCAGCGCGACCTGCTCGGAGCCGAGGTTGAGGTCGGTGGAGACGTCGTAGCCGGCGGCCTCGAGCGCCTGCGAGTAGATCTCGCCGAGGATGAACTGCTCGGTGAAGTTCTTCGAGCCGATCGTCAGCTTGACGCCGTTGTTGTCCGGGTTCTCCACGATCAGGTTGCCGCTGTCGGAACCCGTCGAGTCGGCCTCCGTCGACGTACCGTCATCGCTGCCGCAGGCCGCGATCGCGATCGCGGCCGCGAGCACGGTCAGTAGGGCGAGAACCCCCCGCAGTCGGGTCGTGTGACGCATCTCGTCGTGTCCTCCCTGTTGCCACGCCGCGGTACCTCCGCGGGCTGAGTGATGATCCTATGCGCTCGCGCGGGCGGCAGCGCGCTGGAGGACGAGGCCGCGCGGCGTCAGCAGCCTCTGCAGGCCGGCGAGGATCAACTCGAAGGTGAGCGCCAGCAGCGCGACGACGATCGCGCCGGCGATCACACCCTCGTCCCCGTACAGGGCCGGACCGAGGATCAGATCGCCGAGCGTCTTGACGCCGGCGAGGGAGCCGATCGTCGACGTCGCGATGATGTTGACCATCGCCGTCCGGACGCCGCCCATGATCGTCGGGATCGCGAGCGGCAGCTCGACCCGGGCGATGATCGCGAGCTCGCTCATCCCCATCCCCCGGGCCGCGTCGACGACGCCGCGGTCGACCTGGCGCACCCCGACGAACGCGTTGGTGAGGATCGGCGGGATGCCGAGGATGGTGACCGCGATCGTGACGTTGAGGTTGCCGGTCCCGATGAAGGCGACCATCAGCGCGATCAGGGCGAGCTCGGGGATCGCGCGGCCGGCATTGCCGACCGCGACCGCGAGGAACTCACCGACCCCGCGGTGGCCGAGCCAGAGCCCGAGCGGCAGCGCGATCGCCGTGGCGAGGAGGAGCGCGACGACGCTGATCGCGATCTGGGTGCCCGCCAGGTCCCAGATCTGATCGAGGCCGCCGATCTGACCGCCGGCCTGGACCGACTCGCGCTGATTGAAGATGAAGTCGATGGCACCGCCGAACGAGCCGAGGAAAGCGGGCACGAGCGGCGCGGCGATCAAAGCGCACGCACCTTCCGCCACGGCGCGATGAAGCGCTGCGCGAGGACGAGGAGCCCGTCGAAGCTGATCGCCAGCGCGACCGCGAGGACGCTGCCGAAGACGATGTTCGTCTTGAAGACGTCGCGCTGGATGCCCTCGTTGTAGAGGATCTCGCCGAGCCCGCCGGCGCCGGCGAAGATCGCCAGCGTCGCGATCGCGACGGTCGAGACGGTGGCAATCCGGATGCCGGCGATGATCTCGGGGACGGCGAGCGGGATCTCGACCCGCCAGAGCAGCTGCCGGTCGGTCATCCCCATCCCCCGGCCGGCGTCCCTCGCCGCGTCGGGGACGTTGGCGAGGCCGGAGTTGGCGTTCCGGTAGATGATCTGGAGGTTGTAGAGCGACAGCGCGATCAGCGCGGTGACGGTGCCGCGGCCGGTGATCGGCAGCAACAGCAGGAACAGGGCGATGCTCGGGATCGTGTAGAGGACGCCGGTGGTGCCGATGAAGACCGGGATCAGCCAGCGGCGGCCGTGGGAAACGATCGCGAGGGCCATCGCGACGACGAAGCCGGCGAGCACCGATGCGAGGACGAGGACGATGTGCTCGAGGAACGGCGAGACGTAGTCGTCGATGTTGTCGATCACGAAGCCCGGGCAGAAGGCGTCGTTCTTGCCCTCGCACGTCGTCGCGCCGCTGCCGGCCTCACGAATCTGGACCTGGGCGAGCAGCGGCAGGACGAACCCGAGCATCGGCTCAGCCCAGCGGCCGCTCGGTGGGTGGGTGTTCCTCGACCTTCGCCTCGTCGGAGGCGAGGAAGTCGGAGATCACGGCGAGCGAGAGGATCCCGGCGGTCGCGCCGCGGGCATCGACCACCGGCGCGTAGTGGGTCTGCGACTGCAGCAGGTCCGACAGCGCATCACGGAGGACGTCGTCGCGGTCGAGCAGCGGGTCGGGCGAGATGTCAGGCCGTTGCGGAACCCTCCCGGCGGCGAGATCGCGCTCCGACAGCCAGCCGAGCGGCTTGCGCTCGCCGTCGACCAGCAGCGCCCATGGGACCTCTGCGCTCTCGAGCTTCGCCCGGACCTCGGCCGTGTCCTGTCCGGCGAACGCCAGCGGCGCCTCCCATAGGTCGATGTCGGAGACCCGCATCAGCGCGAGGCGCTTCAGCGCCCGGTCGGCGCCGACGAAGTCCTCGACGAAGTCGTCGGCCGGCGCCATCAGGAGCTCCGCCGGAGTCGCGTACTGGGCCAGGTGCCCGCCCTCGCGGAGGACCGCGATCCGATCGCCCATCTTGATCGCCTCGTCGATGTCGTGGGTGACGAAGAGGACGGTCTTGCGGATCTCCGCCTGAAGGCGAAGGAACTCGTTTTGGATCCGCTCGCGGTTGATCGGGTCGATCGCGCCGAACGGCTCGTCCATCAGCATCACCGGCGGGTCGGCCGCGAGCGCCCGGGCGACGCCGACGCGCTGCTGCTGACCGCCGGAGAGCTGGGCGGGGTAGCGGTCGGCGACGTCGGCGGGCAGCGAGATCAGCTCGAGCAGCTCGGCGACGCGGGCGGCGGTCCGTTCGCGGCTCCAGCCGAGCAGCGAGGGGACGGTGGTGATGTTCTCGGCGATCGTCCGGTGCGGGAACAGGCCGATCTGCTGGATCACGTAGCCCATCTCTCGCCGCAGCTGCGCCGGCGATCGCGCGGTCACCGAGCTGCCGCCGATCTCGATGTCGCCGGAGGTGATCTCGACGGTGCGGTTGACCATCCGCATCGCCGTGGTCTTGCCACAGCCGGAGGGGCCGACGAGGACGCAGATCTCGCCGGCCTGGACCTCGAGGCTGAGGTCGCTGACGGCGTCCGCTTCGGCGCCGCGGTAGCGCTTGGTGACGTGGCGGAACGCAACCGAAGCGGCCGCGTGTCCTTCCCCGGTCTCTGCAGCCCCTCGCCCGGTCAACGCGAAGCGGACACTACAGCCGCCGGGCGAGGCTGAGGGCGTACATCCCGTCCCGGTCGGTCCACCAGTCGGTCAGCCCGAGCCCGACGTCGGCATAGCTCGACTCGATCCGCTCGCGCGTGAACTTGGTCGAGATCTCGGTCCGCATCTCCTCGTTGCGGGAGAAGTGAACCCGCATGTCGATCGCGCGGAGGTCGACGAACTGCTCGGCGAGAGCGCGGAGGCGGATGTCGATCCACTCGTTGTCCGGATCCCAGAAGGCGACGTGCTCGAACCCGCCGAGGTCGAAGTCGGCGTCGAGCTCGCGGTTGAGGACGTTGAGCACGTTCTTGTTGAACTCGGCGGTGACGCCGGCGGCGTCGTTGTAGGCGGCCTCGAGGCAGGCGCGGTCCTTGACGAGGTCGGTGCCGAGCAGGAAGCGGTCGCCGGGATACATCAGCGTCGCGATCCGGGCCAGGAACGAGCGGCGCGGCGCCGGGCGGAAGTTGCCGATGGTGCCGCCGAGGAACGCGATCAGGGCTCCCTCGGGTCGCGGGGTCCGCTCGAGATGGGTCTCGTAGTCGCAGACGATCCCCTCGATCGCGAGTCCCGGGTACTCGTCGACCAGCTCGGCGGCGACCCGGCGGGTGATGCCCTCGGCGATGTCGACGGGTACGAACCGCTCGAGCTTCCCGGCGTCGCGCATCGCGTCGAGCAGGACGCGGCTCTTCGTCGCTGCTCCGGAACCGAGCTCGATCAGCGTCCGCGGCTTCGCCGCCGCGACGATCGCGGCCGCCCGCGCGTCGAGGATCTCGCGCTCGCAGCGCGTCGGGTAGTACTCGGGCTGCTCGGTGATCCGCTCGAACAGCTCCGAACCGCGCTCGTCGTAGAAGTACTTCGGCGGCAGCTCCTTGAACGGGCTCGACAGGCCCTCGCGGACGACCTCGGTGATCCCGGCGAGAACGCCGCCCTCGGGCAGGTCGACCGCGATCTCGACTGCTGCCTTGCCACTCATCTCAGCCGTCCTCCGCGCAGCGGATCCCGGCGAAGATCTGGCGCCGCTCCGGCAAGTCCCAGTTCCGGAAGCTGGTCCGAACGACGTCGCGCCGGGTCGCCCAGGAGCCGCCCCGGAGCACCGGGTGGCCGCCGCCGAAGAAGACCTCGGAGTACTCGCGGTAGGGGAAGGCCTGAAAGCCCGGGTAGCCGGTCAGCTCGGAGCCGGTCCATTCCCAGACGTCGCCGAGCATCCCGAGGGCGTCACAGGCGGAGGCACCGGCGGGATCGGGCGGGCGCGTCCCGAACCGGTCGTGATCGAGATTGGCAGCGGCCGGATCGGAGCCGGCGGCGGCGATCTCCCACTCGATCTCGGTCGGCAGTCGCTTGCCGGCCCAGGACGCGAAGGCCGAGGCCTGGCGATGGTCGACGTGGATCACCGGCGCCAGCGGGTCGAGGGCGGCGCGGCGCCCGAAGCGCGTGTCGATCCAGGTGCCGGCGCCGTCGGGTTCCCAGAAGAGCGGCGGCTCGGTTCCCGTCGCGGCGACGAACGCCGCGAAGTCGGCGTTCGTGACCGCCAGCCTGTCGATCGAGAACGGCGCGACCTCGACCTCGTGGCGCGGTCGCTCGTTGTCGTAGGCGAACCCCGACGATGCGGCGCCGACCTCGTGAACGCCGCCGGCGACAGCGACCATCTCCGGGCCGCCGGGATCGGGCGCCGCGGCCGGCGGGGCCGCGAGCGGCGGCTCGTAGCCGTCGATCATCTGCAGGAGCTGCAGCATCGTCTCGTTGTGCTGCTGCTCGTGGGCGATCAGCATCTCGTAGGCGAAGCCGTCGCGGAGGACCGGGTCGGAGGGATCCTCGAGATCGATCCCTTCGAGCACCTCGAGCGCCCGCTCGCGGACCTCGTCCATGTAGGCGCGGAGCTCGGCGCCGCGGAGGATCGGCAGCTCGTTGCGCCCGGCCCGCGGGTTCTCGATCGCGTCGTAGAGCCGGCCGAGGTCGCCGTGCAGCGGCTCGCGGCGACCGGCGGTCTGGACCAGCCAGAGCTCCTCGAAGTTGGCGATGTGCCCGAGGTCCCAGGCGAGCGGGCTGAGCAGCGGCGAGTAGACCGTGTTGAGCTGCTCGTCGTCGAGCTGTTCGACCAGCAGCAGCGTCCGCTCCCGTGCTTCCGCCAGCCGCTCGGCGATCTCCGTCCTATCGGTTGCCTTCGTAGGCGCCGGGATGAATCCAGCTTAGCCGGGCGTCGCGGCGGCCGGTGAAAGTCTCGTGAAAGCCCGTCAGGTCCCCATCGCCTCCGGGTGGCTCCAGACCTCCTTGCGCCACGGCGGCACCACCGCGAAGCGGTCGCGACTCGTGAAGGCGACCGGCTCGGCGGGGACGAGCAGGATGTCGTCGCCGTGGATCGCACGGCTGTCGCCGACCGCCGGCGCGGTCGTCCCGGCGTGGCTGCCGGTGCTGACGTGTAGCGCTCCGCTCCACGGCTCCCAGGCGGGCCGTGGCCGCAGCCCGGTGTCGCTGGCGACGCTGCCGAGCCCGCCACTCGAGCCGTTGTAGCCGTGGTGGGAGCTGGCCCGCGCCGCGACCTCTCCTTCCGCTCCGATCCGGACCTGCAGCGACTCCCAGTCGTCCTCGTGGAAGCCGCCGAAACGGCCGAGACCCTGCGTCAGGGACTCCGGGTAATAGAACCAGTACTGGAGGTAGAGGTTGCCCTCGCCACCGGCGCAGTCCGTGTGGTTCATGGCCGCGCCGGGGTCGCGGCAGTCGACGACGTGGGTGAAGGCGACGGGCCGCAGCCCGGTCTGGGTCGCCTGAACGGCGCCGGGCATGATCGTGTCGGCGCAGCGACGTTCGCGGCAGCGGCGGAAGTCGACCGGAAGCGAGACGAAGTCATCACGTTCGAAGAAGACGTCGGGCGCGTGGTCGGCGAGGAGCGCGGCGATCTCGGTCCCGTAGGTCGCCTCGATCGCCGAGGCGGGCGGCGCGGCACCGTCGCACGAGCCCCGGTCGACCGCGCAGACGAGCGCGTTGAGGACGGTCCGCGCCGGCGCCAGGCCGGGCGGCCGCAGCCCGGTGAGCGCGACGAGCGCGAGTAGCAGCGCCGCGACGATGAGCAGGGCGCCGACGTACTCGACCGTCGCCTGCCCCCGGCACCCCGGGCCCGCCCGAATGTCCCTCGCCGCCATGCGCCGACGCTAAGACGGGGCGGCTCACGTGTGGCACGAGGGGTGTGCCGAAATCGCCCGGATTCGGGGATATTCAGCGACGGACAGCCGGGTCGCCGTCAGGGAAAGCCGGTAGGGTCCGGCCCCGATGGAGAGCCGGACGCATCGCGGTGCCTCGCCGCTTCCCGGCGAGCGACCGAAGAAGGACCGGAGCTGGCGCTTCTACGCCGCGATCGTCGTCGCGGTCGTCGCGCTCGTCTTCATCGTCCAGAACTCCCAGGAGGTCGAGGTCGACTTCATCGTCGCGACGACGAGCACGCCGCTCTTCTTCGTCCTCATCATCAGCTTCGCCCTCGGCGCCCTCGCCGGTTGGCTGTGGCCGCACGTCCGCCGCGACCGCCGCCGCCAGCGCGATACCGAGCGCAAGTAGCAGCCGTCAGGGACTACGAGGCGCCGACGCCTTCAACGGCCGGGTGAACTGCAGATCGACCACGCCAGAGCAGGGCAATCTGCAGTTCAGCGGGCCGCTGAGCTGCCCCGGGGAGGCAATCCGCAAGCAGGCCGATGACGTCGGCCCCAGAGTCTCCCGGGCCGCCCGTCAGAGCTTGGTGATCTCCGAGGCGACCTCTTGCGCCGCCTTCTTGGCGTCGTCGAAGAGCATCGCGGTCTTGTCGAGATAGAAGAGGTCGTTGTCGATCCCGGCGAAGCCGGGACTCAGCGAGCGCTTGACGACGATCACCTGCTTGGCCTCGGAGACCTCGATGATCGGCATTCCCGCGATCGGGCTGTCGGGATCGTCCTTGGCCGCCGGATTGGTGACGTCGTTGGCGCCGATCACGACGGCGACGTCGGTCCGCGGCATGTCGGGGTTGATGTCCTCCATCTCGACGAGCTTCTCGTAGGGGACGTCGGCCTCGGCGAGCAGCACGTTCATGTGGCCGGGCATCCGGCCGGCGACCGGATGGATCGCGTAGCGGACCTCGACGCCGCGCTTCCCGAGCTCGTCGGCCATCTCCTTGACGGCGTGCTGCGCCTGGGCGACGGCGAGGCCGTAGCCGGGGACGATCACGACCGAGTCGGCGTAGGCGAGAGCGATCGCGGCGTCCTGGGCGCCGATCGAGCGATGCGGACGCTCCTCGGTGGTGCCGCCGCCACCAGACGGGGCGCCACCGAAGCCGGCGAAGAGGATGTTCGGGACGGAGCGGTTCATCGCCGTCGCCATCTCCATCGTCAGGATCGTTCCCGAGGAGCCGACGATCGTGCCGGCGACGATCAGCGCGACGTTGTCGAGCGCGAAGCCGGCCGCCGCCGCGGACAGGCCGGTGAGCGCGTTCAGGAGCGAGATCACGACCGGCATGTCGGCGCCGCCGATCGGCAGGACGACGAGGTTGCCGAGCAGCGCGGCGGCGACGAGGATGAGGATGAAGAGGGCCTGCGAGGGATCGTCGTTGTGGTTGATGCCGAGGACGATGCAGATCACGACGATCGCGGCGAGCAGCACCGCGTTGATCACCTGCTGGCCGGGGACCGCGAGCGGACGGGTCGGGATCAGGTCCTGAAGCTTGGCGAAGGCGATGTTCGACCCCCAGAAGGAAACCGAGCCGATCACCGCGGCGAGGAGGATCGGGACGAACGACTCGAGCGGGAAGTCGGTGCCGGCGCCGTGGCGGAACTCCGACCAGGCGATCAGCGCGACTGCGCCGCCGCCGACGCCGTTGTAGAGCGCGACCATCTGCGGCATCTGGGTCATCTGGACCCGGATCGAGGCGACGACCCCGACCGCGCCGCCGACCAGGAGCCCACCGACGATCACGCCCCAGTTGCCGATCCCGTCGAGGAGCAGGGTCGTGATGACCGCGACGGCCATGCCGACGGCGGCGATCAGGTTGCCGCGCTTCGCCGTCGTCGGCGACGTCCCCTGCTTGATCCCGACGATGAACAGCGAGAACGCGAGGACGTAGAGCAGCGTCGACAGATCGCCGCCCGGCTCGAGCACTGCGGTCAGCGGCATCGGCGGATCAGCTCCCCTGCTCGTCGTCGGCCGGCTTCGGGCGCTTGCGGCTGAACATGCCGAGCATCCGGTCGGTGACCATGAAGCCGCCGACGATGTTGATCGTGCCGAACGCGATCGCGATGAACGCCAGCGTCAGCTCGAGCGCACCGTCGGCGAAGCCGGCGACGATCAGGCCGCCGAGCATGACGATGCCGTGGATCGCGTTCGTCTGCGACATCAGCGGCGTGTGCAGCGTGGTCGGCACCTTCGAGATCACCTCGAAGCCGACGAACGCGGCGAGGACGAAGATCGTGAACTCGGTCACGAGGTCCATGGCTCAGGCACCCTCCACGACGCTCTTGGCCCGCTCGTTCCTGATCTCGCCGTCGTGGGTCAGGCAGGCACCGGCGACGACCTCGTCTTCGAAGTCGAGGTCGAGTCCGCCCTCCTCGGTGGTGATCAGGCCGATGAAGTTCTCGAGGTTCTTGGCGTAGAGCTGCGACGCGTGGGCGGCCATGTCGCTGGCGAGGTTCAGGGGAGCGATGACCTTGACGCCGTTCTCGACGACGGTCTCGCCGGCCTTCGACAGCTCGCAGTTGCCACCGCTCTCGCCGGCGAGGTCGATGATCACCGAGCCGGGAGCCATGTTGCGGACCCCCTGCGCGGTGATCAGGATCGGCGCCGGCCGGCCCGGGATCAGCGCGGTCGAGATGATCACGTCCTGGCGGCCGGCGTTCTCGGCCAGGGCCTCGCGGACCCGCTCGTTCTCCTCGTCGGTGAGCGGTCGCGCGTAGCCGCCCTCGTCCTCGGCGTCGGGGATGAAGTCGAGCTCGAGCGGGCGACCGCCCAGCGACTTGATCTGCTCCCACGCGGCGCGGCGGATGTCGAAGCCGCTGACGACGGCGCCGAGCCGCTTCGCCGTCGCGATCGCCTGCAGCCCGGCGACGCCGGCGCCGAGCACCATCACCTTCGCCGGCGAGACGGTGCCGGCGGCGGTGGTCATCATCGGGAAGAACCGGCCGGCCTCGCGGGCGGCGAGCAGCGTCGCGGCGTAGCCGGCGACGTTGGCCTGCGAGGAGAGCGCGTCCATCGCCTGAGCGCGGGTGATCCGCGGAATCGCCTCGACGGCGAAGGAGGTGACGCCGGCGGCGGCGAGCGCCTTCGTCGTGTCGGTGGCGGTCAGCGGAGCGAGGAAGCCGATCAGCAGCTTTCCCCTGCCGACCCTGCCGACCTCCTCGACGCTCGGCGGGGAGACGTGGAGGACGATGTCGGCGCCCCATGCGTCGCCGATCGTGGCGCCGGCATCGGTGTACTGATCGTCGGGATGGCCCGAGCCCTCGCCGGCGCCGGCCTCGACGACGACCTCGAGGCCCTTGCCGGTCAGCGATTCGACGGTGTCCGGGATCAGCGCAACTCGCCGCTCCCCCGGACGGGACTCTTTCGGGACGCCTAGCCTCATGGACGGGCGGGGAATGTATACAAGCGCCGCTCCTCGGCGGGCCCTCGTCGAACGGAGCCGTTAGCTTCCGGCGCGATGAGCGAACCGGGAGAGCGGCCGCAGACGCCGGCGGAGCTGAAGGAGCAGATCGAGATCGAGCGACTCGGCGCGCCGCTTCTGATCTACCGCGACGACGACGTCCAGCGGATTGCTCAGATCAAGGAGGATCGCGGCGCGCTCTGGATCGGCCGCAGCCCCTCCGCCGACGTCAGCCTTCCCGGGGACAGCGAAGTCTCGAAGCTCCATGCCCAGGTCGAGCACGTCGGCAGCGACTGCACCCTGGTCGACGACGGCCTTTCCCGAAACGGCTCGTTCGTCAACGAGGAGCGGGTCAGCGGCCGGCGGATGCTCCGCGACGGCGACGTGATCCGGGTCGGCCGGACCCGGATCCGGTTCCGCTCCCCGGGCGCGGGTGGCGACTCCACCGTGATCTCGACCGACCTCGCCGCGGCCGCCGGCGTCTCGCCGGCCCAGCGGCGTGTCCTCGTCGCCCTCTGCCGCCCTTTCAAGGAGGGTGCCGCCTTCGCGAGCCCCGCGACCAACGCCGACATCGCTGCCGAGCTTCATCTCTCGATCGACGCCGTCAAGACCCACCTGCGGGCGCTCTTCGAGAAGTTCGACCTCGCCGACGCCCCGCAGAGCCGCAAGCGGGTCGACCTCGTCCAGCGGGCGATGCAGACCGGCCTGATCAGCGCCCGCGACCTCTGACGAAGTCGCGAGATGTCAGTAACCGGCTATGGCGGCCGGTTTCTGCCACCTCGCGGTGTCGGGCTCAGCTCCCGGCGCCGGGATCGATCCGGACGACCTGATCGCCGGTCCCGGTCGTGACCCAGACCTGATCGGAGCCGACGGCGACGCCCTCGGGGGAGCCGGGGACGTCATCGACGGTCTGGAAAGTGTTGTCGGCCGGGTCGATCGCCTCGACCGCTCCGTCGCCGTCGGCGACCCAGACGCGGCCGAACCCATAGGCGAGCAGCCGGGGCTGGCCGCCGACGGCGACCTTCGCCTCCTGCGTGCCGTCGCTGTTGAGCCGCACGACCGTGCCGAGATCGGTGTTGGCGACCCAGACCGAGCCGTCGTCGGAGACCACGACGCCCTTCGGGTTGGCGCCGACGCCGAAGCCCTCGGCGGCACCCAGGTCCGATGGATCGACCCGGAAGACCTCGCCGCCATCGCGGTCGACGACCCACAGGACGCCGTCGCCGGAAGCGACCTCGGACGGGGTCTTCGCGCCATCGATCGGAATCGTGCTGACCGAGCGGTCGCCGGTGTCGATCGAGGCGACCCGCTGCGCATCCGGCTCCGCGGCCCAGACCATGTCCTGGCCGTCAGCGGCAATCCCGAACGCTGCTGCTCCGACGTCGATCGACTGCTGATCGCTGCCGTCGAGCTTCGCGGTGACGACCGCGTTCGCATCCGGCACCGTCGCCCACAGCGACCCGGCGGCGGTCGCGACGTCCTCGCCGTTGGCCGGCAGGCTCATCGAGCCGCTCGGCTTGCCGGTCTTCTCGTCGAGCAGGTCGATCCGCTGCCCCGAACGGGTCGCGACGGCGACGGTTCCGTCGGCGGCGGCGATCCCGACCGGCATTCCGGCCACGTCGATCGGGTCGCCGGCCAGCTCCGGCTGCGCGAACCCGCCTCCGCCCGAGCCTCCATCTCCATCCCCGCCGCCGCCGAGCACGAGGACGGCGACGATCGCGATCGCGACGAGGGCCGCCGCGGCGGCCGCGATCCGTCCCCACTTCGGCCCACCCGGCCCCTTCGGTTCACCCGGCGCTGCCGGGCGTGCCGGCGGTCCGGCCTCCGTCGCCGGCACATCGGGCTCGGTCGCCGGCGGCGCCTCGATCGGCTCGGTCGGTCCCGGGCCCGGCTCGGTCGTCGGCTCGGTCGGCGGCGGAGCAGGCGGCTCGGCCGCGACCGTCGACGGCGCCGGCGGCTGTGACTCGACGGTGTCGTCGATCGGCGGCGCCTCCGGCTCGTCGGTCACCGGCGCGGCCTTGCCGGTCGCGACGCTGCGCTCGGCCGAGCGAAGCACGTCGTGGCCCGCCGCCGCGGCCGTCGCAGCGCGGGCGAGGTCACCGGCCGAGGGGTAGCGGTCGCCGGGCTCCTTGGCCAGCGCGCGGGCGATCACCCCGTCGAGCTCGCCGTCGATACCCGAGTCGCCGGGGAGCCACGGCGGCTCGTCCTGGAGGTGCGCGTAGATCTTCGCGACGTTCTCGTCGCGGTCGGCGAAGGGCGCGCGACCGGAGAGGACCTCGTACATGACGCAGCCGAGGGCATAGACGTCGGTGCGGGCGTCGACGCGGCCGCCGCGGATCTGCTCGGGCGCGACGTAGTCGAGCGTGCCGACGAACGCCCCGGTCCGGGTCAGCGCGCCGGCCTCGGTCGCCTGGTCGAACCGCTTCGCAAGGCCGAAGTCGGTCAAGTACGCGTGGTCGCCGGCGTTGGTCTCGACGAGGATGTTCCCAGGCTTGATGTCGCGGTGGACGAGCCCGCGGGAGTGGGCGACGTCGAGCGCCGAGGCGACCTGGCCGATGATCGCGATCGCCCGGTCGGGCGGCAGCGTCCCGCCGGCGATCAGCATCCGCCGCAGGTCCGGTCCGTCGATCAGGTCCATGGTCACGAACAGCAGGCCGTCCTCCTCGCCGGCGTGATGGATCGAGACGACGTTCGGATGGCGCAGCGAGACGGCGATCCGCGACTCGGAGCGGAAGCGCTCGCGGAACGCGTCGTCGGCGGCGAGATCGGCGGCGATCACCTTCAGCGCGACGACGTGGTCGAGCGCCAGGTGGGTGGCGCGATAGACCGTCCCCATCCCGCCCCGGCCGGCGATCCCCTCGATCCGGTGGCCGGCGAACGTTGTTCCCGGATTCAGGTCCGGCATGGAAGTGATTATGCCCCCGGGAGCAGGGGCGAGGAAGGCGGTTTCAGACCGATGCAGGCGCGCCGACGATCGCCGCGAGCCGCTCGATGGTGTGGGTTCTCTGACCGGCGTCGAGGTGAACCGGCGAGCAGATCAATCGGTCGATCCCGACCGCCGCGAAGCGCTCGACCCGCTCGCTGACCTCGGCCTCGCTGCCGACCAGCGAGGTCGCGTCGACGAGCGCGTCGGGGATCGCCTGGAAGGCCTCGTCGCGCTTGCCGTCGAGGAACAGCGACTGGACGCGAATCGCCTCCTCCTCGAAGCCGAACCGGCAGGCGAGGTCGACGTAGAAGTTCGTCTTCCGGCTGCCCATCCCCCCGAGGTAGAGAAGCAGCCCGGTCCGGACGACGTTCCGGGCGACCTCGAGGTCGCCATCGATCGCGACCTGGATCGAGGGGCTGATCTGGAGATCGGAGCGCTGCCGGCCGCCCTTCTCGAAGCCGGCGGCGAGGTGCTCGCCCCAGGTCTCCTCGAAGGCGTCGGGGCTGAAGAAGATCGGGATCCAGCCATCGCAGATCTCGGCGGCCATCTCGACCGACTTGCGGCCGATCGCGCCGACGAAGACCGGGATCTCGTTGCGGAGCGGGTGGAAGTTGAGCTTCAGCGCCTTGCCCTGGCCGGTGCCCCCCTCGATCGGCAGCTCGTAGTGCTCTCCGTGATGCTCGAGCGGCCCCTCGCGGGCGATGATCTCGCGGACGACCTCGATGTATTCGCGTGTCCGCCCCCACGGCTTCGCGTAGGGAACGCCGTACCAGCCCTCCGAGACCTGCGGGCCGGAGGGGCCGAAGCCGAACATGAAGCGGCCTCCGGAGAGCGTGTCCAGGGTCGCCCCGGCCATCGCCGCAGCCGCCGGCGGCCGCGCCGGGACCTGCATGATCGCCGCGCCGAGCTTGATCCTCTCGGTCTGCGCGGCCAGCCAGCCGAGCACGGAGACGACGTCGGAGCCGTAGCTCTCGGCGACCCAGACGGCGTCGAACCCGTTCGCCTCCGCCGTCCTGACGAGGTCGATCGCCTCCTCGCCCTTCGGCCCGATTCCCCAATAGCCGAGGTTGATGTCCAGTTTCGGTGCCATGGCGCGGCAGCCTATTCGGATCGAAGACGACTTGCGATTCGTGCAATTCTGGATGTCCAAGCGGATCGGAGGAAGCGATGAGCGATTACACGATCAGCAGCCGCAGCGACGCGACCGACTACATGGCGGCGTACGAGGGCTTCGGCGAGATGCTCTCCTACACCGACTGTCTCAGCGCCGAGCAGGTCGCCCTGACCTGGCGCCGGCTGCCGCCCGGAACCGGTGGGCGCGGCAGCTACGGGCACCGGCACATGACCCAGGAGGAGATCTACCTCGTCACGGCCGGGACGATCACCTTCAAGATCGGCGACGACGTCTTCGAGGCCGGTCCGGGGACGGCCGTACGGATCGCCCCACAGGCGCTGCGCGCGATCCACAACGACGGCGACGGCGACGCCGAGGTCGTCCTCTGCTCGGTCCGGGTCGGCGACCTCGGCGGTGAGGTCGTCACCGAGGACGGGTTCTGGGCCGACTGACTCTTGGCCGCCGCGAGGCGCCCCCGTGGGCGCCTCGTTCATCCTTAGGTCGATGGCGGCGCCAGAGGCAACGACCGAGGTGCGCGGGCTGAGCGAGGCCGAGGCCGCGCAGCGGCTCCGCGGGCTCGGCCCCGTCGAGGACGAGACGAGCCGCTCGGTCCGGTCGATCGTCCGGGCGAACGTCCTGACGCTCTTCAACGCGATCATCCTCGTCTTCTTCATCCTCATCCTCAGCCAGGGGCTCTGGGCGGACGCGCTGTTCGGGCTGATCGCGATCGTCAACTCGGCGATCGGGATCCGCCAGGAGGTGAAGGCGAAGGAAACGCTCGACAACCTCGCGCTCCTCGTCGCTCCCCGCGCCGAAGTGATCCGCGACGGACGTGGGATCGAGCTCCGTGCCGAGGAGATCGTCCCCGGCGACGTCATCCGGGTCGAACCCGGCGATCAGCTCGTCGCCGACGGCGACGTCGTCGACTCGCGCGGGCTGACGCTCGACGAGTCGCTGCTGACCGGGGAGTCGGACGGGATCCAAAAGCGCCGCGGCGACCGGATGCTCTCCGGCTCGTTCGCGACGTCGGGGTCCGGCCACTACGAGGTCGACGCGGTCCGCGGCGACTCCTACGCCGAGAAGATCGCCGGGCAGGCGAAGGAGTTCCGCCACCCGCCCTCCCCCCTGCAGCTGGAGGTCGATCAGATCCTCCGGGCGACGGCCATCCTGCTCGTCCCGATGGCCATCCTGATGCTCGGCGGCTTCGTCGTCCGCGGCGTCGACTTCACCGAGGCCGCCCAGACGGCCACCGCCGGGTTGATCACGCTGATCCCAGAGGGGCTGGTGCTGCTGATGAGCGTCACCCTCGCCGTCGCTGCGGTCCGGCTCGCCCGCATGGACACCCTCGTCCAGCAGATGAGCGCGACCGAGGCGCTGGCGGCGGTCGACACGATCTGCGTCGACAAGACCGGGACGCTGACCGACGGCACGCTCGCGCTGATCGAGGTCGTCAGCGCCGATCCCGACCGCCGCGGGGACGCCGAGCGCGCGCTCGGGACCTTCGCGGCCTCCGCCGGCGAGCGCAACCGGACGCTCGAGACGATCGCCGAGGCGTTCCCGGAGCGAGCCGCCGCCGTCACCGCCGAGGTCCCGTTCTCCTCGCGCTGGAAGTGGAGCGGCTTGACGCTCGGCGGCGACGGCCGCTCCCGCAGCTACGTCTTCGGGGCGCCCGACGTGCTCGCCGGCAGCGGCGCGCTGGCGCTCTCTCCCGACCTGCAGCGCCGGCTCGAGACGGAGACGAGCAGGGGGCGGCGGGTCGTCGCGTTCGGCGAGGCGCTCGGCGCGCTCCCGTCCGATCCCGGCGCCGACCCGCCGCCGCGAATCGAGCCGCGGGCGCTCGTCGTCCTCGAGGAGACGATGCGCTCCGATGCCGCCGCTACGGTCGAGTTCATGCGCGAACAGGAGGTCGACCTGAAGCTGATCTCCGGCGATGCTCCACAGACGGTCACGGCCGTCGCCTACGCCCTCGGCGTCGACCGTGACGCGGGCGTCATCGACGGTCCGTCGCTTCCCGAAGACCCGAAGCGGCTCGCCGAGGTCGCCGCCGAGAACACGATCTTCTCGCGGATCTCCCCCGACCAGAAGAAGGCGCTCGTCGGGGCGCTGTCGGACTCCGGCCGGTTCACGGCGATGATCGGCGACGGCGTCAACGACGTGCCCGCGCTCAAGCAGGCCCGGCTCGCCGTCGCGATGGGCTCCGGCAGCCAGATCACCAAGGGGATCGCCGACATCGTCCTGCTTCGCGACCAGTTCTCGATGCTGCCGCGCGCCGTCGCCGAGGGACGCCGGATCGCCCGCAACATCCATCGCCTCGGGCGCCTCTACCTGACGAAGACGGTCTACGCCGGCTTCCTGATCGTCGCTGCGGCACTGATCGGCTTCACCTTCCCGTTCCTTCCCCGCCAGCTCACGGTCGCGGCGCTGCTGACGATCGGGATCCCGTCGTTCGTGCTCGCGCTCGCACCGAGCGAGGGCCCGCTCTACCGCGGCCGCCTGCTGCGGGCGCTGGCGGCGTTCGCGGTCCCGGCCGGGGTGGGGATCGGGGTCGGCTCGCTGCTCTCCTTCGCGCTCGTCGACGGGATCTTCGGCGGCTCCCTGAACGAGGGGCGAACCGCCGCGACGACGACCCTGATCGTCCTCGGCCTCGCCTTCATCCTCCTGCTCGAGCGCGGGCCGGGCCGCGAGCACATCGCGATCCAGGGATACATGCTCGCGATGGTCACCGCGCTGGGCGGCCTCTACGCGGCGATCCTCGCCCTCGAGCCGGCGCGCGCGTTCTTCGATCTCGAGCTGCTCAGCGCCGGGCAGTGGTTCATCTGCATGCTCTCGGTCGCCGCCGGCCTCGTCGTCGCCAGCGCCCTCTGGCGGCTCCCCTTCATCCAGCGGCTCGAGATCGGCGACGACGCCGAAGGGCCCGCGACGATCTCCGGCGAGCCGCTGCCCGGACCGACCCACGGCAGTGCCGGGACGCCGCCGCGGCCGCGCGATCGCGGCGAGGATCCCACCGAGGCTCTCTGATGTCCGACCACCGCCGCACCAAGATCGTCGCCACCGTCGGCCCCGCCTCGCGCTCGCCGAAGATCCTCGAACGGCTGATCTCGGCCGGTGCCGACGTCTTCCGGCTCAACTTCTCGCACGGCGACGAGTCGAGCCACGCCGAGAACATCGAGCGGATCCGCGCCGCCGGCGAGCTGATGGGCAAGTGGGTCGGGATCATCGGCGACCTGCCGGGGCCGAAGCTGCGCCTCGACGAGGTCGCCAACGGTTTCGTCGAGATCGAGGCCGGCCGGGAGGTGACGCTGACGACCGACGAGGGGACGATCGGCTCGGACGAGCTGCTTCCGGTCGGCTGGGACGGGCTGACCGCCGCGGTCGACGAGGGCGACCCGATCTACCTCGCCGACGGCCGCGTTCGGCTCCGGGCCGTCGAGGTCGACGACGACGCGATCCGCTGCGCCGTCGAGGCGGGCGGGCGGGTCGCCTCCCACCAGGGGGTCAACCTGCCGGGCTCGGGCGCGGCGATGCCCGCGGCCGGCCTGACCGACCTCGGCTGGGTCGACTTCGCCGTCGATCACGACATCGACCTCCTCGCCGTCTCGTTCGTCCGCTCTCCCGAGGACCTCGAGCCGGTCAACGAGCGGCTCGCCGAGCGCCACTCCGACATCCCGCTGATCGCGAAGATCGAGAAGCCGCAGGCCGCCGAGCAGGCCGAGGCGATCGTCGACGCGGCGACGAGCGGGATCATGGTTGCCCGCGGTGACCTCGGCATCGAGCTGCCGATCGAGGCGGTGCCGGCGACCCAGAAGCGCCTGATTCGCCTCGCCGGCAGCAAGTCGAAGCCGGTGATCACGGCGACCCAGATGCTCCACTCGATGGTGACCAGCGACCGCCCGACGCGAGCCGAGGTCACCGACGTCGCGAACGCGATCTACGACGGGACGGACGCGGTCATGCTCTCCGAAGAGACGGCGATCGGCGATCACCCGGTCGAGGCGGTTGCGGTTATGGACCGCGTCGCCCGCGAGACCGAGCAGGACCTCCCCTACGGCGACTGGCTTCTGCATCGGGTCGAGATCGACGGCGACGACGTCGCGACCGCCGTCGCCCAGGGGGCGGTCGGCTCGACGTACCGGCTCGGGCTCGCTGCGATCGTCGTCCCGACCCAGAGCGGCCGCACGGCGCGGATCGTCTCGGCGCTCCGGCCCGAGGTGCCGATCCTGGCGATCTCCCCGCGCGAGGAGACCGTCCGCCGGCTCAACCTCCTGTTCGGGGTCCGCTGCGTGCTCCACGAGCAGTGGGGCGAGCTGCGGGACCTGCTCGCCGACAGCGCGATGATCGCCCGCCGCGAGGGCGTCGCCAAGCCGGGTGAGCTGATCGCGGTGACGGCCGGGCTACCCGACCAGGAGCTCGGCACGAACCTGTTCGAGATTCACCGCGTGCCCGCGTAGGGGCCAGAGGACAGAGGACAGTTCCCGGACCGGAGCCCTGTCCTCTGTCAGCGAGCGCAGCGAGCGGCCTGTCCTCTGTCCTCTCCTCCTAAGCGCGAGGGTGGGCATCGACCCGGCGCACCCACTCGTCCAGCAGCGGGTGATCATCGGCACGCAACAGCTCGGCGAGGATCGCGTGGAAGCGCTCGTCGTCGCCGTCGTCGGGATCGAGGACGGCGTACTTGAGGAACGGGAAGACGCAGACGTCGACGATGCCGAGCTCGCCGCCGCCGAAATAGGGACGGTCGGCGAGGAGGTCGACCAGCCACCGGGTCCAGAGCCGTGACCGGGAGCGCAGCGCGGCGGCGTCGGGCGGCTCGGGCCCGTCGAGGGCGTTCGGCGGTCCCTTCCAGACCCGGTCGAACCAGTCGACCGCGATCAGCGCCGCGGCGCGCTCGCTCTCGCCGGACGGGATCAGAGCAGGCTCAGGATGCTCGGCCTCGAGATGTTCGACGATTCGCATCGAGCCGCGGATGACCTCGGTGCCGAGCTCGGCGATCGGGACGAGGCGCTGGCCGCTGAGCTCGACCACGGCCGCTCGATCGTCGGGCCGGTGATCGATCCATTCGAGCTCGATCCCCTTGTGGCCGGCGGCGAGTGCGACGCGCTCGACGTTCGTCGAGAAGGGAATCCGGTGAACGCGGATCATCGTCGGGGCATCATGCACAGTTCACGAGAGCCCGTGGTCGCCGAACGGCTCGTCGCGACGACGGACCGCCTCCCTGAACCCGTCCCGAGCTGCCTCGCGCGCGAACTCGTAGCCCTCCGGCGTGTGCCTGGCGATCCCGTCGAAGAAGACGCTCATCAGCTGGTTGCCGTGGAGCCCCTGGGCGAGCAGCGGCGCGTTGATCGCGAGCTTGTGCATGACCAGCTGGTTGACGGGCAGCCGCGCGATCCGTTCGAGCAGCTCCTCGAACGCATCGTCGAGGTCGGCGAGCGGCGCCGCCTCGGTCGCCAGGCCCCATTCGACCGCGGTGAGCCCGTCGATCGAGTCGCCGGTGAAGAGCAGCCGCCGGGCGCGCTCGAGACCGATTCGCTGCGCCCAGAGCATCGAAGTCGGCACGCCCCAGACCCGGGCCGGCGGGTAGCCGATCTTCGCTCGGTCCTCGACGACGATCAGATCCGAGCAGAGCGCCATGTCGGTGCCACCGGCGACGCAGAAGCCGTGGACCTTGCAGACGACCGGCTTGTCGGAGTGGAACAGCGACATGAAGCCGCGGAGGTTCCGCGACATCATCTGGTAGTCCAGCACCGGGTCCCAGGTCCGCTCCGGGTCGTGGTTGGCCGCGACCGTCGCCGGGTCGCCGGGGCTGCCGCTCGGCTCGCCTCCCGGGCCGGCGCCGAAGGTCTCGGCGGCGCCGAGGTCGTAGCCGCCGCAGAAGCCGTTGCCGTTGCCGGCGAGGGCGATGGCGTGGACCGCGGGATCGAGGTTCGCCTCCTCGACCGCGACGGCGAGCTCGGCCGGCATCTCGAGCGTGATCCCGTTGCCGCGCTCGGGCCGGTCGAGGGTGATCCGACCGATCCGGCCGTCCCGCTCGTAGGTCAGTGTCTCCGGCTTCCCCATCCCGCGTGCAACCTACCCTCTCTGGATACGCTGACCGGCGATGGCGAAGGAGGCGACGACGATCGAGGCGGCGGGCCGCGAGGTCCGGCTGTCGAGCCCGAGCAAGCCGTTCTTCGCCGAGGCCGATCCGCCGATCACCAAGCTCGAGCTGGCCGAGTACTACGTGGCGGTCGCCGATGCCGCGGTGATCCACCTGCGCGAGCGCCCGACCACTCTGAAGCGCTTCGTCGACGGGGCCGCCGGCGAGTTCTTCTTCCAGAAGCGGGTTCCGAAAGGAGCGCCGGAATGGCTCGAGTCGGCGACGGTCCACTTCCCGAGCGGCCGCTCCGCCCGCGAGCTCTGCGCCAACGACGCCGCTCACCTCGTCTGGGCGGTCAACCTCGGCGTCATCGACTTCAACCCGTGGCCGTGCCGGCGCGCCGACCTCGACTGTCCGGACGAGCTACGCGTCGACCTCGACCCGACCCCGGAGGCGAGCTGGGACGACGTCCGCAAGGTGGCGCTCTGCGCCCGCGACGTGCTCGTCGATCACGACCTGGTCGGCTTCCCGAAGACGAGCGGCAACCGCGGCATCCACGTCAACGTCCGGATCGAGCCCGAGTGGGGCTTCGACGATGTCCGCCGCTCCGCCCTCGCCCTCGCCCGCGAGGTCGAGCGCCGGGTCCCGAAGCTCGCGACCAGCAAGTGGTGGAAGGAGGAACGGCACGGCGTCTTCGTCGACTACAACCAGAACGCCCGCGATCGCACCGTCGCCTCCGCCTACTCGGTCCGCCCTGTCCCCGACGCCCGCGTCAGCACGCCGCTCGACTGGGACGAGGTCGCCGACGTCGATCCTGGCGCCTTCACCCTCCGCACGGTCCCGGACAGGATCCGCGACGGCGGCGACCCGTCGGCGGACATCGACGAGCACGCCGGCCGACTCGACGCCCTCCTCGACCTCGCCGCCCGCGACGAGGCCGAAGGCCTCGGCGACGCCCCGTGGCCACCCCACTTCCGTAAGCAGAAGGGCGAGCCGAAGCGGGTCCAGCCGAGCAAGGCCAAGAAGGAGTAGTCGGCTCAGGCTCACGCCGCCCGATCAGCGGGATTCGGCTGAAGAGGGAGGGCCCGCAGCCGATCGAGCGCCAGAACTGCCTCGAGCTGCAGATTGGTGACCACTGTGGTCACTGACTTGCAGTACAGAATGACAGCGAGCCGAACTACCCCCTCCCCAGCCCGAACCCGCTCACCCACCTACTGGTCGAGCTGGTCGATCGTGCAGGCGGACGGGTCCTTGTCCTCGCGCCAGCGGAGGATCCGTGCGCCGTGGCGGATCCGGCCGGCGCTGACGTGATCGAAGCTGACCTCGATGACGAGTTCAGGCCGGAGCGAGACCCACTCGAGGTCGCGGTCGCCGGCCCAGCGGCTCGGGTCGGCGGAGCCGCGGTCGCCGGTCTCGTAGGGAGCGAGCGTCTTGACCAGCTCGCGCTTCTCGGCGGCCTTGAGGCCGGAGGTGTGGCCGACGACGCGGAGATCGTCGCCGTCGTAGAGGCCGAGCATCAGCGAGCCGACGGTGTCGGGCTCCTTACCGGGGCGCCAGCCGGCGACGACCGCGTCGATCGTCCGCAGCCGCTTGATCTTGACCATCGCCGTCCGCTTGCCGGGTTCGTACGGCGCGTCGAGCTGCTTGGCGATCACGCCCTCCCCGCCCTCCAGCCACGGCGCCGCCGCGTCGGGGTCGAGGGTCAGCGGCGTCAGCTCGATCGAGCCGGCGGTCCAGCCGCCCGGGCCCTCCTCCACGGCCCCCGTGAAGCCCGAGACCAGCTCGACGAGCGCCGAGCGGCGCTCCGCGAACGGCCGCTCCATCAGGCTCTCGCCGTCCTGCGCAAGGAGGTCGAAGGTGCGGAAGTGGGCAGGGGTCTCGCCGGCGAGGCGATTGATCCGCGATTCGGCCGGATGGATCCGGTTCTGAAGGGCGTCGAAGACCTCGGCGCCGTCGTCGTCGAGGATGACGAGCTCGCCGTCGAGCACATAATCGCCGGACGGGAAGTCGAGCTCCGGGAAGTAGCGGCCGAGCGGCTTGCCGCCGCGCGACTGGACGAAGACATCCTCGGGGCCGCGAAAGACGAGCGCCCGGAAGCCGTCGTACTTCGGCTCGTACGCCCAGCCGTCCCCGGTCGGCAGCTTCTTCGCCGAGCGGGCGAGCTGCGGCTGAAGCGGCGGGGACGGAACCGCGCTCACCGCGTCGTCCGGACGGTCGGCGTCGCGTCGGCGGCGACGCCGTTGAGGGTGTTGGCGACGCCGAGCAGATCGCCCTCGTTGTAGTAGTCGACGGCGATGATGTTCGGCTTCATTCCACGCCGCCTCGTGCACTCGTGGGCGCGGTCGAGCAGCGTCCGGTAGGAGTTGATCCGGCCCTGCAGCTTCGGATCGCGGGGGATCTTCTCGATCCAGTTGTTGATCAGGAACAGCGGGTTGCTCGGATCCCCCCGGTTCGGCCGGCAGCTCGACCAGCCGCTGATCTGCTTGGCGCTGTCGAACGTGTACGGGGTCTCCTGCACGAGGTCTCTGAAGCCTTCCTGATACCAGGGAAATCGGCCGTTCCCGGCGTCGTTCTCGGCCATCACGAGCAGCCGCTTGTCCTGCTCGATCAGGCTGCCCAGGGTCGGCCAGACCGTATCCGGCTCCGGCGTCCACGCGTAGCGAACCAGCCCCGAGCGCTCGAAGGCGCGGGCCGTCTCCTCGGGACTGACGACGTCCTCGATGAAGATGATCAGGAACTCGTCCGGGTGGGCGTCCATCCACGACTTGATCCGGGCGAGAGCGTCGTCGAAGGGCGTGGCCCCGAGCTCGCAGAGGACGTGGCAGAGGTAGGGCTTCGCCTTGCCCTGCGGGGCGCCGCTGAACGCGAGCTGGCCGACCAGGTCCTCGGCGCGCTCGACCGTCTCCTCGCCGAGCTCTGCGACGACCTCCTTGCGGGTCTTGTTCTCCTTGTCGAGGTCGGTGATGACCTCCCCGAATCCGCGGCCGGTGCCGCGGGGAACGCCGTAATGGGTGTCGATCAGGAGCCCCCGGATCCCGTCGTCGAGCTGGCGGGTGATCCCGTAGCGCTGGTTCGGCAGGAACCACCCCGCCTCGGCGGCCGCCGACATCGAGTTGTGGGTCGCCGGGAAGGTGACCTGGTCGATCCGCTTGCCGCAGAGCTCGCGGTAGCCGTTGCACGCCTCCGGTGGGCCGGGCGGGCGCGCCTCGGTCCGGTTCTCGCCGCCGACGACGAGGACGACCACGAGGACGCCGACGAGCAGCGCACCGGCGATCGCGAGCCTGGTCGGTTGGAACCGGCGGCGTGGCGCCGCGCCCCGCCTGGCCTCGACCGGAGCGAGGATCGCGAGGGTCTCGATGATCGCCACGTAGACGAGCCAGGCGCCGGCGAGCACCGCGAAAGCGGTCAGCGCCGAGATCGGGGCAAGGATCATCCAGACGCCGACGGCGCCGATCGCAAGGGCCCGGAGGACGCCGAGGATCGGTCGCGACGGCTGCGAGCGTGCCAGCGCGGCGGCGCGGGTGATCGGCGCGAGCGGGTCGATCTCCCCCGCGCCGAAGCGTGCGGCGGCGGCGAGCAGCAGCGCGAGCAGTCCGATTCCGAGCGTCCAGGTGACGAGGTCGCCGAGGATCGCGTCCCAGACGGCACCGGCGGCGTCGCGGAACAGCGGGTCGTCGATCTGCCCGAGGGCGAGCGAGCGTCCGACGAGGATCACGATCAGCCCGAGGACGGCGGCAGCGGCAATCGCGATCGCGGCCCGCTGCACCCCGGTCCGGCGCACCGGCGCGACCGCGACGGAGGCGGCCAGCAGCAGGGCGGCGAGGATCGGCAGAACGATCCCGAACACGTCCACCGCTCGGACCCAGCGCAGCGGTGTGATCGTGATCTCGCTGTCGAGGATCGCGGCCTTGACGTCGGTTATCTCCTTCGGGACGACCCCCTTGGCGAGTTGCGGGGCGAGCGCGTCGAGCGCCTTCGCCGCGAGCACGGTCGCGTCGGTGAGGTTGAGCAGCAGCGTGTTCGGAGTCCGGTCGGCGAGCTTCGTGTCGACCGCCTTGACGGCCTCGGTGAAGGCGGCCTTCACCGGGGGTGTGCCGAGCGCGGAGACGACGATCGACTCGATGAACGGACGGGCGTTGACGAGCTCGCCGGAGCCGGAGTCGACGATCCCGTCGACGATCGGCTGGGCGATCGCGAGGCGGGTGCGCTCGTCGTCGAGAGCGGCGCGAGCGCGCTCGGCGAGGCTGTCGGGATGGAACAGCTCCTGGCGCGCGTAGAGGAGGAAGCCGCCGATCAGCGCCAGGATCGCCCCGACGACCGCGAGTACGTACGAAGCGCCGCGGCTGCGGAGCGACCTGCGGCTCTGCTCTCCCACGCCACGATTGAACCAGCGCGGGCGGCCGAAGGCTGCATACCTTTGACGGGATGACGGGCTCCCCACCACGGACTTGCGACGTCTGCGTGGTCGGCGGCGGGATCGTCGGGATCGCGGCCGCTCGCGAGCTGAGGCGGCGTCATCCCGACTCCGACGTCGTCGTCCTCGAGCGTGAGGACGGGCTCGCCGCCCACCAGAGCGGCCACTCGAGCGGCGTCATCCATGCCGGCATCTACTACGCGCCGGGGTCGCTGAAGGCGCGCCTCTGCGTCACCGGCGCCGACCTTCTCTACGCCTACTGCTCAGAGCGCGGCATCGACGCTCGCCGTACCGGCAAGGTGATCGTCGCGACCCGCGAGGCGGAGCTGCCACGGCTAGCCGAGCTCGAGCGGCGGGGGCTCGCCAACGGGGTACCCGGGCTGCGCCGGATCGATCCGGACGAGCTCCGCGAGATCGAGCCGCACGCCCGCGGGATCGCCGCTCTCCACTCCCCGGCGACGGGAGTGGTCGACTTCCGAGCGGTCACCGGCGCCCTCGCCGCCGACTTCGAGTCCGCCGGCGGGCGGGTCGTGACCGGCTGCGCCGTCGACGAGCTGGCGCCGGGAGCCGGGTCGGTTGCGATCTCCCACTCCTTCGGCCGTACCGAGGCCGGAGCCGTCGTCGTCTGCGCGGGCCCGTGGGCCGACCGTCTCGCGGTCGCCGCCGGCGCCGACCCGGATCCGCGGATCGTCCCCTTCCGCGGCTCGTACCTGCGGCTCCGGCCCGCGCGGGCGGGGCTCGTGCGCGCCAGCATCTACCCGGTCCCCGACCCCGACCTGCCGTTCCTCGGGATGCACCTGACGCGCGATCCGCACGGCGACGTCCTGCTCGGGCCGACGGCGCTGCTCGCCGGCGCCCGCGACGCCTACCGGTTGCGCCGGGTCGTGCCGCGCGATCTCGCCGAGAGCCTCCTCTGGCCCGGCACCCGGCGGATGATGCGGCGCTTCTGGCGGACCGGCGCCGCCGAGCTCCGCCACGCCGCAAGCATCGGCTCGTTCGTCGCCGAATGCCGCCGCTACGTCCCGGAGTTGCGGCGCGAGGACGTCGAGCGCTCGCCGCACGCCGGCGTCCGCGCTCAGGCCGTCGCCCGCGACGGCTCCCTGGTCGACGACTTCGCCATCTCGGTGACCGGTCGCGCCGTTCACGTCCGCAACGCCCCCTCCCCGGCCGCGACCTCGGCGCTGGCGCTGGCCGCCGTGATCGCCGACCGCGTCAAAGCGGTTTCGTGAGAAGCTCCGAAGGGGACTAGGAGCGCAATGGAGTCCAGCGTCGTCGAGAAGCCGGAGAGCGGCGAGGCCGCTTCGTCATTCGCGAAGTCGCTGCTGCTCGGGGAGATCCACGAGGAGATGGTCTTCCCGTGGCCGCAGCCCGACGAGGACGAGCAGATCAAGGTCCGCGAGCTCTGCGCCCGTGCCCGCGCGATCGGCGAGTCGATCGACCACCGCAAGGTCGAGGAGGACCGCTGGATCGGCGACGACGTGATCCGCGAGCTCGGCGACGCCGGGCTCTGCGGTCTCTACGTCGACGAGCGCTACGGCGGGCAGGGCCTCTCGCAGACCGGCTACGCGCGCGTCTTCGAGCAGTTCGCCCAGATCGACGGGACGCTCTCGATCATCCTCGGCGTCCACCAGTCGATCGGCTACAAGGGAATCGCCCTGTTCGGCAGCGACGAGCAGAAGGAGCGCTTCCTGCCCGACCTCGCCGCCGGTCGCAAGCTCGCCGGCTACGCGCTGACCGAGCCGGAGGCCGGATCCGACGCCTACAACCTGCGCTCGCGCGCGGTCGAACAGGCCGACGGCTCCTGGGTGCTGAACGGCGAGAAACGCTACATCGGCAATGGCTCGAAGGGCGACGTCTTCACGACGTTCGCGCGGGCCGAGGTCGGCGGCAAGGACCGCCACATCGCGCTGATCCTCGAGAAAGGCATGAAGGGCTTCGAGGTCGGCGAGCGCTACGACACGATGGGGCTGCGCGGCAACGATCTCCGTCGCCTCACCTTCAACGACGTCCGGGTACCGGCCGAGAACGTCCTCGGCGATCCCGGCGACGGCTTCCGGATCGCGATGTCGATCCTCAACAACGGCCGGATCGGTCTCGGCACCGGGTCGGTCGGCGCCGCCAAGAAGCTGCTCGACCT
>DASTTY010000049.1:0-48011 GCA_035759925.1 Solirubrobacterales bacterium
GACACGGTCGGGCTGCGCCAGACCGGCTCGCGCTGGCAGCAGCCGTTCCGGTCGATCCGCGGCTTCGTGGCGCGCCACCCGCCGGGCCTGTGACCTGCGACCCTGTGGGCATGTCGACCGCAACCATGCACACCAACCACGGGCCGATCGAGCTCGAGCTCTTCGACGAGGACGCCCCGAAGACCGTCGCCAACTTCAAGAAGCTCTCCGAGCAGGGCTTCTACGACGGGCTCACGTTCCACCGCGTGATCAAGGACTTCATGATCCAGGGCGGCTGCCCGCAGGGCACCGGCACCGGCGGCCCGGGCTACACGTTCGAGGACGAGACCGAGGGCAACCCGCACAAGATCGTCCGCGGCGCGCTGGCGATGGCCAACGCCGGGCCGAACACGAACGGCTCGCAGTTCTTCATCGTCACCGTCGACGCGGCGCCGTGGCTCGACGGCAAGCACACGGTCTTCGGCCAGGTCACCGGCGGGATGGAGGCGGTCGACGCGATCGAGGGCACCGAGACCGGCCCCGGCGACCGCCCGGTCGAGCCGCAGGTCATCGAGCGGATCGAGCTCGCCTGATCGCTAAGCGGCAGCCTGGGCCGCAAGCTGGCCGCAAGCCGCCTGAATATCGCGTCCGCGGGTGAGGCGCACGGTCGCCGGAACTCCGTGCGCGACCAGGGTGGCGCGGAAAGCCTCGATCGCCTCGGGTGAGCTGCCGGTGAACTCGCCCGGGGTCGGGTTGAAGGGGATCAGGTTGACCTTGAAGGCCTCGTGCGGCTTCAGGACCTCGCTGAGGACGACGGCCTGGTCGGGATCGTCGTTGACGCCGGCGAGCATCAGGTACTCGATGTAGACGCGGCGGTTGCGGGCCTCGCGCCAGCGCAGGCAGGCCTCGATCACCTCCGCGATCGGGTAGCGGTCGTTGACCGGCATCAGGCCGCTGCGGACGTCGCCCTCGGCGGCGTGGAGCGAGAGCGCCAGCCGGACCCGCGGGCCGTCGACGGCGAGGCGCTCGATGCCGGGAACCCAGCCGACGGTGGAGATCGTCGTGTGGGCGGTCGAGATGCCGATCGCGGGCAGCCGCTCGCAGGCGGCGAGCACGGCATCGAGGTTCATCAGCGGCTCGCCCATGCCCATGAAGACCGCGTGGTCGACAGGGCCGCGGCGGCGGAAGTGCAGCGCCTGGTCGAGGATCTCCGACTCGGTCAGGTTGCGGCCGAACGCCATCCGGCCGGTCGCGCAGAAGTTGCAGGTCAGCGGGCAGCCCGACTGGCTCGAGAGGCAGATCGAGCGGCGCCCGTCGCGGTAGCTCATCAGTACCGCCTCGATCGGGCGGCCGTCGCCGGTCTCGAACAGCGCCTTGCGGGTGCCGTCGACGGACTTGACCTCGTCGACCGCCGCGAGCGTCGAGAGCGGCAGCGCGTCCTCGAGCTCGTCACGGAGCGACCGCGGCAGGTTCGTCATCTCCGCGTAGGTGCGGGCGCCACCCGCCAGCCACTCCCAGACCTGGCGGGAGCGGAACGCGGGCTCGCCGCGGGCGGCGAGGAGCTCGTCGAGTCGGTTCAGGTCCACCCCGGGAAGTCTGGCATCACCCCGACGCCCCGTCGCGCCGCTCCCAGAGCTCGAAGAACCCGACGTCCTCGAAGCCGAGCCGCGCGTAGACCGGCGCGCCCGCCCGGCTCGCCTGGAGGCTGCCGGTCCGGATGCCTCGCTCGGCGGCCGCGGCGAGAAGCCGCGAGATGATCGCGCCGGCGAGACCGCGGCCGCGATGTCCGGGAAGCGTCGCGACAGCGCTGACGCAGGCATCGTCGCCGTGGTCGAGAACGAGCGCGCAGGCGACCGGCTCGCCGTCGGCGATCGCGACCGCCGATTCCATGGCGAGGTCCGGCTCGTCGATCATCGCCGTCGCCCAGCCTGGGCCTTCGATGCCGTAGGCGCGATCGTTGATGGCGCCGATCGTCGCCATCGCGCCGGGGACCAGCTCGACGCCGGCGGGAAGCTCGACCGGACGCAGGTCGGCCAGCTCCAACGCCATCGCCCGCGGCGCCCCGTCGAGGACGTGGCCGCGGGAAGCGAGAAGCTCGGCGCTGGGGCGGTCGTCGTCGGGGACCCAGACGGTCCAGGCGCGGATCCCGGCCTCGCGGTAGAGGGCGCCGAGGTCGTCGACGGCCGCACCGAGCGCCTCCGCCCCGCTCGCCGTCACCGAGTTGAAGATCGAGCGGTCGGCGGTCGGCGGCGAGACCGACGCAAGCACCCCCGGCAGGCGAGCGACCGAGGTCGCCCCCGAGCAGCCGCCGAACAGCGCCACCTCGACCTCGAGTCCCTCGATCACCCGCCGCCGCAGCTCCTCGCGCGTCACGGCGGGGAACCTAGATGAGCACCGCTCAGCCGTAAAGGGCGGCGGCGCGGCCGGCGGCGGCGCCGTAGCCGCCGCCGAACAGGATCGCGTGGACGAGCAGCGGCTGGATCTGCCAGAGCGACACCCGCTCCTCGTGCCCGGGCGCGAGCGGCCGGACATCCTCGTAGGCGGCGAGCGTCCGGGCCGGGACCGATCCGAACAGCCTCAGCATCGCCAGGTCGATCTCACGGTGGGCGCCGTGGGCAGCCGGGTCGATCAGCCACGGCCGTCCGTCGGCGGCGGCGAGGACGTTGCCGCTCCAGAGGTCGCCGTGGACCCGTGCCGGCGGCTCGTCGGGGCCGGCGAGATCCGCGATCCGCTCGATCACGGTCGTGATCGCGGCGCCCGCGCGAGCATCGAGGCGCCCGGCGTCGCTCGCCGCGGCGGCGAGCGCCTCGATCCGGGTGCCGTAGTGCTCCGCCCAGGGAGCATCGGCGGCCGCTCCGCCGGCGGGGAGCACGACGCCGCCGAAGCGCAGCGCGACGTCGGGCGCGCCGGGCGGCAGCGCCCCGAAGCCCGGCGCTCCCGCGGCGTGGATCCGCGCAAGGCCGCTGCCGAGCAGCTCCTCCCCCGCCTCGTCGAGGCGGCCGCCCTCGTCGACCCACTCGAGGACCAACCCGCGGGTCCCGCCCTCGTCGACCACGCCGATGACGCTCGGGACGGGCAGGCCGCCGGCGACCTCCCCGAGCCACTCGAGCCCGGCGGCCTCGAGCTCGTACTCGCCGTCGCGGGCGGACGGACGGCTCTTCAGGAAGGCCTCGGTTCCGTCGGCGAGGCGGAGCTGCCAGGCGTCGTTGATGTCACCGCCGGCGACCCGGCGGGCCCGCTCGACCGGCGTGCCGAGGGCACGTCCGGCGGCGGCGATCGTCTCCTCGTCGCTCAACCGCCGGCCGCGGTCGCCGAGCGGATCTCGGCGATCAGCCCGTCGCAGGCGCGCTCGATCATGTCGAGCACCTCCTCGAACCCCTGATCGCCGCCGAAGTAGGGATCGGGGACCTCGAGGTCGCCGGACTCGACCGCGAGCGGGTCGTACTCGCGAAACAGGTGGAGCTTCCCGGTCGCCGCCGCATCCGGCGCCAGCGCCCGGACGTCGGCGAGGTTCTGGCGGTCCATCGCGAGGATCAGATCGAACTCGTCGAAATGCGAGAGCTCGAACCCCTGGGCGCGGCTCTCGAGCGCGATGCCGCGACTCGCCGCCGCGGCGGTCGCGCGCCGGTCGGGCGGGTTGCCGATGTGCCAGTCGCCCGTCCCGGCGCTCTCGACGTCGACGTCGGCGCCGAGCCCCGCCGCGGCGAGCCGGTGCCGGAGCACGCCCTCGGCCGTCGGCGAGCGGCAGATGTTGCCGAGGCAGACGAACAGGATCCGCATGGCCGGGAGGGTACGCGAGGGTCGAGCGTGGGTTTGGCTGAGAAGGCAAGTCGTGCGGGTGCGGGCGCATCCGGCGTCGCTGTACGACACGAGATGCACCCACAGATCCGGATCCCCCTCATCAGCCGGGCCAGACCCCCGCCCGCCTCAGCGCAACAGGCGCTCGCGGGCGGCCTTGCTCATCCGCCGGTAGCCGCCCTTGCGCGGGTCCCAGTACCAGGCGGTCGGCGGGGTGGTCGGTTCCGGCAGCCCCTCGGCGGCGAGCGGACCGGTGATCGGCCGGTACCAGGTGGTCAGCGGGATCCGGTCGACGACGCGGAGGACCCAGGGGATGCCGCGGTCGCCGAGGTCGGCGAGCGCCGCTTCGACCTCGTGGATGTCGAGCTCGTAACCCGCGCGGAGGGTCACGGCGGCGCAGGGGATCTCGGCGCCGTCGTCGCGGGGAACGCCGTAAGCGACGGCGAGCGCCACCGATCCGACGTCGCCGAGGGCGTCCTGGATCGGCCCGGAGTAGACGGCGCCGGAGGCAGCGCGGATGACCGAGGGGCCGTGATCGACGAGCCAGAAGTCGCCTTCGGAGTCGACGACGAACAGGTCACCGGTCTCGAGCCAGGCGTCGCCGGGCTCGAAGACGCCGCGGAGGACACCCTCGCCGAGGCCGATCGCGTCGTGGCGGACCCGGGCGAGGAGCATCCCCGGATCGCTCCGCGCGCACTCGATCGCGAAGCCGTTGTCGCCGAGGACGAGGCTGCGGTCGATCGGGTCGTAGGCGGCGACCCGGACCTCGGCGCTGCCCGGCAGCGGCCGCCCCTTGCAACCCGCCTTCAACCCCGGCACGTTGACGAGGACCGCGTCGCCCTCGGTCGAGGCGTAGAACTCGAGGACGCGGGCAGGGGCGAATCGCTCGCTGACGCGCTTCCAGAGGCCGCGCGGCATCCCCGAGCCGATGAAGAGCCGGACCGGATGGTGGCGCTCGCCGGGATGCGGCGGCGCCTCGGCGATCTCGTCCATCATCGCCCAGGTGTAGGAGACGACGGTCGCGCCGTAGCGGCGCACCTCGTCCCAGAAGATCGACGGCTCGAAGCGGGAGCCGACCGCGAGGCGGGCGCCGCCGGCGACGACGCCGCCGACGCTCATCAGCAGCGCCGACGGGTGATAGACGGGGCTGGCGCTGTAGACCGTGTCACTGCGGGACAGCGACGCCGAGGAGGCGGTGCCGAATGCGGAGAGCGCCCAGCGGCCGTTGGTGATCCGGTTCGCCAGCGTCCGCTCGCCGCTGCCGGTGAAGAGGATGAACGCGAGGTCGCCGGCGCGGCCCGGGTTCGGCTCGTGCCAGGCGGGGACCTCGACCGCGTCGGGGTCGATCCGCTCCATGTCGATCAGCCCGCGCGGCAGCTTCCGGTCCTTGCCGCCGCCGCCGAGCACGTAGACCTGCACGCTCGTCGCCGCCTGCGCCGCCTCGCCGTTCTGGGGGTCGGCGATGATCCGGCGGACGCGACCGAGCTCGGCCTCGATGCCGGGGTCCCCGTCGGGGCGCATCAGCACCGCGACGGCGCCGAGCCGGTTCAGCGCCGCGACGACGGTCAAAGCACTCGGCCGGGTCTGCATGAGGACTCCGACGAGCTCGCCCTGGCGGACGCCGATCTCGAGCAGCCCGCGGACGACGTTGTCGATCCGCTGCTTGACCGCCTCCTGGGTGTGGGCGCGGTCCTCGAAGAGCAGGACGACGTCGTCGGGCTCCTCCTCGGCGCGCTCGTCGAGCAGCAGCCCGAGCGAGATCCGGGTGTCCGGGTTCAGGTTGCCGAGGCGGTTGAGCTGCTCGAGCTGGCTCGCCCTGTCACCGATCACCTCGCGCAGCGTTCGGGTCGCACCGATCGCGGCACCGGCGAGCGCCTGGGCGGTGCCGATCCCGGCCCCGAGCGCGAGCTGGGCCGAGGCGGCGAGGCGGTCCTGGCCGCTGATCCCGTCGTCGGGGCGCTCGACCTCCTCCTCGATCCGGCGGATGCCCTCGGGGAGCTCGCCGCCGTCGGCGCGCCAGTGGGCCCAGGCGGCGACCGTCGGCCAGGTCGTCTCGACCGCGGTCGAGCCGACGACCAGCCCGAAGTGCCCGGCCGGGAGCGTCACCTCGTAGACGTCGGAGCGCGGCGCCGCCCAGCGCGCCGCCCGGACCGACTTCGCCGGGGCGATCTCGTCGGTCTCACCGACGAACGCGAGGATCGGACAGGTCATGTCGGCCAACGTCACGAGCCGGTCCTCGATCACGAAGCCGCCGGAGACGAGCCGGTTGTGGACGCCGAACTGGCGGATCACGTCGGCGAGCGCGGGGCCCGGCCACGCCACCCAGCCCTCGGCCTCGAGGAACCGTCGCTGGCGCTCGCGGGGAAGCAGCGCCTCGCGGTCGTGGAGCTGGCGGAGGAAGTCGAGCCGCTGGCGCATCGATTTCGCCGGATCGAGGAGCCGGAAGCCGGTGCGACTCATCCAGGCCGGCACGCCGGAGGTCGCGAAGACGTGCTCGGCGAGGAACGAGGCGACAGCGATCGCGGTGTCCTCGGGCAGGCCGAAGCTGAGCGTCCCGCGGGTGTCGACCGGGCTCCCGAAGGCGACGATGGAGTCGATCCCGCGCGAGCGCCGGAAGGCGGCAACCTGGTAGCAGAACATCCCGCCCTGCGAATAGCCGCCGATGTGGATCTCCTCGTGGCCGGTCTCCTCGCGGACCAGGTCGATGGCCTCGTCGAGCGCGACCACGTGGTCGTTGAGGGAGCGCTCGAGGCCACCCTCCTCGTGCTCGGGGGCGCCGAAGTCGACCACCCACGGATCGACGCCGTTACGGGCGAGGATCTCGACCGCGCTGGTCGACGGCGCGACGTCGTAGATGTCGGCGGCGAGCATCATCGGCGGCACCAGCAGCAGCGGCGGCCCCGCCCCCTCCTTCGCGTCCGGCGCCGGCGGGTAGTAGCGGCGGAGCCGGTAAACGGGCCGGGTCGCGACGACCTCGAACGGCGAGGGCTCCTCGTCGGTCTCGAAGCCGCCGAAGCGCGCCACCTCGAGCGCGTTCTGCGCCACGTCGGCGAGCCGGCCGGCCGGCGCAGTGATCAGATCGCTTAGTGGTGGCATTGCTTCCCCGAGATGATGCCGCGGTGGGCCGGCGCCGGCAGGGCGACTCTACCCCGCCCGGCTGCAACCGATCTCGCATTCCCGACGCCGTGGAGCCGTACGATCGCCCGATGCCTCGTCGCTCTGCGCTGATCGCCGTGCTCGCCCTCCTGGCGATCCCGGCGCTCGCGGAGGCCGGCACCTACCCGCCGCATGGAAACGACCTCTACGCCGGCGTCTCCGACGGCGGCTCCAAGCAGGACTACTTCGACTTCGCCGCCGCGGTCGGCCGTCACGTCCCGGTCATGCAGGCCTTCGAGACCTGGAACGCCTGGAGCCAGGAGTCGGTCAAGCGCTGGAAGCGCACCGAGACGCGCGGGATGCTCAGCATCTCGACCTCCCCCTGTTACGGCTGCAGCGGGGTGATCAGCCCGCGGGCGATCCGCAAGGGCCGCGGCGATCGCTACCTGCTGACCGTGAACCGCCGCCTCGCGCAGTGGGGGCGGCCGACCTACATCCGGTTGCTGCCGGAGATGAACGGCCACTGGAACCCGTACTCCGCGTTCGGCTCCGACGGCTCCCGCCGCGGCAAGTCGCACAAGACAGCGCAGTTCCGGAAGGCGTGGAAGCGGACGGTGATCGTCGTCCGCGGCGGTCCGCGCCGCGAGATCAACCACAAGCTGAAGGCGAACAGGATGCCGCCGCTGACGACCGGCCGCAACAGCGCCCACCCGCCGAAGAACATCCCGCAGCCGAAGGTCGCGTTCCTGTGGGTCCCGCAGACGTCGGGATCGCCGGATCGCAAGGGCAACGGCCCGCGTGCCTACTGGCCGGGTGCGAAGTACGTCGACTGGGTCGGGGCCGACATCTACGGCAAGTTCCCGAACTTCGGCGGGCTCAACCACTTCTACAAGCACTACAAGCGGCTGCCGTTCGTGCTCGGCGAGTGGGGGCCCTGGGACGTCGACCACCCGGCGTTCACCCGCCATCTGTTCCGCTGGGTCCGCAAGCACAAGCGGGCGCGGATGGCGATCTACTACCAGGGATTCGGCCCCGGCAACCCGTTCGAGATCGACCACTACCCGCGCAGCCGCCGGGCGCTCCGCAAGGAGCTGAAGGACAAGCGCTGGGTCAAGCGGGCGCCGGACTCGCGCCGCCCGGGCGGCGGCGGGCACTCGCGCGGCGGCCCCGACGGGATCCCGCCGTCGCCCGAGGTGCGCAGGCTGATGCGCTGAACGGGCCTGCGAGACTTCCCGGGTGACCCGAACCGAGCAGCAGCAACGGGAGGAAGAGCGCCCGCGCCTCGAGGAGCTCGTCGAGGACCTCGCCGAGGAGCACACGAGCTGGATCCCGATCATCGCCGCGATCACCTGCGCGCTGTCGGTCGTCGCGCTGGTCCTGCTCGTCCATCCGCTCCGCCATGCGGCCACCGATGCGCTCAGCGGCGACACCGCATCGCTGCGCCACGACCTGAAGGGGTTCGGCGTCGGCGGCGTCCTGATGGTCCTCACTCTGGCGGTGTCCCACGCGGTGCTCTTCTACCCGGCCGAGATCCTCGACGCCGCGGTCGGGTTCGTCTACGGCGTCTGGTTCGGCTTCCCGCTGATCATGTTCGGCTGGCTGCTGAACGGGATCCTCTGCCATCAGATCGGCGTCCACGCTGCCCGCCCCGCGTTGGTCCGGATGTTCGGCGCCGAGCGCTTCGAACGCTACGAGCGGGTGGTCGACCGCGGCGGAGTGACGCTGCTCCTCACCTGCCGGATGGTCCCGATCGTCCCCTTCAGCCTGTTCAGCTACGTGGCCGGATCGGCGCGGGTGCCGCTCTGGACGTTCATCTGGACGACCGTGGTCGGCTACATCCCCCTCACCCTGCTGTTCGTCTATCTCGGCAGCCGGCTCGAGTCGCTCTCGCCGAACGACCCGGCGATCTGGATCGGCGCCGCCGCCCTCGTCTTCTTCGTGCTGCTGACGCGGCGCGTGCTCCCGCGGCTGAACGGCAGGCCGCCGGAGTCGCCGCCGCCGCCCGGCCCACCGGAAGGCGGCGCAGTGTCTCCGGCATCCCGCAGGGCGCAGCCCGAGGAGATGCCGTGATCTAAGCGCCGCCGCGATCACGCCACGGAGCCGACCGGACCGGACGCGAAGCGGAGGATCCGGTCGGAGTGATCACGGCATCGCCGCGCCCTCGGCGGCGACGGCACCGCCGGCGCCGGCCGCTGCGCCGACGTCGCGGCTGAGCCGGTTGGCGAGGTAGACCGGGATGATCGAGATCAGCACCACGAGCACCGCGACGACGTTCACGATCGGCAGCTGGCTCGGCCGCGAGAAGTTGGTGAGGATCCAGATCGGCAGCGTCTGCTCGCCGGCGCCGGCGGTGAACGTGGTGACGATGATCTCGTCGAAGGAGAGACCGAAGGCGAGCAGCCCTCCGGCGACGAGGGCGGTCCGCATGCTCGGCAGCGTCACCCGGCGGAAGGTCATCCACGGGGTCGCGCCGAGATCGGCCGAGGCCTCCTCGAAGTTCCCGGAGACGCGACGGAGGCGGGCGACGACGTTGTTGTAGACGACGACGATGCAGAACGTGGCGTGGCCGACGACGATCGTGAACAGGCTCAGCTCGACCCCGAGGACCTGCGTGAAGCTCGTGTTCAGGGCGACGCCGGTGACGATCCCCGGCAGCGCGATCGGGAGGATCACGAGGAACGAGATCGTCTCGCGGCCGAAGAACCGGTAGCGGGCGACCGCCATCGAGGCCAGCGTCCCGAGGATCAGCGCGACCGTAGTGGCAAACGCGGCCGCCTCGAGCGAGAGCAGGAAGGCGTCGCGGGCACCGCTGTTGTTGAACGCCTCCCCGAACCACTTCGTCGTCAGCCCGTCGGGCGGCCACACCTGCGTGGTCGATGCGCTGAACGCGTAGACGAGGATCACGAGCAGCGGCAGGTAGATGAAGGCGAGCGTCGCCGCGGAGGCGAGCCTGAGCAGGCGTTCGTTTCGTCGCGTCAGTCGCATCGGAAGCCCTCAGACATGTTCGAAGGCGCCGAGTCGTCGGGCGATCAGCAGGTAGACGATCATGATCAGGATCGGGACGATCGAATAGGCCGCGGCCAGCGGCAGGTTGGTCGTGATCGTCGACTTGACGACGGTGCCGATGAACTGCGTCGAGCTGACCAGGGTCGGCGCGATGAAGTCGCCAAGGGTCAGCGAGAAGGTGAAGATCGAGCCGGCGACGATCGCCGGGAAGACGAGCGGCCAGATCACCCGCCGGAAGGTGATCCATGCCTTCGCTCCGAGGTCCTCGGACGCGCTCAGCACCGAGTCCGGGATCCGGTCGAAGCCGGCGTAGATCGGGATGATCATGTACGGAAGCCAGATGTAGCTCATCACGAGCCAGACGGCGAGCGTGCCGTAGCCGGGGCCCGACAGCCCGAGCGGGTCGAGCGCCCAGTTGAGGATCCCGTCCTCGCTGAGGATCGTCCGCCAGGCGAACGCCTTGACGAGGTAGGAGGACCAGAGCGGCACCAGCACGGCGACGACGAGCAGGCTCTGCCGGCTCGGCTTCGCGACCTTCGCCATGTAGAAGGCGAGCGGCAGCGCCAGCAGCGCATCGGTGACGGTCACCGCCGCCGCGATCCCGACGGTGCGCAGCGTCACCGTCCGGTACACGGAGTCGTCGACGATCGTCTTGAAGTTGTCGAGGGTGAACGTCCGCTCGACCTCGCCGCTGAGCTCGCCGAGCGTCCAGAAGCTCGCGATCAGCAGGATCGCGAGCGAGCCGAGATAGCCGATCACGAGCCAGCCGACCGGCCCGGCCAGCAGCGTCCCGGCCTGAAGGCGCGGACGACCGTGGAAGAGGTCGGCGAGCCTGTGGCCCACCGACCTCCGTGGCGCTGGGCCTTCGAGCCCCGTCGCTTCCACGGTCGTCTCGCGTCCTTCCGGGTCTGCCTAGCCCTTGACCTCCGTCCAGCCCTGGACCCAGTCGTCGTACGTCTTGCAGACGTCGCCGCGGTCATCGCCGCAGTCGGAGACCGGAGTCGTCCAGTAGTAGAGGTCGTCGAGGTACTTCTCACCGGAGGCGTCGTACTTCTCGCAGTGCTTGACGTCGGGGAACGGCCCCTTCTTCAGGTACTGCGGCTCGCACGCCTTGCTGTTCGCCGGCGCCTCGCCGAACCACTCGGCCACGTCGGCCTGGACCTGGGGCTCGGTGATGTGGTTCATCCACATGTACATGCAGTTCGGATGCTGGGCCTCCGAGCTGATCATCCACGTGTCCGACCAACCGGTCGAGCCCTCTTCCGGAACCGTCGACTGGACCGGATCACCCTCGGCCTGCAGAGCCAGGAACTGGTACGGCCAGGTCGTGCCGACCGTCGAGTCACCGTTGGCGAACGACTGGATCTGCTTTGCGTAGTCCGACCAGTACTCGCCGATGAACTCACGCTGCTGCTTGAGCAGGTCGATCGCGGCGTTGAACTGGTCCTCGTCCAGCTCGTAGGGGTTCGTGATCCCCAGATCGGGCTGGTGCGCCATCAGGTACAGCGCCGCGTCGGCGATGTAGATCGGGCTGTCGTACGCGGTGACGTGGCCCTTCTGCTTCGACGCCTGGTTCGGGTCGAAGACCGCGCTCCACGAGTTCGGAGCGGGCTTCACCTCGTCGGTGTTCCACATCAACAGGTTCGCCCCGCGCCCGTGCGGGATCCCGTACATCTGCCCGTCGACGCTGTTGAACGGCTGGTCCTTCAACCCCGGGAATATGTCCGCGTAATTGGGCACCAGATCGGTGTTGACCGGGGCGACGTCGCCGCCGTCGATCAGCCGCAGGGTCGCGTCACCCGACGCGGAGACGCCGTCGTACTGGCCGGTCCGCATCAGCTGCACCATCTCGTCCGAGGTGTTGCCGATCTTGACGTTGACCTGGCAGCCGGTCTGCTTCTCGAAGTCGCTGATCCAATCGACGTCGGGATCGGTCGAGCCGTCCTCGCAATAGCTCGGCCAGCAGATCAGGTTCAGCTCACCCTCTCCCTTCCCGACCTCGCTGAGCATCTCTCCACCGGCGCTCGTGCTGTCGCTCGAGTCGCTGCCTCCGCATCCGATCGCGAACGCGGCGATGAAGACGCTCAGGCCTGCCACGGCGAGCCAGGCCCACCGTGCAGAGCGCGCATCGCTACTCATCTCTCCTCCTCTGGTTGATGTGTCCTACCCCTGCTGCTCGGCGACCGCGACCGTGTGCTCACGGCGCCAACCAACCTTGACCCGCTGTCCCCTCATTCCCTCGTCTTCGTGTGAAGTCTGCTCGAGGTTCTGTCGCGCGACCTGGAGCCTGTCGCCGCCGTCGAGCGCGACGTGGAACCTCGTCACCATCCCCGCGTAGGAGACGTCGTCGATCGTGCCCTCCTCGACGACGAGACCCTCCGCCGGATCGCCGGCCGCGAGCAGCCGGACCTTCTCGGGGCGGACGGTGAAGCTGCGACCGTCGCGATGAATCAGGTTCGAGACGCCGACGAACCCGGCAACGAACGGGTTCGCGGGACGCTCGTAGACGCTCTCCGGCTCGCCGGCCTGCTCGATCCGTCCCTCGTTGAAGACGGCGATCCGGTCCGACATCGTCAACGCCTCCTCCTGGTCGTGGGTCACGTAGACGAACGTGATCCCGACCTCGCGCTGGATCTGCTTGAGCTCGACCTGGAGCTGCTCGCGGAGCTTCAGGTCGAGGGCGCCGAGCGGCTCGTCGAGGAGCAGCACGCGCGGTTGGTTGACGATCGCCCGGGCGAGCGCCACCCGCTGGCGCTGCCCGCCCGACAGCTCGGTCGGCTTGCGCTCGTCGTAGCCGGTCAGGCGGACCATCTCGAGGGCCTCTGTGCGGCGCTTGCGGCGCTCCTCCTTGTCGACCTTGGCGACGCGCAGGCCGTACTCGACGTTCTCGCCGACGCTCATGTGCGGGAACAGCGCGTAGTCCTGGAAGACCGTGTTGACGTCGCGGTCGTAGGCGGCGAGGTCGGTGACGTCGTTGCCGCCGAGCTCGACCCGGCCGCGGTCGGGGAGCTCGAAGCCGGCGATCATCCGCAGCATCGTCGTCTTCCCGGATCCGGACGGGCCGAGCATCGTGAAGAACTCACCGCTGCGGATGTCGAGATCGACGTGGTCGACGGCGACGACATCGCCGTAGGTCTTGCGGACTCCCTCGAGGCGGACGTCGGGGACCTGGCCGGCCTCGCTGCTGCTGGTTGTTTCGATGGCTGCCTTCGCCAATTGGTACAAAGGATCGACGGGACCGCTCGACGCTATCCCAAACGGACGCCTACGTGGATTACGGCTCCGGACAACATTGACATGCTTCGTTGGCCGTCGCGTCACATGGTGGCGGCTCAACCGGTCGAACGCCAGAGGACCGGATCGGTGCCCGGGGTCCGTTCGGCCTCGCCGAGGGCCTCGAGGTGGTCGAGGTAGGCGAGCGAGAGCTGTAGCGCCCAGGCGGCGGCCGGCCCGCTCGTGTTCCCCTCGCCGAGCATCGCCCCGACGACGCCGAACGGGGTCTTCTCGCCGTCGCGGAGGGCGTCGCGGACGGTCCCGAGCTGCGCGTCGACCTCTCTGCGGTAGGCGGCGATCTTCGCGCCGACATCGCGGAAGGTCCGCCCGTGGCCGGGCAGGCAGAGGCGGATGTCGAGCTCGTCGACGACGTCGAGCGAGGCGATGAACTCGGCGACCGGGTCGGGCGTGTGGCCATGGTCGTAGAAGAGCGAGATCCGGCCGAGCAGATGGTCGCCGGAGACGAGCAGGCCGCTCTCCGGCTCATGGAGGACGACGTGCGAGGGCGCGTGGCCGGGCGTCGCGTAGGCGCGGAAGAAGCCGAGGTCGGTTGCGACCTCGACGCCGTCGGTGAGCTCGCGGTCGGGCGGGACGACGCGATCGACGTAGGTGCTGGCGCCGCGGCGGGTCTCGTAGCGCTCGAGCTCCGCGGCCGGGACGCCGCTGTGACGGGCGACCTCGATCCGGCCGTCGAGGGAGCCGTCGGGATCCTCGGCCATCGCCCTGATGTGACCCCACGCCGGGTGCATCCAGAGCTCGCAGCCGGCGGCGTCGACGATCGACGCGGCGGCGCCGTAGTGGTCGCTGTGGGAGTGGGTGCAGACGACGAGGCGGATGTCGCGCAGCTTCAGCTTCGCCTGGCCGAGCGCGAGCTCGAGCTGGTGGACGCCCTCCTCGCCGCCGATCCCGGTGTCGAAGAGGACGACGCCGTCGCCGCGGGCGATCGCCCACGAGTTGACGTGCGGGACCCCCGGCCACGGGCACGGCAGCCGCAGCCGCCAGACCCCGGGCAGGGTCCGCTCGCTGCGGGCGACCTCGTCGGGGCGGTCGGTCATCTCGGTTCGAGCCTATCCGTAGCGGGGCTCTAGGATCCGCGCCATGAGCGTTCCAACCGTCGAGAGCCACACCCGGGTCAGCCGCTACGGCATGGTCAACGCATTCCTCGTCCAGGAGGACGACGGGCTGACGCTGATCGACACGATGATCAAGGGCAGCGCCAAGAAGATCCTCGCCGCCGCCGCCGATCTCGGCGCCCCGATCGTCCGGATCGTCCTCACCCATGCCCACGGCGACCACATCGGCTCGCTCGATGCCCTCGCCGCCGCCCTCCCCGACGCCGAGGTCCTGATCTCCTCCCGCGACGCGCTCCTCCTCAGCGGCGACAAGACGATGCAGGAGGGCGAGCGCGGCGAGGTCAAGGGAGGCTTCCCCGGGGCGAAGACGAAGCCGACGCGGACGATCGAGGGCGGCGAACGGGTCGGCTCGCTCGAGGTGATCGCGACGCCCGGCCACACGCCGGGCCACCTCGCCTTCCTCGACGCCCGCGACCGCACCCTCTACTGCGGCGACGTCTTCTCGACCCTGTTCGGCGTCTACACCTCGGCCCGCGCGAACCCGCTCTTCCCGCTGCCCTACTTCGCGACCTGGGACAAGGAGATCGAGCTCGAGAGCGCGATCGAGCTCCGCACCCACGAGCCGGCGGCGCTCGCTCCGGGGCACGGCCCGGTCAACATCGACGCGCTCGAGCAGATGGACGACGCGATCGCAAAATCGGCAGAGGTAGCGGCGAAGGGGAAGTAGCCACGTCGCGACTCACGCCGAGCCGCCATGCCCACTGCATGTCCTCGGGCAGTGAGGGGGTCGCGGAAGGCCTGGAAACGTCACTCACCCCCGCCACGACAGGCGGGGCGTTACGAAAGCCGTGCCAGGACCCCGGTTAGGTCACGATCGCCGTCTCGAAGCAGGGGTTCGTGACGAAACGCGGGCGGTGGTCAGGCGGGCGCTCCCCTCACTGCCACAGCTGTCGTCCGCCGGCCGGGCCTGATCTACGGCGTCGACGGGGCCGGGCGGGCGGCGACGCTGCCGCGCCGGTAGCTCGCCTTCGCGGCGGCGAAGCCGACGAGCTGCTTGCTCGCCGGGTCCCAGAGCTTGAGCCGGGAGCAGCGCAGCGACTTCCGGAAGGTGAGGACCGGGACCTGTGCGAAGACCTCGTTCTCGTCGTGGGCGCGCTGCAGGTTGTAGTTGGGGACGCGGGCGCTCAGGTGGTGGACGTGGTGGAGGCCGATGTTGCCGGTGAAGAACTGGAACGGCTGCGGCAGCTTCAGGTAGCTGCTGCCGCGGAGCGCCGCCTCCGAGTAGTCCCAGGCGCCGCTGTTCTCCCAGTAGACGTCCTCGAACTGGTGCTGGACGAAGAACAGCCAGACGCCGGCGGTCCCGGCGATGACGACGAGCGGGGCCTCGATCAGGAGGACCGCCTGCCAGCCGAACACGAAGCAGGCGGCGGCGACCATCGCGAGGACGGCGACGTTGGTCAGGAGGATGCTGTTGCGGAGCTTTCCCGGCTTCGATCCGGCCCAGACGCGCGGGCCGATCAACAGGGACCAGATCGGGCCGACCCCGAACATGACGAGCGGGTTGCGGAACAGCCGGTAGCCGAGCCGCGACCGCCAGGGCTTCGAGTAGTACTCGTCGACGGTCCAGGTCGGAACGTCGCCGGTTCCGCGCCGGTCGAGATCCCCCGCCGAGCCGTGATGGATCGCGTGATGGTGGCGCCAGTTCGTGAAGCACTGGAACGTCAGCAGGCCGAAGATCCGCCCGCCCCAGAGGTTGGCGCGCCGCGAGGCGAAGAACGAGCCGTGAGTGCAGTCGTGGAAGAGGATGAACGTGCGGAGCAGGAAGCCGGCCGTCGGGATCGAGATCAGCAGGACGAGCCAGTAGGAGACGTCGAGCGCCATGTACATGACGCCCCAGAGCGCCAGGAACGGCACGACCGAGGTGAGGATGTCGACGGTCGAGCGGCGCAGGTCGGACCGCGCGTAGGGCGCCATGGCCTCGCGCCAGTAGGGATCGTTCGAGGGGGAATGGGACATCGCGGAGCTTCCTTGTCGCGGGCGTCGGCGTGCGCGCGGTCTCACGCGGCTGCGGCATCCTAGACGCCGGAGACCGCAGACGCGACTGCGATCGCCGTCCCCCGCCCGGATGGAGAACCCGCAACGTCGGACTTTGTACGCGCGGACAAAGGGAATCTGCCGGTCCGGGCCTAGGGTTTGCGCCTGAATTTTGCGACGATGACCGATGGCTTGCCCTGCCGGGTCGAGTCCTGCCGCGACGAGAAGGAGCAATCGACAGATGACCATCACCAGGGCCCGCAAGCACAACCTCACCGCCGCGAGCTGGAGCCGCAACGGCGGCTCGATCGAGACCGGCGACCTCCGTGACTCGGCGAATCACCCTTACGGCGAGAACGTCTTCTCACCCGCGGTCCAGAAGGAGCGGCTCTCCGAGGACACCTTCAACCGGCTGAACGAGACGCTCGCCTCCGGGAAAGCACTCGATCCGACCCTGGCCGACGAGGTCGCCGAGGCGATGAAGGACTGGGCCCTCGAGCGCGGAGCGACCCACTACACCCACATGTTCCAGCCGCTCACCGGCCTCACCGCCGAGAAGCACGATTCGTTCTTCGAGCCCGGAACCGACTCCGACGCGATCGCCGGCTTCTCCGGCAAGGAGCTGATCCAGGGCGAGCCGGATGCCTCCTCGTTCCCGACCGGCGGCATCCGGGCGACGTTCGAGGCCCGCGGCTACACGGCCTGGGACCCGACCAGCCCCGCCTTCCTGCTCGAGAACCCGAACGGTGTCCTGCTCTGCATCCCGACCGCCTTCGCCTCCTGGACCGGCGAAGCGCTCGACGCGAAGATCCCGCTGCTGCGCTCGATGGACGCGCTCTCGGGCTCGGCGGTGAAGGCGCTGCGCCTGCTCGGCGACGAGGAGACCCAGCGCGTGTTCACGACCGTCGGCCCCGAGCAGGAGTACTTCCTGATCGACGAGCAGTACTTCTTCGAGCGCCCCGACCTGGTCACGACCGGGCGAACCCTGTTCGGCGCCCAGCCGCCGAGGGGCCACGAGCTCGACGACCACTACTTCGGCTCGATCCCCGAGCGCGTGCTCGCCTGCATGCTCGAGACCGAACGTGAGCTGGTCCGGCTCGGGATCCCGGTCAAGACCCGCCACAACGAAGTCGCGCCGGGCCAGTACGAGGTCGCGCCGATCTTCGAGAACTCGAACGTCGGCTCCGACCACCAGCAGCTGACGATGCAGGTGATGCAGAACGTCGCCCGTCGCTACGGGCTCGTCTGTCTGCTGCACGAGAAGCCGTTCGCCGGCGTCAACGGCTCCGGCAAGCACAACAACTGGTCGATGAGCACCGACACCGGAACCAACCTGATCGACCCGGGCGACACGCCGGCGGAGAACGCGAGCTTCCTGTTCTTCTGCACGGCCGTGATCCAGGCCGTCAACAAGCACCAGGGGCTGCTCCGCGCCTCGGTCGCGAACATCGGCCAGGACCACCGGCTCGGTGCCAACGAGGCGCCGCCGGCGATCATCTCGATCTTCCTCGGCGCCGAGCTCGACAAGGCGTTCGAGTCGATCCTCTCCGGGGTCGGCGACGGGGTCACCGAGGACTCGACGCTCGGGCTGGGAACCCCGGTCCTGCCGCCGCTGCCGATGCACGGCGGCGACCGCAACCGGACCTCGCCGTTCGCCTTCACCGGCAACAAGTTCGAGTTCCGGGCGCTCGGTTCGAGCATGTCGCTCGCCTTCCCGAACACCGTCCTGAACACGATCGTCGCCGAAGCGATCGACGACCTCGCCGGCAAGCTCGAGGCGAAGATCGCGGGCGGCGAGGAGACCGGCGCCGCGGTCGCCGAGGTCGTCAAGGAGAGTTACGCCGCCAACAGGCAGGTCTGCTTCGGCGGCGACAACTACTCGGACGAGTGGCACGCCGAGGCGGAGCGCCGCGGCCTCAAGAACCTGCGGACGACGCCGGACGCGCTGCCCGAGGTGATCGCCGACGACACCGTCGCGGCCTTCGAGCGCTACAACGTCCTCTCGAAGCGCGAGCTCGAGGCCCGCTTCGAGGTCTGGGTCGAGCAGTACGCGGTCACCGCCAACATCGAGGCCGAGACGGCCCGCTCGATCGCGAAGACGATGCTGCTCCCCGCGGCGATCCGCTACGCGGCCGAGATCGGCGCAGCCCGCGTCAGCGGCCTCGAAGCCGAGCTGAAGCCGCTGATCGAGCAGTTCGTCGCCAAGATCGGCGAGCTCGAGGCGGCCAACATCTACCCCGACGACGTCGAGGGCCTCGAGCTGGCCGAGTACGCCCGCGACAACCAGCTCGCGAAGATGCACGAGGTCCGCGAGGTCGCCGATGCCCTCGAGCTGATCGTCGCCGACGACCTCTGGCCGCTGCCGAAGTACTCGGAGATCCTCTTCATCAAGTAAGGAGCAGGCCCCGGGGATTCGGTCGATACCTGCGCTGTTGACCGCCAATCAATAGGATCCTTCGCCGTGGCCGTGCCGAGCGAAGCCGAGCAGCTCAACGCCGAGGGGTTCCGTGAGCTGCTCGAGCGCTCGCGCTCGGAGGACGACGGGCCGGTCGTGATGCTCAACCTGCTGGCGCTGAAGCCCGACGGCGGGCTCGAGAAGTACATGGAGTACGGCGCCGCGGTGGCACCGCTGCTCGAGGGGATCGGCGGCAGGCCGCTGTACACGGCGCGCGGCGGCCGCTCGCTGCTCGGTGGCGACCGGGTCTGGGACCTGGTCCTCCTCGTTCAGTACCCGAGCAGGGCCGCGTTCCTGGAGATGGTCGGCTCACCCGAGTACGAGGCGATCGCGCACCTGCGGACGGAGGCGATCACCGCCTCCGAGCTGCACCCGCTCGAGCTGGAGCCGAGCGGAGACTGAGCCTCAGGCGGGGACGCCGGCGCTCACCGGCGTCGCTGCGCTCAGCTCAGCGCGCCGGTCGGCCCGGTCGCGGCCGGCCTCGAGCTCCTTGTCGAGGTCGCGCATGTAGTCGTCGTAATCGACCTGGATCGTGTGCCGCTTCGAGGCGACGTAGCGCTTCCGCATCTTCCGCATCTTCGCGGCGATGTCGGCATCCATCTGCGCCCGAGACGGCAGGTCGAAGCGGTCTCGCAGCGCCTCGGTGATCAGGACCGACTGGCGCTCGGCGATCGGCATGATCGCGCCGAGCGGCTGGACCAGCCCGAGGAAGAACAGGTTCTCGTACTCGGGGTGGAACATGAACTTGTAGAGCGGCAGCTCGTTGTCCTTGGCGGCGATGAAGTCCTCGTCGAAGAACGGGAACGTGATCTTGTAGCCGGTGCAGTAGACGACGAGGTCGGCGTGGACCTCGCTGCCGTCCGTGAAGCGGACCGTCTCGCCGTCGAGCGCGGCGATGTTCGGCTTCGGGCTGATCGCGCCGTGGGCGAGCCGGTCGAGGATCCGGCCGCTGACCGTCGGGTGGGCGTGCGCGAACTTGTGGTCCGGTTCGGGCAGCCCGTAGTTCTCCATCCGGCCGACGTTGAGCTTGAGGAGCTGCGCCATCACCGGGAAGCGGATCCAGTGCGGCAGCCACTCGGCGCCGCCGATCTGGTCGACCGGCTTGCCGAACAGGTACTTCGGGATCACGTAGGCGCCACGGCGGGCCGCGAGGTAGGTGTTCCGCGCGTGGTAGGAGGCATCGACGGCGATGTCCATCGCCGAGTTGCCCATGCCGAGGACGACGACGTCCTTGTCGGCGACCTGGGTCTCCTCCTTGTAGTAGTGGGAGTGCATCTGCTCCCCCGCGAACGTGTCGCTGCCTGGGAACGGCGGCTCCGGCCAGCGCGGGTCCCAGTGGTGGCCGTTGGCGACGATGACGGCGTCGTAGGTCTCGGTCTCCCCCTCCGTCGTCCGCACCTCCCAGCGGCCGTCGTCGAGCCGCTCGACGTGGTCGACGCCGACCCCGAAGCGGATCCGGTCGCGGAACCCGAAGTGATCCACGTAGTCGTCGAAGTAGCGGGCGATGTGGTCGTGGCGCGGGAAGTCGGGATAGGACTTCGGCATCGGGAAGTCCGAGAACTCCATGCGCTCGCGCGAGGTGTTGATGTGAAGCGACCGGTACGACGACGAGATGCCGTTCCTGTTCTGGAAGACCCAGTTGCCGCCGACCCGGTCGGAGAGCTCGTAGCAGTCGAACGGGAGACCGCGCTCGTGGAGCGCCTTCGCGGCGGCGATGCCGCTCGAGCCGGCGCCGATCAGGCAGGTTCTGGGGGAGTCGTCAGCATTCATCCGGAGGATCGGAAGCGGAGGTTACCCCTCCAGCGGTCTGTCACGATGGCGGCGTGAGACGCAGCCGCCACGCCGCCGCGAGCGGCATCGTCCTCGCGATCGCGATCGTGGCGCTCGTCCTCGCAAGCCCGGCCGCGGCCGCCTACGAGCCCGGCGCGAAGTCGCTCGGCGATCCGATCCTCCCGCAGGTCGGCAACGGCGGCTACGACGTGAGCCACTACGCGGTCGATCTCGACTACGACCCGGCGACCAACCGCTTCGCCGCCGGCACGCGGACGACGATCACCGCTCGCGCCACGCAGGACCTCTCCCGGTTCAGCCTCGACTTCCAGCGCGACCTCGAGATCGATTCGGTGACGGTCGACGGCGCCGCCGCGAGCCGCGTGGCCCGCGCCGACGCCCGGCCGCGCCTCAGCGACAACCCCGACGTCACCCAGCCGGCGAAGCTGACGATCACCCCGGCGGCCGGCATCGCGAAAGGCGATGAGTTCGAGGTCGTCGTCGCCTACCACGGCCAGCCGGAGGCGATCGTCGATGCCGACACCTCGCTCGAGGGCTGGGTGCGGGCCTGCTCGGCACCCGGCGACTGCGACGGCTCGTTCACGGTCAACGAGCCGATCGGCGCCCAGAGCTGGTTCCCGTGCAACGACCATCCCTCCGACAAGGCGACGTTCCTGCTCCGCACGACCGCCCCGAGCGCCTACACGGCGATCGGCGCCGGCCGCCGGGTCTCGCGGATCGACAACGGCGACGGCACCGCGACGACGACATGGGCCGAGGAGCGGCCGATGGCCCCGTATCTGGCCACCGGCACCGTCGGCCTCTTCGACGTCACGACCGCGACGATGACCGACCGCACCGGCGGCGCCACGATCCCGATCTTCGCCGCGATCGACAGCGCCGGGTCGATGGAGCGCAAGGCGGCGGTAGCTGCCACGGCCGCTCGGATTCCCGAGATCATCGACTTCCTCTCCCGGCGCCTCGGCCCCTACCCATTCGAGACCGCCGGCCTGGTCGCCGACTGGGTGCCGAGCGTCGGCTACGTGCTCGAGAACCAGACCAAGCCGCACTTCGCCGGCAACGAGGACGGGCCGTCGGCGGGGCCGTCCGTGCTCGCCCACGAGCTCGCCCACCAGTGGATGGGCGACAGCGTTTCGCCCCGGCAATGGAACGTGATCTGGCACAGCGAGGGCTGGGCGACCTACTTCGAGGTGCTGTTCGACCACCGGATCGAAGGCAGCGATCTGACCCCGCGGCGCTTCTTCCGCGAGGTGTACCGCTCCGACCGGCAGTCCTGGCGCCTCGCGCCGGCGACGCTCGACGGCAACCCCGCGAACCTCTTCAGCGGCTTCGCCGTCTACAACCGACCCGGCGCGATGCTCGAGGGGCTGCGGGAGATCATCGGCGGCTCGCGGTTCGCCGATCTCACCCGCGGGATCGCCGCCGGCCGGCGTTTCGGCGACATCCGCCGCGGTCAGTTCGTCGCGGCGGCGAGGCAGGCGAGCGGGTTCCACGGCGCGAAGCTGCGCCGCCTCGGCCGCTACCTGCGGCAGTGGCTGCTCTGGGAGAAGCGGCCGCATCTGACCCCGTCCGACTTCTGAGCAAACGACCGACAGCGAGAGGAGCAGCGAATGACCGAGAAGTCCCAGTTCGACGCCGAGGAGTGGGGGCTCATCGCGAGCGCGCCTTCGATCGCGGCGATGTACGTGATCGTCAGCGAGAAGGGCGGCACCCTGCGTGAGACGATGGCGGTCGGCAAGGCCTATGCCGAGGCGCGGAAGGAATCGACCGGAGCGCCGCTCGTCGACGAGATCGTCGCCTCGGTGACCGCGGTCCCTCCGAACGAGTTCGGGAGCAAGGAGGAGTTCCAGGCGCAGGCCGTCTCGCGGCTCGGCGACGCGAAGCGGACGCTGGCGGCGAAGGCCGACGCCGACGAGGTCGCCGCCTACCGCGAGTTCGTGCTCGAGGTCGTCGAGCGCGTCGCCGCGGCCGACAAGAGCGGCGGCTTCCTCGGGATCGGCGGCGAGCGGGTCAGCGCCCACGAGAGCGCCGCGATCGAGGAGATCCGCGAGGCGCTGAGCTGACCAGAGGACAGGCTGTCCCCTGGAAGCGAGCGGCTGCGCGCTCAGGCGGGACCGGGCGCCGCCGGCGTCCGGGCGATCGCCAGCGCGGCGGTCAGCAGGACCGCCGACGGCGGGAAGCGAACCGACCCGCTCTCGTCGGCGGCGAGCGCCTCGGCGCGGGCGATCAGGACCTGAACCTCGTCGAGGACGCGCCGAGCTTCGTCGTCCCCGCCGGTGTCGCAGGCGAGCCGGGCGAGCGAGACCGGCTCGGTCGGGTCGGCGCCGGTGACGATCTGGGAGACGGCGCCGACGAGATGATCGACGACACGTTCGAGGTGCGGGCTGATCGGCTCCGCCTCCCCGGGCGGGCGGTCGTGGTGCTCGAGCTCCTCGCCGGCCAGCACCCGTTCGATCTGGCCGCCGGCGATCGAGCGCAGCGCGGGGGTCCCGACGCCGGCCTGGATCGCGAAGCGGAGGTGGGCGACGGCGGCGCTCATCGGCCGCCCGTAGGGTGAGTCGCTGGCCCAGACGATCTGCCCGGAGGGGATCAGCTTGAACGCGGCCATCATGTCCCCGGGGCTCCACCACGCGGTGTCGATGAGCAGGTTCGGGTGGTCGGGCATCTCCGCCCAGATCCAGGCGAGGTCGGAGACGGCGGCGTGGGCGAGGATCAGCCGGGCGTCGGGATGGCGGCGGGTCAGGGTCACGGCGTTCTCACCGAGCGCCGGGATGCCGCGCCCGGCGTGGACGAGGATCGGCAGGCGGCGCTCGTGGGCGAGCGCGAACAGCTCCTCGACGACCGGCTCCTCGAGGGAGAAGCCCTCGGCCCGCGGATGCAGCTTGATCCCGCGGGCGCCGGCGTCGAGGCAGCGGCCCGCCTCGGCGACCGCAGCGGCGCGGGGATCGACGCGGGCGAACGCGACGAGCCGGTCGGGCGCGGCCGCCGCGGCGGCGAGGACGCGATCGTTGGCCGGCGGGTAGCCGTCCGGCTCGTGCATCGGGAAGGTGACGGCGCGGGCGCCGATCGGGTCGAGCGCTTCGAGCAGCTCGTCGGCCTCCTGCGTGTAGCCGTCGGGATCGTCGGCGCCGAGATGGGTGTGGGCGTCGTAGAGGGTGACGTCGCCGAGCAGCGCCGCGAGCGGCTCCCACCACGGCGCCAGGACCCGGTCGATCGGCTCCATCCGCGCGACGCTAGGCATCGATGATCGGCTCCGAATCGATCGCCTCCGCGAGCCGCTTGATCGCCTCGCGGACCAGGTCGGGCGACGTCCCGGCGTTGAGCCGGACGTGGCCCTCGCCGCCGCGGCCGAACGCGGGGCCGGAGCTGAACGCGACCCGGCCCCGCTCGAGGACCGGCCCGGCGGGGTCGGCGCCGAGGCCGAGCTCGCCGAGATCGATCCAGACGAGGTAGCCGGCGGCAGGAGGTTCGCAGCGGGACGCCGGGACGAGCTCGCCGAGCAGCGCCGGCACGAGGCGGCGGTTGTGATCGAGGACGGCGAGGACCGCGTCGAGCCAGGGATCGCCATGCTCGTAGGCGGCGGCCGAGGCGAGCGCGCCGAGGTGGCCGCAGTGGCGGGCGCCGGGCGGCAGCTCGGCGACCGCGGCGCGCGCCGGGTCGGCGGCGGTGACGATCTGGGCGCAGCCGAGGCCGGCGAGGTTGAACGTCTTCGAGGCCGAGACGAGTGCGATCCCCCGCTCCGCCGCCTCTTCGGAGACGGTCAGGAACGGGACGTGCTCGGCGCCGGGAAGCGTCAGGGGTGCGTGGATCTCGTCGGCGAGGATCCAGGCGTCGTGCTCGGCCGCGAGCCGGGCGAGCGCCTCGAGCTCGTCCCGAGCGGCGACGGTCCCGGTCGGGTTGTGGGGATTGCAGAGCAGGAGCGCCCGGGCCCCGGCCGCGAAGGCGGCGTCGATCCCGTCGAGGTCGAGCTCGCGGCCGCCGGCCAGCGGCACCTCGGCGAGCACGCATCCGGCGTCGGGCACGAGGCCGAAGAACGGGTGGTAGACGGGCGGGGTGACGACGACCCGGTCGCCGGGCTCGAGCAGCGTCCGCAGCAGGTCGGTGAGACCCGCGACCACGTCGTTGCAGGCGACCACCTGGGCGGGATCGATGCTCCAGCCGTGGCGGCGCTCGAGGAAGCCGGCGAGCGCTTCGGGCAGGCCGGCGGCGGCCGGGTTCGCGTAGCCGGCGTCGCTGCGGTCGAGGGCGGCACGGAGCGCATCGGCGACCGGCGCGGCGAGCGGGAAGTCCATCTCCGCGACCCACGAGGGGAGGACGTCCGGCTCGTAGGTCGTCCACTTGACGCTGCGGCGCTCGCGCAGCGCCTCGAGCCGCAGGTCGGTGAGCCCGCTGTCGAGCTCCACGCTCAGCCGGTTGCTCCGGCCGTCGCCCGCGGCTCGAGCGCGAAGGCCTCGGCGAGCAGCTCGTAGGAGCGCACGCGATCGGCGGTGTCGTGGACGTTCGTCATCGCCATCAGCTCGTCGGCTCCGCTCCGCGTCAACAGCTCGTCGGCCTTGTCGCGGATCGTCAGCGGCGAGCCGACGAGCATCCGCTCGGCCGCGACCGGGCGCGGTGCCGGCGGCCGCCCCTCCTCGGCGATCGCATCCTCGACCGACGGCAGCGGGGTCGGCCGTCCCGCCCGGAGTCGCCTGAACGCAACCCGCGAAGGGGCGGCGATGCGCTGCGCCGCCTCGTCGTCGTCGGCGCAGACGATCGCGTGCGAGAGGATCGCGTAGGGAGTGTCGAGCTGATCCGAGGGCCGGAACTCGTCGCGATAGAGGCGCAGCGCATCGATCGCCATCTCCGGGTTGATCTGCCCGGCGAAGGCGAACCCGAGCCCGGCGACGGCGGCGAGGCGGGCCGAGAAGTCGCTCGAGCCGAGCAGGAAGATCGGCGGCAGCGACGCGTCCCAGGGGGCCGCCCGGACGTGGCTGAAGGCATGGCCCTCGGGCCAGGGGCGCGAGCCGGCGAATGCGAGCAGCTCGCCGAGCTGCTCGGGGAGGTCGTCGGCGGCCATCGCCTCGCGGCTGCGGCGCAGCGCGTAGGCGGTCATCTGGTCGGTGCCGGGCGCCCGGCCGATCCCGAGGTCGATCCGGTCCGGAAAGAGCGCGGCGAGGACCTTGAACTGCTCGGCGACCCGGAGCGGGCTGTGGTTGGGGAGCATCACGCCGCCGGAGCCGACTCGGATCTGCTCGGTGGCGGCCGCGACCTGCCCGATCATCAGCTCCGGGGACGAGCTGGCGACCATCGCGCCGCCGTGGTGCTCGGCGAGCCAGTAGCGGTGGTAGCCGAGCCGGTCGGCGTGGCGCCCGAGGTCGATCGTGTCATGGAGGGCCTGCGACTCGGTCGATCCGGCCGCCACCGGCGAGAGGTCGAGCACCGAGAGGCGGGGCATGCGGCCAACTTAGCGAGTCGCCGGACTACGCCGGAGCGTTGCTTAGAGTCCCCGACCGCGCACCCGAACCCGGATTCATGCGAAGGGAGAGACGATGAGTCAACGCGACGCGACCACGCACGCGCGAGGTGGCGGCTGGGTCACCTTCATCGGCGTCATGTTCGCCCTGCTAGGCACGTTCAACGCGATCGACGGGGTCGTCGCGCTGGCCGGCGACGCGAAGTTCCAGGAGGAGAACCTGTTCTTCGGCGACCTCACGTTCTGGGGTCTGACCCTGCTCGGGATCGGAGCGTTGCAGCTCTTCACCGCCGTCCTGATCCTCCGCCGCAACGCCAACGGCCAGGGCCTCGGGATCATCCTCTGCGGCTTCAACCTCGTCTGGCAGCTCTTCTTCGTCGCGGTCTTCCCGATCTGGTCGCTGCTGATAATCGCCGCCGACGTGCTGATCATCTACGGGCTCTGCATCTACGACGATCAGTTCAAGTGACGGCGTCGCCGTCGCCGGTGTGGCGGCGGTGCAGCGCCAGGCCGAGGAGCCCGAGCGGCAGCGGCAGCCAGTAGGTGAAGAGGCGATAGAGGAACGTCGCGAGCACGGCGTCGCCGGCGTTGACGCCGGCGAGCGCCAGCAGCGCCGTCAGGCCGGTTTCGACGAAGCCCAGCCCCCCGGGGGTGATCGGGATCTGGGCGAGTACCTGGGCGGCACAGAAGGCGAGCAGGACGAGGCCCGGCGAGGGATGGGCGCCGACGGCGGCCAGCGAGGCGAGCAGGATCGCGTAGTCGAACGCCCAGCGGCCGACCGTTGCGAGGACGGCCTTGCGCCAGTCGTCGCCGAGCGCGGCGAGGATCCGGTCGCGCTCGCGCTGGACGCGTTCCGCGAGGTGCTCGGTCGGCGGCGACGTGCGGCGGAGCCTGTTTCGGACCTTCTCGATCGCCGTCGTGACGCGGCGCAGCGGATCGTCGGCGGCCAGCAGCAGCGTCGCCACCGCGGCGAGGACGAGGAAGACGGCCACGCTGACGACCGCGGCCTCGAGCAGGCTCCGGTTGACGCTCGTGCCGAACAGGGCGGGCAGGGCGAGAACCGGCAGCGCGAGGACGACCCCGAACGTGAGCAGGTTGACCGCGGTGATCCCGGCGACGGCGCGGCCGCGCGCCACCCCGCGCTCGACGAGCATCTTGTACTGCAGCGCGGCCCCCATCGCGCCGCCGCCGGGGGCGATCTTCGCGAGCGCGTTGCCGGCGAGCTGGGAGTCGATCACCGCCGACCACGGCGAGCGCGGGATCGTCAGCCGCTGGAGGATCCAGACACAGCCGAGCGAGGCGAGCTGCAGGAGCGCCAGCAGCGGAAACCAGAGCAGGTCGATCCGGTTCAGGTTCCGCCACGAGCCGAGGACGTCGAGGAGGCTCGGCGCGACGAGGTAGAGGGAGACGCCGGTGACGAGCAGCCAGAACGCCGTTCGGCGGATGCTCGGCCCGCGCGTCGCCGATTCGGCCTCGCCGCGGGCGATCTCGGTCCCGGCATCGGTGCGGGCGTCGATCGCCCGCTCGATCCGATCGCCGAGCGACTCCCGCCGCGGTGGCGCCGTCGGCCGGCTCAATCGCGGCGCGCGTCCGGGCCAAGCGTCGCGAGCCCGGCGTTGAAGGCGGCGATCGCCGCGTCGATCAGCGCCTCGCGGTCGGCATCCGGCCGCTCCAGCGAGGCGAGGATCGCCCCCTCGAGGTAACCGACCCAGCCGCGCAGGACGGCCCGGACCGGGGTCCGCTCGTCGTCGAGGCCGCTCACCGCGGCGATCAGGGCGATGGCGTCCCAGCGCTGCGCCTCGATCCGGTCGAAGACCTCGCGGAAGCCGCCGCCGCCCGCCATCAGCGACCGGTAGCCGGCGGGATGGGCGCGGGCGTCGTCGTAGTAGAAGCCGATCGCATGGCGGAGCCGCTGCTCGGGGCCGAGATCGGGGGGCGCGGCGCGGGCGCGCTCCTGAAACCCGGTCAGAAGCGGCTCCAGCGAGGCGATGTAGAGGTCCTTCTTCGAGCCGAAGTACTGGAAGACGAGGCCGTGCGAGACCCCGGCCTTCGCCGCGACGTCATCGACCGATACGTCTTCGTAGTCGCGGTCGAGGAACTGCTCGAGCGCCACCTCGAGAAGCTGTTCGCGCCGTCGCCGGGCTCTGTCGGTTGTCAGCGGGCGCCGTCCCAGGGTGCGCCGAGTCTAGATCCGCGGCGACCTCCCGGTCCCCGGGGAGGCGAGCGGCGGTGTGAGATGGTGGCGGGCCGATGCCGGCGATCGAACTCGAAGGCGTGGTCAAGACGTTCGGGCCGATCAGGGCCGTGGACGGCCTCGACCTGACCGTCCCGGAAGGGATCTGCCTCGGCCTGCTCGGCCCCAACGGCGCCGGCAAGTCGACGACGATGCGACTGTTGACCAGCCAGGCGATCGCCGACGAGGGACGCCTGCGGGCGCTCGGCTACGAGCTGCCGCGGGAGTCGAAGGAGGCGCGGGCACGGATGGGCGTCGTCCCGCAGCTCGACAACCTCGACATCGACGTGACCGTCGAGGAGAACCTCAAGGTCTTCGCTCGCCTCTACCGGGTCGAGGACCTGAACGAGGCGGTCGACCGGGCGCTCGCCCTGGCCCGGCTCGCCGATCGCCGCCACGACGCCGTCGACGAGCTCTCCGGTGGGATGCGGCGGCGGCTGCTCGTGGCCCGCGGCCTGGTCCACCGGCCGAAGCTGGTCCTCCTCGACGAGCCGACGGTCGGCCTCGACCCGCAGATCCGGGCCGAGATCTGGACGCTGATCGAGGGGTTGCGGGCGGCGGGGACGACGATCCTGATGTCGACCCACTACATCGAGGAGGCGGAGCGGCTGGCCGACGAGGTCGCGCTGATGGCCCAGGGCCGGGTGATCGCCCGCGGCCGCCCGGGCGAGCTGATCGCCGAGCATGCCGGCCGGCGGACGGCCGAGTACTACGCACCGCCGGAGCGGCGGGCGGAGGTCCGGGCGGCCGCGGTGGCGGCGGGGCTGCAGGTCCGGTCGGCCGGCCCGGCGCTGGTGATCGTCGGTTGCGAGCGGGCGCCCGACGGCCTCGTTCCCGACGACGCGATCACGCGGCCGAGCTCGCTCGAGGACGTCTTCGTCAACCTCACCGGGGAGGAGCTCGAATGAGGCGGATCGAGCCCGCCGCCGTGCTCGGCGTGATGAGCCGCGAGGTCGCGAACTTCCGGACGTTCTGGCGCAGCACGACCTTCTCGAGCCTGATCGAGCCGATGATCTACCTGCTCGCATTCGGGGTCGGGCTCGGAACGACGCTCGTCAGCGGTGTCGACGGCATCGACTACGTCCAGTTCGTCGGGACCGGCATGGTCGCGACCGCGGTCGTCTTCTCGAGCGCGCTGCCGGCGATGTTCGGCACCTTCGTCAAGCACCGCTTCCAGCGCACCTACGACGCGATCCTCGCCGCCCCGGTCGACGTCGAGGAGCTGGTCAGCGGCGAGATGCTCTGGATCGGCCTCCGCGCCGGCGTCTTCGGGACCTTCCCGTTGATCGTCACGATCGGCTTCGGCCTCGATCCGGCGCCGGGAATGTTGCTCGTTCCGTTCTTCTCGCTGATCACGGCCCTCGCATTCGCCGGCTTCGGCATTGCGGTCGCGGGCAGCGTCGCGAAGATCGACCAGTTCAACTACATCACGACGCTCGTCATCACGCCGATGTTCCTGCTCGCCGGGACGTTCTTCCCGATCGACCAGCTCCCCGACTGGGCTCAGGTCCTCTCCCAGCTCAACCCCCTCCACCAGCTCGTCGTCCTCGTCCGCGACGCCTGCTTCGGCTTCGAGTGGACCGACCTGCTTCGCCTCGCCGGGCTCGTCGTGCTCGCCTTCGCGATGTGGCGGCTGGCGATCTCGCGGCTGACCCGGCGGCTGATCGACTGAGCGGTCGGCGCCCTCCCGGATCAGCGGGCGCAGCGCACGCAGCGGACGCTCTCCGGCCGGATCCGGAGCCGGCCGGCGGGGATCTCGGCCCCGCAGTCGTCGCAGACGCCGTAGCTGCCTTCGGCGAGCTTCTCGAGCGCCCGCTCGAGGCCGGCCTCGATCGCCTCGAGGCTCTCGGCGACGCCGACGTCGTTGAAGCGCCCGATCGCCTCGGTGGTGCCGTCGCCGATCCGCTTGCCGAAGCCGATGCCCGAGCCCTGCTCCGGCGGCCGCTTCAGCTCGGCGAGCCGGGCACGGACCTCGCTGAGCCGTTCCCGCAGCGTCGCCTCGACCTCGTCGAGGTCGAGCGGCCCAGGCCCAGTGTCCGGTTCCGGGTTCACGACCCTTCATGCTCCCGCAGATCCGCCTCCTTCGTCGCAATGACTCCCCTGCCCCGCGGCCGCGACGCCGGCCGGCGGCGCGGCCGCCGAGCTACTACCGCGTCGCCGGGATCGACCTCGCCGCCGAGCTCGAGCGGCTCTGCCGGCTCGAGGAGCTCGGCGGCCCCGGCGGACGGCTCGCGACCGGGCCGCCGGAGCTGGCGATCCGCCGGGCGTCGAAGCGGCCGCGGAGCCGGCTCGGCTTCGCGGTCCCGGACGAGAACCGGATCTCGGTGACCGCCTACCCGGCGATCCGCCGCGGTGACGTCCTCGAGACGCTGCTCCACGAGCTCGTCCACATCGCCGTCGGCCCGGCGACCGAGGGGCGGCGCTGGCACGGCCGCGAGTTCACGACGACGCTCCGCGCGGCGATGGCGGAGGCCTATGGAATCAGCGGGGTCGGAGCGAGGAGCAGCTATCACGGCGTCTACGCGGAGGCGATCGAGGCGCGGATCGCGGCCCCGGGCCGGCAGCAGGCACCGCTGCCGCTGGCCGCCTCCGGCTGAACGGCCGGTCGCGATAGCTTCCGGCATCTGATGGCCGCGCCGCTGCTCGTCGTCGACGCCCCCTCGATGCTCTACAGGGCGTTCTTCGCGCTCCCGAAGTCGATCAAGGGCGCCGAGGGGCAGCCGGTCAACGCCCTGCTCGGCACCGCCAACCTCGTCGTCCGCGAAGTCGGCGAGCACGACCCGCGCGCGGTCGTCCTCTGCTTCGGCGCCGAGGCCGCCCACTACCGTGTCGAGCTCTACTCCGGCTATCACGCCGACCGCCCCGAGATGCCGGAGCTGCTCGTGCCGCAGTGGGAGGCGAGCGGCGGTTTCTTCGAATCGTTCGGCTGGCGGGTCGAGCAGCACGAGACGCTCGAGGCCGACGACCTCCTCGGGAGCCTCGCCGTCGCCGAGACCGCAGCCGGCGGCCGGACCCTGCTGATGACCGGCGACCGCGACATGTTCCAGTGCGTCGACGAGCACGTGACGGTCCTCTACCCCACCAAGGGCGTCCGCGGGATGGAGCCGGTCGGTCCGGCCGAGGTCCGCGAGCGCTACGGGATCGACCCCGCCCAGGTCCCCGACTTCATCGCTCTCCGCGGCGATCCCTCCGACGGGATCCCCGGCGCGAAGGGGATCGGCGAGAAGACCGCCGCCGACCTCCTGCGCCGCTACGGCAACCTCGACCGCGTCCTCGAGAACGCACTCGAGCAGAGCACGCCCCGGATCCGCGGCGCCCTCCGCGACGGCCGCGACGAGATCCTCGCCTACCGCGAGATGGCGACCCTCCAGGACGCCGGCGTCAGCCGTCCGCCCGACGCCCCGACCGACTGGACCGCGGGCGCCGATGCGGCCGAGCGCTTCGGCATGAACGCCCTCGCCGACCGGTTGCGCGAGATGGCCTGAGGGTGACTTGCCCGCTCAACTGCAGATTGGTGACCACATAGGGCAGCAATCTGCGGTTCAGGCTCCAGGTAACCGCCTCAACCCGCCAGGAACTTCGCCATCGCGTCGTGGACGCGGTCGGGGCGCTCGAGCTGGGGGACGTGGCCGCAGTCGAGCTCGAGGTGGACGGCACCCGGGAGGGCGCGCTCGACGTGGCGCATGAAGGAGATCGGGACGAGGACGTCCTCGGTGCCCCAGACGAAGAGCGCGGGGCTGTCGAGCTTCTTGAGGCGGGTCCAGAAGCCCTCCTGGCCGTAGGGCTCGTCGAGGTAGATGTTGCGGGCGCACTCGTAGAAGGCGTAGCGGCCGGCGGGGGTCAGGTAGGAGCGGAGGAACTCGTCGACGCCGGCCGCCGTCCAGCCGCGGTCGCCGCCGGGGACGAGGCGACGGACGACCGGGTCGACGAGGCGGCGGGGCGTCGGCTGGATGTAGCCGAGGCGGGGCAGCGGCACCTGCAGCAGCCACTTCCACGGGCGCTCGCGAAGCCAGGCGAGCGCCGGGGCGAGGAGGACGAGGCTGTCGACCCGCTCGGCCTCGCACATGCCGAGCTCGAGCGCGATCCGGCCCCCCATGCTGTTGCCGGCGAAGCTCGCGGTCTCGAGCTCGAAGGCATCGAGGACGCCGGTGACGACATCGGCGTACCAGGGCGCGTCGAATGGAGCGGCGTGCGGCTTGTCGGAGTCACCGAATCCGGGCAGGTCGATCGCGATCACGCGGTTGCCCTCCGGGGCGAGGGCGGCAAGGGTCGGCAAAAACGACGCCTTCGTGCCGCCGAGGCCGTGCAGGCAGACGAGCGGCGGCCCGACGCCCGCCTCGCAGTAGGCGATCTCGTGCTCGGCGGTCGCGATCCGGCCGAAGCTGAGCCGGCCGGGGTCGGTCGAGCCGCTCGTCGCCGCGAGCAGGCCGACGCCGAGATGAAGGTTGTCGCGGACGCGGAGCCTGCCGCGCCGGAACGCGTCCATGCCGCCGGCGAGATCGTCACCGATCCGCGCCCAGGTTCGCGCGTCCGCCGTCAGCCGGGCGTCGGCATCGCCGTCGGCACGCTCGATCCGCGCCTCCGGCATCTCGATGACGACGTCGAAGTCCTCGCCGTCGACGACCTCGATGCGGATCCGGGCGTTGTCGCCGGGAACATCGATGTCGTCCGGGTTGAACCGGCCGATCAGGTCTTCGAGGGCCGCGGCGGCGATCGTCGGCGCCTCAAGCGTTGGCGGGCTCATCGCCGGGAAACCTACCCGGCCCCGACCACGCCAATCCGTGCGTGACCGCCGTCACCGGCCGTCGGGGCGGGAAACCCACGCGTTCGAGACGACCGTCCATGGCTCGATCCGCCGGTCGCTGACGAGGCCGGCCGCTACGTAGGGATCGCCGGCGGCGAACTCCTCAGCCGCCGCAGCGGCGTCGGCGTCGTCCTCGAACACGAAGGCGGCACCGTGGGGAGGGTCGCCGACCGCGCCGGCGACGACGAGGCTGCCCCCGGCCGCGGCCCGCTCGATATGCGCGAGATGGGCCTCGCGGTGGGGCTTACGGCGTTCGAGGATGTCGTCGACGTACTCGTAGCTGAGGAGGACGACCGGCATGGACCCAGTCTCGCCGATCGCCCGGTCAGGGCGCCGCCCCGGCCCGGCAGGCCGCGATCGTCCCGGTGGTCCGCGCCCGCCACGGCTCCGCGAGCCCGTCGCCGGGCAGGACGATGACGTTCCGGCGGCCGGCGCGCAGCGTGCCGATCTCGACGTCGGGCACGTCGGCGAAGCGGCCGAGGTCGAGCGTCGCGCCGGCGGCGCCGGGATCGCGCTCCAGCCTGACGACATTGAGGCCGGGCGACAGCTCGAAGGTCGTGTAGCCGTCGGCGGCGGGACGCCGGGTGACGCAACCGCTCGTCTTCAGCGCCTGGCCCGCCGGGATCTCGCCGGCGCCGATCCCGAGCGCTCGGATCAGGACGAAGTCGGCCCCGAGCCGGACGGCGTCGGCCTGCGCGCGGAGCTCGTCGGCCGAGTACCCGAGCGGGCCGTATTCCCGCTCGAAGCTGAGCAGGGGGCCGATCGGAGCAACGATCTGGGCGCTCGCCGGGGGGCCGAGGTCGGAGATCGACAAGCCCGGATCCGGCACGTCCGGGCCGCTGCTGACGATGCCGATCTGGGCTCGGACGTCCTTGGCCTGGTCGGTCAGCGCAGAGATCGTCCGGGCCATCATCACCACGTTCCCGACCAGGCAGACGGCGCCGGCGAGGACGATCGCGCGCCGGACCCGGAGGTTGAGGTCGGCCCCCCGGAACGCCTCGGCGACCACGAGGACGACCATGATCGCGCCGAAGAGCAGGTAGCGCGGAATCGCAGGGCCCCGCTCTGGGCCTTCGCTCAGTCCGAGACCGGTCCAGAAGGCCAGGAGCGTCACCGCATAGGCCCAGAGCCACGGGGTCGCGCCCCTCGCCACCGCCCGGACGATGAGCAGGGCGGCGCCGGCGACGGCAGCGACGTCGAAGAGGATCCAGACGGCGCCGGCGAGCGGCCAGTCGGGCGCGAACCCGAGGATCCCGCGCAGGGTCGCGCCGGCCGCCTCGACGACGAACAGCGGCGTTCCGGCGATGTTCGACCCCTCGGTGATCCCCTGGTCGAAGTGGCGGGCCCAGATCCACCAGGCGACCCAGAGCGCCAGCGGGACGAGGGGCACCCAGAGCTCGCGGCGGCGGCCCCGCTCGAGGGCGTAATAGACCGCGACCCCGATCGCGACGATCGTCCCGAACGTGTGCGAGAGGATCGCCAGGACGAGCAGGAGCATCGCCCCGGCGTCGCCGCCGAGCGTGCGGCGCTCGACGGCGGCGAACGCGCCGAGGCCGAGCGCGATCGAGAGCAGGAAGGGGATCCCGAGCGGCGAGACGGCGACGTCCTGCGCCGATCCGAAGAACAGCAGGACGACCGCGGGCACAAGCGCGATCGCCGCACCGAGGCGCCGTCGCACGAGGTGGAAGAGCAGGAGGGCGTTCGCCTGCAGGCAGGCGATCCCGATGATCCGGAACGGCAGATAGTCGGTGCCGAAGACCCGCGGCAGCGCCTCGTAGATCAGCCGCGTCGTCGCGATCAGGTGGCTGTTGTGGGGCGTCAGCAGATGCGCGGGCGTGAAATCGTCCGCGAACAGGAGCCAGGTCAGCTCGTCGGACCAGAACGTCAGGTGGCGGCCGCCGACGAGCAGCGTCGCGGCCGAGACCGCCATCGCGACCACGAGGATGATGCGCGCGAGCCGGTCGTCGCGCTCGGTGGATCCCGGCGGCATCGCCGGGACGCTAGCGTCAGCGGCCAATGGAGCGGCGAGGCGGATGGATCGGCAGCGCGACCGACCGGGATGCGGTCGGTCCGCCGTCGCTGCTGTCGGCGGTCGGCGGCTGGCTCGGCATCGCCGAAGCGACCCTGCCGTTCATCGCCTTCACGATCGTCTGGACTGCGAGCGGGCGCGACATCCTCGTCGGCGGGATCGTCGCGGTGGCGATCAGCGCCGTCCTCGCGATGGCGAGGCTGCTGCGCAGGCAGACGACCCAGTTCGCGCTCTCGGGGGTGCTCGGGGTCGCGTTCGGGGCTTTCGTCGCCTCGCGGACCGGCAAGGCCGAGGACTTCTTCCTGCCCGGCATCCTCATCAACGCCGGCTCGGCGACCGTCTATCTGGTCTCGATCCTGGTCCGGCGACCGTTGCTCGGCCTGATCGTCTCGACGATCACCGGCGAGGGGCGCGCCTGGTACCGCGACCCCGAGCGGCGGCTCGCCTATACGAAGGCGAGCTGGATCTGGGTCGGCCTGTTCTGCTTCCGCCTTTCGATCCAGCTCCCGCTCTACCTGTCGGGACTGGTCGGGCCGCTCGCGGTCGCCCGGGTCGTGACCGGGATCCCGCTCTTCGCGCTCGGCGTCTGGCTCTCCTACCTGCTGCTGCGGAGCACGCTGCCCGAGCTCCGCCCTCGAGCCGAGTCGACCGTTCCTTGAGCGCCCGTGCTTGGACGTCCTTCGCGGTCGTCTCGGTGCTCTGGGGCATCCCCTACCTGTTCATCAGCATCGCCGTCGACCACGGCATCTCCCCCGGCTTCCTCGCCTGGTCGCGGGTCCTGCTCGGCGCCCTCGTCCTGCTGCCGTTCGTCTGGCGAGCCGGGCTGGTCGGCTCGCTCCGCCCCCACTGGCGCTGGCTGCTCGTCTACGCGATCGTCGAGATCTCGATCCCGTTCCCGCTGATCGCGTTCGGGGAAGAGCATGTCAGCTCGTCCGTCGCCGCGATCCTGATCGCGGCTACGCCGCTGATCGTCGCGGTGCTCGCCTATGCGTTCGACCACACCGAGCGGGTCGCGGGGCGGCGGCTCGCCGGCCTGTTCGCCGGCTTCGCGGGAGTCGTCGCGCTGGTCGGAGTCGACATCGCCGGCGACCGCGACGAAGTGATCGGCACGATCGCGATCCTGGTCGCGGCGATCGGCTACGCGCTCGGGCCGATGACGCTGCAGTCGAAGCTCTCCACCCTCGAGCCGCGGGTGGTGATGGCCGGCGCCCTCGCCGTCGCGGCGGTCCTGCTCGCGCCGCTCGCCGCGCTCACCGCTCCCGACGCAGCCCTCCAGACCGAGGCGGTCGCATCGATCCTCGTCCTCGGGATCTTCTGCACCGCCGCCGCCTTCGTCCTCTTCGGTGCGCTCGTGATCGACGTCGGCGCGTCGCGGGCGCTCGTCATCACCTACGTGGCGCCGGTCGTCGCGCTGGTCGCCGGGATCGTCGTGCTCAGCGAGTCGCCCGGGGTCGGGACGCTGATCGGCCTGCCGCTGATCCTCGGCGGCTCCTGGCTGGCGACCGGCGCCGACTAGATGGTTGATTCTGAATCCCCGCGTGCGTGGGGGTTTGGAATCGATCATCGAGGTGATCGATCCGAGGCGCGTCAGGCGGCCGAGCCGACCGCGGCGCGCATCCGCTCCTCGAGCAGTGCGGCGTCGCCGGGCGAGATCGTCCGGAGCTGCCCCTGGAACGCGAGGTGCCAGTGCTCGGCGGGCCACTTGCCGAGGTGCTCGAGCTCGCCGAGCAACGACTCGGCCGGGACGAAGTCCTCCTCGGCGAGGACGAGGACTGGCTCGGCCTCGACCCGCCACGGGTAGTCCTCGGGTGCCTTCTTCTTGCCCTGCGGCCAGATCGGCCCCCGGTCCTCGAACATCGGCGACAGGACCCGGGCGATGGCACCGAACGCCTGCACGCCGGTGACGTAGAAGACGACCAGATCGCCGGGCTGGAACTGCTCGGCCTGGCGGATCCGGCGCTCCTTCAGCCCGATCACGTCGAAGCCGCGCTCGACGTTGATCCTGAGGTTCTCCAGCGAACCGGTCAGGATCCAGGTCTTCGCGGGCGCGTCCGTCATCGCGGCGATCATAGGCGTCCCCAGCCGCCGAGATCGGATCTACAGCGCGCCGACGGGATCTGCCCCCGGCTAAAGCCTGACACTAGAGTTGTCGATCCCACCCCCACCACTCACGGAGAGCTCCGCTTGCACGCCCTGCCCATCGACCCGACCCGATTCCGCGCGCTGATCGTCGCCGCGATCCTCGCGCTGGCCGCGGCCGTGCTCGTCGCCTCGGCCGAGTCGGCGGATGCTGCCGGCAGGAAGGGCCCCGCCGGCGGCGCCTTCTACAAGGGCCCGAAGCAGACTCCGAAGGGGCACGGCAAGCTGATCTGGCAGCGCAACGCGACGAAGCTGACGCCGATCGCCGGCGCCCGGCTCAACAAGACGATCCTCTACACGTCGCGGAGCCCGGCGGGCGATCGGATCGTCGTCTCGGGCTCGGTCAGCGTCCCGAAGGGCAAGGCGCCGAAGGGCGGCTGGCCGGTGATCAGCTGGGCGCACGGGACGACCGGCGCCGCCGACGCCTGCGCGCCGACCAGGATCCGCCCGAACAGCGTCATGGCCCCGTACGTCGCCTATGTCCACCCCCAGATGGAGGACTGGGTCAGGGCCGGCTACGCGGTCGTCGCCACCGACTATCAGGGGCTCGGCACCCCGGGCCCGCATCCGTACCTGGTCGGCGAGGCGGAAGGCCGGAGCGTCGTCGACATCGTCTCCGCCGCCCGCCAGCTCGTCCCCAGCCTCGGCAAGCGGTTCCTGATCGCCGGCCATTCCCAGGGCGGGCAGTCGTCGCTGTTCGCGGCGAGCCTCGCCGATGAGTGGGCGCCGAAGCTGAAGCTGCGCGGCACCGTCGCCTACGCGCCCGCTTCGCACCTCAGCGAGCAGGCGAAGTTCCTGCCCTCGCTGACGACCCCGAGCGGCCTATCGGCGCTGGTGACGCTGATCTTCAAGGGCGCGTCGACCGCCTCCGACGATCTCAAGCCCGGCAAGTTCCTCACTGCCGAGGCGAAAGCGCTCTACCCGCAGACCGAGCAGCTCTGCCTGGCGCAGCTCGCCGAGAGCGACAGCCTCGGCGGCCTCGCACCCGCCGACCTGCTCCGCGGCAGCGCCGATCTGGACCCGCTCTACAGCGTCCTCGACGACATGAACCCCGCGGTCGAGATCGGCCCGCCGGTCCTGCTCGCCCAGGGCGGCGCCGACACGACCGTCTTCCCGACGTTCACCGACATGCTCAACGGCGAGCTCGACAAGCTCGGGGACGAGGTCACCTACAAGACCTATCCCGGCGTCAACCACGGCGCGATCGTCGCAGCGGCCGAAGCCAACGCGCTCAGCTTCTTCGAGAAGCGCCTGCCGCCGAAGTAGCGGCGGGCCCGGCGCCGGGGGTCAACCCGGCCCGCTCGGGCTGAGCGAGCCCTCCGCCTCCTCGAGCTGTTCGTAGAGGTCCTGGACGGCCCTGGTGGCGGCCTCGTGGCGCTCGGTCGCGCGCCGCGAGCGCCCCGGGCTCGCCCAGGCAGCGGGATCGGCGAGCTCGTCCTCGACGGCGCGCAGCTCAGCTTCGGCCCGTTCGATCTCGCGCTCGATCGTCGCGACCCGGCGGAGCGCGTTCTTGGAGGGGCCGGCGGGCCGGGTCCGCGCGGCTGCCGCGGACGTCCGCGCCGGGCGTGCGGCGGCCTGTGCCCGCTCGCGCTCCCGAGCCTCGCGCTGGTCGCGATCGCGCTGGTACTCCGCCCAGCCGCTCAGGTGGCTGCGCAGCTCGCCGTCCTCGCAGACCACGGTCCGCGTCCCGACCGCCTCGAGCAGGGCACGGTCGTGGGAGACGAGGATCACCGCTCCCTCGAACTCGAGCAGCGCGTCCTCGAGCGCCTCGCGGCTCTCGATGTCGAGATGGTTGGTCGGCTCGTCGAGGATCAGCACGTTCGCCCCCGAGGCGACGAGGATCGCCAGCGAGAGCCGCCGCTGCTCGCCGCCGGAGATGTCGGCGAGCCGCTTGTCGACGTCGCGGCCCGAGAACAGGAAGCCGCCGAGGAGGTCGCGCGCCTTCTGGCCGCTCAGGCCGGTGCCGCGCTGGAGCGCTTCGAGGACCGTCCCCTCCCCCGCCGCCGTGTCGGCGTGCTGGGACAGGTAGCCGATCGCGACGTTGTGGCCGACCGCGAGCTTGCCGGCCGCCGGCTGCCGCCGTCCCGCCAGCGTCTCGATCAGGGTCGTCTTGCCGGCCCCGTTCGGGCCGACGACGACGATGTGCTCGCCGCGCTCGACCCGCAGCGTTCCGCTCTCGATCAAGGTGCGCCCCGGTACTTCGATCCGCGCCTCCTCCATCTTCAGCACGAACTTCCCGGCCCGGGCCGGCGGCGGGAACGAGAAGCGCAGCGTGCGACCGGCCGCCGGGTCCCGGGTGACCGCATCGGCCTTGATCCGTTCGATCTGCTTGACCCGCGATTGCGCCTGCCGCGCCTTCGTCGCCTTGTAGCGGAAGCGCTCGACGAATCGTTCCATCCGCGCGATCTCGGCTTGCTGGCGCTCGATCGCCTTGCCGAGCGCGATCTCGCGCGCTGCCTGCTCGGTCCGCCAGGCGTGCCACGGGCCGGAGAAGTAGCGACCGCGGCCCGCCTCGAGCTCGAGCACCGAGGTCCCGACCGCCTCGAGGAACCAGCGGTCGTGGGCGACGAGGACGACGGCGGCGTCGAGATCCGTGAGATAGCCCTCGAGCCACTCGAGTGCCGGGATGTCGAGATGGTTGGTCGGCTCGTCGAGGAGCAGGAGCTCGGGGCGGGTGGCCAGCGCGCGCGCCAGCGACGCCCGGGTCAGCTCGCCGCCCGAGAAGGTGAGGAGCCGCCGCTCGGCGTGCTCGTCGCTGAAGCCGAGGCCGGCGAGCACGGCGAGCACCTGATCGCGCCAGCGGTAGCCGCCGGCGAGCTCGAGGCGAGCCTGGGCGTCGGCGTAGGCGGCCATCGTCTCCTCGGAGTGGTCGCCGCTGGACATCGCCCGCTCGAGGCCGGCGAGGCGCTTCTCCAGTGCGATCACGTCGGCGCGGCCCGAGAAGACGTAGTCGCCGAGGGTCATCTCGGGGTCCCGCGGCGGGCGCTGGTCGTGGAGCGCCACCCGGGCGCCCTTCTCGAGCGAGAGCCCGCCCGAGTCCGGAGTCAGCTCACCCGCGAGGATCCGCAGCAGGGTCGACTTGCCGGCGCCGTTTCGGCCCGACAGGGTCATCCGCTCGCGCCGCTCGAGCTTGAACGAGACATCGGCGAACAGCGGGTTGCCGCCGACGTGGATGCCGAGGTTCGATGCGATCGCTACCGCCATCGGGATCAAGATACGGGGGCACCGATGGCCGGCGAGATGCAGATCGACCCCGCCAGAGCAGGGCAATCTGCAGTTCCGACGCCCGATGGCGGCCGGGGCGCCGTCTAGGCTCACTGCCGCATGAGTCGGATCAAGCGCGGCTGGGGGCTGACCAAGAAGAGCTGGGGAGTCCTGACCGGCAACCGGCAGCTCCTCGCGTTCCCGCTCTACGGCGGCATCGCGACGACGTTGATGGCGATCATCGTGGTCGGGCCCGGCCTCTACCTGATCGACGACGGCAAGGTCGCTCCCGGGGCGCCGCTCGTCGTCATCGGCCTCTACCTGCTCGCCCTGATCGGGACCTACTTCAGCGTCGGGCTCGCGGCCTGCGCCGACATGATCTTCCACGGCCGCGACGCGCGGTTCAGCGACGGGACCGCGGTCGCGCGGAGCCGGTTCGGCAAGATCGCCGGCTGGGCGCTCGTCTCGACCGTGATCGCGACGATCATCGGCTTTCTCGAGGACAAGGGCGGAATCGCCGGCGCGATCTTCGGCCGGTTCCTGCAGCTCGGCTGGTCGCTGATCACGTTCCTCGCCGTCCCGGTCATCGCCCTCGAGGGCACCGGCCCGTTCGAGACGCTGAAGCGATCGGCTTCGCTGTTCCGGCAGCGCTGGGGCGAGCAGATCACCGGCAACGTCGCGATCGGCGGGTTCGTCTTCCTGATCGGGCTGATCCCGGCCGCGCTCCTGATCGTCGGCGGGATCCTGCTCTGGGCCTCGACCGGCGTCGGCGGCGCGATCCTGGTCGGGCTCGGCGTGATCGTCCTCGCGATCGCGCTCCTCATCCAGTCCGCGCTCTCGGGGATCTTCGGCGTCGCCCTCTACCGCTACGCGCTCGAGGGCGAGACCGTCGGCGGGTTCACCTCGGACGAGTTCGAGTCGGTCGTCCGCCCCAAGGGCGCCGACGGCACTCGCCCGGCGACGATCTGATCAGTTCACTCGTCTCACTTGTCGCGCGGTGACGGGATGCAGAGCACCGGGCAGGCGGCGAGATGGAGCAGCTTCTGGGTGACGCTGCCGAGGATCACGCCGGCGAGCGCGGAATGGCCGCGGGTGCCGACGACGATCAGATCGGCGCCGGTCTCCTCGGCGACGTCGGCCAGCGAGCGCGCGGGACCGCCGAGGACGATCGCCTCGGTGCGGACGTCGGTGTCGATGCCCTGATCGCGAAGTCCCGCCGCCTGCTTCTCGACCGCCGCCTTGACCTCGGGCTCGTCGGCGTGCAGGGGCGCCATGTCGCCCTTTGCGGCGATGCGCTCGACGACGTGGCAGAGCACCACCGAGGCGTCGTAGCGCTTGGCGACGTCGGTGGCCGCCTCGAGTGCCCGGGCGGACCCCGGTGAACCGTCAATCCCTACGACGATCTTGCTCGACATCTGCTGCTCTCCCTTGTTGTTCGACGCTGCCGATCATTCCGGGGCCCGCCGGTGCGGGCATCCGGGCCTGTCGCGCAACCTTCGCGGTAGGTGCCACCTCGCGCAATCCGTAGAAACTACGGAGGGAGGGCGAGAGGCGGCTCAAGCGCGCCGGCGCCAGCGCAGCACCGAGCTGGCCTCCGATCCGGCGGTCACGACCGGCTGGGTGCGGAGCGTCAGGACGTCGCCGTCGAGTCGGTAGGAGCGTCGCTTGTCCATCCCGGCCTGGTCGGGATGGAGCGCCTGCTCGACGTGATGGACGACCGTCCCCGGCTCCGGCACCGAGAAGCGGCCGGCGTAGGCGTTGTAGGTCCGGTAGGCGGCAGCCTGGCCGGCGTCGTCGCCGGCGGCGAGGTCCCGCGATCCGAGCGGCACCCGCCCGTCATAGGAGATCTGCACCGCCATCCGACCCGACGGCAGATAGATCAGATCGCCGCTGGGCTCGACGCCGCCGTGGGCGACCGGGGCGCCGGCTGCGTCCTCACCCGTCCACGCCTCGAGCGCCCAGTGGCCGAGCAGGCCTCTGGCGGCGGCGGGCAGGTCGGCGGCGGCGTCGCTCAGCTCCGCCCCGGCTTCGGGAACTGGGTCGCATTGAAGCGGTCCCAGACACGGTCGGGCATCAGGTGGCTCTGGCCGATCAGCAGGGTCGCCGAGGGGGTCACGTGGTAGCGGGTCCGCGGGCGCTTCGCCGACAGCGCCTTCTCGATCACCTTGGCGACGTCGTCCGGCTCGCCGCCGAGCAGCTTCAGCGGACCCTTTTCGTAGGCCTCGCTCGTCGCCTTCCCGACGCGGTGGTTGAAGTGCGCGTAGACGCCCTCCTCGTCCTCGTGCTGGTCGAGCGAGGCGACCGCTGCCTTGTCGAACTCGGTCCGGATCGCGCCCGGCTGGATGACGACGACGTCGATGCCGAATCCTTCGACCTCGTAACGGAGCGCGTCGGAGATCGCCTCGACTGCGTACTTGGTCGCGTGGTAGGCGCCGCCCCCGGGGAAGGTGAAGTTGGCGCCCATCGAGCTCAAGTTGACGATCCGGCCGTACCCCTTCGCCCGCATCCCCGGCAGGACGAGCTGGGTCATCCGGACGAGCCCGAAGACGTTGGTCTCGAACTGCCGCCGGAGCGCCTCCATGGCGAGCGTCTCGATCGCGCCCGACTGCGAGTAACCGGCGTTGTTTACGAGCGAGTCGACGCCGCCCGCCTCCTCGTCGATCCGCGCGACGGCGGCCTCCATGGAGGCTTCGTCGGTGACGTCGAGCGCCATCGTCCGGCAGCCCTTCGCCTCGAGATCGGCGACGCTCGCGGGGTTCCGGGCGGTCGCGTAGACGCGGTGGCCGGCGGCGGCGAGGCGCTCGGCTGTGGCGCGCCCGATCCCGGTCGAGCAGCCGGTGATCAGGATCGTCTGTTCTGCGGGCATCTGCATCTGCCGCACCTCCTCCGTCGGTTCCGAACGACCTAGCCGCAGCAGGTTGTCAGCATCGGCGGCCCGGCGCCTGCCGGTGCCGTTCATCTAGCGCCGGATCGTCACCGGCGTGCCGAGCGGCACGCCTTCGATCAGCGCCCGCAGATCGTCCTCGCCGCTGTGGACGCAGCCGGTCGAGTTGGCCTCGCCGAGCGGCTCCGAGGTCCCGTGGATCGCGATCCGGTTGCCGCCGCTCCACCCGGCCGGCAGGTTCGGCTGGGTGGCGCTGAGCGCAATCGCGCAGCAGCCGTAGACGGGATTGAGGCCGCCCTCGATCTCGTCGGTGATCGCGAAGTGCCCGGTCGGGGTCGGCGTGTCCGGGGCACCGATGCCGACGCTCCAGCGCCGCTCCAGCTTCTCGCCGCGGAACAGCTCCCCGCGCATCTCCGAGAGGTCGATGACGATCGACTGGCCGACGCTGTCGGTCGCGAGCCGGGACGAATCGAGCTTCACCCAGCCGAGCTTGCCGTTCGGGAGCAGCTCCGTCGGCACGCCGGCCCAGCGGCCGTGGCGCTCGGCGACCGCCAGCACGGTCGGCGAGCCGAACTCCGTGCTGTCGTCGAGCGTCGCGACGACGCTGCCGCCGGGGGCGTCGCGGAGCTCGACGGTCGCGCCGGGCCGGACCGTGAGGATCGTCGTGTCGGGATCCGGCGCCGGTCGGCTCGAGCGCCTCGTCGCGCGCGAGTGGCGACGATCGCTGCCGGCCCGGTCCGCTTCGTGGGCGGGAACGGACGTCGCGGCCTCCGCCCGCGCTACCTCGCCGGTTGGCTCGCCGGCGGCCCCGATCGAGAGGACGAACGTGCCGAGCATCCCCACCAGGGCGACGGTGAAGAGCAGGAAGAGGGGATGCTCGATCCGACGCATCCCTCCCCGCTTCGGCGAGCGGGGCCGTGGCCTGGAGCCCCGATGGTGGTGCTGGACGGAGATTGAAGGCCGGCTTGCAGGCCGGTCCGGTGCACCTGCGGGCCCACTCCCGACGCGGCGATCGACGGGCGGTTACAAATAGCCCGATGAGCGAGAACGCGGACGGGCAGGCCGAGGGTTACGAGACCATCGTCTACGAGGTGGCCGGCCCGGTCGCGACGATCACCCTGAACCGGCCCGAGCACCTGAACACGATCGTGCCGCCGCTGCCCGACGAGGTCGAGGCGGCGGTTGCCGCCGCGACCGGCGACGATCGGGTCAAGACGATCGTCGTCCGCGGCGCCGGGCGCTCGTTCTGCGCCGGCTACGACTTCGGCGGCGGCTTCGAGCACTGGGACGAGCAGATCACGACCGACGGGCGCTGGGACCCGGGTAAGGACTTCGCGTTCGCGACGACGCCGTCGGCGTCGCCGACCCAGAAGCTGATGAGCATCTGGCGGACGCCGAAGCCGGTGATCGCGCAGGTCCACGGCTGGTGCGTCGGCGGCGGCAGTGACTTCGCGCTCTGCGCCGACCTCGTCGTCGCCTCCGAGGACGCCCGGATCGGCACTCCCTACAGCCGGATCTGGGGCGCCTACCTGTCGGGGATGTGGGTCTATCGTCTCGGTCTCGCCCGCGCCAAGTACCACGCGCTGAGCGGCCGGCCGCTCTCGGGGCGCGAGGCCGCCGACGTCGAGCTGATCAACGAGGCGGTCCCGTTCGCGCGGCTCGAAGCCCGGGTCGCCGAGCTGGCCGCCGAGCTGGCCGCGATCCCGTCCTCGCAGCTCGCGGCGATGAAGCTGGTCGTCAACCACGCCTACGAGAGCATGGGCCTCGCCTCGACGCAGACGCTCGGCCCGATCCTCGACGGCCTGATGCGGAACACGCCGGATGCGCTGCGGTTCGTCGAGACCGCCGAGCGCGACGGCGTCCGGGCTGCGATCACCGGCCGCGACGGGCCGTTCGGCGACTACAGCCAGGCCCCGGCCGACGAGCAGCCCGACCCGGACAACGTGATCGAGCCCTAGGCCCGGCTCCTTCGGCATCGCGCCACTCGGGCCGCGGGGTCAAGGATCCGCTGGGAGAGGTCGCGTCCCAAACGTGGAGTTCACGGCCGCGGGAATGGCCGGCGTCACGAAAAGGTCGTATGCCGACCCGAACGTGGATTTCGACGTCAGCCCGGGAACGATTGACACGGAAAGGCACGGAGACGAGCGCAGGGCCCGAGCGTGCCGGGACCCGCGCGTACGCCGGCGCCGTCGACTCCCTATCAGCCAAGACCGCGCCCGCCCTGGGGAGGGCGCCGGGGTGGGAAAGGCCGACATTTCGGTGCAATGCAGCCCAGCGCGGCGGGGCTGTGCTGGTCAACCGCCGCGGCGGGTCCGCGCGGCGCCGTCGAGGCCGCGGAGAACGTCCACGGTCGTGTCCCAGGCCATGCACGCGTCGGTGACCGACATCCCGTAGGTCAGCGCCCCGTCCGGCTCCTGACGCCCGGCCTCGAGGAACGACTCGAGCATGACACCGACGATCGCGCCGTTGCCGGCGGCGACCTGGGCGGCGATGTCGGCGGCGACCGCCGGCTGGCGCTCGTGGTCCTTGCCGCTGTTGTCGTGGGAGGCGTCGATGATCACCCGCTCCGGCAGGCCGACGGCGCGAAGCCGCTCGATCGTGTCCGCGACCGACTCCGCGCCGTAGTTGGTCGTGCCGCGGCCGCCGCGGAGGATGATGTGGCAGTCGGCGTTGCCGGCGGTGCGGAGGATCGCCGAGCCGCCGCCGAGCTCGACGCCGGCGAACGAGTGCCGGGCCCCGGCCGCGCGGAGGGCATCGACGGCGACGCCGACGTTGCCGTCGGTCCGGTTCTTGAAGCCGATCGGCATCGACAGCCCGGATGCGAGCTGGCGGTGCGTCTGGCTCTCGGTCGTCCGGGCGCCGATCGCCCCCCAGGCGACGGTGTCGGCGATGTACTGCGGGGTGATCGGGTCGAGGTACTCGCAGCCGATCGGCAGGCCGATCTCGAGGACCTCGAGCAGCAGCCGCCGGGCGGTCCGCAAACCGGCGTTGACGTCGCCGGAGTCGTCGAGGTGGGGATCGTTGATCAGGCCTTTCCATCCGGTCGTCGTCCGCGGCTTCTCGAAGTAGACGCGCATCACGACCAGCAGATCGGGGAGCCCCCGGGCGAGCGCCTCGAGGCGCCGCGCGTAATCGAGCGCGGCGACGGGATCGTGGACGCTGCAGGGGCCGACGACGACGAGCAGGCGTGGATCCTCGCGATCGAGCACGGCCGTCACCTCGCTACGGCTGCGGACGACCCGCTCGGCCAGCTCGGAGCTGAGCGGGTACTCGGCGAGCAGCTCCTCCGGCGAGACCAGGGGCACCGTCTCCTCGATCCGGCGATCGTGGAGCGACTCGTTGCTGACCGGGGTCGTGGACATCGACCCGTAAGTCTCCCGAAGTCAAGCGGTGGGCGTCAGAGCGAGCGCAGCGCCGGCAGCAGCTCCTCCTCCGCCCAGGCGATGAACGCCTCCTGCTGCTCGCCGCCGATCTGGACCAGCGCGACCTGATCGAAGCCGGCTTCGAGATAGGGCTCGACCGCGGCGACGTGCGCGTCGACGTCGGGGCCGCAGGCGATCTGCTCGGCGACCTGGTCGGGTTCGACGAACTGCGTCGCGGCGTCGAAGGAGTCGGGGCCGGGGAGGTCGGCGTTGACGCCCCAGCCGAGGCCGAACCAGCGGAACTGCTCGTGGGCCCGGCGAACGGCCGCATCTCGATCGGTGTCGTAGGCGACGGCGACCTGGCCGACGCGCGGCTTGCCGGAGCCGCCTTCAGCATCGAACATCTCGCCGAGCTCGGCCTTCGGCTCGACGGCGATCATCAGATCGGCCCGGCGCCCGGCGATCCGGCAGGAGTCAGGACCGGAGACGGCGACACCGATCGGGACCGGACGAGCGGGCGGATCCCAGAGCTTCGCCGTCTCGATGTCGTAGTGCTTGCTGCGGAAGTTGACGGGATCGCCGCCCTCGAGCAGGGCGGCGATGATCTCGACGGCCTCGTCGAGCATCTCGTGGCGGGTTCCGACCATCGGCCAGCCGCCGCCGACGACGTGCTCGTTCAGGTTCTCGCCGGCGCCGAGACCGAGCCGGAAGCGGTTGCCGGAGAGGATCTGCACGGTGGCGGCCTTCTGGGCGACGATCGCCGGGTGGTAACGACGGATCGGGCAGGTGACGTAGGTCATCAGGCCGATCCGCTCGGTCGCCTGAGCGGCGGCGCCGAGGACCGCCCATGCATACGGGGAGTGGCCCTGTTCGGCGAGCCACGGCTGGTAGTGATCGCTGATCACCGAGAAGTCGAAACCGGCGCGCTCGGCGGCGACGACGTCGCTGACGAGGCGGTCGGGCGGCGACTGCTCGCACATCATCGTGTAGCCGAACTCCGCCAAGGGACCTCCGCTACCCGGTGTGCCGGCTCGAAAACGCGGGCGCCGGGGTGGCCGGATTCACACCGCGGGTGTCTGTCCGAAGCGTCCCCGCGAGCAGATCATGGTCGTGCAAGTCCAAGCCACTCCCAAAGGAGATCGATCATGTTCAAGAGCCCCCGCCTCCGCCGCCCGCTCGTCGCCCTCGCCGTCGCCGCCACCGCGCTCACCGCGATGGTCCCGGCGGCGCAGGCCGGCGGCCGGATCCCGAAGGCCGCCGCCAAGGCCGAGACCAAGGTCAACATCAAGGGCGAGGACGGCGACTACTACGGCTACGTCAAGAGCTCCGACGCCGACAACTGCGCGAACGGCCGCAAGGTCAAGGTCTTCAAGCAGCTCGGCTCCGTCCAGGATCCGAA
>DASTTY010000050.1:0-23491 GCA_035759925.1 Solirubrobacterales bacterium
CCTCCGAGAAGGGTGCCGGCGCGGCCGCCGCCCACACCGGCTCGCTCGCCGGCGACCAGCGGATCTTCCGGTCGCTGACCGAGGAGGCCGGCGCCTGCTGGGCCCGCGATCCGCACGATCTGCTCGAGCTCGCCCGGGTCCTCGCCGAGCCCCGCGCCCGCCCCGACCGGAGCGGCGGGGTCGCGTTCTTGACCTGCTCGGGAGGCGACTCCGGGATCGCCGCCGACGAGGCCGACCGGATCGGCCTCGAGCTGCCGGCGCTCGGCGCCGCGACCCGCGAGCGCCTCGCCGAGCTCCTGCCCGAGGCCGCGACATTCGGTAACCCGCTCGACTACACCTCGCAGATCTGGGCCGAGCGGGAGCGGCTCGCCGGGATCGTGGCCGCGGTCGGCGCCGACCCGGCGATCGACCAGATGGTGATCTTCCACGACACTCCCGAGGAGCTCGCGGCCGAGACCGAGCCGGGCTGGCGAGCGACCCGGCAGGGCCTCGTCGACGGCGCCGTCGGCTCGCCGGCGGCGTCCCTGTTCGCATCCACCCTCCCCGACCTGATCGGCGAGGAGATCATCGTCGAGCTGTCCGAGAGCGGCGTCGCGGCCGTCGGGGGCCTGCTGACCGCGGTGGGCTGCGCCGCCGAGTTGCGGCGCCCCCCGGGCGATCCGGAGCGGCTGCGGGCGATCGCCGCCGCGGCGGCAGCGGTCGGCAGCAGCGCCCCCGGCGGCAAGTGGCTCTCCGAGGCCGAGGCGAAGGCGCTGCTCAGCGCTGCCGGGATCCCCGTTCCGACCTTGCGGACCGCCGCCGACCCTGAGGGAGCAACGGCGGCCGCGGCCGGGATCGGGTTCCCGGTCGCGCTGAAGCTCTCCGCCGCGGACCTCCAGCACAAGAGCGAGGTGGGCGCGATCGAGCTCGGCCTCGTCGACGAAGGCGCGGTCCGCGACGCCGCTGCGCGGCTGCTCGCACTGCCGGCGGCAGCGGGCGCGGAGCTGATCGTCGAGACGATGGCGCCGCCCGGGGTCGAGCTGCTCGTGGCGGCCCGCTCCGACGCGGTCGTGCCGGCGCTGGTCGTCGGGCTTGGCGGCGTCTGGACCGAGGCCCTCGACGACGTCGCGATCCTTCCCCTCCCTGCCGCGCCCGACCGGGTCGAGGCGGCGCTGCGGAGCCTCCGCGGCGCGACGCTGCTGACCGGCGGCCGCGGCCGCGAGCCGATCGACCTCGGCGCTGTCGCCGCGGCAGCCTCGCGGGCCGGCGAGGTCCTGCTCGCCGAGGAGCTCGAGCTCGTCGAGCTCAACCCGCTGATCGCCGGCCCCGGCGGCTGCACCGCGGTCGACGCCGTCGCCCGCCGTCGCCACTGAGCGACGTCACGCTTTCGTATCGAGTGCCCCGCGGGGCACCGGTCCGAGCCCGAGACTCGCCCACCGCCGTCGTCGAACGGGGAGGGCGCCGGCGCCGACCCCGGGGTTGGAGATGACGTGGCGACCATGGACCGACGTGACTACATCAACTATGATGTGGTCTCGATGCGTGAGATCGGGATCCGCAAGCTCAAGGCCTCATTGAGCGAAGTACTTCGTGCCGTTCAGGCAGGAGAAGCGATCCGGGTGACCAATCACGGGCGCCCTGTCGCCGACATCGTTCCTCCGAGGCGACAGACCTACGACGAGCGGATCGGGGAGCTTGCGACGCAAGGCCTAGCGACTCGCTCGCACCAGAAGGGGCCGCTACCCCCCGCGCCGCCGATGGTCAGACTGCGGCCCGGCGGTCGATCCGCCTCCGACGCGATCGTCGCCGACCGCGAGTAGCGGACGTGAAGCTCTATCTCGACTCGAGCGCGCTCGTCAAGCGCTACGTCGACGAGCAGGGATCGACCGCGGTGCGGCGCAGGATGGGCGCGGCCGACGCCTGGGTCGTCTCGCAGCTCACCTTCGTCGAGATGCTGCGTGTCATTCCAAACCGGTCCGAAGCGGCGGGGCGCGCCCGAGCCGAATGGCCACGCTTCGACGTGATCGCGATCAGTCCGGCGGTATGCGAGGCGGCGGTCGGCCTTGCCGAGCGGCACCGACTGAGGAGCCTGGACGCGATCCAGCTCGCCTCCGCCATTGCCGTGGGCCCGGCTCTTCTCGACCTCGCCACCTGGGACCGGCGCCTCCACGCAGCGGCGCTGGCGGAAGGGTTCGAGGTCCTCCCCGGGGCGCTGGACTGAGTCGCCCGCTCAGGCGGGGACGCCGGACTCGAGCTGCTCGGCCGCGTGGGTGAGGCCGTCGCGGAGGATCTCGGTGATCTCCTCGAACAGGTCGATGCCGGCGACGAGCGGCGGCGCGATCTGGACGAACGGCTCGGCACGGTCGTCGAGGCGGCAGATCATCCCGTTCTCGAAGAGGCGGTCGGAGAGCACGTCCTTGAGCAGCCAGCCCGCCTCCTCCTCGGTGAGCTCCTCACGCGTCGCCTGGTCCTTGACGCACTCGATCGCGAAGAAGTGGCCGAGGCCGCGGACGTCGCCGACGATCGGGATGTCCTTGAGGCCCTCGAGCAGCTCGAGCGCGCGGGGCTCGTTGGCGCGGACGTTGGCGAGCACCTCCTCGCGCTCCATGATCTCGATCGCCTTCAGCGCGATCGTGGACCCGACCGGGTGACCGCCGAAGGTGATCCCGTGCAGGTAGTCGGCCTTGCCGGTGAGGAACGGCTCGGCGACCTTGTCGCTCATCAGCAGGCCGCCCATCGAGAAGTGGGCGCCGGTCAGGCCCTTCGCGAACGTGATCATGTCCGGCTCGGAGCCGAGCCGCTGGGCGCCGAACCACTCGCCGATCCGGCCGAAGGCGCAGATCACCTCGTCGGAGACGAGCAGGATCCCGTTGCGGTCGCAGATCTCCCGCAGCCCCTCCCAGTAGCCGGCCGGCGGGACGAGCGATCCGCCCGCGTTCTGGACCGGCTCGGCGATCATCATCGCGATCGTCTCCGGCCGCTCGAACTCGATCACCTGCTCGATCTCGTCGAGCAGCGCCCGGGTGAAGGCGGCCTCGTCGCCGCCCAGGGGGTGGCGGTAGGCGTTCGTCGAGGAGACGTGGCGGGTCGCGATCGCGGGCGGCTCGAAGGCGGTCCTGCAGATCGGGATGCCGGTGAACGAAAGGGCGCCGAGCGAGGTGCCGTGGTAGGCGTCGCGGCGAGCGATCACCTTGCGACGCTCGGGCTCGCCGTTGGCCTCGTGGTACTGGCGGGCGAGCTTGTAGGCCGACTCGACCGCCTCGGAGCCGCCGGAGCTGAAGAAGGTCCGCTCGAAGCCGGGCGGCGCGAGCTCGGCGAGCTTCGTCGCCAGCTCGATCGAGGGCGGGTGCGCGGTCGTCCAGTTCGTCGTGAACGGCAGCGTCGCCATCTGCGCCGCCGCCGCGGCGCCGATCTCCTCGCCGTGGGAATGGCCGAGGTTGGTGCAGTAGAGGCCGGAGAGGCCGTCGATGTAGCGGTTGCCGAGATCGTCGTAGATGTGGCAGCCGTCGCCGCGGACGAGGACGGGAATGTCCTCCGGGTCGAGGGTCATGTCGGAGAAGTGCAGCATCAGGTGCTGCTTGGCGAGTGTCTGAAGGTCGGTCATCGGCGGGAGTCTAGGGGGTCGGAGGGTTGGAGTTGACCTTGTAGTCAATTGTACGATCTGTTAGCTTGCGCGGATGGAGATCACAGGGAGCACCACCGCGCCGGCGTCCACCTCGAGCAACGGGGGCGCCCCCGCGACGGGAGGGGGAACCTGGGATGCGATCGTCGTCGGCGGCGGCCACAACGGGCTGACCACCGGTGCGTACCTCGCCCGATCCGGGCTCCGGACCCTGATCCTCGAGCGCCGCGACATCCTCGGCGGAGCCTGTGTGACCGAGGAGGTCTGGCCCGGCGCCCGCGTCTCCCGCTGCTCCTATGTCGTCTCGATGCTGCAGCCCAAGGTCGTCGCCGACCTCGAGCTGAAGCGCTACGGCTACGAGGCCCATCCGCTCGACCCCGCCTATGCGGCGATGACGCCGGACGGGCCGATCGTCTTCCACGACGACCTCGTCAAGACCCAGGAGTCGATCGCGAAGTTCAGCAGCAAGGACGCCGAGGCCTACGGGAAGTTCGAGGAACTGCTGTTCATGGCAGCCGACTTCGTCCGGCCGATGATGATCCGCCAGCCCCCGGCCCCCGGCTCGCGCGCCCCGATCGACATCGCCGGGATCCTCAAGGAGGCGGGGAGGATCGCCGGGATGTCGCAGCGCGACGTCCAGCAGCTCGTCCGGATCTTCACGATGTCGGTCGGCGACTGGCTCGACGGCATGTTCGAGAACGACTACCTGAAGGGGTCGATCGCCTCGACCGGCGTCGTCGGGGTCTGGGCCGGCCCCTACTCGCCCGGCACCGCCTACAACCTCCTCCATCACGCCCTCGGCGAGCTCGACGGCCAGGTCGGCTCGTGGGGTCAGGTGATCGGCGGGATGGGAGCGATCAGCGAGGCGATCGCCGCCAGCGCCCGCGATGCCGGCGCCGAGATCCGGACCGGCGCCGAGGTCGTCAGCATCGACTCGGCCGGCGGCCGGGTGACCGGCGTCACCCTTGCCGACGGCAGCGTCCACCGGGCGCCGATCGTCGCCTCCGGTGCCCATCCGAAGACGACGATCATGGACCTCGCCGGGGCCGACAACTTCCCCGACGAGGTCCGCGAGGACATGGCCGCCTACCGGACCCGCGGCGCCTCGGTGAAGATCAACATGGTCCTCTCCGAGCCGCCGGTCTACGAGGGACTGAGCGAGGAGGACTCCCGCCACCTGCTCACCGCCGGGGTCAACTGGTGCCCGTCGCTCGACTACCTCGAGCGCGCCTGGCAGGACGCCGTCCGCGGCGTCCCCTCCGAGCACCCCTACGTCGAGATGGAGGTTCCCTCCTCGGTCGACCCGTCGCTGACCGACGACGATCGCTGGATCGCGACGATGTTCACCCAGTACGGCCCGACCGAGCACGAGCAGTGGCCGGAGGGCTCACGCGAGCGCTACGCCGACACCTGCATCGCCAGCATCGGCGAGTACGCCACGAACCTGCCCGCTGCGATCGTCGAGCGCGAGGTGCTGGCGCCGCCCGACCTCGAGGACATCTTCGGCCTCGTCGACGGCTCGATCTTCCAGGGCGAGCAGGACATCGCGCAGATGGCGTTCATGCGCCCCACCCCCACGCTCGCCCAGTACGCGACGCCGCTCGAGGGCCTCTACCTCTGCGGGGCCGGCACCCACCCGGGCGGTGGAGTGATGGCTGCATCCGGCCACAACGCCGCGCAGCGGATCCTCAAGGACCGCCGCCGCCGGGCCGGTCTCCGCGGGCGCCTCGCCCGCCGCCGGACGGCAGCCTGAGCCGCCCGCCACGGGCGGGTGCGGCGCTACCCTGAACGGGTGCTGCCGCTTGCCATCAGCAACGGCGAGGTGATCATCGTCGTCGTGCTCGTGGTCGCGCCGATCGCCGCGATCGCATTCGCCGGCGCCGGGTCCGTCTATCGCGAGATCGGCAAGGGAGCCTTCGCGATGGACCACGACCGCCCGCCCGCCGCATCCGACCTCGGCGCGACGATGAGCAGAGCCGCCCGCGAGGCCGAGGTCAGGCAGATGCTCGAGGCGAAGGCGTTCCGCCAGATCGAGCGCGGCGAGACTCCGATCGACATCGATGCCGAGCTGCGGCGGCTGATGGAGCCGCCGGCGATCGCCGCGAAGGCCGATCCCGCCCTCGTCGCCGAGATCCGCCAGCTCGTCGTCGCCCGCAACGAGCGCCGCGCCCGCCAGGGCAAGGACCCGCTCGACGTCGATGCCGAGATCGCCCGTCAGCTTCGCGACCTCGAGGGCCTCGGCCAGTAACGCCGAGGCCTTCCCTCCACCCCGCCCACTCGGGTATAAAGCGCACGCGATGGCGGACATCGGCGACATCTATGAGCTCGAGCAGCTGGCCGTCCAGCCCGGCACCTACGTCAACCCGCAGACCGAGGTCGTGATCATCGTCGAGGACGCGGCCGCGGTCGACCAGGAGGTCTTCGAGGAGGAGGGCACCGAGGGGACCGAGTGGGTCCGGGTCTCCGACGAGGTCCCCGTCGACGAGACCCTCCTCGAGGAGGCCCTCGAGGAGTTCCAGACCCGCCGCCACCCGGCCGTCGCCGAGCAGGCCTCGAGCATCGCCGTCGACGACGCGCTCGACGACGAGGACAACCCCGAGCTCGAGCCCGATCCCGAGCTCGACGAGGAGGAGTGAGCGTGGCGATGCCGGAGGCCGGCGATCCGGCGCCGGAGTTCGCGCTGTCCGATCAGTCCGGCGAGACGGTCGCCCTCGCCGAGCTCCGCGGCCAATGGGTCGTCCTCTACTTCTATCCGCGCGCCGACACCCCCGGCTGCACGACCCAGGCCTGCAGCGTCCGGGACCGTTCCGGCGAGTACGCGCAGCACGGTGCCCGCGTCCTCGGCGTCTCGCCCGACGAGGTCGATGCAATCGCGAAGTTCGATGACAAGTATGGCCTCGGCTTCACGCTCCTCGCCGATCCCGACCACGCGGTCGCCGACGCTTACGGCGTCTGGGCCGAAAAGAGCATGTACGGCAAGAAGTACATGGGCGTGCAGCGCTCGACGTTCGTCATCGACCCCGACGGCAAGGTCGCGCGAGCCTTCCCGAAGGTGCAGCCGAAGACTCACGACGACCTCGTCCTCGCCGCCCTCGACGAGCTTGGCGCCTGACGCCTATCCGCTCGCCAGCACGTAGGCGAGGAAGCCGCCGAACAGCGTCGCCCAGCCGATCACCGGGAACAGGTCGAAGCGGCCGCGGTTGCGGAGCGTGAAGTAGGCGAGGGTGCCGCCGGCGAGACCGAGCAGCGCCGAGACGATCGCGAAGCGGTCGAGGTCCCAATCGGTCAGTGCGAGGCCGAATGCGACCGGGATCGTCGACTGGAAGACCATCGCCCCGGTGATGTTGCCGAGCGCGAGGCTGTCCTTGCCCTCGCGGACCCAGAAGAAGCTGTTGATCTTCTCGGGCAGCTCGGTGGCGAGTGGGGCGAGGATCAGCGAGAGGACGAGCGGCTCGACGCCGATCGACTTGGCGACGTGGATCATCTCCTCGACGAACAGGTGGGCGCCGCCGACGATCGCCGCAAGCCCGACCGCGAGCTGGAGACCGATCAGCCGCGTCGGCGGCTCGCCGCCGTCGCCGCGGTCCATGTAGAGGCGGCCGATCTCCTCGACCTCCTGGACCTCGCCGCCCTCCCGCAACGTCATCCGCACGTAGAGCAGGTAGGCGACCACGAAGATCGCCGCGAGCGGATAGTGGAAGCCGGTCGGCAGCAGCGCCCCGGCGATCAGCCCGATCCCGAAGAAGACGATGAAGAAGAGCAGGTCGCGGTCGAGGGTCGGGATGTGGGCCTTCAGCGCCAGGCCCTGCGAGCGGCGCCGGTGGAAGATGAACGCCGAGGTGCCGACGAGCGCCATCGCCAGCGTCGCGAGCAGGAACGGCGCGCCGATGATCGCCCCGATCGCCACGTCCTCGGATCCCTCGCCGCCGCCGATGATCGCGACGACCGGGATCAGCGTCTCCGGCATCGCCGTGCCGACGGCGGCGAGGATGCTGCCGGTCGCGCCCTCGCCCATGTCGAGCCGGTGGCCGAGCCATTCGACCGCGTTCGTGAAGACGAGCGCGCCGGCGAGGATGACGGCGAAGCTGACGAGGAGGAGGAACCCGGCGCCCACGACTATCGCCTACGCCACGAAGAACGCGATCGCGAGCACGGCATAGACCGCGAGGAGCTGGACACCCTCGAACCAGGTCGACTCGCCCTCGGAGGTGACCGCGTTGGCGATCAGCGCCGCGAGCAGGATCGCGCCGAGCTCGAAGCCGTTGAACACCAGCGGCATCGGGCTCGGCCCGATCGCGAACGACGCGAAGACGAGGACCGGGGCGACGAACAGCGCGACCTGGGCGCTCGAGCCGATCGCGATGTTGACGGCGAGATCCATCTTCCCCTTGAAGGCGACGAGCACCGCGACCCAGTGCTCGGCGGCGTTGCCGACGATCGCGACGACGATCGCGCCGATGAAGAACTCGCTGAGACCGATCGACTCCGACGCCTCGCTGATCGAGCCGACGAGCACCTCCGACATCACGCCGACCGCGACTCCCGCGATCGCGAGGGCGATCACCGACGCCCGCACCGACCAGCCCCAGGTGTCGCTCTCGGTGCCGGCGGTGCTCTTGGCGCGGTCGGAGCCGGCGTCGCCGGCGGCGCCCGCATCGTGGTGTCCGCGTGGGTTGAAGACGTCACGGTGGGTCTTCAGGGAGAAGAACAGGCCGGCCACGTAGCAGAGGATCAGCACGACGCTGACCGCCAGCGACAGCATCTCGACCGTCGAGCCGTAATCGACGAGCTCGGGGCCGATCGAGGGCAGGCCGCTGCCCTCGACGAGCTCGAAGATCGCCGGCATCAACAACGCCGCCGCCGCCAGGAACAGCATCGTCGACTGCGTCGATGCGGCGGTCCGGTCGAACTTCTGGACCTCGCCGGGGCGGCCGATCCCGCCGCTGACCATGGCGGCGCCGAGGACGAGCAGGACGTTGCCGATGATCGAGCCGATGATCGACGCCTTGACGACCTCCTGCAAGCCCTCGGCGAGAGCGAACAGCGCGATGATCAGCTCCGGGGCATTGCCGAACGTGACGTTGAGAAGGCCCCCGATGCCGGGCCCGGAGCGCTCGGCGAGCTCCTCGGTCGCTCGCCCCATCAGCGCGGCCGTCGGGATGATCCCGATCGCCGCCGTGAAGAAGATCACGCCGGCGGACGCGCCCAGCAGGTCGAGCACGATCGCGATCGGGATGAACGGCACCAGCAGGTACGGCCACCCGTCGGGGCCGAGTAGGAAGCCCCTGCTCAGCGCCGGGCCGGGGGGGCTCATCCGCCGAGCAGGCTCGCGCAGTCGTTCACGGCCTGCGCGCTCTTCGCCTTGGCGACGCAGTCGTAGTACTTCGCAGCGCCTCCGGAAGCCTGCGGGGCCTGCGGCGCCGTGCCTCCACCCGCGCCGAGCCCGAGCGCGTCGCCGGCGCCGGGGATCCGGTCGAGCAGATCGGCGAGCGGCTTCGCGTCCGACGGGCCGCTGATCGACTGCTCGGAGCCGGGATCGGAGATCCCGATCGAGAGATCGACGCGGACCTCACCGGAGCCGCCGCGCGGGTCAGCGAGCGTCAGCCCGACGTCGAGCTTGCGCAGCGAGTCGTCCTCGGTCGCCGCGTAGACGTCGATGCTCGCGTCCTTGACGGTCCCCTCGAGCTGCTTCAGCGAAGCCGGGTCGACCTGCGATCCCTGGCCGGTCTGCTGAGCGAGGTCGCCGAGGTCGGCGACCAGCTTCGGCACGTCGGCGGACCCGGACACGTGGACGACCTCGGTCCCGTCGAGGTCCTCGGTCCCCTCGTTGGTCAGGTCGGTCACCCAGCTCTGCGGATCGATCCCGAACTGCTGCAGTGAGCCCTGCTCCCCCTGGTCGGCCTGCTGGGCGGCGGAGGCCTCGTAGGAGGACTTCACGGCCTGGAAGGTCGTGTCGTCGAGTTGGTACTCGTCGCCCTGGAAGCCGACCCAGGCGCCGTCGCCGGTGACGGTGAGCCCGCCGTCGAAGTCGAAGTTGGAGTCACCGGAGTCGACCGCGGCGGTCACGTCGAAGTCGACCGAGGGGAGCTTCCCGCTCCCGTTCGACTGGAACGGGCCCTGGATCTCGGCCGAGAGATCGCCCTGCTGGCCGCCGCTCGAGCTGATGTCGAGCGTGACGTCGAGGACGCCGCTGTCGACGCTCTCGCCGCCGCCGAGCGCCTTGTCGAGCACCTCCTGCGGGTCCTGGCCGGAGGCGTCGTCACCGCCGCATCCCGACAGCAGTGCCAGCCCCGCCAGCGCGGCGATCGTAAGCAGCGCGATTGTCGCTCTCGCTCGCAAGGATCCGGTGTCCCGCCCGCTCGAACGGGCGGGTCAGAGTACCCTGGATCGGTGCCGGTCGCCGACGAGACCGCGCCGAGGCTCCCGAGGACGATCCTCTACACGGGCAAGGGAGGCGTCGGCAAGACGAGCGTCGCCGCGGCGACCGCGCGGCGCTGCGCCGCCGCCGGACTGCGGACGATCGTCCTCTCGACCGACCCCGCCCACAGCCTCGGCGACTCCCTCGAGGCCGGCCTGGGCCCCGAGCCGCGCGAGATCTCGCCGCAGCTCTGGGCGCAGCAGATCGAGGCGCAGGCGGAGATGGAGGCGAACTGGGCCGCGGTCCGCGACTGGCTCGGCCGGATCCTCGCCGACCGCGGCGTTCTCGGCGTCGCCGCCGAGGAGCTGACCGTTCCGCCCGGCATGGACGAGCTGTTCAGCCTCCTGCAGATCCGCTCCCACCACGCCGGCGGCGACTACGACGTGATCGTCGTCGATTGCGCCCCGACCGGTGAGACCCTGCGACTGCTCTCGTTCCCGGACGTCGCCCGCTGGTGGCTCGACAAGGTGCTCCCCTGGGAGCGCCGCCTCGTCACCGCCGCCCGCCCCTTCGCCCGCACCTTCCTCGACGTGCCGCTGCCAGGCGACGACGTCTTCGCCGACGTGCAGGGGCTCGTCGGCAACCTGATCGCGATGAACGAGATCCTCCGCGACCGCGAGCGGACCTCGATCCGGCTCGTCATGAACCCGGACCGGATGGTCATCCGCGAGGCGCAGCGGACGTTCACCTACCTGAACCTGTACGGCTACCTGACCGACGCCGTCGTCGTCAACCGCGTCTTCCCGGAAGAGCTGTCCGACTCCTACTTCGGCGCCTGGCGGGAGCGCCAGCGCGAGCAGCTCGAGGCCGTCCGCGAGGGCTTCTCGCCGGTCCCGCTGCTGCTCGCCCGTTACTTCCCCGAGGAGGTCGTCGGCGCCGAGATGCTCGACCGCCTCGGGGCCGAGCTGTTCGCCGGCGAGCGGCCGGAGCGGGTCATGCACACCGAGCTCGCCCAGCGGATCAGCTCCGAGAACGGCCGCACGGTGCTCGCGATCCCGGTCCCGTTCGCCGACCGCTCCGAGCTCGACGTCAGCAAGGTCGGCCAGGAGCTGATCGTCCGGGCGGGTCGCGAGAAGCGGACTATCATCCTCCCCACCGCGCTCGCCCGGCACCGTCCGGCCGGCGCCCGCCTCGAGGCCGGGATGCTGGAGGTGAGCTTCGAAGATGACCGCCCCCGACGAGCAGAGCAACCGGCCCCCGCCGACGAGCGAGGAGACCGGGATCCCGCACCGGGACCGCCCGCCCGCGGACGAGACCGCCAGCGAGCCTGACTGGTCGGCCTGGGCCGAGTGGACCGCTACCCATCCTGCCGACTCCCGCTGCCTCGAGCTCTGCCCGATCTGCCGCGGCGCCGAGATCCTCCGCGGCGCCGGCGGCCCGGAGCTGCGCGGCCAGCTCGACGACGTCGGGCGCGAGATGCTGCTGACGCTGCGCTCGCTCGTCGACCACTACCTCGAGCGGCTCGAGCAGCGGCCCGCCGGGGCCGACCGGGTCGAGCGGATCCCGATCGACTGAGTCAGGCCGCGCCCGGGTGGGGCAGCTCGGCGATCAGCTTGCGGTCGTGCTCGTAGTCGAGCCGGGCGACCGCGGCCGCCGGCCGCAGCCACTCGAGCGCGTCGACCTCGTCGTTCGGCGCGAACTCGCCGGCGCGCGGCGTCATCGCCCAGTAGCGGACCAGCTTCAGCCGCCCCTTGCGGTCGTGGTAGCTCGTCGCCGAGAGCTCGTCGCCGATCGTGCAGACGAGGCCGGTCTCCTCCTCGACCTCGCGCAGGGCCGCGGCCGCGAAGCCCTCCCCCGGCTCGAGCTTGCCCTTCGGCAACGACCAGTCGTCGTAGCGCGGCCGGTGGACGACCGCGACCTCGATCCCGGCGGGGCCGTCGCGGACGATGACGCCGCCGGCGGCGTGGACGGAGGCCTCCTCCGGCGCCGTCATGTCCGCTTCACCAGCCCCAGTCGGCTGGCCCGCTCGCGGGCGCGGTCGAGCACCTCGTCGGCGCCGGCGACGACCCCGCTCCGCATCAGGACCCGCCCGGCGACGATGGTCGTGTCGACGACGGAGCCGGAGGCGGCGTAGACGAGTCCCGCCTCGAGCGATCCGATCCCGAGCTCGTGGCCGTCGGTCCGAACGAGCAGCAGGTCGGCCGGGCGGCCGGTATCGACCGGCGTCGCCCCGAGCAGCGGCGCCCGCATCCCGGTCGCGATCGCCAGGGTTTCGGCGGCGGTGCCGGCGGCGGCGTCGCGGGAGCGGTGCTTCTGCCCGAGCGCCAGGTGCTTGGCGTCCGCGATCAGGTCGAGCGAGTTGTTCGACCCGGCCCCGTCGGTGCCGAGGCCGACCGGCAGCCCGGCCCGCTGCGCCGCCGGCAGGTCGAAGATCGCCCCGACCGCGAGCTTCATGTTCGCGACCGGGTTCGTGACGACGGTGGCTCCCGACGCGGCGATCAGCTCGCGCTCGTGATCGTCGATCCAGACCGCGTGCGCGAGCAGCGTCCGCGGCCCGAGGACCCCGACCCGGTCGAGCAGCTCGATCGGTCTGCAGCCGTGTCGGGCTAGGCAGTCCTCGACCTCCTGCTCGGTCTCGGCGGCGTGGATCTGGATCGCGATGTCGAGCCGCTCCGCCTCCGTGGCGATCCACTCCAGCGACTCCGGCGAGACCGTGTAGATCGCGTGCGGGGCCAGCGACGGCGCGGTCAGCTCGCCGCCGCTCGCGGCGATCTCGTCGAGCCCGTCCGCGGCCGCCCGCTTCAGCTCGTCGATCCGGGCCGCGTCGCCGCCGTCGAGGAGCGGCGGGCCGATCGTCGCCCGGACACCGGCGTCGCCGACCGCGCGGGCGACCGCGCCGGGCTGCCAGTACATGTCCCAGAACCGCACCGTCCCGGTCCTGACCATCTCCACGCAGGCGAGCCGCGTGCCCCAATAGACGTCCTCGGCTTCGAGCTTCGCCTCGATCGGCCAGATGTGGTCCTGAAGCCACGTCATCAGCGGCAGGTCGTCGGCGTAGCCGCGGAACAACGTCATCGCCGCGTGGGTGTGTCCGTTGACGAAGCCGGGCAGGATCGCCGTCCCGCGACCGTCGATCCGCTCGTCGCCCGGCTCCGGTGCGACTTCGGCGCCGAGGGCGGCGATGGTCCCGTCCTCGATCCGCAGGTTGCAGGGCTCACCGTCGAGGGTGGCGCCCTCGATCGCGAGCGCCATCAGCCGGCGCCCCCGCGCTCGAGCTCGGCTGCGACGACGCCGAGCGCCGCGGTCAGGCGCGAGCGGTTCTCCTCCTTGCCCGCCTCGAACTCGGCCACCGAGAGCTGCTCGGCCGCGATCCCGTTCGCGAGGTTGTCGACGACGCAGACGGCCGCGTAGGGAATCCCCATCTCGCGGGCGATGATGGACTCCGCCGCGATCGTCATCCCGATCACGTCGGCGTGGGCGGCGATCAGGCGGATCTCGGCGGGCGTCTCGAAGCGCGGGCCGATCGCGTTCCAGTAGACGCCGCCGTCGATCAGCTCGGGCTCGGCAACGCGGCCCCAGGCGCCGACGACCGCGCGGCGCCACTCGGGATGGAAGCCGGGGACGAGCTCGCCGCCGTGCTGGTCGTCGAGCGACAGGCCGAGGTGGAGGGCGACGAAGTCGTCGGGACAGAGGAACGTCCCGACGCCGAGCTCGGCGCGAAGGCCGCCGACCGAGCCGATCGCGAGAACGCGGTCGCAGCCGAGCTCGGCGAGGGCGGCGAAGTTCCGGGGGTGGTCGATCCGCGCCGCCGTCGTGTAGCGGGCGAAGCCGTGTCGCTGCAGCAGCACCTGATCGCCGTGCTCGTAGACACGGACCGGGCCGCTCGTCGTCTCGACGTCATGCGGCTCGAAGCCGGCCGCCGGATCGCTGCCGAGGATCGAGTGCCCACCGATCAGCGCCAGCCGTCCCATCGGCGGATCCTAGAGGCCCGATGTGGGTCACCCACGCACGAGGCGCGGCGCCGATGCCTCTCAGGCGGCGTCCTCGCCCGCTCGCGTGGCTCTGCCACGCCACGCGGACTGCGTCCTTGCCTGAGAGCCCCCGGCATCCGCCCCTCGCACGCGCGGGACCCCCATCAAGCCTCTAGTCGCGCTCGAACGCCTCGAGTCGGCGCAGCAGCTCCCCGGCGGAGATGCTTCGCGAGCCGGCGGCCTTGACAGAGTTCCGCAGGCGCCGGTCGCTGGTCGCGACGACGATCGACCCGGGATCGGCGTCGGCGCGGAGCCGGGCGACGATCTCGCGGTCGGCGGCGTCGGGCCCGCCAGGGGCGAAACCGACGTCGATCCGCTCCGCCGCAGCGGCAACCCGCTCGTGGCGGCTGCCGTCGAAGACGACGGTGAGCTCGAGGTCCTCGCCGGCCGCGAGCGCATCGAGCCGCCTCGTCAGCCCTGCCATCGCCGCCGGCCGGTCGCGCCACCAGCCGTCGGGCCGCGAGCCGAGCACGTTCATGCCGTCGACGATCAACCTCTCCACGACTCGACCGTAGCGAGCCGGATCAGGCCGCAAGCGAACGGGCGGCTTCAACCGGGTCGTCGATCAACGCCCTCGCCCCGACCCGGTCCGCGAGCCTCTCGCCGGCGCCGGCCCCGGCGAGCAGGAGCGAGGAGCGCGCCGCCAGGTTCGTCAGCTCGCCGGCGACGTCGTCGAGGACCGACGCGGTGAGCGCGCATACGACGACCACGTCCGGCTCGAGCTCCTCGGCGCAGGCGCTGATCGTCCCGATCGGGGCGTCGGCGCCGAGGAATGCGATCCGCCAGCCGCGGCCGCGGAGCGCCAGCCCGAAGGCGACCAGGCCGAGGTCGTGCAGCTCACCGGGGGCGCACGCCAGCAACGCCAGCGGGCCACCGCCGTCGCCCCACGAGCGTGCGAGGCCGAGCATGCGCCCGCGCAGGATGTTGCTCGCGAAGTGCTCCTGAGCCACGCTCACCTCGCCGCTCGCCCACCCCTCCCCGAGATCGCGAAGGATCGGAAGGACAACGTCGGCGGCGAAGGCATCGGTGCTGAGCACCGCGAGCGCCCGGTCGATCAGCCGCTCGGCCGCGCCGTCATCGAATGCGAGGAGCGCGTCGAGCAGCTCGTCGCGAATGCCGGCGGCACCCGCCGTCCCCGCCGGCGGGGACGGACGCCCGGTGGAAGTGCCGCCGCGAAGGACGCGCGCGGCGGCCTCCGCCGGTGCGAGGCCCTGATCGATCAGGTCGGCCATCGATCGCAGCCGGCGCTCGTCGCCCCTCGTGTAGAGCCGGTACCCGGAGCTGCCTCGGCGCGGCTCGACGACTCCGTAGCGCCGCTCCCACGCACGCAGGGTCGCTGCCGGAACTCCGGCTCGCCGCGCCAGCTCCCCGATCCGGATCAGCGACTCGCCGCTGCCGGGACCAGTTGTACGAACCTTCGACATACCTTGAACATAGCTGCTAGCCTGGACGGAGTCAATGAACCACGCGATCAGATCGATCGGGCGCTCGAAGCCCGCGGACTGGCTCCTCGACCGGACGGTGCTGCCGGGTTTCAGTTCGATCGGCTACCGCGTCCGCGGACTCGCCGGCTCCGACCCCGACTCAGACGACAGGCTGCGGGGCCGAGCGGTCGTGATAACCGGCGCCACGTCGGGGATCGGCGCCGCAGCGGCCGAACGGTGCGCCGCCGCCGGGGCGCATGTCCACATGGTGATCCGCGACGTCGAGCGTGGCGCCGGCGTGCGGGAGCGGATCAGCGCAGCGACCGGCAGCGACGACATCCGTCTCCACCATTGCGACATGTCATCGCTGCGATCCGTGCGCGAGCTCGCTGAGGAGCTGAACCGGGACCTCGGCGCCGGCGCTGCCGCGCTCGTCCACAACGCCGGGGTCCTGACCCACGATCGCGAGACGAGCATCGACGGTCATGAGCTGACGCTGGCGACCCATGTGCTCGGCCCGCTGCTTCTGACCGAGCTGCTGGCACCGGCCCTGGCCGGCGCCGCCCCCTCGCGGGTGATCTTCGTCAGCTCGGGAGGCATGTACACGGCGAGGCTGGACGCCGACGACCTCGAACTGGACCAGCGCGAGTTCCACGGCCCGACCGTCTATGCCCACGCCAAGCGGATCCAGGTGATCCTCGCCGGCCTTCTCGACGAGCGGCTCGAGCCGCGGGGCATCACCGTTGATGCGATGCACCCCGGCTGGGTCGACACGCCGGGAGTCGCCGAGGCATTGCCCCGATTTCACACTGCGTTTGCTCCGATCCTGCGAACCCCGGCTGAGGGCGCCGACACGATCGTCTGGCTCGCCGCCGGCGGGGAGCAGGCTGCGCCAGGCGGCGAGCTCTGGATGGATCGGCGGATCCGCCCCGCCCATCGCGTCCCCTGGACCCGCGAAACGGCGGCAGAACGCGACCGGCTCTGGTCGAACCTCCACGAGATGGTCGCTGAGGGCCATCACCTCACGCGATGCATGTAACACCGCTCCATGTTCCAGCGGCGATAGGGTTGCCATATGGCCGACGTAACCGCCGAGATGACGATCGACGAGCTCGCCCGCGAGAGCGGCATGACGGCCCGCAACATCCGGGCGCACCAGTCCCGCGGCCTGCTGCCGCCGCCCGCCGTCAGGGCTCGAACGGGCTACTACGGCGCCGATCATCTGGCCCGGATCCGGCTGATTCAGGACATGCAGGCCGAGGGCTTCAACCTGAAGTCGATCGAGCGGCTGCTCGACATGGGCGCCCGCGGCGGCAGCCGCGAGACGCTCGAGTTTCAGCGCGCGATCCTCGAGCCGTTCGGCAGCGAGGAGCCCGAGGTGATCGACGGCGACGGGATCGCACAGCTCTTCGGGAGCCCACCGGACAAGCGCCTGGTCGCCAAGGCCGAGCGGATCGGATTGCTGAACCCGATCGGCGAGCAGACCTGGGAGGTCCCCTCGCCGACGTTGCTGCAAGCCGGCCGCGACCTGATCGAGATGGGGATCCCGCTGGACCACGCGATCGCCGTCGGCGACGCGATCAACAAGCACACGACGGCGATCGCGAAGGAGTTCGTGCGGCTCTTCGTCAAGGACATCCTGGAGCCGATCCGAAAAGACGGTCAAGCCGAGGATCTGGCAGCCGCCGGCGATGCCGTCGAGCGGCTTCGCCCGCTCGCTTCGCAGGCCGTGATGGCGAGCTTCGGCGTCGTGATGACGCAGGCCGTCGAGCGCCAGCTTCAGAAGGAACTGGGCTAGCCGGTCCGCTCGGCCGGCTCGAGCTGCGGCAGCTCGGCGGCCAGCTCGGCGAGGAACGGCAACTCGGGGCGGCGCCCCGCGAACAGCTCGAGCGTGTCCCAATAGTGCTCGAGACGATCGGGCTCGGCCCGGCCGTCGCCGGCCAGGAACACCCGCGTCCGCGCGAGCTTGTCGGCCATGTAGATCGAGGCGGTCACCGACCCGCCGTCCAGCACCCGGTTGCGATGCTCCTCCTTGCGCTCGTGGTAATCGGCGATCGAGATGTCCTCGGTGAGGATCTCCACCCACTTGGCAACTTCAGGTCCGAACCGGCTCGCGATCTCGTCCGGCGTCGCGGTGCTGTCCTCGACGATGTCGTGCAGCAGGGCGGCGGCGACGGCGTCGTCGTCGAAGCCGGCCCCCGCGACGAGCTCGGCCACGGCGATCGGATGCTCGATCCCGGCGCCCTGCTCGAGCCCCGGTGCCGAGTAGATCCCCTCGGCGTACTCCCAAGCGCGCTCGACGGGTTCGCGGCCGGCGATGAACTCGGGGGCGGTCGACACGGGGCCGAGGATAGCCCCCGCCCGAGGCTCACCATCCTTCCGACGCCGCCGGTGATCCGGAGGCGTCGCCGATGCGAATGGAGGTATCAGCATGGCTCGTTATGCCGCAACAGTTGAGACGGCGTGGGACCGCGAGGTCGCGTTCACCTACCTCGCCGACTTCGCGACCATCTCCGACTGGGACCCCGGCGTCGTCCGATCGAAGCGGCTCGGGCACGATCCGCTGACGGTCGGAGCCCGCTTCGAGGTGACGACGTCCTACCTCGGCCGGGAGAGCACGCTCACCTACGAGACGATCGAGATCGACCCCCCGCGCCGCGTTCTGTTCCGGGCCGAGTCCGGCACTTTCACATCCCTGGACGAGATGACGTTCGACCCCCGGCCCGGCGGGGGCACGCTCGTCTCCTACGACGCCAATCTGGCGATGCGGGGGATCGCGAGGGCGGCGGAGCTGCCGATGCGGCTCGCCTTCCGGCGGATCGGGGACGCCGCGCGCGACGGACTGCGCAACCGGCTCGCCGGCACGCCGCCGGCACGGCACGCGAAGGTCGGGACGTGATCGCACCGCGCCGGATCGCGATCGTCGGCAGCGGGATCTCGGGAATGCTCGCCGCCGCCGAGCTGCACCGCGCCGGCCACGAGATCACGTTGTACGAGGCTGCAGACAGGATCGGGGGCCACACCAACACGGTCACGGTCGAGGAGTCCGGCGGACCGGTCGCCGTCGACACCGGCTTCATCGTCTTCAACGATCGCAATTACCCGAGCTTCGAGCGGATGCTGGCCGAGCTCGGCGTCCCGAGCCGGCCGGCGAACATGAGCTTCGGCGTCTCCGACGGCCGCGGCCGGTTCGAGTGGGCGGCACGGGGCGCTCGCGGGATCTTCGCCCGGCCTCGCCACCTCGTCGATCCGCGGTTCATTCGTATGCTCTCCGACCTGCTCCGCTTCAACCGCGAGGCCCGCGACCTCGTCGGCCCTGGCGGCAACGCCGGCGACGGACCTTCGCTGGGCGAGTTCCTGGCCGATGGCCGCTACTCGGATTACTTCGTCGACCGCCTGATCGTTCCCCAGGTCGCGGCCGTCTGGTCGGCGGACCCCGATCAGATGTGGAGCTTCCCGGCAACGTTCCTGGCCGCCTTCTTCGACAACCACGGGGTCCTGCAGATCCGCAACCGGCCTGCCTGGCGGACGATTCCGGGCGGCTCGCAACGCTACGTCGACGCGCTGACCGCGCCGTTCGCAAGCCGGATCCGGAGGCGCACGCAGGTCCGCCGCGTGCGCCGGCTACCCGGATCCGGCGTCGGGGTGAACCACGACGACGGCGAGGAACGCTTCGACGAGGTCGTCCTCGCATGTCACGCCGACCAGGCGCTTGCCACCCTCGCCGAGCCGAACCGGCTCGAGCAGGAGTTGCTCGCCTCCTTCCCGTACCAGCCGAACGAGGCGGTCCTCCACACCGACACGAGCCTGCTGCCGCGGCGCCGGGGCGCCCGGGCGAGCTGGAACTTCCACCTGACCGACGAGCCGACGGGACGGACGACGGTCACCTACGACATGAATCGCCTGCAGTCACTCGAATGCGCGCGCCGCTACCTCGTCACGCTGAACCGGACCGGCACCATCGATCCCGAGCGGGTGATCCGGAAGATCGACTACAGCCATCCGGTATTCACGCGGGCCGGCATCGGCGCGCAGCGGCGCTGGGAGGAGATCAGCGGCGTCGACCGGGTCCACTTCTGCGGCGCGTACTGGCGCTGGGGCTTTCACGAGGACGGCGCCTGGTCGGCGCTCCGCGTGTCGGCGGCGCTCGGCGGGCGCGGGCCCGGCCTCGAGCCGACGGCGACGGCCGCGGACACCGCGGCCGAGCGCGGGTCCGAGCAACTGCTCGAGGCGGCGTGAACGCGACCACGGCAGCCATCCGCCCGGCCGCCGGCGCGGAGTCAGACTCGGCGCACCCGCGATCGGCGATCTACGAAGGATGGGTCACTCACCGCCGTCGCGGGCCGGTCGCGCACGGGTTCCGCTACCGCATCTTCATGCCGTTCGTCGACGTCGCGGCGCTGCCGAGACTGCTCGACCCGATCCCGCTCTGGTCGGCGCGCCGCCCCTCCCCCGCCCGCTACCGCCGTCGCGACTACCTGCGCGGCCACGGCGACGAGCTGCCACTCGACCTCGCCGCGCGTGAGCTGATCGCGGCGCGGACCGGCTCCAGGCCCGCCGGCCCGGTGATGATGCTCGCCAACCCGCGCTACTGGGGGATCGGGTTCAACCCGGTCGCGTTCTACTTCGCCTACGGATCCGGCGGGTCAGTCGAAGCGTTGATCGCCGAAGTCACCAACACGCCCTGGCGGCAGCGCCGCTGCTACGTGCTCACCGCCGGCCGGGACGGGTTGCGCGGCGAATTCGCCAAGCGCCTCCACGTCTCGCCGTTCATGCCGATCGAGCAGACCTATGAAGTGGCCGCGAGCGCACCCGGCGCGCGCCTCGCCGTATCGATCGCGAACCGCGACGAGCGCGGCCGCACCGTCTTCACCGCCACGCTCGCCCTCGAGCGCCGCGAGATCACGCCGGCCTCGATGCGGCAGATACTGTTCCGCTACCCGCCCATGACGGCTTCGACGATCGCGCGGATCTACCTCAACGCAGCTCGGCTGAAGCTCAAGGGCGCGCCGTACTTCAGCCCCCCGACCGACCCGGAGCGATGAGACCGGGCGCAGACCCGTGGCGGTTCGTCGTCCACGCGGTGCTGCGCCGGATCCGCGCCGGCTCGATCGAGATCGACGAGCGCTTTCCGGGCGGCGAGGTGCGCCACTTCGGGCCGGGGTCGGCCGCTCGCCGGGCCCGGATCGAGATCCACGACCCGCGCGTCTACCGCCGGGTCGCGCAGTCGAAGAGCATCGGCTTCGGGCAGACCTGGGCGGAGCGGCTCTGGGACACTGACGACCTCCCGGCGCTGCTCCGGATCGCCGCCCGTGACATCGGCCGGGGCGACGCGCTGAGGCGCCGGATCGCGCCGCTGCTCGTGCCGTTCCAGCGACTCGCGACGCTGCGGCTGCTCAACACCCGGCGCGGCGCCCGCGCCAACATCGCCGCTCACTACGACCTCGGCAACGAGATGTTCGAGCTGTTCCTCGACCGCGAGGCGATGATGTACTCGAGCGCCTACTTCGAGACCGGCACCGAGAGCCTCGAGCGCGCCCAGCACATCCGCCTCGAGCGGATCTGTGACGCGCTCGAGCTGAAGCCCGGCGATCACCTGCTCGAGATCGGCACCGGCTGGGGCGGGATGGCCGTCCACGCCGCCTCCTCACGCGGCTGCCGGGTGACGACGACGACGATCTCCCGCGAGCAGCGCGAGTACGCCGAGGCCCGGGTCTCCGCGGCCGGGCTCGAGGACCTGGTCACCGTGCTCGGCAGCGACTACCGCGACCTCGACGGGACCTACGACAAGCTCGTCTCCCTGGAGATGATCGAGGCGGTCGGCTGGGAGTGGTTCGACCGCTTCTTCCGCGACTGCTCGCGACTGCTCGGCCCGGCCGGGCTCTTCTTCCTGCAGTCGATCGTCATCGCCGACGGCGCCTACGAGTTCGAGAGACGGACCCGGAGCTTCGCCAACGAGGTGATCTTCCCGGGGGGCTGCCTGCCCTCGGTCGCGTCGATCCAGAGCTCGATCGCCCGTGAGACCGACCTGCGGACGATCGCCCTCGAGGACATCTCGGCGAGCTACGTGCTGACGCTGCGCGCCTGGCGCGAGCGCTTCGAGGAGGCGAGCGAGCGGCTCGAGGAGCTCGGCTACGACGAGCGCTTCCAGCGCACCTGGCGGTTCTATCTGGCGATCAGCGAGGCAGGCTTCGCGGAGGCGCGGATCCGCGACGTCCAGATGCTGTTCGCGAAGCCGCACTGGAGCGGCCGGCCGCGGCTCGCTTGGGATGCGGCCGCCGATCGCGACGCCGAGCTCGCCGCCGAACCCTGATCGCCCAATAACCTCGCGGGGAATGGAACGGAGGCGCGCAACCGTGTTCGCCGCCGTCGCGGTCGTTGTGATCGCCCTGGCGGCAGTCCTCGGCCTGATCAGCGGCGGCTCCGGCGACGACGACGGCACTCCGGTCGCCGAGCCGAGCCCGCTCGCGTCGCTCTCGCTGAAGCAGATCGCCGGCCAGCGCCTGATCGCCGGATTCGACGGCACCGAGCCGCCGAAGAAGCTGCTGAAGATGCTGGCCGCGGGCGAGCTCGCCGGGGTGATCCTGTTCGCCGACAACATCGGCGATCGAGGCTCGACGCGGGAGATGACCGACGCGCTGCAGGAAGCGGCGGCGAAGGGGCCGATCGACGACCCGCTGCTCGTCATGGTCGACCAGGAAGGCGGTGAGGTCAGCCGGATCGTCGGCCCGCCGGTCGCCTCCGCCGAGGGGATGGCGCGCCGCGGAGCCGACTTCGCCGCCGAGCAGGGCCGCGCGACGGCAGCCCTCCTCCGCGACTACGGCATCAACGTCGACCTCGCGCCGGTCCTCGACCTCGCCCGGCCCGGCTCGGCGGTCGCCGACGAGCGTCGCAGCTTCGGCAGCAAGCCCGGCGAGGTGATCGACCTCGGCGTCGACGGCTTCGCGGCGGGCCTCCGCGACGGCGGGATCGCCGCGACCGCCAAGCACTTCCCCGGCCTCGGCGCCGCCGGCGTCAACACCGACTTCGACGCGCAGACGATCTCCCTCCCGCGCAAGAAGCTGCGGGCGGACGAGGAGCCGTTCGCCGCCTTCGCGGACTCCGGCGGCGAGCTGGTCATGCTCGGCCTCGCCTCCTACTCGGCCTTCGGAAACGTGCCGGCGGCGCTCGACCCCGAGATCGCCACCGGCGAGCTCCGCGGCCGGCTCGGCTACGGCGGCGTCAGCATCACCGACTCGCTCGACGCCGCCGCGGCACTGGCCTGGGGCGACCGCACGCAGGTCGCGCTCGCCGCCGCGGGAGCCGGCTCCGACCTGCTCCTCTACGGCGATCCGCGCACCGCCGCCGGCAGCCTCCACGACCTCGTCGCCGCGCTCCGCTCCGGCGATCTCGAGCGGGCCCCGTTCAGGCGGTCGGCCGCCCGCGTCCTCGCCCTCCGCGCGGACGTCGGCGACGGCTAGGACGACGAGGGGACGTCGCTGTCCCCGGCGAGGTCGTTGATCGCCGCCGTCCGCGTGCTCGCCGAGCGGCCGAGAGCGGCGAACTCGCGCTCCATCTGCGGGATCCGCTCGTCCGCGTCGGCGTCGGCGATCCGCTCGCCGGCGCGGCTGGTGATCAGCGTCCGCAGCCAGTAGGTCAGGACCGCCGCCTTCGGCACGAAGACCCGGGCCTTGCGCTGCTCGAAGCCGTCGACGATCGCGGTCGCGCAGTCCTCAACCGACGTCGTCGCCTTCAGCGGCCACGGCAGCTTCTCGCGCCCCTCGCGGAAGCTCGGCATGTCGCGCTCGCTCTCGCGGACGAGGTCGGTGTCGATCCAGGACGGGTGGATGGCGCCGACGTCGACGCCACGGAAGCCGACCTCCTGGCGGACCGCCCGGACCAGCGACTCCGCGGCCGCCTTCGATGCCGAATACGACGACATGCCGGCGAGCGGCGCGAACGAGGCGATCGAGCAGACGACGCCGATGTAGCCGCGGCGCTCGAGAACGTGCGGGAGCGTCGCGTGGATCGTCCGGTAGGCGCCGTTGAGATTGACGTCGATCGTCCGCAACCACGCCTCCGGATCGCCCTTCTCGGC
>DASTTY010000051.1:0-27712 GCA_035759925.1 Solirubrobacterales bacterium
CTGCTGGTCGCCGCCACACCGGCGGCGGGCGCCGGCGAGCGGATCGGCGACCGCTTCGCAGCCGCCAACCGCTGCCTCGCCGTCGCGACCGGCGCGGGCTTCGTCGCCGCGACTGCCGACGGCTACCGCGTCGCCCGGAAACGGACGCGGGCTGAGCCGTTCTTCTTCGAACCGACGGGCCTCGGCCGCTACCTGCTGTACGACGCCGGCCGGCGGCTGCTCGCCGCCGGCGGCGGGGCCGCGATCGAGCGCGCGACGGCGCCCGGCCGCCGCGCCGAGTGGGCGCTGCGCAGGACGACGCCACGGTCGTTCCGGCTCGCGCTCGTCCACGGTCCTGGCCGGCTCGCGGTCGCCGAGCATGACTCGCTGGTTCGCGGCGCGGGCGCTGGACGTGCAGGCCGGTTCCGCCTCGTGTCCGCTCACGGCTGCTCCCGCTACCCCGACCCCTCCCCCGGCGCGAGTGGCGAGCCGGGACCCTCGGTGAATCCGGACGGGACCGTCCGCGGCTTCGTCGACACACACCTCCACATCACCGCCGACATGCGCGCCGGCGGGCGAGTCATCGACGGCAAGTCCTACGACCGCTACGGGATCACCCGGGCGCTCGGACGTGACGCCCGCAACCACGGCCCCGACGGCAGCGCCGACGTAACCGGCAACCTGCTCCGGACCGGCCTGCCGTTCGGGACACACGACGTCCACGGCTGGCCGACGTTCACGGGCTGGCCCGTACACGACACCAACACCCACCAGCAGATCTACTTCCGCTGGCTCGAGCGGATGTGGATGGCGGGCGAGCGGATCGTCGTCGCACAGACGATCGAGGACGAGCCGCTCTGCCGGATCGAGCCGGTGCGGGCGCACTCCTGTAACGAGGAGCACACGATCGCGCTCGAGGTCCGGAGGCTGCGAGGCCTCGAGCGCTACGTCGACGCGCAGAGCGGCGGCCCCGGCAAGGGCTGGTTCCGGATCGTCTCCGGGCCCGAGCAGGCCCGCCGCGTCGTCGAGCGCGGCAAGCTCGCGGTCGTGATCGGCGCCGAATGGTCGAACCCGCTCGGCTGCTCGGAGCGCGCCGATTGCACCCGCGACGACGTCGACCGCGGGATCGCGCGCCTCCGCAAGCTCGGCGTGCGCAGCACGTTCATCGCCCACTGGGTCGACAACGGGTTCGCCGGCGCCGCGCTCGAGGGCGGGACGAAAGGCACCTTCATCAACGTCTTCAACGCCTTCCAGAACGGGCGCTACCTCCGCTCTGGCCCCTGCCCGCATCCGAGCCAGGGCGAAGAGATCAACACGCTGAGCCCGCTCGAGATGCAGGTCCTCTCGCAGTTCTTCCCGGCAACGCAGGGGCTCGAGCCGATGCCCGACTACCCGCCCGGCCGGCAGTGCAACAGCAAGGGGCTGACGAAGCTCGGGGCCTACTTCGTCCGCCGGCTGATGGCCAACCACATGCTGATCGAGGTCGACCACATGAGCGAGCTGGCACGCGAGCGGGTCCTGAGGATCGCTGCCCGGCACGACTATCCGCTCGTCTCGAGCCACACCGGAACCGGCGGAAGCTGGACCGGTGGCGAGCTCCGAAGCCTCTACCGGAGCGGCGGCTTCGCCTCGTCAACGCCCGCCGACGCGCCCGGGCTGGCCGCGAAGATCCTCGGCTTCCGCGACTTCCGCGACCGCGGTCGCTACTTCGGCGTCGGGATCGGCACCGACACCGGCGGCTTCTCCTCCCTCCCCGGCCCGGAGGAGCAGGACCTGATCGACTACCCGTTCCGCGGCTACCGCAGCGACGTCCGCTTTCGCCGTCAGCGGACCGGCGAGCGGACCTTCGACCTCAACGAGGACGGGGTCGCCCACTACGGGCTCTTCGCCGACCTCCTGAACGCGGTTCAGCACGAGCCCGACGGGCCGCGGGCGATGCAGACCCTGTTTCGCTCCGCCGAGGCCTACCTGCGGATGTGGGAGCGCGCCCGGCGCGGCGGCTGACGACGGGCGACCCGGCGGCTCGACGGCGTTGCTGCGAGCCCGATCACAGCGGTCAAGGGTCGGCGCTCCCGATCCGATAGGGACCTGGTGGAGGCCTCGACCGATCCCGATCGCACCGACGCGCGGCTCGACCCGGCGGCGACGGCGACGCCGCGACGCCGGCTCGGCGACGTCGTCGTCGAGCTCGGCTTCGCCGACCGCGGCATCGTCGAGGCGACCGTCGCGCTCGCCCGCGAGGACGGCAGGCCGATCGGCCAGGCGCTCGTCGAGGGCAACGTCATCGACCCCCACCAGCTCGCGCAGGCGCTGGCGGCGCGGAACGGGCTCGAGTACGTCGACCTGAGCAGCTTCGAGGTCGACCACGGCGCCGCGAACATGATCAGCAGCGCCGAGGCCCGCCGTTACCGGGCGATCCCGATCGCTTTCGTCGACGACGACATGCTGCTCGTCGCCACCGCCGATCCGGCCAACCTGTTCGGGCTCGACGGGATCGCGATCGCGACCGAGCGCAAGGTCCGGCCGATGGTCACGACGCCCGAGGACCTCGAGGCGCTGATCGGCCAGCTCTCACGGTTGATCGACTCGGTCGACGAGGTCGACATGGCGACCGAGGACGAGGAGGACCCCGAGCCCGAGATCGAGCTGCGCGAGTCCGCCGACGAGGCCCCGGTCGTCAAGCTCGTCCACACGCTGATCGCCGACGCCGTCAACCGCGGCACCTCCGACATCCACCTCGATCCGAGCGGCGGCGACCTCCGCGTCCGCTTCCGGGTCGACGGCGTCGTCGTCGACTCGGCGACGGTCCCGAAGCGGCTCGCGACCGGGCTGATCTCGCGGATCAAGATCATGGCCAACCTCGACATCGCCGAGCGCCGGGTGCCGCAGGACGGGCGAATCGGACTGAACGTCGACGGTCGCTTCATCGACATCCGCGTCGCGACGCTGCCGGTGATGCGCGGCGAGTCGGCGGTCCTGCGCATCCTCGACAAGGACCGGCTCGTCATCGACCTCGACGAGCTCGGGATGCGGCCGGACGACCGCGCGACGCTCGAGCATGCGGTCGGCCGGAGCAGCGGCGCCGTCCTCGTCACCGGCCCGACGGGGTCCGGCAAGACGACGACCCTCTACGCGACCCTGGGCGAGATCAACACGCCCGAGAAGACGCTGATCGCGATCGAGGACCCGGTCGAGTACGAGCTCGACGGCGTCAAGCAGATCCAGGTCAACCCGAAGGTCGGCCTCACCTTCGCCTCCGGCCTCCGCTCGATGATCCGCTCCGACCCCGACGTCCTGATGGTTGGCGAGATCCGTGACCGCGAGACCGCGCAGATCGCGATCGAGTCGGCGCTGACCGGCCATCTCGTCCTCTCCACCCTGCACACCGGCGACGCGCCGATGGCGCCCGCCCGCCTGATCGAGATGGGAATCGAGCCGTTCCTGATCGCCTCGGCGATCGAGTGCGTCGTCGCCCAGCGGCTCGTCCGGCGTCTCTGCGACGACTGCAAGCGCGCGGTCGAGGTTCCCGTCGATGAGCTGCGCCGGAGCGGGCTCGCCGTCGACGAGGCCTCGATCAACGCTTACGAGCCGGTCGGCTGCGTTCGCTGCAACGGCTCCGGCTTCCGCGGCCGCGTCGGCGTCTACGAGGTCATGCGGGTCTCGGAGTCGATCCGCTCGCTGATCCTCGACCGTGCCTCCGGCGCCGAGATCGCGGCCGCCGCCACCGGCGACGGCATGCGGCGGATGCCCGCCGACGGCCTCGACAAGGTCCGCCGCGGACTCACCTCGGTGGCCGAGGTCCTCCGCGTCCTCGACGCCTGAACGCCGGCCGGCCGCCTCAGTTGCCGGTCGTGTACTTCCAGGTCGTCGGGTTGGCGACGGTGTTGCCGGCGAGGTCCTTGGCGGTCCCGGCGATCGCCGCCGTGTAGCGCGTGTTCGCCGCCAGCGGCGCGCTCGGGGCGAAGATCAGCGCATTGCCGTACCACGCGAAGCTGCCGGCGACCCGCGCCCCGTTGCTGGTCCGCTTCAGCGAGAAGGCACTCTCGGCCGAGGGCTTGTCCATCGACTTGTTGAAGGCGACGATCGTCATGGCGCCACGCGCGACCCCGGTGGCCTCCGCCGCCGGATAGACGGAGTCGACGATCGGGCGGCTGGTCGTCGTGAACCGCCACGTCTTCGCAGCGGACAATGGGTTTCCGGCGACGTCCCGGGCCGCGGTCGAGATGCTCACCGTGTACTGGGCACCGCCGATCAGGCTGTAGTTGGGCTTGAAGACCAGCGCGTTGCCGAACCAGCCGAAGCTGCCGCCGATGGGCTTTCCGTTCGCCGTCCGCTTCAGCGAGAAGGCGCCCTCGGTCGCCGGCTTGTCCATGGCGGTGTCGAAGACGACGACGAGGGCTGCGTTCGGCAGCACCTCGGTGGCGTTCTCGCCGGGAACAGCGATCTGCACGACCGGCTGCGTCGCGGTGGCGAACTGCCAGGTCTTCGCCGACTCGAGGCTCGTGCCGGCGCTGTCGCGGGCGCCGGTGCCCACCGAGGCCGTGTAGCCCGTCCCGCCGTCGAGCGGGACGGCCGGGGTGAAGGTGACCTCGTTGCCGTTCCAGCTGAAGCTGCCCGGGACCGTGGCCCCGTCGCTGCTCCGCTTCAGCGAGAACGCCGCCTCCACGGAGGACTGGTTCATCGCGCGGTCGAACGCCGCGGTGACCTTCGTCGTCCGGGCCACGCCGGAGGCGTCCGCGGCCGGACTCACCGACGAGACCGTCGGCGGCGCGGCGGCGCGGACGTTCACCATCTTCGCCACCGACGGGACGCCGGCGCCGTTGACCAGGAACAGCATGTAGGGACCCGGTGGTGCGATGTTGGCGTTGGCCGGAGCAGTCGCGTTGATCGATCCTGCCCCGGCGGTGAACGAGAGCGGCACGTAGCGCTGCTCCATGTTCACCGAGTGCGTGACAGCGCCGAGCCGGACGAGCGCGACCTTGCCGATCGATCCGGCGTCGGGCGTCGAGATCGAGAAGGCGGAGTCGTAGGCGACGTCCCCCGGCGCCGAGCTGATCGTCGGCCGGGGGGCGAGCTGTCCCGATCCGTCGTTCTTGAACAGGTACGGCGGCGAGAAGACCTCGGCGTTCTTCGCCAGGTAGCCGACCTGGTTGCAGGTCCCGCAGATCCCGCCGCCGGCGGAGAGGACCCGGCCGTCGGGCAGGAGCAGGGCCGTGGAGTGGTACTGGCGGGTCACCTGCATCGCCGCGAGCTGGCGCCAGTGTCCCGTGGCGGGGCTCCAAAGCTCAGCGGGATAGACGCCGGCGTTGAGGTCGACGAGCGACGCTCCGGACGAGTTGCCGCCGGTGGCGAGCACGGTGCCGTCGGCGAGGACGGTGAGATTGTGCTGCCGGCGTCCGAAGCTCATCGGGTCGGTCGCCGCGACCTGCGGCGTCGGCCCGTTCAGGTCGATCACCCGGGCGTCCTTGCTCGAGGGCCCGCCGCCGGCGACGAGGATCTTGCCGATGTCGAACATCGCATGGCTTCCGTAGTCGCGATTCAGCGAGTCACGCTGTCCGAAGCTCTGCCACGAGCCGGTTCCTGACGTGTCGAGGCTGCGCAGTGACTGGTCGGGGCCGGAGTAGAAGGCGCGACCGTTCGGCGCGACGTCGATCCACGGGTACAGCGGCAGCGACAGCGAGGCGTCGGTGAGGGCGCGGAGGCTGCGATCCGTCTGGAGCACCTCAGGGACCGGCGGTCCACCCGAGGTGATCAGCGACTCGCCGTTGCTGAGCGGCGTGACGCTCGGATACCAGCGCCCGGCCGCCATGTCCGGCCCCCGGCTCCAGGCGTTCGTCTCGGAGTCGAAGAAGTGGGTCTGGACGATGCCCTCGAGCTGGGCGTTCTTGTTGCCGCCCGCGACGAACACCGATCCGTCGACGAGGTGGGCGAGGCCGCTGCAGAAGATGTTGAACCCGGACAGGTCCACCGGCGTCTGCGAGCCGGTCGCGGGGTCCCAGACCGTCGCGCGGGTGTGATCGTGGACGTCGTAGCTCTCGGTCGGCAGGTCGCCGACCGAGTCGTAGGCGAGGACCTTGCCGTTCTCGAGCAGCGCGACGTGAACGCCGACGACCGGCCAATCGACGACCGGCCCCCAGCTGCCGAGCTGGCCCGGATCCGCGGGAGCGCCCGCCGCGGCTGCCGTGAAGCGGTCCGGGGTCGCGGCGAGCGTCCGCCGCTCGAACCGCTGCTCCGTTGCCCGGTCGAGCGGCGCCACCGCATCCTCCTCGAGATGGCCGGCGGCAGTGCTCACGGAGGGTTCGTGCGCCGCTGCCGGCGGTGCGGCCGCGGCGATGGGCAGGGCGAACGAAGCGACCAACGTCGCCAGGAAGGCAACGGTGAAGAATCGGTTGAGCTCCCCTATCCCCCGTTGCGCGAATCGACGGAACGACCGCCTCGGCAACACGCGACGATCCTACTCGTCGCGACGCCAGCCGGAGCAGACGAGACGCATCCAGGCGATCTGCCCGTCGCGCTCGGTCACGAACGCCTGCTGCTCGACGAGGTACTCGCCCTTCTCGTTCGCGACGCGGAAGCGGTAGCCGACGCACTCGCGGTCGGCGAAAAGGTCGCGCTCGAGCTTCTCGATCCCACGGATCTCGTCGCTCTCCCGGATCCAGATGTCGAACAGGATCTCGAGCAGCCCGTCGACGTCGGCGGCCTCCCAGAAGCGCCGCGGCGTCAACGCCTTGAAGTCGAGCTCGGGGTCGACCAGCTCGCGGATCCGCTCCCGGTCACGAGCGCCGAACGCCCGCGCGAAATCGACTCCGAGAGATGTCTGCGTAGTGCTCATGGCACCACCTGCGAGCGTATTCCTCACTTCGATAGCGGTCAAGCGCGACTAGGATCACCACGGCGAAGACAGCAGGCCGGATCGGAGGAGATCTCAGCGTGTACGACGACGAGCTCATCAGGCCCTGGTACGAGGGTCTCCCGCTCGGGCTCTCCGAGATCCCGCGCTTCGACATCCACACCCATACCGGCAGCAACGATCCCGACGGATTCGTCTGCTCGGCCGAGGACGTGGTCGCGAACCTCACCACTGCGAACTCGCGCGGGATGGTCACCCCGATGCACGAGCCGGACGGCTATCCGCCGGCGAACGACCGCGTCCTCGCCGAGAGCGAGGCCTCGGGCGGACGGCTCGTCGCGTTCTGCCGGCTCGATCCGGCCCGCGACCCGGTGACGGAGGCCGGCCGCTGCTTCGCCGCCGGCGCCCGCGGCATCAAGCTCCACCCCCGGGCCGAGGGGTTCGGAATGCTCGACCCCGGGGTCGAGGAGATCTTCGCCTTCGCGCACGAGCAGCGCGCACCGATCTTGATCCACGCCGGCCGGGGCATTCCCGCGCTCGCGTTCCAGGCGATGATGCTGGCGCGCAAGTACAAGCAGGCGCGGGTGGTGCTCGCCCACACGGCTGTCACCGACCTGAGCTGGATCTGGCCCGAACTGCCGCGCTGCCCGAACGTCTTCATCGACAGCGCCTGGTGGAACGCCACCGACCTCGCGACGCTCCTCGCGCTCGCCCCGCCGGGCCAGATCCTCTACGGGAGCGACATTCCATACTTCACGCCGTTCCTGATCACGACGCTGGTCGGTCGGATCGGGCTCCAGGTCGGCCTCTCGGAGGACCAGCTCCGCGCGATCTTCGGAGCGCAGGGAGAGCGGGTGGTCAGCGGCGAGGATCCACTCGACGTCGGTCCGCCGCCGGGGCCGGAGCGGCTCGGTCTCGACATCCTCCTCGAGCGGATCTACGTGTTGCTGACCCTCGCGATCGGGCGGATGCTGATCGGCAAGTCCGGCTACGAGGCGCTCGCGATGGCGCGACTCGCCTGCGAGGTGCCCGAGCCCGACTCGCGCGAGGGCGAGGTCGCCCGCCAGGTGCTGGCGATCCTGACCCGCCAGGAGGAGTTCGCCCGCTCCAACCCGACCGACGGCGCACCGCTCTACCCCGGCATCCGACTCGTCATGCTCGCCGCCGGCGTCGTTCGCACGGCCGACGTCCAGCTCCCCGAGATCGCCGACCTCGCCTCCTTCGACGAGGTCCGCAACGCCTCGATGGCGGGTCACCGCACTCGCGAGGACGCCGAGCCCGAGCGGCCTCCGGTCCCGACCGGCGATCTGCGTCGGTCCTCGGCGCCGGACGTGTTCGTCGCGAACCCGGCCCAGCGCGACGAGCAGGAGCCTTAACCCGCCAGCGCGGCCAGGCCGTCCAGCTCCTCCTCGGTCGACCAGGCGCCGACCGAAGCGCGGATCAGCTCGGGGCCGGGGACGTCACGGACGATGAAGCCCCGGTCGGCCAACCGCTGCACCTCCCGCTCGGCGTCCTCCACCCGCCAGGAGACGAGCGTCGAGGGGCCGCGCGGCATCACCTCGGCGCCGCGCTCGCTGAGCAGCTCGGCGAGCCGGCCCGCGAGTCGCGGGCCGCGCTCGAGCACCGCATCCCAGCCGGCGTCCTCGAGCACGTCGAGCGCGGACAGCACCCAGACGGCGAGCGTGCCGATCACGTTCCCGGTGTCGAACCGCGCCGCTCCGTCGTGGAACCGGAGCTCGAGCGGACGGCTCGCGTCGCTGAGCGCGAAGAAGCTCGGCCAGGGCGGCAGCAGCGTCGCGACACGATCGGAGCGCACGTAGAGGACGCCGGCGCCGTCCGGTCCGCAGAGCCACTTCTGGCCCGCGGCCGCGTAGTAGTCGCAGCCGAGCGCGCGGACGTCGACGGGGATCGCGCCGAGCGCCTGGGCGCCGTCGAGCAGCACCGGGACCTCCGTGCGCGCGAGGGTCGCCGTATCGATCACCGATCCGGTCATCCAGGAGACGTGCGAGCAGGCGACGAGCCGCGTCCGTGGGCCGATCTCGCCGGCGATCTCGGCGAACGGGACGACCCGGATCGACGCGCCGCTGCGACGCGCCGCGATCGCCAGCGGGGCAAGCAGGCTCTGGTGCTCCTCGTCGGTCGTCAGCAGCTCGTCCCCGGCGTTCAGGCCGATGCCGGAGATCACGGTGTTGATGCCGTCCGCCGTCGAGCGAACGAGCGCGATCTCGTCCGGCTCGGAGCCGAGCAACGCCGCGTAGCGACGGCGCATCTCGGCCCCCATCGCGCCGAGCTGGTCCCAGTGCGCCGGCCCCGAACGACCCTCTTCGAGGATCACCCGCGTCGCCGCGGCGGCAGCGTCGAGGGCCTGACGCGGGACCGGCCCGTCGGTCCCGGCGTTCAGGTACGAGACACGCTCGAAGACCGGGAACTGCGCCCGCAGCGCGCCGGCGTCCGCCGTCACCTGCGTGCGCGTCGCACGGCGACTGCTGACGCCGGCGAGCGTGAGCGCGTCGCGCACGCCTGACTGCGAGCGCCGCCGGTCGCGTGTCGTGCTCCTCGTTGACCGGGTCTCCTCGATGCCGTCGAGGCTACCAGCGGTCCAATCTGATTACGGAACTTCGAAGCCGGGGTATGATCGCGACCGCGAGGATCTCGATCGGAGGAGGACCGATGGCTGAGGGACTTCCGCAGGTGGATATCGATCTTGCTGCGCTCCCGCTTTTCTCCGGGCTCACATCCACCGAGCTCGACGCGGTGACGCAGGAGTTCGAGGAGGAGTACGCGCAGCCCGGCGAGCGGCTGCTGCGGGAAGGGTTCGTCGGGACCGGCTTCTACGTCGTCATCTCCGGCGAGGCCGACTGGCTGATCGGCGGCCAGCGCGTCGATCGCAGCGCGACGCTGATCGGCAGCCCGCCGAAGCCGGTGACGCTGCGCCGCGGCGACTGGTTCGGGGAGCTGTCGGTGCTGTTCGACGAGCCGTCGATCTCGGATGTCGTCGCGCTGACCTCGATGCAGCTACTGGTGATGCCGGGCCATGAGCTCGAGGGTTTCCTGTTCCGGTACCCGAAGGTGATGCTCCAGCTGCTCAAGGGCGACGCGCGACGCCTGCGCGACCCGGAGCGCTGGAGATGAGCGACGGGCGCCCCTCCCCGCCCGGTGAGTATCCGCTCGTCATCGTCGGCTCGGGACCGGGCGGCCTGCAGCTGAGCTACGACCTGAGCCGGCTCGGCATCGAGCACGCACTGATCTCCAAGGACAGCGGGCCGGGCGGGATGTTCCGGCGCTTTCCGATGTTCGGCCGGCTGATCACCTGCTCGCGGCCTCACGCGATCGTCGACTGCGGCTGTCCGGCGTACTTCCGCTACGACTGGAACAGCCTCGTCACCGAGGACGAAACCGACCAGGCGCTCGTCACCGAGTTCATGGACGGCGACAACTACTTCCCCTCACGGGCGGAGATGGAGGCGTCGTTCGCGGCTTTCGCCGAACGCGGCGGCGTCGAGGCGCGCTACGACTGCACCTGGGAATCGACGCGGCGCGAGGACGACGGATCGTTCGTGCTCGGCACCAGCGACGGCGAGTATCGCGCGAAGGTCCTGGTGTTCGCCGTCGGGATGATCGAGCCGTGGCGGCCGCCGACTCCGGGGATCGAGGACGTACCCCACTACGTCGACATCGCCGAGAGCGGCATCGACTACCTGCGGGAGAAGAGGGTCTTCATCATCGGCAAGCGCAACTCGGCCTTCGAGATCGCGAACGGGCTGCTCGCGCACGCCTGCCAGCTGATCCTCGGCTCGCCACACGGCGTTCGGCCCTCGATCACGACCGGCTTCCCGACCGCACCCCGGGCGCGCTACGTGCAACCGCTGGAGGACGCGCGGTTCGGCGGCGGCACGTTCGTCGTCGACGTCGCGCTCGAGCGGATCGAGCGGACGGGGGACGGCTACGAGGTTCACGCCGACGGGACCAGCGGGCTGGGCAAGGTCGTGTTCGAGGTCGACGAGGTGATCGCGTGTACGGGATTCGCCACCGGCCTCGGAGACCTCCGCGATCTCGGGGTGGAGACGTTCTACAAGGACCGGCTGCCGACCCAGACGCCGTACTGGGAGAGCGCTTCGGTGCCCGGGATCTACTTCGCGGGGTCGGCCACGCAGGGGCAGGCGGGCATGCGCAAGTACGGCTGGCCGAGCCACTCGGCCTCGGTCGGCGGCTTCCGGTTCAACGCCCAGGTCCAGGCCCGCCACATCGCCGCCGAGCACTTCGGCTACGAGCCGCCACGACCGGAGATCGACCCCGAGCGCGCCGTCGACTACCTGCTCAGCCAGGCGACCTCGGAGGCGGCGATCTGGAGCCAGCACTCGAACCTCGCCCGCAAGCTCACCGTCGAGAACGGCTCCATCTACGACGACGGCATCTCGGTCCTGATGGACTTCGTCGACTCCAGCGGCCCGGACGCGATCGCGATCACCGTCGAGACGACGCTGGAGGGGGAGATCCAGCCGTGCGCCTACGTTCGTCGCGACGGCGACGTCCGCGAGGAGCCGTTCGACCCGGCGTGGATGAACGACTTCCGCACCGACGACAACCGCGCGCGACTCGGCGAGATCTTCGCCGGCCTCGGCGCCTGATGGCCGATCCGGTCAGCTTTCCGTCCCGGCACTGACCATCCGCGCGAGGTCCGACGCCGTCTGCGGGCGCCGCGCCGGGTCCTTGGCGAGCGCCTGCATCACCGCATCGGCGAGCGGCGGCGGTACATCGGCGCTCTCCCGGCTCGGATCGGGCGGCGGGTCCTCGAGGTGCGCCCACATCGCACGCAGCCCCTGACGATCGGCGAACGGGGGTCGGCCGACCGCGCACTCGAAGAGGACGCAGCCGAGCGAGTAGACGTCAGTCGCCGCCGAGACCGGCTCGCCCCTGATCTGCTCCGGCGCCATGTAGTCGATCGAGCCGACCGCCTGACCGGGTCGCGTCAGGACCGTCCCGTCGGTGTCCTTGGTGATCCCGAAATCCGTCAGACAGGCCGTCCCGTCCCCGTCGAGAAGGATGTTGCCCGGCTTGACGTCGCGGTGGATCAGCCCGGCGGCGTGTACCGCGTCGAGGCCGGCGGCGACCTGGGCGCAGATCGCGCCGATCGTCCCAGCCGGAAGCGCCCCTTCGCGGTCGATCACGTCCGCGAGGCTGCCGCCGGGGATGAAGCGCTGGACGATGTAAGGGGCTCCGTCGCGCTCCCCGGAGGCGAGCACGCCGACGACGTTCGGATGGTGGATCCGCTGCGCCACCCGGGCCTCGCGCTCGAACCGCCGCCGCGAGGCCTCATCGCCGACGAGCTCGGGCCTGATCGCCTTCACGGCGACCGGGCCCTCCGGGCCGGACGCTCGGTAGACGTGGCCCATCCCGCCCTCGCCGAGCAGCGACTCGATGCAGTAGGTGCCGGCGAAGTCGCCCGGGGCCAGGGGCGTCGCCGCGTCGCTCACTCGACCGGCTGTTCGATCGGCCCGAGGCGGATGATCTGCTCGGCCTCGAAGAGCGCGTGGACGATCCTGATCGCGATCGAGCCCTCGCCGACGGCCGAGGCGACGCGGTTCATCGACCCGTGACGGACGTCTCCGGCCGCGAAGACGCCGGGGATGCTGGTCTCGAGCGTGAACGGCCTGCGCTCGAGCGGCCAGCTGCCGTCGCTTTCGAGGTCCACGCCGGTGCGGATGTAGCCGCCGGGATCGCGGGCGAGGTCGGCCGGCAGCCAATCGGTGTTCGGGCAGGCGCCGATCATCAGAAAGAGCGCGTCGGCGGCCACCGTCTCCGTCGCTCCGTCGCCGCGGCCCCTCAGGATCAGATGCTCGAGGGTGCCGTCCCCCCCGCCGCCGACGACTTCGGTTGCCAGCCGGACCTCCACGTTCGCCGCAGCCTCGACCTCCCGCGCCAGGTAGTGCGACATTCCCGCCTCGAGCGAGTCCGCTCGGACGACGAGCGTGACCCGGCGCGCGTACTCGGCCAGATACAGCGCCCCCTGGCCGGCGGAGTTCGCGCCGCCGACGACGTAGACGTCGCCATCGACCATCCCCGGCGCCTCGGTTGCGGGACCCCCGTAGAAGACCCCGGCCCCGATCAGCTCCTCGATCTCGGCGACCCCGAGCCGTCGGTAGTCGGCGCCCGGCGCGAGCACGACCGCCGGGGCACTGACCTCGCCGCCGTCGGAGAGGCTGAGGTGAAGCCGGTCATCGTCGCGGCGAAGCGCGATCGCGTCGTGCATGAAGGCGAACTTGGTCCCGAAGATCCAGGCCTGCTCGTAGGCCCACTCGGCGAGCCGGCGGCCGCTGACGCCGCGCGGGAACCCGAGGTAGTTGCGGATCAGCGAGCTCGAGGTCGCCTGACCACCGATCCCGCCGTTGTCGACGACCAGCGTCCGGAGGCCCTCCGACGCCCCGTAGACCGCCGCCGACAGGCCGGCGGGACCGGCGCCGACGATGATCACGTCGAACTCGCGATGCTGAGGGTCGACGGTGGCCCCGGTGGCGGCCGCGAGCTCGAGATTCGTCGGATCCGTGAGCACGGTGCCGTCCGGGAAGATCACGATCGGTAGCGGGTTCCCGTTGCCGGACTCCGTCACTCGCGCCCTGCCGTCGGGCGAGTCGGCGAGATGAAACGCATGGGGCACGGCGCAGCGGCCGAGCACCTGCCTGAGCTCGTATGCACGCCCGCTCCAGGTCTCGCCGACGATCTGGACCGTGTGCGGGGAGACCCGGCGCGCGTTCGCCCATTCGAGCAGGAAGGCCGAGATGGCCTGATGGAACAGCTCATCCGGCGACTGCGCCGGACGGATCACGTAGAAGTCGATGTCCCGTGCCGCCATCGCCCGGCGGATCGCGTCGCCCGTCTGACCGTCGCCCCAGCTACGCCACTCGATGATCAGGCCGCGCTGGGCATGGGGATGGAGCGACCGGACTCGCCGGAACAGTTCGGTCGCCTCGGTCACGTCAAGCGTCAGCGAGACGAGGGCGAGCGCGACGTCCTCGCCCGCGTCGGCGAACCCTTCGAGTGCGGCCGTCGCGTCTTCCGCCCTGGACACCGTGACGACCCGGTAGCTGCGCGAGTAGCGGTCTTCCAGCTCGCGCTCGACGTCGCGCAGCGACGGCTCGTCTTCGTCGACGGCGAGAATGACCGGAAGGGGCACACCGGAAAGGTACTGCCGCACGGGGCGCCGGCAAAACGCTTGAAACGGAACCGGTCCAGTGCCACGATGCGGAAGAGCTACCGGAGGAGGAAGCGATGGCCGAGATCCCGCAATGGCGGCTCGCCGGCGATTGGTTCGACGTCTGCAGGTGCCGAGTGCCCTGCGGATGCACCTTTGCGCAACCACCCGACGATGGGCAATGCGACGGCATCCTCGCCTGGCACGTCCGCGAGGGCAACTACGGGGACGTCGATCTCGACGACATGAACGTCGTCGCCGTCGGATCGTTCGAGGGGAACATCTGGACCGGTGAGGCGAAGCCGGCGATGGGGTTCTTCGTCGACGAGCGGGCCGACGAAGGCCAGCGCGAAGCGATCGAGACGATCTTCGGCGGCGATGCCGGCGGCTGGCCGGGCGGCTTCGCGGCGCTCATCGACGACGTGCGCGGAATCGAGTACGCACCGATCGAGTTCGAGATCGCCGACGACCTCGGTCGCTGGCGCGTCGAGGTCCCGGGCAAGGTCCGCGGCAGCGCCGAGGGCCTGACCGGTCCGACCAACCCGGACGGAGCGCCCGTCCAGGTCCACAACGCTCCCGGCGCCGAGGTCGGCCCCGGGCAGGTGGCCACCTGGGCGACGGCCCGCGAGGACGAGGTCGAGGCCTTCGGGTTCAAGTGGAGCTGGCCGGAGCGCTCGAGCAAGCACTTCCCGTTCGACTGGTCGGGGCCGGACGACGGCTAGTCCGGGCTAAGGCATCGACTCGGCGGCCGAGCCGCCGTTCATCGAGCCATCGCGGTTCATCGAGCCCTGGCTCATACCGTCGTCGTTCATCGAGCCCTGGCTCATACCGCCATTCATCGATTCGCCGGACATCCCGCCGCTCATCGACCCACGGTCCATGCCCTGCATCGCGTCGGCCGATCCGGGCACCGTCAGGCCGGGAACGCTCTCCGGCGTGAACGCGATCGCCAGCCCGAGGACGAGCAGCAGCACCGCGATCCCGCGGTTGGCCACCGACTTCCACGGCAGCAGCTTCTCGATCGCGATCAGGGCGGCGATGAACGCCATCCAGCCGAGGCTCATGACGCCGAGCGCGAACAGCGCCGCCATCAGCGCCCAGCAGCAGCCGATGCACCAGCCGCCGTGGACGATCCCCATCCGCAGGCTGCCGAGCCGGCCCGCCTGCCAGTGCTGCATCAGAAACGCGAACGGGCTCCGGCAGTGGCGCAGGCAGACGTCCTTCCAGGGGGTGACCTGGTAGATCGCCGCCATGCAGACGATGCCGCCGGCGAGGTAGGGGCCGGCGTTGTCCCAGGCGAAGAGGTCCCCGGTCAGCGCCTTGCCGAGCTCGAAGACCGCGTAGCCGATCAGGCCGGCGGCGGTCCAGGCGAGCAGGTAGCCGGCCACGAACAGCGCGGTCGCCCCGGCGACGCCTGCTTCGTCGCGTTCCCGCCGCCCCTCCTGGATCCGCACGTGCATGATCACCATCGGCGCGATCGACGGGAACATCATCGCGGCCATCATCACCACCCAGACGCCGACGAAGAACCCGAGCGTCCCGGGGTCGGTGCCGGGCCCGGCGTCCATGCCGTCCATCTGATCGCCGGTGATCGCCCAGGCCACGGCGGCGAGCGCGACCAGCATGACGATCAGCCCGATCTGGACCAGCCCCGGAAGCGCGGGGAGCCGGCGGATCGAAGCCGATTCCATCACCGTTGCGGCACCTCGGTGCCGGCGCTCAGGCCGCCCAGGCGAACTCCGAGGACGAGAACCCGGACTTGCCCTCGTACTGGATGCCGAAGGCGTTGATGCTCGAACGGGTGGCGCGGGAAACGGTCAGCTCCGATCCGATCGGGTGGAAGATCCCGGTGATCTTCGCCGGCTCGCCGCTCTCGACGCCGAAGGGGACGACGTCCTCGATCTCGAAATCGACCTCGTCGCCGATCCGGACCGAGTGCGTGAGCCCATCTTCGCGAACCTCGATCTGCTGCCGCTCCACTCCCAGGTTCTCGCCCACGAGCGGCCCCAGCGCCTCCATCGGGCCGCCGAGCGCCCCCGAGAAGACCCCGCCGAGCTTCTCAGCCTGCTCGTCGGAGGCATCCGCGTCGATGACGACGCCGAGGCGCCAGTTCCCGTCGCTCATCACCTTCGGCGTCTCGGCGACCGCTGCGACCGTGACCCCGCCGACATCGGTCCCCTCCACCTCCCCGCTCTTGATCGCGAAAACGAGAACCACCCTGCAGTGGTCGTAGGTGGCTCCGAGCGAAAGCGATGCCGTGCAGGGACAGATCACGTCGCACGAGCAGGTCTCGAAGTACGAGCCGGACAGGTTCCAGGACATATCGCCTCCTCAAACGGGGGACCCGGATCTCGTTCGACTCTAACTCCGGGGGTAGCGGCGGTCAACCGTGCGTCGCGGGCCTAAGTGGCGGCGGGCCTCGTGCCTCCACGGCCGCTCCGAGGGGAAGCGGCCGGCATGTCAGCGTCCGAGCCCGGGCCAACCCGCGGCAGCCATTCGAGCCACCGCGGTAGGTACCAGTTCCAATCGCCCAGGATCGACATCGACGCCGGCAGCAGTACTCCGCGCACGATGGTGGCGTCGATCAGGACCGCGACGGCCAGCCCGATCCCCATCTCCTTGAAGTCGATGAAGCTGAGCGTCGCAAAGACCAGGAAGACCACCACCATCACCACGGCGGCGCTGGTCACCGTTCCGGCCGTCACCGAGATGCCGTGCCGAACCGCCTCGGTCGTGGTCATACCGCGCATGTAGCCCTCGCGGACGCGCGAGAGGATGAACACGTGGTAGTCCATCGAGAGGCCGAAGAGGATCACGAACAGGAACAGCGGCAGCCACGACGTGACACCGCCGTTCGACGAGAAGTCGAGCAGCGACTCCCCGTTCCCATCCTGGAAGATCAGAACGAGGATCCCGTAGGCCGCTCCGATCGACAGGAGGTTCAGGATGATCGCCTTGATCGGGATCACGATCGATCGGAACGTGACCAGCAACAGGATGAACGCGAGCGCGAACACGAAAGCGAAGATCAGCGGCAGCCGGGACACGAGCTGATCGCGGAAGTCGACCGACTGCGCCGCGTCGCCGCTCACATCGACCGTCACCCCTTGGGTCCCTCCGAACGCGGCCGGGATGACATCATCCCGAATCGTCGCGAGGGCGTCTTGCGACACGGAGTTGTTGCCGCTGCCCTCGGTCGGGATCGACACCTTGGCAAGGCTTCCGTCGAGGTTGTAGTCGATGCTGGTGCCCGCAAGGACGCCCGGTGAGGCTTCTGCCTTGCGGACGAGCTTGTCGATGTCATTCCCGATCTCGCCCGAGCGAACGCCATCCCCGGTGACGACGACGTCGGCGGTCACGCCTTCCACGGGGAAGGCGTCCCGAACGAGGTTGTAGGTCCGGATCAGCTCGAGGTCCTGGGGGAGGTCGTCGGGCCCCGACGTTGCGAGGTTCAATCGCAGCGCCGGGATCGCAAGCGCGATCAACGCGCCGGCTGCGAGGGCGATCGAGAGCCAGGGACGCCGCATCACGCGGCTCACGATCGGGCTCCAGATCCGCGACTCCCCGGACGTTCGCCGGCGCGCCAGGAACGGGATCCTGCCCTTGTCGATCCGGTCGCCCAGCCAGGCGAGGAGCGCCGGCAGCACCGTGACCGAGGCGAACATCGCGATCGCCACGACGAGGATCGTGCCCTCCGCGAACGAGATGAACGTCTTGTCGCCGCTCAGGAACATGCCGGCCATCGCCGCGATCACGGTCATGCCGGAGATCAGGACGGCTCGGCCCGACGTCGCGGCGGCGACCTCGAGAGCGCCGCGTGGCGACCGGCCGCGCGCCCGCTCCTCCCGTTCTCGCCGGATGTAGAACAGCGAGTAGTCGACACCGACCGCAAGCCCGATCAGAAGGATCACCGAGGAGAGGTTGTTGTCGACCGGCCAGACCTGGCTCGGGATCGCAATCAGCCCCATCGCCGCCGCGACGGCCGAGATCGCCAGCAGCAGCGGCACTCCCGCGGCCACCAGCGAGCCGAATGTGATGACGAGGATGAGCAGTGTCAGCGGCAACGACAGCAACTCGGCCTTGCCGAGGTCGCTCGCGAAGATGTCGTTGAGCTCCTGCTGGGTGCTGACGGTGCCGAACTGCTCGACGGTGTAGTCGGGGTTGTCGGCGGCGATCCCATCGACGGTCGCGAGTGAGGGGTCGAGATGATCGACCCCCTCGAGGTCGTCCCCGGCGATCACGAAATCGATCAGGACGGTATGGCGATCGGACGAGATCGATCCGCCCTCCGCGTAGGGAGAGGCGACGTCGGTCACGAACTCGGTTCCCTTCAGGTCGGAGACGCCCTGCCGGACGGCCGCCTGGAACGCCGGATCGCCTGCCCTCAGGTCGGTGTTCTGCATGACCACCGATTCGTCGTTCGGCCTCATGCCCGCGTCCTGCAATGCCTGCTCGGCCCGGCCGGCTTCTCCGGTGAACTGCTCTGCCCCGTGGATCTTGTCCTGGGCGACCGCGTTGCCGACCAGGACCGCGATAACCACGAATCCCAACCAGCCCCAGATGGCTCGTTTGCGGTTGTTCGCGCTCCAGTGGGCAGCGCGGGATGCAAGATTGCGCCGCGGCAGCGCCGATTCGGCGCCGGCCTCGTCATCTGTCGGGAACGCGTCGGACTCGCGCACCAGGTTCCTCCCTCGATAAGCGTCTCGACTCGCCGGCGGATCGGCTGGGAACGGCGCAGTTCCGGCGTGGAAACGTTCGGAAAAAACCCTACTCGCGACAGCAGAAAAGTCAAACCACCATTCGCGGGGAGCCAGGCGCTGTTCGATCGTCTGCCATGCCTCGTCGTGCCGCTGTTAGGTTCGGGCCACCGTGGAGATTCCTGAAACTCACTACGCACCCAGCGGCGAGATCGCAATCGCCTACCAGGTCCACGGAGACGGCGAGCACGACCTGCTTCTTGCCGGGTCCACCGCCTCGAACATCGAGACGGTGTGGGAGTTGCCGGAGGCCGTTCGGCTGTTCGAGCGGCTGGGGCGGTTCGCGCGGGTGATCCGCTACGACCGTCGCGACTCGGGGGTTTCCGATCCGATCAAGGACGACCTGACGATCGAGGCTCACGCGGCGGACGCGCTGGCCGTGATCGACGCCGTCGGGGCCGATCGACCGGTGCTGTTCGGCGGAACCGAGGGAGCGCGATCGCTTGCCGTCCTGGCGGCGACCCGTCCGGAGCGCGTCGGCTCGCTGATCGCGGTGACGCCGTCGGTGCGCAGCGCAGCGGCGGCGGCGCCCGAGGCGGGCGAACGGCTGGCCGCGTCGCTCAGCGATCTCACCGATTACCCGAACCCGATGGTCGACATCTTCACGCCGGACTGGGCGGACGATCCGGTTCGCCGCAGACGGCTCGCGCGCTACATCCGCACCGCAAGCACTCCCCGGCAGGCGCGCCGACTGCTGGGCATGTCGCTCAGCTCCGACGTCGCTGAGGTCCTGCCGCTCGTCCAGGCCCCGACGCTCGTCCTCTTTCCGCGGGATTCCAAGGTCCCGCCACGAGAAACGGCCCGCGAGTTCGCCGACCTGATCCCGGACGCGACGTTCAAGGAGATGCCGGGCTCGGCGACGATCTTCTATGCCCTGGACCCCGACCGCCTCGCCGACGAGGTCGAGGAGTTCGTGACCGGCACCCCGCCCGCTGCGCCGACCACCCGCGTGCTCGCGACGGTGCTGTTCACCGACCTGGTTGCCTCGACCGAGCGCGCTGAGCACCTCGGTGATGCCGCCTGGACGCGGACGCTGGGGCGCCATCAAGCGGTGGCGAAGAATGCAGTCGAGGCGCACGGCGGCGAGCTCGTCAAGACGACCGGCGACGGCATCCTGGCGCTGTTCACCGGGCCCGCCCAGGGGGTTCGCTGCGCCGAGGAGATCATCGCCGGGGCCGGAGCAGACGGGCTCGAGGTGCGAGCGGGCTTGCACACCGGTGAGGTCGAGCGCGGTGACGACGTCGCCGGCCTCGCCGTCCATCTCGCATCGCGGATCATGAACGCCGCCGGCTCCGGCGAGATCCTCGTCTCCCGCACCGTCCACGACCTCGTCATCGGCAGCGAGCTCTCGTTCACCGATCGCGGCGAACACGAGCTGAAGGGGATCTCCGAGCCGTGGCGGCTCTACGCGGTCGGCTGACCCGCCGTTCGCAGCGTCAGTCGACCGCCACCCGCTTGGAGCTGTCGCGCAGACAGAGGAAGATCGTGCCGGCGGTGCCCTCAGAGCGCCGCTTGACGACCGCCCGGTAGACGCCGGAGCTGAGCGGATCGACGATCACCTTCCACTTGCCCTTGCCGTTCGTATGCGTCTTGCCGAGCAGCCTGCGGCCGCCGTTGCGCTTCTTCTTGAAGAGCTTCACGACCCGGTTCTGCACGCACGCCTCGTTCGGGGACTTGACCTTCCCGTGAAAGGCCGGGAAGGACTCGCGCATGACGATCCTGCTCTTGATCTCGACCGTGTTGGTCGCCGATACCGCGCCGGCGGCCAAGCCGGACACGACGAGAGCGAGGACAGCAGCGATCGCGAGCCTCGGCGTCAGCGCTCTGGACATCGTCGTACCTCCCTCTTCGGATCAGCCTCCGACGATATTCCGCCCGGTCGATAACGCAAGCGGACTGGACGAAAAGGCAATGCCGGTCGCTCGCGATGAAACTTCGGGATCAGCCCGGTCCCTTGGGTAGTGCGATCACGACAGGTCGATGTCCCCGCGGTCGAAGCGGCCGCCAACCGGAGGAGGAGCGATGAGCAGGCTCAGGTGTCACATCTCGATCTCGGCCGACGGATACGTCGCCGGCCCGAACCAGAGCGAGGAGAACCCGCTCGGCGAAGGCGGAGAGCGCCTCCATGACTGGGTCGTTCCGCTGGCCGCCTGGCGCGAGCCGCACGGCAAGGAGGGCGGCGAGGTGAACGCGAGCACCCCGATCATGGAGGAGAGCCTCGAGAACGTCGGCGCCGGCATCATGGGCCGGAACATGTTCGGGCCCCCGGGCGGCGGCGATTGGGGTGACGGGGAGTGGAAGGGCTGGTGGGGCGACGAGCCCCCGTTCCACCACGACGTGTTCATCATCACCCACCACCCGCGCGAGTCGCTCGAGATGGCGGGCGGCACGACGTTCCACTTCGTCACCGACGGCGTCGAGCCGGCGCTCGAACGTGCGAAGGAGTCAGCGGGCGATCAGGACGTCATGGTCTCGGGTGGCGCCGAGGTCATCAACGAGTACATCGCGGCCGGGCTCCTCGACGAGCTCGACCTCCACATCGTTCCGGTGCTGCTCGGCGGCGGCGCCCGCCTCTTCGAGGACGTCGGCGGTGCCGGGATCGGCCTCGAGCAGGTCCGGGTGGTCGAGGCCCCCGGCGTCACCCACGTCAAGTACAAGGTCACGAAGCGACGACGGACCCGCTGATCGTCCTCGCGAGGCAGCGCGGCTAATGGCGGAGCTGGCGCCGCATCGTGGCGTTGAACTGGTACTCATCGGCGGAGGTGAAGCTCGGCTTCCGCGAGTCCGGGAACTCCACGGCAGGATCGAACACCATGGTCTTCGCCCGAGCGTTGAAGATCCCCTGGACCTGGTTGCCCCTGAGGGCGATGAAGTCACCCTTGCGTACGTGAAGGTCCGCGGGATACTCGTACGCGCCGGCCCCGGGCGTCGCTAGCTGATAACTGTAGGGGCCGGGGGTGACGACGTTCCAGTTGAAGATCGTGCCGGGGAACGGGGCCCGGACCTGGGCCCCGGGCAGACTCTTCTGCCGCAACCCCTGTACGGCGAGAGGGGCGGGCTGCGGGGCGGGTCTACGCTTCACCCCCGATGGACACCGAGGGTCCAGACTTGACGGCCTGACCGTGAACGAGGCTGAGCTCTTGATCCTCGGCCTCTGCGTCGCGCTCCCGACCCTGAGCGTGATCGCACGTCTGCTCAACATCCCCTACCCGATCGTGCTCGTGCTCGGGGCGATCCCCCTCGGCTACCTGCCGGGGGCTCCGGACGTCGCGCTCGACCCGGACCTCGTGCTCGTGATCTTCCTGCCGCCGCTGCTCTACGTCGCCGCGTTCATGGCGGATCTCCGGGCGCTGCGTGCGGACGCCCGGGCGCTGTCGCTGACCTCGATCGGCCTGGTGCTGGTCACGACCTGTGTCGTCGGCGTGCTCGGGCACGCGTTCATCGGCCTCCCCTGGGCCGTCGCCTTCGCGCTCGGCGCGATCGTCTCCCCGACCGACCCGGTGGCAGCAACCGCAATCGCCCGGGGGCTCGGCGCTCCACGACGACTCGTCAACCTGATCGAGGGGGAGAGCCTGGTCAACGATGCCTCTGCGCTGATCGCGTATCGGGTGGCGGTGGCCGCAGCGATCGGCGGCAGCTTCTCGTTCCTCGCAGCCGATGGTGAGTTCGTCCTCGCCGTAGTTGGCGGAGTCGCGATCGGGCTCCTCGTCGGCTGGGCGGTCGCCGCGGTGCGGCGGCGGCTCGACGACGTGCCGGTGGAGATAACGATCTCGCTGTTCACCGGTTTCGCCGCGTACCTCCCGGCGGAGGCGCTCGGGTTCTCCGGGGTGCTCGCGGCGGTCACGGCGGGGATCTACCTCGGGTGGCTGGCGCCTCGGATAGCGAGCCCGGAGATGCGGATGCAGGGCAGAGCGGTATGGGAGTTCATCGTCTTCCTGCTGAACGGCGTGCTGTTCGTGCTGATCGGGCTGCAGTTGCCGAGCATCCTCGACGCGGTCGCGGGGATCGACCCGCTCACCCTTGCCGGCTATGCGCTCGCGACGATCGCGGCCGTCGTCGGCACCCGCTTCCTGTGGTTGTTCACGACGCCGTACCTGCTCCGGGCGCTCGACCGGCGCCCGAACCAGGTCGAGCGGCGGGTGGGTGCGGCCCCGCGGATCGTCCTCAGCTGGTCCGGGATGAGGGGAGCGGTCTCCCTCGCGGCGGCCCTCGCTCTGCCGCTGGAGACAGACGCCGGCGGGCCGTTCCCCGAGCGCGATCTGGTGATCTTCCTCGCCTACTGCGTCGTCCTCTTCACCGTGGTCGTCCAAGGTTTGACGCTGCCGGCCCTGATCCACCGGCTCAGGGTCGTCGACGACGGCGCCGAAGAGCAGGCCGAGGAGCATGCCGCCCGGATCGCAGCTTCCGACGCGGCGCTGATCGCGCTCGACGACCTCGCTGAGGCGGACTGGACGCAGGATGGCTCAGTCGAGCGCATGCGCAGGCTCTACGAGTTCCGTCGCCGCAGGTTCGCCACCCTGCGCGGCGACGTCGACGACGAAGACGGCATCGTCGATCAGTCGCTCGCCTATCAGCGGCTGCTGCACGCCGTGATCGAGGCTCAGCGGGCCGCGATCGTGCAGATGCGGAACGACGGTTCGATCTCGGCCGATGTGATGCGCCGCGTCGAGCGCGACCTCGACCTCGAGGAGTCACGGTTGGAGGTCTGAAGACGGACCGGTAAGAGCCGGTCCGCCCGGCGCAGCTAAACGCGCCATGACCGAAAGGCAAGACGGCGTCCCTCGTCCCGTTGCACTGACCGCCGCCCTCGTGGTGCTCGCCGCCGCCGTGAGCGCCGGGATCCACGCCGGTCTCGTCCCGGAGCACCTCGGCGAGATGCCCCTGTTGGGCGTGTCGTTCATCGTCGCGGTTCTGGCGCTGCTTGCGATCGCCGCCGCGGTGGCGGTCCGGCCCCAGGCCCAGCTCCCGGCCTCGCTGGCGGCATTTCTCTTCGCGGGGTTGATCCTCGCCTACGCGGCCAGTCGCACCACCGGCCTGCCGGTCCTCGAGCCCGAGCCCGAACCGGTGGACGCGATCGGGATCGCGACCGTCGCGGTTCAACTGGTCGGTCTACTCGCCGCGCTCTGGCTGACCGCCTTCACAGCGGACCGGCGTCTCGATGGACGCAAGTTCGGAATCGACGGGTAAGAAGCCGAGCGCGAGTTGCGCTGATACCGGCATGGAACGTCAGGCCCCCGATATGCAACAAGGAGTCTCTCCGATGGGTACCCAGCTAATCCACGATCGCCGGACGAAAGTGACCCTCCTCGGCGTGATCGCAATGCTCGCAGCCAGCCTCGCCCTGATCATCTCGGGCTGGGGCGGCGACGAGGCACCGGCCGCCCAGGCTCACGAACACGGTCACACCGCGGTGGTGTCGAGCAAGGCGAAGATCAGCGCCAAGGCCGCAGCCAAGCAGCGCAATCTCTACCTCGCGATGCGAGACCTCTGGTCCCAGCACATGGAATGGACCTACGCCGCCGTCACCGCGTTCGTCTCCGACTCGCCTGGCTTCGACGCCAGCGTCGACCGCCTGCTTCAGAACCAGAAGGACATCGGCAACGCGATCAAGCCGTTCTACGGCAAGGCCGCCGGCAACGAGCTGACCAAGTTGCTGACCGAGCACATCCAGCTCGCAGTGCCGGTTCTGGTCGCCGCCAAGAAGGGCGACAGCGATGCGCTCGATACGGCGGTCGCCGACTGGTACGCGAACGCCCGGCAGGTCGGGAGCTTCCTCGCCAAGGCGAACCCGGCCTGGAAGGGCGCCCGGAAGATGCTGAAGGTGCACATCACCCAGACCGTCGCCTACGCGTCCGACCAGCTCCAGGGCGACTACGCCAAGTCGATCGCGGACTACGACGAGGCCGAAGAGCACATGCTGATGCTCGCCGACCAGCTCAGCGCCGGGATCATCGAGGAGTTCCCGGGCCGCTTCCGCTGAGCTTCTCGGCTCCCGATCGGGCCTGGCCCCAAAAAGGGGGGTCGGGCCCGATTCCGGGTGCATGAAGGGCGGAGGCCGAGCGGGGCGAGGATCCGGCGATGGATCAGCTTGCGAACCGGCGTGTCGGTGACCCGTCGCAACACCTTGGCGAGGATCGCGTCGTAGTTGGTGTGGGCTCGTTGAAGCAGGCGCCCGGCTGACATGCGAGCGAGCGCTCGGGAGCCACCGCGATCAGCTCGTCGGGCGTCCACTGACGGAAGACATCCGCGTAGAACGCGTCGACGAACGCCTGGTTGCCCTGCAGGCGACGATGTTCGTGCGGATGTGCGCTCCGACCCTCCCGAGGACACCCTTCCCGTCCATGGGAGCCAAGGATAGAGCGCACCTCGCGCGTCACGGGCGGTACGCCCCCCTGGCTACTGCCGCGTCCTCCCTTCGGCAAGTTCTGCGACGCCGCAGGTTCGAAGCGGAGGTGAAGCCGATTAGTTTCAGGCCCCTCTGCGGGTCTCATCTCCCAGAGCCGAACGAAATGCGAGGAGCACGCTGATGACGCAGGTCAACCTTTCGATGTCGATCTCCGCCGACGGATTCGTCGCCGGCCCGAATCAGAGCGAGGACAATCCGCTCGGCGAGGGCGGGCTGGCGCTGCACGCCTGGCACATCGGCGACCAGGCCGAGCACCCCGTCAACAAGCAGGTGGCGGACGAGATGATGGAGGGGTTCGGCGCGTTCATCATGGGCCGCAACATGTACGGGCCGATCCGCGGTGAGTGGGGCGACACGGACTGGAAGGGCTGGTGGGGAGACGATCCGCCCTACCACGCACCGACCTACGTCCTCACTCATCACGCCCATGACCCGATCGAGATGAAGGGAGGCACGACCTTCCACTTCGTCACCGACGGGTTGGAGGCCGCCTTCGCGCAGGCTCGCGAAACTGCGGGAGACAGGAAAGTTTCGATCGCCGGAGGAGCCTCATGCGCCCAGCAGGCCCTCGCCGCCGGCCTCGTCGATGAGCTCGATCTTCAGGTCTCCCCGGTCATCCTCGGCGCGGGCGAGAGACTGCTAGACGACTTCGAGCCCGGCTCGGCGCCGGAGCTCGAGCTGGAGCGGGTTCTCGAGGCGCCCGGCGTCGCGCACCTCCGCTACCGCGTGACAACCTGATCGCGGTCGCCTCCTGCCGAACATGTTGAAGAGTCGGGGCGACTGGATTTGAACCAGCGACCTTTCGACCCCCAATCGACGTGACGGGGGTGGCGATGCGTCCTTACGTGTCCCACGCGTCCCATGCGTCCCCCGGCTGTGGACATTCTGGACGGATCGGACGTATCAGTCGGTACCACTGTGGTACCGGAGCGGCGGGAAATCCAGGATCGCAGCAATGGCACCGAGAGGGTCCTCGGTACCGCTCAGGCTTCGGGCTCAGCCGGGTGTCTCGGGGTTAGGTAGGCCGCGATCGCCTTGAATATCTCGGAGCTGTAGTTCGCTGTTGTCTTCACTGCGCTCTCGCCCTCGGTCGACGTCACGGAGAGTGCGATCTTGCGCGCGGGCAGATAAGCCTGGATCGAGACGTAGCCGTTGATCTGCGGGTTCTGGAACGCCCATCCATTGAGGACGAGCACGCCGAGCCCGTAGTAGAAGTCCTCGTCGAACTGGGGGCCGGGGATTCCTGGCAGGTTGGCCGTGATCGGCGCGAAGCGCTCGCGGGACGCCTTCTTCGAGATCAACGCACCGGTGCCCAGCGCCTTCGCCGAGCGAATGACATCGGCGGTGTTGGCCGTCATCAGCATCGTCTTCGGGAGCCCGTAGGAGGGGCTCCAAGAGGTCGAATCCTCATAGATCGGGTCAGCCGATCCGAATGGGCGATCCGCCGCATAGGCGTGAAGGACCGGCTCCGGGATGGCGGGGAACCCTGAGATAGCGGTGTGGTCGAGGCCGAGCGGATCGAGCACCCGCCGTTGCAGCAGCTTGCCGACCGGTCGGCCCGTGACCCTGGCGATCACACGGCCGAGGATCGCGAAGTTGGTATGCGCGTAGTGGAAGCAGGCACCGGGATCGCAGATCAGATCCTGTGAGAAGGCTGTGTCGAGCAATTCCTGCGTAGTCCACTGCCGGAAGGGCTGCTCGATGAGCTGCTTCTGGAAGGCCTCGTTGCCCTGGACCCAGTCGGGATAGCCCGCGGTGGCGCTGGCGAGCATCCGCAGCGTTATGTCGGAAGCGTGCGGCAGATGCGGGTACCACTCGGAGAGATGGTCGTTCAGCGACAGCCGGCCGCGGTCCTGCAGTTGCAGGAGCAGGTCGACCACGTACGGAATCGAGATCGAGCCGATCCGGAAGTTCATGTTCATGGTCGCCGGCTCCCCCGCCATCGACTCGCCCGGGGAGGCGGTGGCGAGCTTGCGGTTGCCGACGTCGACCCGCACGATCGCTGCCTTCAGGTCGTGGGCCTCGACCGCCTGATTGACGATCTTCTGAACCATCGCCCCTGCCTTCGCGAAGCCCGTGCAGCCCGCTGCGGTCTTGATCTCGCCCTTCGCGCAGGCGGGCGAGGAACCGCGATCGGCGGCGGCAGCAGAAACGGGGAGGGCCAAACAGAGAGCGAGCGCGATCAGCGCGGCGGCGCGGCGCGTCAGCAGCGAGCTACTCACCGGCGCAGACAAAGAGAAGAATCGAACAGCGCGCCAGCCTGGTTGTTCTGAACGGCCACGAGGGACAGCATATTCCCACTGCGATGGACCGGCACCGAGGGCCTCGGACTGGCCTCGAGCTCCGGCGGCGCCTGCGGAGAGCCCCCGCGTCGAGCGGGAGTCCGGCCTATCGGGGCGACTGGATTTGAACCAGCGACCTTTCGACCCCCAGTCGAATGCGCTACCAGGCTGCGCCACGCCCCGTGAGGTCGTCCATGATGCCGCACCGGCGACGCCGGCGCGAATCAGGCGGAAGCGGCGGACGGGAAT
>DASTTY010000052.1:0-22521 GCA_035759925.1 Solirubrobacterales bacterium
CTCGCATGGCAGGTGAAGTGCAAATCGCTGACCACAGTGGTCACCAATCTGCGGTTCGGCGCGTGGGTGAGCTCGCCCGACGGCAGTTCGGAGCGGTCTCGCGGCGCCAGCTTCTCGCCGCCGGCGTTTCGGCTGCGCGGATTCGCAGCTGGCTGCGCTCCGGTCGCATCCACCCACGCCACCCCGGCGTCTATGCCTGGGGCCGTGCGGAGCTGAGCACCGAAGGTGAGCTTGCCGCTGCCCTGCTCCTGGCCGGACCGGGCGCGGCGCTGGCCTCCCTCACTGCCCTCTGGTGGATGCGGCTGCTCAACAGGGTGCCGTCCACCATCGAGGTCGCTTCACCGCGTCGGGTCGTCCCGCGTGCAGGCATCGAGGTCTCAACCCTTCGACCCCTCGAGCGCCGCCGCCATCGCGACATGCCGGTGGTGCCGCTCCCCGAGGCGCTGCTCGCCGCCACAGCGGAGCTGAGCCGGAACAGCCTCCGTCTCGTCCTTGCCCGCGCCGAGTTCGAGCACCTGCTCGACCGCCCGGAGCTCGAGGCCGTCCTCCGCAGCGGGCGCCGCGGCACGACCGCCCTCCGCGCCGCCGTCGATGCCCACCTCCCCGCCCTCGCCCGCTGCGCGAACGGCTTCGAACGTGACTTCGTGCTGCTCTGCGAGCGCTACCGCCTGCCGATCCCGGAGCCGAACGTGCGGATCGGCCGCTACCGGCCGGACATGCTCTGGCACGACGCGATGCTGATCGTCGAGCTCGACGGCCACGACGCGCACTCGACGGCGGCGCAGCTCGCCGCCGATGCCCGCCGCCAGGCCGAGCTCGAGCGCCGCGGCTATGCGGTCCTGCGCTTCACCGGCGCGCAGGTCAGCGACGAGGCGAACCGGATCGCGGCCGAGCTCCGTCAGCGGCTCGGGTGAGCGCGCTCCATCCTCCAGACCGGCTCGCCCGAAGGGAGGGTGAGCTCGCCGAGGACCTCGTAGCCGGCGCCGGCGTACCAGGCGACGTTCTCGAACGTCCCGGTCTCGAGGTAGGCGGGGACCTCGCAGGCGTCGGCGCGGGCGTCGAAGTCGGCGAGGAGCGCCCGGCCGGCGCCGCGTCCCTGCTCGTCGGGATGGACGCCGAGGAACCAGAGGTAGGCGTGCTCGTGGCCGACGTGGGCGGCGCGGACCATCCGGTCGAATGCGATGCCGCGGCGGACCGGCAGCGGCCCGGCGGCGAGCGCCCACGCGAGCTCGTAGACGACGGCCCCGTCGGTCAGCGGCCAGGCGCCGGGCTCGAAGGCGATGCTGACGCCGACCACCGCGCCATTCCGGCGGGCCGCGACGACCCGGCCGCCGTGGCGGCGACTGGCGGCGACGATCCCGGTGAAGGAGAGCGGGCTGATCAGGCGGCGATGGGCGCGCCGGCGCGGGCCGATCGCGGCGGCGATCGGGTCGTCGAGGAAGGCGGCGGCGAGGACGCCGGCCGCGGCCCGGACCTGGTCGCGGCCGATCGGGACGATCTCGAGGGCGTCCGCGGGGGTGCGGCCGCTCAACCGGCGGGGCCGGCGTAGATCGCCACGGCCGTGAAGTGGGCGATCGCCGCGGCGACGACGAGCACGTGGAAGATCTCGTGGTAGCCGAAGACGCTCGGCCGCGGGTCTGGCCGTTGCAGCGCGTAGATCACGGCACCGATCGTGTAGAGGACGCCGCCGGCGGCGATCAGGGCGCCGGCGCCGAGCCCGGCGTTGGCGACGATCGAGGGGAACGCCAGGGCGCCGATCCAGCCGACGATCAGATAGACGACCACCGAGACCCACTTCGGCGAGCTCGTCCAGAGCAGCTCGACGGCGATCCCCGCCGCGGCGCCGGCCCAGACGGCGATCAAAAGCGCCGTCCCGAGCGCGCCGGGCACGACGAGCAGCGCGAACGGTGTGACGGTGCCGGCGATCAGCAGGAAGATCATCGAGTGGTCGAGCCGGCGCATCCACATCCGCGCCGCCGGCCGCCGCCAGTTCACCCGGTGATAGAGGGCGCTGGTGCCGAGCAGCGCCGAGAGCGAGATCGCGTAGATCGCGAGCGCGAGGCGCTCGCGGCCGCCCGACGCGAAGTAGACGAGCAGCCCGCCGGCGAGCAGCGAGACCGGGAACGAGTACTCGTGGATGACGCCGCGGAGCTTCGGCTTGACCTTCTGCTGGAGCTCGACCGCCGCGGCCTTGGCAGCGTCGACGCGCTCGCCGGCGGCCGCCTTCGCAGCGTCGACGCGCTCGCCGGTCGCCTCGCGGGCGGCATCGATCCGCTCGCCGACCGCCTCGCGGGCGGCGCTCGCCCGCTCGCGGCCCGCTTCCGCTGCCTTCCGCATCCCGTCGGTCATGAGCCGATTATCCCCTTCCCGGCGAGCAGGTCCGCGAAACGGCTCCGAGGGGGTCGCCGCGGGCTGGTGCCGGGAGGGCCGAACCCGTAAAATGCGGGGTCAGCCGCGGGCCGGTTCGAAGCTCGTTCCTCCCGGTTTGCGGAAAGCCGCGAAACCCCGTTCGAAGCCGTCCCTACCCTCCCATCCGGACGCTCAGCGGGACCCGGCGGGCACCCTCGCCGGCCTTGTTACGTCCGACTCAATCGCAACCATCCTTCGTTACCACTTAAAGGCGTTCCGAGGAGAGAAAAAGATGACCAAGGCAGCTTCCGAGACCCCCCTCGACACGACCGCGAAGGTCGCCGACGGAGGGCTGCGGATAGACCGCCGGTTCACCTCACCGGACGTCCATCCGTTCGACGAGATCGAGTGGGAGACGCGCGATGCGATCATCGGCGATCCCGCCGCTCCCGCCTTCGAGCAGCGCGATGTCGAGTTCCCGGCGAGCTGGTCGCAGAACGCGACCAACATCGTCGCCCAGAAGTACTTCCGCGGCCCGCTCGGGACGCCGGAGCGTGAGCGCTCCGTCCGGCAGATGATCGGCCGCGTCGCCGGGACGATCGCCACCTGGGGCCGCGACGGCGGCTACTTCGCGACGCCGGCCGACGCCGACGCCTTCGAGGCCGAGCTCGAGCACATCCTCCTCAACCAGAAGGCCGCCTTCAACTCGCCGGTCTGGTTCAACGTCGGCTTCGAGGAGCACCCGCAGTGCTCGGCCTGCTTCATCCTCAGCGTCGAGGACACGATGGAGTCGATCCTCGCCTGGAACACCAAGGAGGGACAGATCTTCCGCGGCGGTTCCGGCTCCGGGATCAACCTCTCGAACATCCGCGGCTCGACCGAGCAGCTCAGCAAGGGCGGCTACGCCTCCGGCCCGGTCAGCTTCATGCGCGGCGCCGACGCCTGGGCGGGCACGATCAAGTCCGGCGGCAAGACGCGCCGCGCCGCGAAGATGGTCGTCCTCGACATCGACCATCCCGACATCGAGGACTTCATCTGGTGCAAGGCCAAGGAGGAGGACAAGGCGGCCGCGCTCCGCGACGCCGGCTTCGACATGTCGATCGACGGTGAGGGCTTCACCTCGATCCAGTACCAGAACGCCAACAACTCGGTCCGCGTCACCGACGCGTTCATGGAGGCCGTCGAGGCGGGCTCCGACTGGGATCTGACCGCCCGCAAGGACGGCGCCGCGTTGAAGTCGCTGCCGGCCCGCGAGCTGCTCGACCAGCTCTCCGAGGCGGCCTGGCGCTGCGCCGATCCGGGCATCCAGTACGACACGACGATCAACCGCTGGCACACCTGCCCCGAGTCGGGACGGATCAACGCATCGAACCCCTGCTCGGAGTACATGCACGTCGACGACTCGGCCTGCAACCTCGCCTCGATCAACCTGATGAAGTTCCGTCGGGCGGACGGCAGCTTCGACACCGCCGACTTCGAGCACACCGTCGACATCGTCCTGCTCGCGCAGGAGATCGTCGTCGGCCCGTCGAGCTACCCGACCGAGGAGATCGGCCGCAACGCCCGCGCGTTCCGCCAGCTCGGGCTCGGCTACGCGAACCTCGGCGCCTTCCTGATGTCGAACGGCATGCCCTACGACTCCGACGAGGGACGCGCCGCCGCGGCGGCGATCACGGCGCTGATGACCGGGCGCGGCTACCGCAAGTCGGCCGAGATCGCCGCCGCGATCGGTCCCTACGAGGAGTACGGCAAGAACCGCGAGGCCCACAACGGGGTGATGCGGATGCACCGCGACGCCGCCTACGAGATCGCCGACGGCCAGATCGCCGATGCCGAGCTCCTCGCCGCCGCGCGGCGGTCCTGGGACGAGGCGGTCGCGATGGGCGACGAGCACGGCTACCGGAACGCGCAGGCGACGGTGCTGGCCCCGACCGGGACGATCAGCTTCCTGATGGACTGCGACACGACCGGGATCGAGCCCGACTTCTCGCTCGTCAAGTACAAGGAGCTCGTCGGCGGCGGGCAGATGACGATCGTCAACCGCTCGGTGCCGCTGGCGCTCGAGACCCTCGGCTACACGGCGGAGGCGATCGAGCAGATCAGCGCGTTCATCAACGAGAAGGGCACGATCGTCGGCGCTCCGGGGCTCGAGGACGGCCACCTGCCGGTCTTCGACGTCGCCGTCGGCGAGCGGGCGATCGGCCACATGGGCCACATCCAGATGATGTCGGCGACGCAGCCGTTCCTGAGCGGCGCGATCTCGAAGACGGTGAACCTGCCGGAGTCGGCGACGGTCGGCGACATCGCCGAGGCCTACACCGAGGGCTGGAAGGGCGGTTTGAAGGCGCTCGCGATCTATCGCGACGGCTCGAAGACCGCGCAGGCGCTCCGCACCGACACGAAGGGCTCCGCCGACGCGGAGGAGCCGGTCGAGGCCGTCGTCCCGGTCCGCCGCCGGATGCCGGCCGAGCGCGAGTCGATCACCCACAAGTTCTCGATCGCCGGCCAGGAGGGCTACATCACTGCCGGCAAGTACGAGGACGGCACGGTCGGCGAGATCTTCCTGACCGACATCGGCAAGGAGGGCTCGACGCTGCGAGGGATGATGAACGCGTTCGCGACGTCGGTCTCGATCGGCCTCCAGTACGGGGTGCCGCTCGAGGTCCTGGTCAACAAGTTCAGCTACATGCGCTTCGACCCCGAGGGCATGACGAAGAACCAGGAGATCCCGTTCGCCAAGTCGATGCCCGACTACATCATGCGCTGGCTGGCGAGCCGCTTCATCGACGACGCCGACCTGCACGAGGATCTCGGGATCCTCACCCAGGAGGTCCGGGAGCGGAAGAACGCCCAGCAGGCCCTGTTCAGCGCCGACACCGCCGCGCCGGCGAACGGCAACGGGAACGGCAACGGCGCACCCGCGCCTGAGCCTGAGCGCGTCGCCGAGCCCCAGCCGGCGGCTGCAGCGCTGACCGACACCCCGCCGGTCGTCCCGGCGCGGATGTCGCGAGAGCTCGACCTCGGCCCCGCCTGCGAGCAGTGCGGCGGGATGATGCAGCGGACCGGCAGTTGCTACACCTGCACCAGCTGCGGCAACAACACCGGCTGCGGCTGAGGGCGTCGGAGGGCCGTGGCCGGACGGGCCGAGAGGCGCCGGGCTCGGCTCAGCGGCCATGCCAGGACGCTGAGCGGTTCAGCTCACCGGCGGCTCGTCAGGCCATTGCCGACGACGGCTCGGCGCCAGCGAGCGGTGGTTGCCCGGATCGCTCGGTGCTCTCCTCGTCGTCCGGCAGCCGGAGGCGCTTCAGCAGCAGGGCATTGACGGCGACGATGAAGCTTGATCCCGACATCGAGAGCGCGGCGATCTCGGGGCGCAGCATCAGGCCCAGCGAGGGCTCGAAGACGCCGGCGGCGATCGGCAGCGCGATCGAGTTATAGCCGACCGCCCAGCCGAGGTTCTGGCGCATCTTCCGCAGCGTGCCGCGGCCGACGAGCAGCGCCGTCGGGACGTCGAGCGGATCGGAGCGCATCAGGACGACGTCGGCCGTCTCGATCGCGACGTCGGTCCCGGCGCCGATCGCGATCCCGAGGTCGGCCTGGGCGAGCGCCGGCGCGTCGTTGACGCCGTCGCCGACCATCGCCACCCTGCGGCCGCGGTCCTGAAGCTCGGTCACCTTCGCCGCCTTGTCGCCGGGCAGGACCTCGGCGATGACGCTGTCGATCCCGAGCTGCTCGGCGATCCGCTCCGCCGTCGCCTGGTTGTCGCCGGTCAGCATTGCGACCTCGACACCGAGCTCATGGAGGGCTTCGACGGCGGCGACCGAGGTCTCGCGGGGGGCATCGGCGATGCCGAAGATCCCGGCCGCGCGCCCGTCGATGGCCGCCAGGACGGCGGTCCGGCCGCTGGCGGCGATCTCGTCGCGTCGCGGCCCGATCGCGCCGAGCTCGACCCCCTCGCGCTCGAGGAGGCGCCGATTGCCGACGGCGACGCGACGTCCATCGACCGTGGCGACGGCGCCGTGGCCGGGAACGCTCTCGAAGTCGGTGGCCTCGGCCGAGTCGGCGCCCCCTTCCTCGGCGCGACGAACGATCGCCTCCGCGAGCGGGTGCTCGGAGGAGCGCTCGACGGCGGCTACGAGCTCGAGGAGTTCCGCTTCGGCGATCCCGTCTGCGACCACGTCGGTCACCTCGGGCTCGCCCCGGGTCAGGGTCCCGGTCTTGTCCATCACGACGACGTCGATCCGGGCGGACGTCTCCAGCGCGATCGCGCTCTTGAACAGGACCCCGCGCTTGGCGCCGAGGCCGGTACCGACCATGATCGCCGTCGGCGTCGCCAGCCCGAGGGCGTCCGGGCAGGTGATCACGACGACCGTGATCGCGAAGAGGATCGCGTCCGACGTCGGCTTGTCGCTGAAGATCATCCAGGCGGCGAACGTGACCGCGCCGCCCACCAGGGCGACGAGGACGAGCCAGAAGGCGGCCCGGTCGGCCAGCTTCTGGCCCGGCGCCTTCGAGTTCTGCGCCTCCTGGACGAGCTTGACGATCTGCGCCAGCGCCGTGTCGGCGCCGACCTTGGAGGCGCGTACCCGGAGCGTGCCGTTGGCGTTGATCGTCGCTCCGATGACCTCCGATCCCGTCTCCTTGTGGACCGGGAGGCTCTCGCCGGTGACCATCGACTCGTCGACCTCGCTCTCGCCGTCGATGACGACGCCGTCGACCGCGATCTTCGCGCCAGGGCGGACGAGCAGGAGGTCACCGACGACGACCTCGGCCGTCGGCACCTCGATGGTCTCGCCGTCGCGGACGACGAGCGCCGTCGACGGCGCCAGGTCGAGCAGGGTGCGGATCGCGTCGTTGGCGCCGCCGCGGGCGCGCATCTCGAACCAGTGCCCGAGCAGGACGAACGAGGCGAGGACGCTGGCGGCCTCGTAGAAGACCTCGCCGCCGCCGGTCAGGGTGATGACCAGCGAGTAGAGCCAGCCGGCGCCGACGGCGACCGCGACCAGGACCATCATGTCCAGCGTCCGCTGCCGGAGGGCACTGACTGCACCGGTGAAGAAGATCGCGCAGGAGTAGAGGATCACCGGCAGGCTGAGGATCAGCGCGAAGACGTCCTCGCGCATGCCGAACGGCGCGGCGACGTCGAAGCCGAAGACATCGCTGCCGATCGGCGACCAGAGCACGATCGGGATCGAGAACAGCGCCGCGACGAGGAAGCGATTGCGCATGTCGCGGACCATGTCGTCCATCGACATGGCGCCGTGGCCGCCGTGGCCCATCACCTCGTCCGGCGTCCGCATCGCCTCCTCCTCGTCGTGGCCGGGAGCCGCTGCCGGCGCCTCCCCGTCCATCAACATCGGGTCGCAGACGTGCTCGGGGACGGACTGCCCGGCGCAGTGATAGCCGCACTCGGTCACCCAATCGCGAAGGTCATCGAGCGACGTCGCGTCCGGGTCGAAGGTGACCGTGGCGGTCTGGCTGACCGGGTTCGCTTCGACCTCGAGGACGCCGGGGCGGCGGCCGATCGCGGCCTCGACGACCGCCTTCTCGGAGGCGCGGAGCATCCCCGCGGCCTCGATCACGACGGTCTCGGGCGCTGTTGCGGTCTTCATCGTCACTCCTCAGGAATGGCGACGTCGTAGCCCTCGGCGCGAATCGCGGCCACGAGCGCGTCGCGGTCGAGTCGCTCCCCGTGAACGCGGGCGGTCCCCGACTCGAGATCGACATCGGCCGAGCTCACCCCGTCGACGCCCTCGAGCGCCTCGCCGACGTGAACAACGCAACTGCCGCACGTCATCTCCGCGACCTTCAGCTCCTCGGTGTTCCTCTGCGTCATCTGACTCATCGACTGCACCTTTCGTTCGATCTCAAGCGTCGCGGCGCAACCTAGCATACCCAGGGGGGGTATGCCGCGTCGTGCCCGGACGCGGCGACGACTCGTGAGGGTCAGCCGCTGACCCCGGCATAGCGCTCGGGGTCGTTGGAGAAGCGCCGTGCGCACTCCATCGAGCAGAAATGGAAGGTCCGACCGCCATAGGAGAGGATGCCGATCCATTCGCCCTCGGCGACGGTCATCCGGCAGACCGGATCCACGATCGCTGCCCCACGATGGGGGCCCGGGCGGCTGGCGCGAAGCAGGAGCACCGGCTCGCCGACGTTCCTGAGCTCCCGGGTGCCGAGACGCTCGAGCTCGACGTGCTCCAGTCTGCCCGCGGCCACGGCCGCAGCGTCGGTGAGGACGACCTCGCCGGCCGCGGCGACCGCCACGACCCGGGCGGCGACGTTGACGGCCGCGCCGTACCAGTCGCCCCCGCTTCTGACCGCTGAGCCGGTGTGGATGCCGATCCGCACCTCCGGCGAGTCCTCGAGACCCTCCTCCTCCTCGAGGATCTCCATACCGAGCTCGATCGCCCGGTCCGCCCGGCGGTCGTGGATCAGGACGGCATCGCCGATCGTCTTGACCACCTCAGCTCCGACGCGCGCCGCCCCGGCCCGGACCCGGTGGCAGAACTGCTCGGCCACTCCCGCGGCACGCCGGTCGCCGTGTGCCTCGGTCAGCGCCGTGAAGCCGGCAAGATCGGCGAACAGGAAGGTCTCGGGGCGTCCCGGCGAATCGCCTCGCGTCGGAACCTCCGGGGCCACCGGGCCTCCGCCCGTCCTCAGGCAGGAGGCTCGTCGCCGGTGAGGATCGCCTTCCGCCGCGCGTAGTCCTCCGGCGAGATCGTGCCGTCGGCCAGGCGGCGGTCGAGGAGCCGCAGCGGATCGTCGTCAGCGCTCCGCGGCCGCGCCGCCAGCTCCCGCACGATCCAGACGACGCCGGCGACCACAAGCGCCCAGAACAGCACCATCCCGACGATCATCACCACGCCCCAGCCACCGTCCCAGTCCATGTGGCCGTCGAAATCGGCGATCACGAGCGTCGCTGTTGCCAATGCCTCCATCACTGCCGAACATAGGTCGGGCATGCCCCGGGCGCATCCGGAGGCGGCCGGGAAGCGGGTCGGCACCGGCTACGGAGGCCACCATCCGACGTCGCACCGCATACCCCCCCAGGGTGTGTTACGGTGGTTCCGTGATTGATACCCCCCTACCGTATGAGGAGTCAGCGATGAGCTCGAGCGGGACCAACGGAGCGGAGGCGCAACGGTGAACGCCCCGGCCCGGATCGCGGCATTCGTGGCCGGCCTGGCGCTGCTGTTCGCGGCGGCGGCGCTCGCCGGCGGCGCCGTCGATCCCGACGTCGACGAGGTCACGACCGAGCACGGAATGGCGAGCGACGAGGAGACGATGGACGGGCACGAGACGATGACCGCAGGCGCGGTTGCCGGCCTGGCGGTCAGCGAGAACGGCTACCGGCTGGTGCCGGCGACGATGACCGCGGCGTCCGGGCCGCGAACGACTTACGAGTTCTCGATCCTCGATCCCGACGGGAGGCCGCTCACCGACTTCGACGTCGAGCACGAGCGGAAGATGCACCTGATCGTGGTCCGTCGCGACTTCGCGGGGTTCCAGCACGTCCATCCCGAGCTCGGCGCCGACGGGACGTGGCGGGTCGAGCTCGACACGAGCCTGCCCGGGACCTATCGCGTGTTCGCGGACTTCACGAGCGGCGACGGGGAGGCGATGACGCTGGCGACCGACCTGGCGGTGCCCGGGGCCTTCGAGCCGCGCCCGCTGCCGAAGCCCGTGCACACGGTCGATGCCGGCGACGGCTACGAGGTCCGGATCGACGCCGCCGAGCCGGAGGCCGGCGCCGCTACCCGCGTCGAGTTCACGGTCTCCCGGAACGGCGAGGTCGTCGACGGTGTCCAGCCCTACCTCGGAGCCGACGGCCATCTCGTCGTCCTCCGCGAGGGCGATCTCGCCTTCCTCCACGCCCACCCGCAGGGCGAGCCGGGCGGCAGCGGCCCGATCGCCTTCGACGTCGACTACCCGTCCGCGGGGGCGTACCGGATGTACCTGCAGTTCCGCCACCGCGGCGAGGTCCACACCGCGGCGTTCACCGGCCTCGTCGGCGGGGCGAGCCCGATCGCCGCCGCGGAGCACAATGACGATGGAGGCGACCATGCGCACTGAAGCCGAGAAGCTCGAGCTCGACGTCAAGGGGATGACCTGCGCGTCCTGCGCGAACCGGGTCGAGCGCAAGCTGAACGAGATCGACGGCGTCGAGGCGACGGTCAACTTCGCGACCGAGCGGGCGGCGGTCAGCTTCGCGCCCGGCGCCGTCGACACCGGCGAGCTGCTCGGCGCGGTCGAGTCGGCAGGCTACGAGGCGGCGCTGCCGGCGGCGGCTGCGACGCCGACGCCGGCACCGGTCGAGGACGAGAAGGACGCCGAGCTGCGCGATCTGCGGACGCGGCTGCTCGTCGCGATCGCCCTCTCGGTGCCGATCGCCCTGATCGCGATGATCCCGCCGCTGCAGTTCGACTACTGGCAGTGGCTGAGCCTGCAGCTCGCGACCCCGGTCGTCTTCTGGGCAGGCTGGCCGTTCCACCGCGCAGCCTGGCGCAACCTCCGCCACGGCGCCGCGAACATGGACACGCTGATCTCGCTCGGGACGCTCGCCGCGTGGACCTGGTCGGTCGTCGCGCTGTTCTTCCTCGACGCCGGCGAGCCCGGGATGCGGATGACCTTCACGCTGATCCCCGAGCAGGGGTCGGGTTCCTCGGAGGTCTACTTCGAGGTCGCCGCGATCGTCACCACGTTCATCCTCGCCGGCCGCTACTTCGAGGCGAAGGCGAAGCGCCGGGCCGGCGCCGCCCTCGAAGCGCTGCTCGAGCTCGGCGCCAAGGACGTCGCGCTGCTCGACGACGACGGCAACGAGCGCCGCGTTCCCAGCGAGCAGCTCCAGGCCGGCGATCGCTTCGTCGTCCGGCCGGGCGAGAAGCTCGCCACCGACGGCGTCGTCGAGGACGGCCGCTCGGCGGTCGACGCGTCGCTGCTCACCGGCGAGTCGGTCCCGGTCGAGGTCGCCCCCGGCGACGAGGTGACCGGCGCGACCGTCAATGCCGGTGGCCGGCTGATCGTCCGTGCCACCCGGGTCGGCGCCGACACGGCACTGGCGCAGATCGCCCGCCTGGTGACCGAGGCGCAGACCGGCAAGGCGCCGGTGCAGCGGCTCGCCGACCGCGTCTCGGCCGTGTTCGTGCCGGTCGTGATCGCGATCGCCGTCGCAACGCTCGGCTTCTGGCTCGGCAGCGGCGAGGGGGCTACGTACGCGCTGACCGCCGCGGTCGCCGTCCTGATCGTCGCCTGCCCTTGCGCGCTCGGCCTCGCAACGCCGACGGCGCTCCTGGTCGGGACCGGTCGCGGCGCGCAGCTCGGGCTGCTGATCAAAGGCCCGGAGATCCTCGAATCGACCCGGGAGGTCGACACGATCGTCCTCGACAAGACCGGCACCGTCACCTCGGGCGAGATGAGCGTTCGCGAGGTCGTCACCGCGCGCGGCACCGACGAGGACGAGGCGCTGCGGCTGATCGGGGCGCTCGAGAACGGCTCCGAGCACCCGATCGCCCGCGCGGTCGCCGCCGAGGCGTCGCAGCGGCTCGGCTCCCTGCCCGACCCGGAGGGCTTCGCGAACAACGAGGGCCTCGGCGTCGAGGGGATCGTCGCCGACCGCTACGTGCTCGTCGGCCGCCCGCAGCTGCTCGCCGACCGCGAGCTGGCGATGCCGGCGGAGCTCGAGACCGCGCTCGCGGCGGCGGCCGACCGTGGCGAGACCGCGGTCGCCGCCGGCTGGGACGGCGAGGTGCGAGCCGTGATCGCCGTCGCCGACACGATCAAGCCGACGTCCGCCGAGGCGATCGGGCGGCTTCGCGAGCTCGGGCTGCGGCCGATCCTGCTGACCGGCGACAACCGCCGCACGGCCGAGTCGGTCGCTGCCGAGGTCGGGATCGCCGAGGTGATCGCCGAGGTCCTCCCCGCCGAGAAGGCCGGCGTCATCGCCCGTCTACAGGCCGAGGGCCGGACCGTGGCGATGGTCGGCGACGGCGTCAACGACGCCCCCGCGCTCGCGAGCGCCGACCTCGGCCTCGCGATCGGGACCGGGACCGACGTCGCGATCGAGGCCTCCGACCTGACCCTCGTCTCCGGCGACCTGCGGGCCGCCGCCGACGCGATCCGGCTCTCGCGGCGGACCCTGGCGACGATCAAGGGCAACCTGTTCTGGGCTTTCGCCTACAACGTCGCGGCGCTGCCGTTGGCGATGAGCGGCTTCCTGAACCCGCTGATCGCGGCGGCGGCGATGGCGCTCTCGAGCATCTTCGTCGTCAGCAACTCGCTGCGGCTGCGCCGCTTCCGGCCGACCCGCTGAGGACAGGTGTCATTACCGGAAACGAACCGCCGCCGACCGGCGAGATCAATCACCTGAAATCGGGTCCGGATTAAGTGCTTTCGCTACTCTAGACAGGACAACAACGATGAAAGGAGCAATCCGATGAGCTTGACGATCGGCGACACCGCCCCGGACTTCCAGGCCGAGACCACCGAGGGGCCAATCAGCTTCCACGACTGGATCGGCGACTCGTGGGCGGTCCTCTTCTCCCACCCCAAGGACTTCACCCCTGTCTGCACGACCGAGCTCGGCTACATGGCTTCGATCAAGCCCGCCTTCGACGATCGCAACACGAAGATCCTCGGTCTCTCGATCGACCCGCTCGACAACCACGAGGAGTGGGCCAAGGACATCGAACGGACGCAGGGGACGGCCCCGAACTACCCGATCGTCGCCGACCCGGACTACAAGGTCGCGAAGGCCTACGGGATGCTCGCGGCCGACGTCGAGGGCGACCCGGGCGACCGGACCCCGGCCGACAACCAGACGGTCAGGAACGTCTTCGTGATCGGTCCCGACAAGAAGATCAAGCTGATCCTCGTCTATCCGATGTCGACCGGCCGCAACTTCGACGAGGTCCTGCGGGTGCTCGACTCGCTGCAGCTGACCGCCAGCAACAAGGTGTCGACCCCGGCGCAGTGGCAGAGCGGCGAGGACGTGATCATCTCCGGCTCGGTCTCCGACGACGAGGCTCGCGAGACCTATCCGGACGGCTGGGAGTCCCCCGCCCCCTACATCCGGATCGTCCCGCAGCCGACCAAGAGCTGAGCGACCGACCCTCATCGCGATGAGACCGGCGCCGGCCGGCGCCGGTCTCGCCCGCTTGCGGTACCGGCGAGCGGGTATAGGCCGCCCATGCGCGTACTGATCGCCGGCGGCCACGGAAAGATCGCCCTCGAACTGACGAGGCTGCTCGACGAGCGCGGCGACCAGGTCCGCTCACTGATCCGCGACCCCGATCATGCCACCGAGGTCGCGGACGTCGGGGCGAGCGAGGTCGTGGTCTGCGACCTCGAGGCGGCCGGCGAGGACGAGGTGGCGGAAGCGGTCGGCACCGTCGACGCGATCGTCTTCGCCGCCGGCGCCGGCCCGGGCAGCGGCCCGGAGCGCAAGGAGACGATGGACTACGGCGGCGTCGTCAAGCTGCTCGCCGCCGCGAAGCGCAACGGCTCACCGCGCTTCGTGGTGATCAGCTCGATGGGCGCCGATCCCGACCACGGGGGCGACGACACCTTCGACGTCTACCTGCGGGCCAAGGGCAAGGCTGATGCGACCGTCCGCGAGAGCGGCCTCGACTACCTGATCGTCAAGCCGGGGATGCTCACCGACGACCCGCCGGCCGGCACCGTCGAGGCGGCCGAATCGGTCGAGCGCGGCGAGGTCCCGCGGGCCGACGTGGCCGCGGTCATCGCGACGCTGCTCCGCGACCCGACGCCGGCGCGGACGATCGAGGTCGTCGGCGGCCCGACGCCGATCGAGGGGCTCGCCGAACAGCTCTCCTAGCGAGGTCGGCCCCGGTACCGAGGGTCCATCTAGAGATCCTCGGCGCAGAAGGTCGTGCCATCGACGTCGACCTCGGTCTGCGGTTTGTCGCCGATCTGCACACAGGCGATCGCGTCCGGCTCGCTCTGATCGCTGACCAGCTTCTGCGCCGCCTCCGACGAGCTGCAGTCGACGACGTTGGCGGACGCGTCGATGCAGTCGCCGACGCTCGCCGTGTCGGAGTCGCTGCCGCCGCAGGCGCCGATCCCGAGCGTCAGGCCGGCCGCGAGCGCCGCGACGGCGACGCTGCGTCGAATCCGTCCCATTCCATCACTCTCCTCCCCCGCCCCCGGTTACGCGGACGAGCCTAGCGGCTCGTGCTCCGGCTCGCGATCGCTGCCCCGCGAAGCCGCGGCCGCACGCTCGGGCCGCGGCTCGAGGCGGCCGGCGGCAGCCACCGCCCAGAGCACGGTCAGCCAGGTGGCGGTGGCGACCGCGATGTGGACCCAGACGAGCAGGGCGGGAAGCTCGAGCGCCCACTGGATCCCGCCGATGACGGCCTGGAGCGCGATCAGGCCGATCATCACGCTCAACGGGCGCAGGGCGCGGCGATCGCCGCCGTCGCGAATCAGGACGAACCAGACGGCGACCGCGGCGATCCCGAAGATCGCCGCCATGATCGAGTGGCGCTCGACGACCCACTGGAGGGTGTCGGCGCCCTTGAAGTCGAAGCGGCGGACGAGCTCGCCGTTGTGGTCGCCGGGGTGCGGACCGGAGGCCGTGCTGATCGTCCCGGCGAGGATCGTCAGCTGCCCGAGCGGGACCAATGCCCGGACCGACCAGACGCCGAGACGGTCGCTGGAGCGGCGGCGCTCGTCGGGCTCGTACCGCGAGCACCACATCAGCGCGAATGCGGCATCGAGGAGCATCATCGAGAGGATGAAGTGACCCATCACCAGCCCGGGCGCGAGGTGGTACTTGACGACGAGCGCGCCAAGGGCGGCCTGCGCGATCACGCCGAGCGGCAGCAGGGCCCCGAACAGCGCCAGATGCCAGCGATAGGGCCGGCGCCGGAACGCGAGCACGCAGGCGGCGATGACCATGATCCCGACGAAGCCGGTGAAGATCCGGTTGCCGTACTCGATGACGGCGTTGAGGTCGGCGGGTGGGACCGTCCCGCCGTAGCACTTCGGCCAGTCCGGACAGCCGAGGCCCGATGCGGTCAGACGGACGGCTGCTCCGGTCAGGACGATCATCGCCAGCGAGCCGAGCGCCACCGCGGTGACGACCGAGTAGGCGTCGCGCGAGATCCTGAAGCTCGTGATCCGGCGGATGAGGCTCATTCCGGCCCGCCACGGTAGCGAGCCGGATCGGTCGGCCGCCTCCGCAGTGGCTGCCCAACCCAGCCCCACCCGCGCCGGTTCCGGTCGCCGGCCCGGGCGTCAGGCCCGAACGTGAGCTTCTCTTGGAAATTGCAAGGAAACTATGAGCAGGACTTCATTCAGGGAGGGGATCGTGTAGCCTGCGCGAACCTTGCAATTGGTAATGCCGAGTCTCGTCCCACCGAGGGACGGGAGCGGGGGAACCAAGAGTTGGGGCGAATCCGCCAAATAGGCGGAAGCGCAAGCTCCTTTAGCGCTAGCCCGTCAGCTAACCCCGTAGGCCTACGAAGGAGTCCTACGTGCGCAGAACTTCGAGAATCCCGCGGGTAGCGGTACTGGCTGCCCTCGCGGCATTTGCTCTCCTGCCGACCGCAGCAGCACAGGCGGGCGGCGGCCTCTCCACGAACAGCAGCCCGACCGTTGCCGGCTCGAAGGCGAAGCTCGTCAACGGCAAGGCGGTCGCACCCGCCGAGGCCCCCCGCCGCGTCCAGAAGGTGATCGCGGCCGCCAACAAGATCCGCAACAAGCCCTACAAGTGGGGCGGCGGCCACGGCAGCTGGAACGACAGGGGCTACGACTGCTCCGGCGCCGTCAGCTACGCCCTCCACGGCGGCCGGCTGCTGAACACGCCACTCGACTCGACCGGCCTCTCCCGCTATGGCCAGAAGGGCAAGGGCTCGTGGATCAGCGTCTACGGGAACCCGAGCCACGCCTACATGATCGTCGCCGGCCTCCGGTTCGACACTTCGATGACGCCGGGCAACGGCCCCGGCTGGAGCAAGACCAAGCGCTCCACGCCCGGCAAGTTCAAGGTCCGCCATCCGCGCGGCCTGTAGCTAGACGAACGGCGCCCGCGGGGCGCGACCAGGAACGTCGCACGAAGGCCGCCTCGGACCACCCCGGGGCGGCCTTCGGCGTTCCAGGATTCGTCCTCCGGTTCGGCGGGTACGTCAGACTTCCGATTCCCTGCGATGAGCGAGATCTGCGTCCGCATCACCGAGTTCACCGACCCGATCTGTCCCTGGGCGTACAGCGCCGAGCCGTTCCGGCACCGGATCAGCTGGCTCTACGAGGAGCGGATCGAGTGGGAGCCGCGGATGGTCGTCCTCGCGGCCACCCGTGACGAGCAGGCGGCGAAGTTCACGCCGGACGAGCTCGCCGAGAGCCTGCACAGGATCGCCGCCGAGCACCTGATGCCGATCGACACCCGCCCGAAGCCCTACCTGCCGCCGAGCCGCGAAGCCTGCCGCCTCGTCGTCGCCGCCCGCGTCCACTCCGACCGCCAGACCGTGCGCCGTGTGCTCCGCAACCTGCGGATCCGCAACTTCCGTGGTGAGCTCGTCGACGATCCCGAGACCCTGCGCGCCGCCGCCGCCGATGCGGGCTTCGCGGATCAGCTCGACGCCTGGCTCACCGACCCCGAGGTCGAGCGCGAGCTCGACGCCGATGCGGCGCTCGCCCGCCGGCCGATGCCGGCGGCCCGGGTCCTCGATCACAAGCTCGCGAACTGGTCCGGCGGGCGCCGCTACACCTGCCCGAGCTACGAAATCACCCGGCTCGAGGACGGGGTGACGATCTCGGTGCCGGGCTTTCAGCCGTTCGCCGTCTATGACGCGATCCTCGCCAACCTCGTCCCCGGCCTCGACCGCCGCGATCCTCCCGAGTCCGCCCGCGAGGTGCTCGAGTGGCGCGGCTTCCCGCTCGCTACGCAGGAGGTCGCGACCCTGCTCGACGTCCCCTTCGACGCGGCCCGCGAGGAGCTCGGCCGGATCGCCGAGCAGGACTACGTCGGCGCCGACGGCTTCTGGCAGCTGAACGGATCGCGATGAGCGAAGCGCCGGAGGTCTCGATCCTCGATCCCGGGGAGCGGTCCCGCGTCCGCCCCGGCGGCGCGGTCGGCTCCGTCCAGGAGGCCGAGATCACCGTCCCGCGGGAGATGCTCGAGCGGATCTGGACCGCCGACAACCTCGAGCTGCTCGCCCGCGCGTACTGGGCGTTCCTGCGGAGGATGTCGCTGGGCGTGATCCGGGTCCGCTACGCGCCCGCGTCGCGGACGGTCGCCGCGTTCGGGAAGATCCCGCTGCTCCGCTTCGGTGCGCCGATCTACGAAGCCGCGAGCGGCCGTGGGCGGGTCACCTGGCCGATCGAGCGCGGCCTGCTGGTCGCTCGCGAGGGTCGCGGCCGCGGCGCCCTGCGCGTCTCGATCGAGCGCTGCGACCGCGACGGCATCGACGACGTGGCGGATGCCGCCCTCGACACGGTCAGGCTGATCGCCCGCGTCGAGGTCGAGAACTTCTACCCGGGCATCCGCGGCCGCGGCCGCTTCGCCCGGTTCGGCGCCTGGATCTACGCGCAGACCCAGCTGCGGATCCACGTCCTCGTCTGCAACGCCTTCCTGCGCTCGATCCCGCGACTCGACTTCCCGGCGATCGACCGCTCGGCGATGCCCGGCGAGCGCGCACCCGCCACGGCGGAGCGATGAACGCCGCCGGCACCGGGGATGAGATCCCGACCTACCTGATCGCCGGCGCCACCGGCGTGATCGGCCGCCGCCTCGCTGCAGCCCTGCGCCGCGACGGGGTCGCGGTCCGGGCGCTGGTTCGCGACGCTGCCCGCGGCCGCGCGATCCTCGGTCCTGAAGTCGAGCTGTGCGTGGCCGACCTCGACGCCGCTCCGGACCTCAGTCGGGCGATGGAGGGCGTGTCCGTCGCCTACTTCCTCGTCCACATGCTCGGCAGCGGCCGCGATTACGCCCGCCGCGAGGTCGCCGCCGCCGAGACCTTCGCGAAGGCGGCGACCGCGGCGGGCGTCGAGCGGGTCATCTATCTCGGGGGGCTCGGCCCCGACCACGGTGGCTCTCCCCACCTCGACAGCCGCCATCACACCGCCGAGGCGCTGCGCCGCTGGGGCCCACCGCTCACCTACTTCCGGGCGGCCATGATCGTCGGTCCCCACAGCGAGTCATACGAGCTGTTGCGCTCGATCGCCACCAGGCTTCCCGCCCTTCCCGAGCCCGCCTGGCTGCGCTCGGCGACCCAGCCGATCGGGATCCGCGACGTCGTCGCCTACCTTCGCGAGGCGCCGTACGTGCCCGAATCGGCCGGCCGCGAGATCCAGATCGGCGGCCCCGACGTCATGGAGCATCTCGACGTGATCGGCCGCTATGCCGAAGAGACCGGCCGGCGGCCCCCGCTTCGGGTCGCACTCCCGGATGCGATCGCAAGCCCCGGCGTCGTCTCCGCCGGGGCGGCGACCGTCACCTCGGGCTCGCCCGCCGTCGCGGCCGAGCTCAGCTTCGGGCTCCGCGACGACACCAGCGTCACCGACCCGAGCGGCGCCGCGCTGTTCGACATCGAGCCGGAGCCGCTCAACGTCGCCATCCAGCGCGCCATCGCCGAGCAGGAGCGCGGCGATGGGTGAGGTCGTCTCCGAGTCGATCGAGATCGCGGCGCCGATCGAGGCCGTCTGGGACCTCGTCATGGACCCGGAGCGACTCGGCGAATGGGTCACGATCCACCGCTCGGTCGCCGACGTGCCCGCGGGGGACCTCGTGACCGGGAGCCGCTTCCGGCAGAAGCTGCGCCTGAAGGGCGTCCCGCTCGAGGTCCGATGGAAGGTGACCGAATGCTCGGCGCCGCATCGCGCCCGCTGGGCGGGCACCGCCGCCGCCGGGGCGAAGGCGCGGATCTCCTACGACCTCTCCGAGAGCGACGGCGGGACCCGCTTCGATTACGAGAACGAGTTCGAGCTGCCGGCCGGGAAGGCCGGCAAGCTCGCTTCCCGCGCATTCAACGCGGTGACCGGCGATCGCGAGGCGCGGCGCACGCTCGCCCGGCTCAAGGCGTTGCTGGAGAATGGTCGCCGATGATCGTCGAGGACACCGCCCGCGCCCGCGTCCGGACCGCCGACGTCGGCGGCGGGATCGAGCTCGCCTACGAGACCTTCGGGGATCCGACCGACCCGACGATCCTGCTCGTGATGGGGCTCGGGATGCAGATGCTCGCCTGGGACGAGGACTTCTGCGGGCAGCTCGTCGACCGCGGTTACCAGGTCGTCCGCTTCGACAACCGCGACATCGGCCTCTCGACGAAAGTCGGCGGCGGCCCGCCGAACGTGATCGCGGGGGCGCTCGGGCTGACCGGGTCGGCGCGCTACACGCTGACCGAGATGGCGGCCGACGCGGCCGGCCTCCTCGACCGGATCGGCGTCGACCGCGCCCATCTCGTCGGCGCCTCGATGGGCGGGATGATCGCCCAGACGCTCGCCGCCCGCCATCCCGAGCGGGTCGCGTCGCTCTGCTCGATCATGTCCGGCCCGGGCGGGCGGCGGCCGAGCGTGATGCCGCGGCTCGGCGTGATGGGGACGCTGCTGGCGAAGCCGCCGCAGGAGCGGGAGGCCTACGCCGCCCACGTCGCATCGCTCTTCACGCGGATCGGCTCGCCAGGCTATCCGGCCGATTACGAGGCGCTCCGCGAGCGGTCGCTGCTCATGTACGACCGCTGCTACTACCCGACCGGCACGGCCCGACAGCTGATGGCGATCATGGCCTCGGGGGACCGGACGGCCGAGCTCGGCCGGATCCAGTGCCCGACGCTGGTCATCCACGGCAAGGCCGACCGGCTGATGCCGGCGAGCGCCGGCGAGGCGGTCGCTGCGGCGATCCCCGCCGCCCGGATCGAGCTGATCGAGGGAATGGGCCACGACCTGCCGCGGCCGCTGTGGGCGCGGATCACGCGCTCGATCGCCGACAACGCCGATCGCGCCAAGCCGGTACCGCAGGCCGCCGGCGCGCGCGCCTGAGCGCCCCGCAGCGACCGGATGCGGATCGCCCTGATCACCTGTGAGCGCCCGATCGGGCGCGACGACGACCTCGATTTCCTCGTCCCCGCGCTGAAGCGCCGCGGCGCCGCGATCGAGACGCCGGCCTGGAGCGACCCGGCGGTCGACTGGGCGTCCTTCGACGCGGCGATGCTGAGCTCGACCTGGGACTACTACGAGCGGCTCGGCGAGTTCCGCGAATGGCTGCCCGCCGTCGCCGCGGCGACGGAGCTCGTCAACCCCTCCGCACTCGTCGAGTGGAACCTCGACAAGCGTTACCTGCTCGAGCTCGAGGCGGCGGGGATCCCGACGGTCCCGACCGTCTGGGCCGAGCCCGGCGGTACCGCCGAGGCCGCTGCCGAGATCGCCGAGCTCGGCTGGGGGACCGTGGTCATCAAGCCGGTCATCGACCTCGGCGCCCGCAACCTCGTCCGCGTCGACGCCGAGCGCGTCGAGCAGATGCTCACCGCCTTCGACGCGCCGACGATGGCCCAGCCCTACCTGCCCTCGGTCGCGGCCGAGGGCGAGCTCAGCCTCGTCTACGCGAACGGCGAGCTGACGCACTCGCTGCGCAAGCTCCCGGCCCGCGGCGACTTCCGGGTCCAGCCGATGTACGGCGGGACCCATGCCGCCGAGGAGATCGGGGCGGTGATCCGCGAGATCGCCGCCGAGGCGGTCGCCGTAGCGCCGTCCGTACCGCTGTACTCCCGCGTCGACGTCGTCGGCACCGACGACGGCCCGGCAGTGATCGAGCTCGAGCTGATCGAGCCGCGGCTCTTCCTCGATGTCGCGCCGCGCGCAGCCGATACGTTCGCCGAGGCGCTGCTGGCGGCGGCGGGCCGCTGAACCCCCGGTCAGCGCTCGGCGACCAGGAGCGTCTGGGCGGCCAGCCCGATCGGTCCATCCTCGTCGAGGATGACGGCGCCGGTGAGGCCGATGCCGGTCGGCTCCGGAGCGGTGACCGCGTCGAGGCAGACCCATTCGCCGACCGGCATCCGGGCGAGGTGGACGCTCAGGTCGACGTTGACGAAGACGAAGCGCCGGAAGTCGAGCGGCCCGGAGATGCCATTGCCGGAGTCGGCGGCGACGAGCACCCGCTGCAGCGGCGAGGGCTCCTCACCGGCGACGAGTGGATGGCGCATCCGCATCCAGGCGACGCCGGGCCCGGGCTCGGTGAACGCGCCGGACACGAACCGGCCCTCCATCGCCGTGTGATAGCCGACCTCGGACCCGGTCGGGAAGAACGAGTCGTTGGTCTCGACCTCCTCGGGAGGGGGCGGCCGGCGATCGCTGAGCGGCGGCGTCGGCGGCAGCTCGACCCGCCGGCGGAGAAGCCGCCAGGCCCGGGCCCTGACCAGCGGCTCGCCGGAGTCGTCGGTCAGCGTCGCCTCGACCATGTCGACGCGGCGACCGGGGCGGACGACCGCGGCGCTCGCCCGCACCGCGGCGATCGGGACGGGGGCGAGGATCTCGAAGGTGATCCGGCCGACGATCCGGTCCGCGGGGCCATCGCCGATGCCGGCGAGCCGCTCGACCTCGCGCCCGAGCAGCGCCGCGGGCGGGCCGGCGTGCTGGGCGTCGGGGTCCCAGGGTCCGCGCGTCAGCTCGCTCGCGACGAAGCCGCCGCGCCGCGGTTCGTAGAAGGCGGACTTTGCGGCGAGCGGATCGGCTGTCTCGTGGTTCCCGTCCAAGCGCAGGAGTATTCTCGACGGAGCGGGTTCGCCTCCGGGCCCCCGCGGCTTTCGTCCCCGAAGGAACCGTTCCAATGGAGAAGGTCGTCAAGAGCGAGCAGGAGTGGCGCGAGCAGCTCACTCCCGAGCAATACGAGATCCTCCGCAACCACGGCACCGAGCGCCCGTTCACCGGCCGCTACGTCGATACCAAGGAGGACGGCACCTACACCTGCGCGGCCTGCGGCAACGAGCTGTTCAGCGCCGACACCAAGTTCGACTCGGGGACCGGTTGGCCGAGCTTCTTCGAGCCGGCCGACAACGACGCGATCGAGACCCGTCCCGACAACAGCCTGATGATGCGCCGGACCGAGGTCCTCTGCGCTCGCTGCGGCTCCCACCTCGGCCACCTCTTCGAGGACGGCCCGGAGCCGACCGGCCAGCGCTTCTGCATCAACTCCTGTGCCCTCGAGCTCGACTCCGAGGG
>DASTTY010000053.1:0-3065 GCA_035759925.1 Solirubrobacterales bacterium
GGGGCGCAGGCGAGCGCGCCATTGCTCACAGAAGGCGGCGCGGGAGCGCTGGAGGGTCGCTGGCTGCTCATCCTCCGCCTCTATGATCTGGTCTTCGGGCTGCTCGCCTACGCGATCTTCGACTTCCTGCTGGAGGAATGACGCTGTGTTCGGCCGGGGGCTGAAGACCCTCTCAGTATTGACCGTCGCCCTGCTGATCGGGGGCTACGCCCTTGTGTTCTTCTACGCGCCCAACGACGCGGACCAGGGCTTCATCCAGAAGATCTTCTACCTGCACGTGCCGCTGGCGATCGTCGCCCTCGGCGGCTTCGTGCTCGGCGGCATCCACGCGATCCGCCATCTCCGCAGCGGCGACCCGGTCCACGACGCCCGCTCCTACGTCTCGATCCACGCCTCGGTCATCTTCGGCGTCGCGGTCCTCGTCACCGGCGCGATCTGGGCGAAGGGTTCGTGGGGCAAGTGGTGGGTCTGGGACGAGCCGACGCTGGTCAGCTTCCTGATCGTCTTCCTCCTCTACTGCACCTACTACCCGCTCCGCTACGCGATCGAGGATCGCGATCGCCAGGCGCGCTACGCGTCGGTCTTCGCGATCACCGCCGGGGCGTTCGTCCCGCTCAACTTCATGGCCGTCCGGGCGGCCGAATCGCTCGTCCACCCGCGCACCTTCGGCACCGTCGAGGGCGGCATGCCGGGCGACATGTGGCTGACGTTCCTGGTCTGCTTCGCCGGCATCGCGCTGCTCTGGGTGACGCTCGTCAGCTTCGAGCTGACCGCGAAGCGGACGTCCGGGCAGCTCTCGCGGCTGCGCCGGGCCCTCGACGACGGCGGTCACGCGGGCGGGCCAGGCGTTGCCCGCCGGATCGCCCCGAGCGGGGCGGGCAGCCGCTGATGCCGGCATTGCCTCTCGATGAGGCCGGCAAGTACGTCGCCGCGGCGTACGTGGTCTTCGTGGTCCTGCTGGTCGTCTACATCGGGATCATGGCCGCGAAGCTGAGCCGGATCTCGCGCGAGATCGAGGAGATCGCCGAGCTCGCCGAGCGGCAGAGGACAGAGGACAGAGGACAGAGGACAGATACCCAAGGCGAAGACGTCGGCAACCCATCGGAGGAGGTTCGGTCGTGAGCGATCTGCTCGCGCTCGGGATCTCCCACAAGACGGCGCCGCTCGAGCTCCGCGAGCGCCTGGCGCTGACCGAGGGCCGTGCGGCCGGGGTCCTCAACGACCTCCGCTCGCACGAGCAGGTCGGCGAGGCGGCGGCGATCTCGACCTGCAACCGGACCGAGCTCTACCTGGTCGTGACCGAGGCGGTCGAGGCCGAGAACGTCGCGCTCGGAGCGCTCTCGCGACAGGCCGGGATCCGCCCGACCGAGCTGATCGAGAGCCTCTACTCGTATCGCGGCATCGAGGCGGCGCGGCATCTCTATCGGGTCGCGGCCGGCCTCGATTCGATGATCCTCGGCGAGGCCGAGATCCAGGGTCAGGTCAAGCGCGCCTACGAGCTGGCGCTCGTCGAGGGCGCGACCGGGGCGATCCTCAACCGGCTCTTCCGCGGCGCTCTGGCGGCCGGCAAGCGGGTCCGGGGGGAGACCCGGATCGGCGAGGGCGGGATCAGCGTTCCCTCCGCAGCCGTCGAGCTCGCCACCCGCACCCTCGGCGATCTGACCGGACGCCACGTGCTGTTGATCGGAGCCGGCGAGACGGCCGAGCTGACCGCCCGGGCGCTGACCGCCCGCGGCGTCGAGACCGTCTTCGTCGCCAACCGCCGCTACGACCGCGCGATCGGGCTCGCCGAGCGGTTCGGCGGCAGCGCCGTCCGCCTCGAGGACCTGCCGGCGCAGCTCGAGGTCGCCGACATCGTCGTCTCCTCGACGAACTCGCCCCATCACCTCGTCGAGCGCGAGGAGCTCGAGCTCGTCGCCGCCGCTCGCGAGTACCGGCCCCTGCTCCTGATCGACCTCGCGGTCCCGCGCGACATCGACCCCTCCTGTCGCGAGGTCACGGGCGTCGTTGTCCGCGACGTCGACGACGTCCAGACGATCGCCGACCGCAACGCGACCGGGCGCGAGGTCGAGGCCCGCGGCGCCGATGTGATCGTCGCCGCCGAGCTGGCGCGGTTCGAGCGCTGGCTCGGCTCGCTGGAGGTGCTGCCGACGGTCGCCTCGCTGCGGGTTCGCGCCGATGACATCGTCAGCCGCGTCCTCGCCGAGAACATCGGCCGCTTCGACGATCTCAGCCACGAGGATCAGGTCCGGATCGAGGCGATGGCGCGATCGATAGCGAGCCGGCTGCTCCACGAGCCGACCCTGCGGCTGAAGCGCGCCGCCGAGGAATCCGACGCCTACCAGCAGGTCGCGGCGTTGCGCGAGCTGTTCGGGCTCGACGCCGGCACCGAGCCCGAGGGCGCCGGCGCCGAGGTGACGCAGCTGCGCAGGCGCAGCGAGCGGGCCGGAGACTGAGCGCCCTGAGCGGGCTGCGGATCGGCACCCGCGGCAGCGCCCTCGCGCTGGCGCAGGCGGGAACGGTGGCCGCGGGACTCGACGGCGCCGAGCTCGTCGTCATCCGCACCGCCGGCGACGAGGGTGGACCGTCCGCGACGCGGAGCGACGACAAGTCGCGATTCGTCCGCGAGATCGAGCGGGCGCTTCTCGAAGACGACATCGATCTCGCCGTCCACAGCGCCAAGGACCTGCCGGGCGAGCTTCCCGACGGCCTCGCGCTCGCCGGCGTCCCGCCGCGTACGGACCCGGCCGACGTCTGGATCGGGCCGGGCGAGTCGATCGCCGAGGTTCCCGAGGGGGCGCGGGTCGGAACCGCGAGCGTCCGCCGCCGCTCGCAGCTGCTCGCCGTCCGCCCCGACCTCGACGTCGTCGAGCTGCGCGGCAACGTCGACACGAGGCTCCGCAAGCGCGACGACGGCGAGGTCGACGGGCTCGTCCTCGCCGCGGCCGGTCTCGAACGGCTCGGCCGCAGCGGCGAGGCCGGCTTCCGCTTCGGCCTGCGGGCGATGACCCCGGCGCCCGGGCAAGGGACGCTCGCGCTCGAGGCCCGCGACGACGCCGGTGCGG
>DASTTY010000054.1:0-56018 GCA_035759925.1 Solirubrobacterales bacterium
GGCGCCCAGGTCTCGTAGCTGCCGGCGATGCCGTGCAGCAACAGCAGCGGCGGCCCTTCGCCCGCCCGGAGGAAGCTGACGTGGTTGCCGTGCAGGACGACCTGCTCCGCCTCCACCTGACCGTATGGATCCTCGAATCCCTGCTTCTTGGTGCTCATCTGACCAACAGGCTAGCCGCCGACGGGCTCCCGGCCCCTGCTGCTACCAGTGCATCCCGCGCATCAGGTACGCGAAGGCGAGCTGCTGGTTGGAGGCCTGCTCGTCGGTGCCGGTCCCGCGCCTCTCGGGCGCCGTCCCGTCCTTCGGCTTGCCGCCCTTGGCCGCGGTCGAGTCCGGGAACATGTGGTAGGCGCTGTTGAGGACGTAGTCGATCGACTTCGGGTTGATCGCGTAGAGGATCTGCCCGAGGGTCCCGACGGGCGTCGCGATCCGCTTCGGCTTGTAGATGATCGCGTCGCAGAGCATGTCCGCGGCCTCGTCCGGCGTGATCGTCGGGAACCGGTCGTACATCTTCGTCGGCGCGATCATCGGAGTCCGGACGAGCGGCATGTGGATCGTCGTAATCTTGACCTTGTCGTCGATGATCTCCGAGGCGATGCAGCGCGAGAAGGCGTCGAGCGCCGACTTCGACGCGACGTAGGCCGAGAACCGCGGCATGTTCGTCTGCACCCCGATCGAGCTGACGTTGATGATCTGCCCGGCGCGGCGCTGGCGCATCGTCGGCAGCAGCCGCAGGATCAGCCGCACCGGTCCGAAGTAGTTGAGCTGCATCGTCCGCTCGAAGTCGTGGAAGCGGTCGTAGGAGAGCGCGATCGAGCGCCGGATCGAGCGCCCGGCGTTGTTGATGAGGACGTCGACGTTGCCGTGCTGGGCGAGCACCTCCTCGGCCATCCGGTCGATGTCGTCGACGTCGGAGAGATCACAACGGTGGATGTGGGCGATGCCGCCGCCGTCGGCGATCTGATCGCGCGTCTCCTCGAGCTTCTCGGGGGTGCGGGCGACGAGCAGGACGATTCCCCCGGCGTCGGCGATCTTCATCGCGGCCGACTTGCCGATCCCCGAGGAAGCGCCGGTGACCAGCACGACCTTGCCGCTGACCTCCTTCTCGAGCGAGGTGTTGCCCTGGAGGCGACGTCCGAAGCGGACGACCTCGTCGGGGATCTGGTGCTCGATGATCTGTGCGATCCCGCCGAGGATCCCGACCCGGCCCCGGGCCGCACCGACGAGCGTGTTGTCGCGGTAGAGGTCGGGATCGAGGTGGCGTGCCCAGTAATCCCAGAGCTTGCCGGCGTAGGCCTCCAGCGGCGGAACCTTGATCCCCGTCCCGGCCAGCGCGGCCTGGGTGCGGCGGGAGTCGAAGTGGGTCGGGTAGTTGAGGTAGATGAGGACCGAGCGGGGGATCCCAAAGTCCTCGAGCACGCGATCGGTCAGGGCGTTGGCGAACGGGACGTTCGTGAGCGCGACGGCGATCAGCGGCTGCAGCGCCTCGGTCGTCGCAGCCGGGGCACGGAGCGTCGACTGCGGCGCGTGAGCGGCACGGGCGAACACGTCGATCACCCCGCCGGCGCTGAGCGGGTCGGGGTCGGTGAGGCTGAACGCGCGGCCGTCGAGGCCGTCGAGGTGGGCGATGTGGTCCATCGCCTTGACGACGAAGTCGACCGGGACGATGTTGATCTCGCGCCCCTCGACGCCCGGCATCGGCATCCACGCCGGGACGACCTGGCGAATCCGGCGGATCAGCTTGAAGAAGTAGTAGGGCCCGTCGATCTTGTCCATCTCGCCGGTCTCGGAGTTGCCGACGACGATCCCCGGCCGGTAGACGCGCCAGGGCCGCGAGCACTCCTCGCGGACGACCCGCTCGGACTCGTGCTTGGTCTGGAAGTAGGGGTGGTTGTCGACGTCCTGGGCCTCGTCGAACATGTCCTCGCGCCAGGTGCCCCGGTAGAGGCCGGCGGCGGCGATCGAGCTGACCATGTGCACGCGACCCGCCTCGACCGCCTCGGCAAGCTCGACCATGTGTCTGGTCCCCTCGACGTTGGCGACGCGCTGCGACTCGGCGTCCGCCTTCATGTCGTAGATCGCGGCGAGATGGAAGAGATGATCGACCTCGCCGCGGAGCCGCTCGACGTCGGCATCGGAGACGCCGAGGCGACGCTGAGAGAGGTCGCCGACGATCCCGACGACGCGCTCCTCGTCGACGCCCCAGCGGTTGCGGAGCTCCGCCAGCCGTCCCTGCGAGCCCTCGCGGACGAGCACGTAGATCGTCCCCTCGCGCTCGAGCAGCAGCTCGACGAGGTTACGTCCGATGAAGCCCGTTGCGCCGGTGACGAAGTACGCCATTCTCAGTTCCTCCGAAGTCTTCGCGAACCGGTCCGGACCCTACACGCTGTCCGCCGGCCGGAGCGGGAGCGCGATGTTGCTTGAGCCGCCTGCCGAACGGGAATACGGTCACTCGTGAGCGTCAGCATCGCCTGGTTCCGACGTGACCTCCGCCTCACCGACAACCCGGCGCTGGCCGCGGCGGCGCGCGCCGACGAGATCGTTCCCGTCTTCTGCTTCGAAGCCGGCCTGACGGGCGGCCGCCACCGATCGGCGAACCGGAACGCCTACCTGCTCGCATCGCTGCGGGAGCTCGCCGACGGCCTCCGCTCGGCGGGCGCGCCGCTGCACTTCCGCCACGGCGATCCGGCGACCGAGATCCCCCGGCTCGCCTCCGAGTGCGGAGCCGCCGAGGTCCACGTCAACCGCGATCACACGGCTCACGCGCTCAGCCGCGACAGCCGCGTCGCCGCGGCGCTCGAAGGGTCCGGGGCCGCGCTCGTCGGCCATGAGGGAATCGCCTGCGCCGACCCGGACGCGATCCGGACCGCGGACGACCGGCCGTTCCGTGTGTTCACCCCGTACTTTCGCGCCTGGCTCGACGCGTCGCGACGCGACCCCGCGCCGCGGCCGCGGCGGCTCGTGGTCCCCGCCGGGATCAGCGTCGGCCGCCCGCCGAGCAAGGCCGACCTCGGCATCGACACCGCGGCTGAGCGGGTCGCGGCCGCTGCCGGGCCCGGGGAGAAGAAGGGCCGGGAGCTGGTGCGGCGCGCCATCGAAGGCGCCGGCGCATACGCCGAGATCCGCGACCTGCCGGGCCTCGACGAGACGACGCGGCTGTCGCCGCAGCTTCACTTCGGGACGATCTCGGCGCTCGAGCTCGAGCGCGCGCTCGCCCGCATGCGCAGCAGCGGCGCCAAAGCGTTGCGCCGCCAGCTCGCCTGGCGCGATTTCTGGCTCAACGTGATCAGCCAGCGGCCCGCCAATCGCAGCGAGGAGTTCGATCCCCGCTTCCGCGGGATGAGCTGGCGCGACGACCACGAGTCGCTCGATGCCTGGAAGCGCGGCGAGACCGGGGTTCCCTGGATCGATGCCGGGATGCGCCAGCTGCTCGCGGAGGGCTGGATGCACAACCGGCTGCGGATGGCGACCGCGTCGTATCTGACCAAGAACCTGCTGATCGACTGGCGGGAGGGGGAGGCGCATTTCATGCACCACCTCCTCGACGGAGACGAATCCCAGAACAATGGGAACTGGCAATGGGCAGCCTCGGTCGGCGCCGATCCCCAGCCGTGGTTCCGGGTCTTCAACCCGGTCCGCCAGCAGTCCCGGTTCGATCCCGACGGCATCTACGCGAGGCGCTGGATCCCTGAGATCCGCAAGCTTCCCGATGAGCATCTGGCGGCCCCGTGGCGTGCCCCGGCGGCCGTTCAGGAGGCGGCCGGTTGCGTGATCGGAAGGGACTATCCGGAGCCGCTGGTCGATCTCGGCGAGTCCCGTCGGGAGGCGATCTCGCGCTTTCGCGACCAGGCCGCCTGATGCCTTTGCCGCGGAGAGCCCGAGGTGCATACACTCAGTGCCAGCGCAGTGAATAACGCTTCGACACCGTCATAGTGCCCGCGGTCGAAACCGTCCAAGTCGAGATGCCCGCGATGGGCGAGTCGGTCACCGAGGGGACGGTGCTCGACTGGCTCAAGGAGGAGGGGGATCGCGTCGAGGAGGGCGAGTCCCTCGTCGAGGTCTCGACCGACAAGATCGATGCCGAGGTCCCATCCCCCGCCGCGGGGACGCTGACGAAGATCCTCAAGGGCCCGGACGAGGTGGTCAAGATCGGCGAGGCGCTCGCCGAGCTCGAGCCCGGCGGGAACGGAACGGGCGATGGCTCCGGCGCCGCCCCGAGCATGACCAAGGCGGCGGGCGAGGGCGATGCCGACATCGGCGACGACGCCGACGCGGCGACGCTGCAGTCCGAGTACCAGGGCGAGGAGGCGACCGGGTCCGGCGACGGCGCGGCCGGCGAGTCGGTCGATCTGGTGATGCCGGAGATGGGGGAGTCGGTCACCGAGGGCACCGTCCTCGAGTGGCTCAAGAAGCCCGGCGACGAGGTCGCCGAGGGCGATCCGGTCGTCGAGGTGTCGACCGACAAGATCGACGCCGAGGTCCCGTCCCCGGTCTCCGGCAAGCTGCTCGAAGCGCTCGTCGAGCCGGATGAGGTCGTCAAGGTCGGGCAGGTGCTGGCGCGGTTGCAGGCTGGGGCGAGTGTCGCGCCGGTGGACAGAGGACAGAGGACAGAGGACAGGAGCGCCGCCTCCGGCGGCGCCGTCACGGCGGCGGCAGGCGACGGGGGCAAGGCGTCGCCGGTGGCACGCCGGATCGCCGCCTCGGAGGGCGTCGATCTCAGCGCGGTCACCGGCTCCGGCGCCGGCGGCCGGATCATGAAAGCGGACGTGATCGCCGCCGCCGAGAGCGGCAACGGCGCCGCGGCGCCCGCAGCGGCGGCCGCCGGCGAGGCGAAGGTCCTCCGCGGCCCGGCCGGGATGCTCGCGAAGGCGATGGAGGAGAGCCGGTCGATCCCGACGGCGACCTCGTTCCGGACCCTCGCCGTGGACACGCTCGACGCCAAGCGCAAGGCGCTGAACGGGGCGCTCTCGGAGCGCGGGATGAAGGTCTCGTTCACGCACCTGATCGCCTGGGCGATCGTCGAGGCCGGCCGCGAGTGGCCGGCGATGGCGCGCAGCTTCGAAATGCGCGACGGCAAGCCGAACGTCGTCGACCACGGGGCGGTGAACCTCGGAATCGCCGTCGACGTCGAGAAGAAGGACGGCTCTCGGGCCCTGATGGTCCCCTGCATCCCCGCCGCCGACAGCACCGACTTCAAGTCGTTCCACGCCAAGTACGAGGAACTGGTCCGTAAGACGCGCGAGAACGCGCTCACCGCCGACGACTTCGTCGGGACGAACATCACCCTGACCAACCCCGGCGGGCTCGGGACCGTCGCCTCGGTGCCGCGGCTGATGACCGGCCAGGGCACGATCGTCGCCACCGGCTCGATCGCCTACCCGCCCGAGTGGTCGCACTCGCCGGCGGACCGCCTGAAGACGCTCGGCGTCTCGAAGGTGATGACGATGACGTCGACCTACGACCACCGGATCATCCAGGGGGCGGAGTCGGGCTCGTTCCTGCGCCGGATCGAGGAGCTGCTCGGTGGCGCCGACGAGTTCTACGAGGGGGTCGCCCGCGCGCTCGACGTCGACTCGGCGACCGTCACCAAGGCCCATCCGGCCTCCGCCTCGGCGCCACCGCTCGTCGCCGGCTCGACGACGACGACCCCGCCGAGCGCCGTCCAGGCGACACCCGACGAGGAGCTGATGCAGGCGGTCCAGGCGGCCACCTCGCTGCTCAAGGCCTATCGGACCCACGGCCATCTCGCCGCGAACCTGAACCCGCTCGGCGGCGACGGCAAGGGCGATCCGGCGCTCGAGCCGGAGAACCTGAACCTGACGCCGGAGCTGATGGGCCAGATCCCGGCCTCGATCCTGCGGATCGGCGTCCCCGGCGAGACCCTGCTCGACGCGCTGCCGCGGATGCGGACCGTCTACTGCGGGACGATCGGCTACCAGATCGAGCATCTCTCCTCGCATCAGCAGCGCGTCTGGCTGCGCGAGATGATCGAGACCGGCACCCACCGGACCCCGCTCGCGAACGAGGACAAGCGGAGGCTGCTGCGCCGGCTGATCGACGTCTTCCAGTTCGAGCGGTTCCTCCAGAAGGCCTATCTCGGCCAGAAGGTGTTCTCGATCGAGGGCCTCGACTCGACGGTGCCGATGATCGACGAGCTGGCGACGATCGCCCGCCGTGACGGCGGCGAGCAGGTCGTGATCGGGATGGCCCACCGCGGCCGGCTCTCGGTCCTCGCCCACAACCTCGGCCGCTCGCTGGAGTCGATCATGGCCGAGTTCGAGGGCGCGAAGGCGCTCGACGCGGTCAAGCGGACCGACGCGCTCCGCCACGGCGGCACCGGCGACGTCAAATACCACCACGGCGCCGAGGGCCTGTACGAGTCGCCCGAGGGCGACGTGCGGATGCGGCTCTACCCGAACCCCTCCCACCTCGAGTTCGTCGATCCGGTCGTCACCGGCGGCGCCCGCGCCGCGCAGACCGAGGCCGCCGGCCCGGAGGTCCGCCTCGACACGAAGGTCGCCGTGCCGCTGCTGCTCCACGGCGACGCGGCGTTCCCCGGTCAGGGCGTCGTCGCCGAGACGCTCAACCTGCAATCGCTCGACGGCTACGCGACCGGCGGGACGATCCATCTGATCCAGGACAACCAGGTCGGCTTCACGACCGATCCCAAGGACGGGCGGTCGACCCCGTACGCCGCCGACATGGCGAAGGGCTTCAACGTCCCGATCATCCATGTCAACGCCGACGACGTCGAGGCGTGCATCGCCGCGATCCGGCTGGCGATGGCCTACCGCGAGAAGTTCGCGCGCGACGTCGTAATCGACCTGATCGGCTACCGCCGCTACGGGCACAACGAGACCGACGAGCCCGCCTACACGCAGCCCGAGCAGGCGGCGGCGATCAAGAAGCACGCACCGCTCAGCGAGCTCTACGCGACGAAGCTGATCGAGGAGGGCGTCGTCACCGCCGACGAGGTCGAGGCCGAGGCCGGCGAGCGGCGCGAGGAGCTCAGCTCGATCCTCAAGCGACTCCGCGCGAAGATCGACGCCGGCGAGTTCGAGGATCCGACGATCACCGGCGGCACCGGCGAGCTCGACCGCTCGAAGAGCCCCGCGGTCGAGACGAAGGTCTCCGAGAAGCGGATCCGGGCGCTGAACGAGGAGCTCGTCAGCTTCCCGGAGAGCTTCACCGTCCACCGCAAGCTCCGCAAGCCGCTCGAGCGCCGCCTCGAGATCCTCGAGGACGGGCCGATCGAGTACGCGCACGCCGAGGCGCTCGCGTTCGCATCGCTGCTGACCGAGGGCACCCACATCCGCCTGACCGGCCAGGACACCCGCCGCGGCACGTTCTCGAACCGCCACCTCGTCCTCCACGACGAGAAGACCGGGCTCACCTACGCGCCGATCCAGAACCTCAGCGGCGCCCTCGCCCCGTTCGAGATCCACAACAGCCCGCTCTCGGAGAACGCGGCGCTCGGCTTCGAGTACGGCTACGCGGCGGCGGCGCCGGAGAGCCTGATCCTCTGGGAAGCGCAGTTCGGAGACTTCGACAACGCCGCCCAGGTGATCATCGACCAGTTCATCGCCGCCGGCGAGTCGAAATGGGGCCAGACGACCCGTCTGACGCTGCTGCTCCCGCACGGCTACGAGGGCGCCGGGCCCGAGCACTCGAGCGCCCGGATCGAGCGCTTCATGCAGCTCGGCGCCGAGGGCAACATGCGGCTGGCCAACCCGACCACGGCCGCCCAGTACTTCCACCTGCTGCGCCGCCAGGCGCGGATCAAGAAGGCGCGCCCGATGGTCGTGTTCACGCCGAAGGGCCTGCTGCGGCTCAGCGACGCCGCCTCGAAGCTCAGCGACCTGACCGAGGGCACCTTCAGGTACGTGATCGACGATCCCCAGGCAGCGGAGCGGAGCGAGGAGATCAAGCGGCTCGTCCTCTGCTCGGGCCGGATCTACTACGACCTGGAGGGCCACGACCGCCGCGCCGACGCGACCTCGGTCGCGATCGCCCGCACCGAGCTCATCTATCCGTTCCCGAAGAGCTACATCGGCGAGCTCGCCGCCGGCTACCCGAACCTCGAGGAGGTCGTCTGGGTCCAGGAGGAGCCGGCGAACATGGGCTGCTGGCCGACGATGCGCTGGCGCCTCCCCGACGCGATCGAAGGCGACACGCCGATCCGCTACATCGGCCGCCCCGAGCGCGCCAGCCCCTCCGAGGGCTACCCGGCGGCGCACCGGACCGAGCAGGAGCGGATCGTCCTGACGGCCCTGACGACGTAGGGCGGAGGGCCCCGGCCCGCAGAACCGTCCGATTTCGGATGCGGAGCGAAGAACGTCGAATTGAGGGCGCTATACGCCCACAATCGTGCACTTCTTTGATGGCCGCGGCGGCGAGGTGACCGACGTGCCTGGGTAGCCTCCTGGGCGTGACCGACACGACCATCGACGGCGAGCGTGAGTTCCGGGCCCGGGCCCCGGGGCCGCTCTGGATCTGGGTCAAGCGGGCCTCGTTCGTCGAGCTGGCGATCTTCACCGGCCTGCTCGTCGTCTGGCTCGCGCCCGGCCTCGAGGGCCCGACGTTCGTCTTCGGGATGGCGCACGGAGTCGGCTACATCGCCCTCTGCCTGCTGCTCTGGGTCGCGATCCTCCGCCGCGAGGCTCCGTTCTGGCTGTTCGCCGCGACGCTGACCCCGGTCGGGCCGGTCGGCAGCGTCATCGGCATCGAGTGGATCGAGCGCCGCGACGCCGGCGTCGCCGCCCCCTGAGGGCGTCTCCGCCGCCGGGCCGGCAGCGGCCGGGACCTGATTGGATGCCCGCCATGCAGCGACTCATCTTCGACCACGATTACGCCATGCCGGCCGAGCGGGTCTTCGCCTACCTGTCCGAGCACGAGAACCTCGACGACATCTTCGGAGCCCGGATCACCCGGCTCCGCGACGGCACCGACGGCCACCGCAACGGCGTCGGCTCCGTCCGCGAGCTCAAGGTCGGCCCGACGCCGCCGTTCGAGGAGACCGTGACCGAGTTCGTCCCGAACGAGCTGATCGCCTACGAGATCACGAAAGGCTCGCCGCTCAAGAACCATCGCGGCGAGATGCGCTTCACGACCGAGGGTGAGGGCACGCACCTCCACTACGAGATCTCGTTCGGATCGAAGTTGCCGGGCGTCGACCTGATCGTCGCCCAGGGGCTGAAGCGGAACGTCGCCAAGGGCCTCGTCGGGGTCGAGACCCGGGCCTAGCGCCCAAAAGCCGAGAGGCGCCGGGATCCGGCGCCTCTCGTGTCCGCCTGAAGTCAAGATGGGCCGGGGTTCGAACCGCGGGAGGCAGGGGGTCCGCGCGGTCCTCGCCCCAGCCCGCGCGTCGGTAGCCAGGGAGGGATGCCGACGCGATCGCCCCCGGAGGCGGGACTAACCGGGGACGAGCTTTATGAAACCTGCACTTTCATTCTGCTACATCGGAGCGGTGTCTGCAATGCGGTGACCCAAAGTCAGCGGAGCTCACGCAGGACCCTATGCAGGATCCCGCCATGACGAAAGTACTTTCGCTCGTTGGCCGTGTCGAGCCGGACCTGCAAGGTCAGCTCGAGCGGATCGCCGTCGTCGCGTTCGACGGTCACGGTCGCCTCGGTCGCCGTCTCCGGGTCGAGCTCGCCGACCGTGAACCGCTCCTCGCCGGTGAGGCCGAGCGACTCGGCGCTCTCGCCGCCCGTGAACTGCAGCGGTAGCACCCCCATCCCAATCAGGTTCGAGCGATGGATGCGCTCGTAGCTCTCGGCGATCACGGCGCGGACCCCGAGCAGCAGCGTCCCCTTCGCCGCCCAGTCTCGTGACGACCCGGACCCGTACTCCTTGCCGGCGATGACGACCAGCGGCACCCCCTCCTCCGCGTACTTCATCGCCGCGTCGTAGATCGGCATCTCCTCGCCGTCGGGCAGGTGCCGCGTCCAGCCGCCCTCGCGATCGACGAGCTCGTTGCGGAGGCGGACGTTCGCGAACGTCCCCCGCATCATCACCTCGTGGTTGCCGCGCCGCGACCCGTACGAGTTGAAGTCGCGGACCTCGACCCCGTTCTCGATCAGCCAGCGGCCCGCCGGGCTGTCCTTCTTGATCGCCCCGGCCGGCGAGATGTGGTCGGTCGTGATCGAATCGCCGAGCTTGGCGAGGACGCGGGCTGCGGCGATCGGCTCGGTCGCCGCGGCGGGCTCGGGGTCCATCCCGGTGAAGAACGGCGGCTGCCGCACGTAGGTCGAGTCGGGCCAGTCATACCGATCGCCCTCCGGGACCCTGATCGCCTTCCAGGTGTCGTCACCCTCGAAGACGTCGGCGTAATTCTTGGTGTACATCTCGGCCCGGATCGCCTCGGCGACGGTGTCGCGGATCTCCTCCTGCGACGGCCAGATGTCGCGCAGGAAGACCGGCTTCCCGTCCTTGCCCTCGCCGAGCGGATCGGACTCGAAGTCGAAGTCCATCCGGCCGGCGATCGCGTAGGCGACGCAGAGCGGCGGCGACGCCAGGTAGTTGGCCCGCGTGTCCGGGTTGATCCGTCCCTCGAAGTTGCGGTTGCCGGACAGGACCGAGCAGACGACGAGATCGTTCTCCTCGACGGCGGCGGAGATCTCCTCCGGCAGCGGGCCCGAGTTGCCGATGCAGGTCGTGCAGCCGTAGCCGACGAGGTCGAAGTCGAGCGCGTTCAGGTACTCGTCGAGGCCGGCCTGCTTCAGGTAGTCGGTCACGACGGTCGAGCCCGGCGCCAGCGAGGTCTTGACCCACGGTTTGCGCTCGAGACCATGCTCGACCGCCTTCTTGGCGAGCAGGCCGGCGCCGATCATCACCGACGGGTTCGAGGTGTTCGTGCAGCTAGTGATCGCGGCGATCACGACCCGCCCGTGGTCGAGCTCGAAGCTGTTGCCGTCGGAGTCGGTCACCGAGATCGCGTCCCTCGACTGCCACCCGGGCCGGGCGATCAGGCCGCGTGGGAGTGTCAGCGGGCTGCCCGCGGCGGTGCCGTTTCCGTCGCCAGGCGGATCGGAGGCCGGAAACGACCCGGCGTCGGGGTGCGCGTCCGGGTCCTCCTTGCCGAGGTCGCCGGCGGCGTCGCCGCTGTGGCCTTCGAGGACCGTCAGGAACGCCTCCTTCGAGGAGGAGAGCGAGATCCTGTCCTGGGGCCGCTTCGGACCGGCGATCGACGGCTCGACGTCACCGAGGTCCAGCTCGAGGGTGTCCGAGAAGGTCGGCTCCTCGGAGTCGGGCGTGTGGAAGAACCCCTGCTCGCGCGTGTAGGCGTCGACGAGCTCGATCAGCTCGGTCGGCCGTCCCGTGAACTCGAGGTAGCGAAGGGTCTCGGCATCGGGCGGGCAGATCGCGCAGGTCGAGCCGAACTCGGGCGACATGTTCCCGAGGGTGGCCCGGTCGGCGAGGCCGAGGCTGGGCAGGCCCGGGCCGTAGAACTCGACGAACTTCGCGACCACTCCCTTCTCCCGGAGCATCTCGGTCACCCTGAGCACCAGGTCGGTGGCGGTGGCCGCTTCGCGCAGCTCGCCCTCGAGACGGAACCCGATCACCTCGGGCAGGAGCATCGAGATCGGCTGGCCGAGCATCGCGGCCTCGGCCTCGATGCCCCCCACGCCCCAGCCGAGGACGCCGAGTCCGTTGATCATCGTGGTGTGCGAGTCGGTTCCGACCAGGGTGTCGGGATAGGCCCGCCGGACGCCATCGACCTCGTCCTCGAAGACGACCCGGCCGAGGTGCTCGAGGTTGACCTGGTGGCAGATGCCGGTCGCCGGCGGGACGACCCGGAAGTTGTCGAAGGCGGTCTGGCCCCAGCGCAGGAACTCGTAGCGCTCCCGGTTGCGCTCGAACTCGCGCTCGGCGTTGATCTCGAACGCGCGCGGGTTGCCGAAAGCGTCGACCTGGACCGAATGGTCGATGATCAGGTCGACCGGGACGAGCGGGTTGATCCGGGCCGGATCGGCGCCGAGCTCCTCCATCGCGTCGCGCATCGCGGCGAGGTCGACGACGGCGGGGACGCCGGTGAAGTCCTGCATGAGCACGCGAGCCGGCTGGAACGGGATCTCCTTCGCGGACTCGGCGTTGGCGTCCCAGGTGGCGATCGTCTCGACGTCGTCGGCGGTGACCGCGGCGCCGTCCTCGAGGCGGAGGACGTTCTCGAGCAAAACCTTCAGCGAGTAGGGAAGCCGGGCGACGTCGAAGCGGGACTGGAGCGCGTCGAGGCGGTGGATCTCGTACTCCCGCCCCGCCACCTCGATGGTCGACCGGGAGCCGTAGCTGTCCGTCATCCTGCCTCCTTCTCGCGCCGGCCGGCGCTACTCGTCGCTGTCTTCCTTCTCGGATGCCTTCTCGTGATCCGCCTCTCCGTAGATCGTAAGGCCCTCCGATCGCGCGTCCTCGTCGGGGAAGCCGTCTCCGAGCGGATGACCGTGCTTTTCGCCGTGCGAAGCGGACTGGATGAGCTGCTGCTCGGCGAGCTCGAACCCCTCGGCCACGCCCTCGCCGCCCTCGGCGAGCGGCCGCTCGGCCTCGGGTAGCCGCTGGCTGGCGGTGTGCCCGCCGATCTCCGCCGCCTCCGCGGCCGCCGCGGCTTCCTCCTCTTCGACCAGGTCGTGGTCGCGGTCCTCGGGTTGCTCGTTCATCGGCGCCTCCAGGCGGTCGTCTGCTCCAGAAACTACCCGGTCGCGGGTGCGCCGGTCAGCGCTTGTCGGTCTGCCCGCGGGCGACGTCGTCGGCGACCTTCGTGCCGCCGCCGCGCTGGACCCGCCCGGCGACCGCGGGGAAGACGTGGGCGAACCCGGCGAGGACGCGCTGCTGGATCGGCGCGACCGCGACCTCCGCCCGGTTCTGCTCGATCGCCCTGACGACTCCGGCTCCGACCTCCTCGCAGGTCGAGGTCCCCATTCCGGGCGGAAGCGTCGCCCCGGAGTCGGCGAACATGCCGGCGCCGCTGATGAAGCCGGGAAGGACGAGCGAGACGCCGACCCCGGCCTTGTCGCCGGCGAGGTCCTCGCGGAGCGCGAGGGCGAAGCCGCGGAGGCCGAACTTGGTGGCGTTGTAGACCGAGGCGCGCGGCGAGGCGGCCTTGCCGGAAAGCGACGAGACGAACAGCAGGTGGCCGCTGCGGCGCTCGATCATCGCCGGCAGCAGCTGATGGGCGAGCAGCATCGGCGCCTCGAGGTTGACGCGGACGGCCCGCGAGACCTCCTCGGCGCTGAAGTCCTCGAGCCGGCCCGAGCCGGGCAGTCCGGCGTTGGCCAGAAGCACGTCGATCGGTCCGTCGGCGGCCGCGGCGGCGGCGAGCTCGACCGCCGCATCCGGCTCTGCGAGGTCGGCGACCGCGACCGAGTGGCCGTCGCCGGGGAGCGAGCCGGCCAGCTCCTCGAGCTCGGAGGGCTTCCGGGAGCTGAGGACGAGAACGCCGCCACGCTCCGCCAGGGCCCGGGCGATGGCGCGTCCGATCCCGCCGGTCGCTCCGGTCAGCAGGATCCGCTTGCCGGCGATGTCCATGCCGCCAACCTACACCGCGCGATCCGGCCGCGGCCGCGGGATCCGATCGCTTTGTGAGGATCCACTTGCACAACGCTCACGATGTCGCTACAGTGCCGCGAATCCAACGCCGAGTCTCCGCCGATCGGAGAGCGGGGGACCCACGAGGACCCCGAGTAAATGGGGCTAATCCGCCGCTTCCGGTGGAGACGCAGGCTCATTCGCAGCGTCAGCCCGTCAGCTAACCCCGCAGGCGCAAGCGAGCCAAAGGAATATGAACAGACTCACGATCAGTCCCTCGGTGCAGCGCACCGCGATGGCCCTGGGCGCCGCCCTCCTCGTGACGGTGGCGTTCTTCCTCCTCACCTCCGCCTCGGCTGTCGCCGGCGGCGGACTAAGCACCCAGCCGACGAAGTCGGGGAAGCCCGGAAAGGCGAAGTTGCTGCCGAACGGCAAGGCGATCCCACCGGACAACGCCCCTCGTCGGGTCGTCAAGGCGATCAAGGCCGCCAACGAGATCCGCAAGACCAAGTACGTCTGGGGCGGTGGCCACGGCAGCTTCGAGTCGAAGGGCTACGACTGCTCCGGCGCGGTCAGCTACATGCTCCACGGCGCCCGGATGCTGAAGACCCCGATGACCTCCGGATCGCTCGCCCACTGGGGCAAGAAGAAGAAGGGCAAGTGGATCACGGTCTACGCCAATTCCGGCCACACCTACGCGATGGTCGCCGGCCTCCGCTGGGACACTTCCGGCGGCCCCGGCCCGCGCTGGCACAAGAGCAAGCGCTCCCGGGCCGGCTACAAGGTCCGCCACTACAAGGGCTACTGAGCCCGAAACACGACTCCCTCCCCCCTGAGAAGGCCCGCATCCCCCGGCGGGCCTTCTCTTTGTTGGATAGCTCCGCCGGAATGCTCCGCTTCGCGTCCGCTTCCGGCGGCTCGCCGATCTGCGGGTGCATCAGCGGTCGTACAGCAACAGTCGATACACCCGCAGTCCGTCGCCGCCGCTCGGCCCGGCCGCAGCGCCGGCTCAGCCGAGGCCGAGGGCCTCCTCGACGGCGACGCACTCGCTGCCGACGCCCTCGGCGACGCCGGGGTGGGTGACCTTGCCGGCGGCGACGTTGACGCCGGGCCGGAGCCCGGGGTCGCGGGCGAGCGCTCCCTCGACGCCGTTGTCGGCGAGCGAGATGACGTAGGGCAGGGTCGCGTTCGTGAGCGCCTGGGTCGAGGTGATCGGGACGGCGCCGGGCATGTTGGCGACGCAGTAGTGGGTGATCCCGTCGACCTCGTAGACCGGGTCGGTGTGCGTCGTCGGCTTCGAGGTCTCGAAGCAGCCGCCCTGGTCGATCGCGACGTCGACGAGGACCGCGTTCCGCTTCATCAGCGCGAGCTGCTCGCGCTTGATCACGTGCGGGGCGCGGGCGCCCTGAACGAGCACGGCACCGATCACGAGATCGACCCGGGGCAGCATCTCCTCGATCGAGAGGGTCGAGCTGAACACGGTCGAAAGCGATCCGGCGAACTGCAGGTCGGCGCGGCGGAGCGCGTCGATGCTGACGTCGAACAGGAAGACGTCGGCGGCCATCCCGACCGCGATGTGTGCGGCGTTGATCCCGACCGCGCCGGCGCCGATCACCATCACGTTCGCGGCGGCGACGCCGGGGACGCCGCCGAGGAGGATGCCGCGGCCGCCCATCGGCTTCTCGAGGAAGAAGGCGCCGGCCTGGGTGGCGATCCGGCCGGCGATCTCGCTCATCGGCGCCAGCAGGGGCAGCCCCCCTTCGCCGTCCTCGACGGTCTCGTAGGCGATGCAGGTCGCGCCGGTCTCGCAGAGTCCCTTCGTCAGCTCCGGTGCCGGCGCCAGATGCAGGTAGGTGAACAGGGTCTGCTCGGGGCGCAGCATCCCGACCTCGACCGGCTGCGGCTCCTTGACGCCGAGGATCATGTCCGCCTCCGCGAAGATCGCGTCGGCGGTGTCGACGATCCGTGCCCCCTGGGCCTCGTAGTCGGCGTCGGCGATCGCGCTGCCCTCGCCCGCTCCCTTCTGAATCAGTACCTCGTGCCCGTGCTCGGCGAGCTCGCGGGCGCCGACCGCGGTCAGCGCGACCCGGTATTCCTCCTCCTTGATCTCGGTCGGGACTCCAACCTTCATCTGCTCTCCTCTTTCTTGCTCGGTTGCTGGTTGCGGGGGGTGTGGATCTCAGCCGGTCACCTGACCAGCTCCCGGGCGCGGAGCGCGAGCCAGAGCTCGATCCGGTCCTGGGCCTGGCCAAGGTCGCGGCCGGTCAGCTCCTCGATCCTGCGGATCCGGTAGCGGAGCGTATGCCGGTGGCAGTAGAGATCGCGGGCGGCCCGCTCCCACTGTCCGTTGCGCTCGATGAACGCCTCGAGCGAGCGGAGCAGCTCCGGGCCGTACTCCCCCTCGCCGTCCGAGATCGGGCCGAGCAGGTTGTCGGCGTAGGTGCGTAGCGCCTCGTCGTCCTGCAGCGAGAGCAGCAGCGTGAACGCGCCGAGGTCGCGGTGCGAGGCGACGTCGGGAGCGTGGCCGTTCGCCATCGCGGTCGCCTCGAGCGCGCAACGGGCCTCGTGGAACGCACGCCGCAGCGTCGCGACCGGCGTCGCCCGGCTCGCCGCGGCGCGGACCTTCCGGCCCGACGCCGCCAGGGCCTCGCGCCCTTCGCGGGCGAGCTCGACCGGGTCGCGCTCGCCGGGATCGACGATCGCGCAGAGAAGCGGGCGACCGGCGGCGGCATTGACGGCGACGACCGATGGGACGGCGAGTGACTCGGCGAGCAGCACCGGATCGTCGGCGGAATCGTCGAGCTCGAAGAGCAGCACGGCGACGCGCCCGTCGATCCCGAACGGGAGCAGCCTGCCCCGGAGGTCGTCGTCGCCGAGCTGGCCGCCGAGCGCCTCGGCGAGGACGTCGCCGGCGAGCCGCCGCTCGGTCTCGCGGACTGCGCGCTCGCGCATCATCTCGAGGGCGACGACCATCGCCGCCTGGCGGGCGAGGAGCCTCTCGAGGTCGCCGATCGTCCCGCTGCGACGGGCGAGCACGAGCCAGTGCCCGCGGCTGCCGCTGCCGCCGAGCGGGACCGGCACGGCGATCGCCCGCCCCGCCAGCGAGCCGTTCTCGATCACGAACATCGCCTGCCTGCCGGCCTCGGCGCGCTCGTTGACCTCGGCGCGGATGTCGGACGCGGCGCGCTGTGAGAAGCCGCGCTCCTGCGGGTGGCGGGCGAGCTCGACGCCGCGGTCGTCGAACAGCATCGCCGCCCCCGAGACCGAGTCGGCGATCGCCCGCATGATCTCGGGGAGCCCGCGCTCGGCGAGCACCAGCCCCTCGAGCAGCGCGTGGACCTCGACGCTGCGCTCGAGCGCCTGATACCCCTCGTTGATCAGCCGCGTCGAGGCCCATTCGGTGATCGCGATGAACGGCAGCTCGAACGGCAGCTCGAACAGCGGCAACCCGCGAGTCTCGGCCTCGTCGATCAGCGCCGGCGGCAGCTCGGCGTGATCGAGGCCGACCGCGAGCCCGAGCCCGGCGGCGTCCTTGCCCGCCAGCAGCCGCACGAACTTGCGCTGGCGGGCGGCGGTCTTCAGGTTGATGCCGGTCGTCAGCAGCAGCTCGCCGCCCGACAGGAACGGCGTCGGGTCCTCGAGCTCGGAGATGTGGACCCAGCGGATCGCGCTGTCGGGGACGTCGCCGACGGCGAGGTCGAGGTCGAACTCGTCGAGGAGGCTGCTGACGGTGAGCACGGTTCCGGGAGGGTCGAACCCCGGGTCGAGGCGACTACTCGGCCGTGACCTTTTCCCAGGCCTCTTCGAGGACCGAGCGCAGGACCTCGCCGATCTCCTTGAACTGCTCGCTGCCGCAGGTCAGCGGCGGAGCGAGCTGGATGACGGGGTCGCCGCGGTCGTCGGCGCGGCAGATCAGCCCGCGGCGGTAGAGCTCGCCGGAGAGGAACCCGCGCAGCAGCCACTCCGACTCGTCGTGGTCGAAGCCCTCGAGCGTGTCGCGGTCCTTGACCAGCTCGATCGCGTGGAAGTAGCCGGCGCCGCGGACGTCGCCGACGATCGGGATGTCGCGCAGGTCTTCGAGGGTCTGGCGGAACTCGGCCTCCTTGGTGAGGACGTTGCCGCAGAGGTCCTCCTCGGCGTACACGTCGAGGTTGCGGAGCGCGACCGCGGCGGCTACCGGATGGCCGCCGAAGGTCGACCCGTGTGCGAACGACGCGGTCCCGGTCGAGAACGGCTCGTAGACCTCCTCCGAGGCGATCATCGCGCCCATCGGCAGGTAGGCACCGGTCAGCGCCTTCGCGGTGGTGATGATGTCGGGCTGGAAGTCGTAGCGCTGGGCGCCGAAGTAGTGCCCGAGCCGGCCGAACCCGCAGATCACCTCGTCGGAGATCAGCAGCACGTCGAACTCGTCGCAGATCTCACGGACGCGCTGGAAGTAGCCGTCCTGCGGCGGGATGCAGCCGCCGGCGTTCTGGAGCGGCTCGAGGATCACCGCGGCGACCGTTTCCGGTCCCTCGAACTCGATCCGGTCACGGATCCGCTCGGCCGCCCAGAGGTTGTCGCGGTCGGCGGGCCAGCGCAGGTGGTTGGTGTTCGGGACGTGCGAGCCACCCGGCATCGACGGCTCGAACGGGACCTTGAGCGGCGTGATCCCGGTCGCGGTCAGCGCCCCCATCGTCGTGCCGTGGTAGGCGACCTCGCGGGAGATGATCTTGTGACGCTGGCCGCGGCCGTGCGAGCGGTGCCAGGCGCGGGAGACCTTGATCGCGGCCTCGACCGCCTCCGAGCCGGAGTTCGTGAAGAAGACGTGGTTGAGGTCGCCCGGCGTCAGCGCCGCGACGCGCTCGGCGAGCTCGATCGAGCGCGGGTGCGCGTAGCTCCAGTTCGTGTAGAAGTCGAGCTCCTTGACCTGGGCGAGCGCTGCCTCGCCGTAGTCGGCGCGGCCGTGGCCGGCGTTGCAGCAGAACAGCGCGCTGAGGCCGTCGAGATAGCGGTTGCCGTGGTCGTCCCAGACGTAGGGCCCCTCGCCGCGGGCGATGATCGGGATCTCATGCTGGTCGTCGTAGCCGCCCATCCGCGAGAAGTGCATCCAGAGGTGCTTGCGGGCGATCTCCTGCAGGCCGGAGCCGGCGGCATCGCTGGGCGGATGAACGTCCTGGGGGGTCGTAACGGCCACTTTCCCCACTCTCCTTCCAAAGTTGACTCTGACTCGACGCTTTGCACAACGGTAGAACGTCGATTTGGGTGGCACAACCGAGATTTGGTTCAAGCCCCGATGAAGCGATTGTACGCTTCGTACAACGCGACGGCCGCTCGTTGATGCACCCGTGGATTGTCATGGTTCCCCCTTTCGGGCATCCTCCGGTTTCGGTTAGGTTTCACGGGGAGCGAAATTCCGGACCGGAGGAGGAGCCACGGAAGCAGCACCGACATCGAACGGCGATGCCCGATCGGGGGTGAGCCTGCGCGGGATCACCAAGCGGTTCGGCGAGTTGACGGCGGTCGACGCGATCGACCTCGAAATCAAGGAGGGCGAGTTCTTCACCCTGCTCGGGCCGAGCGGCTGCGGCAAGACGACGACGCTGCGGATGATCGCCGGCTTCGAGGAGCCGAACGAGGGTCAGATCCTCGTCGGCGGCACCGACGTCGCCGGGCTGCCCGCCCACAAGCGGCCGACCAACACCGTCTTCCAGAGCTACGCGCTGTTCCCGCACCTGACGGTCCGTGAGAACGTCGCCTACGGGCTGAAGCGCAAGAAGGTCGACAAGTCCGAGATCGGCGAGCGGGTCGACGCCGAGCTCGAGCGGGTCGGGCTCGCCAACGAGGCGAACCGCAAGCCGAACCAACTCTCCGGCGGCCAGCAGCAGCGCGTCGCGCTGGCCCGCGCCGTCATCAACCTCCCGAAGGTGCTGCTCCTCGACGAGCCGCTCGGCGCCCTCGACCTGAAGCTGCGCAAGGGCCTTCAGCTCGAGCTGAAGCGGATCCAGCAGGAGATCGGGATCACCTTCGTCTACGTCACCCACGACCAGGAAGAGGCGCTGACGATGTCGGACCGGATCGCGGTCATGAACCGCGGCATCGTCGAGCAGGTCGCCGTCCCGGTCGAGGTCTACGAGCGTCCGGAGACGACCTTCGTCGCCGGGTTCATCGGCGTCTCGAACCTGATGCCGGGCGTCGTCCGCTCGCTGTCGGGTGATCGCGCCGAGGTCGAGCTCGAGGCCGGGGTCACCGTCAGCGCCGGCGCGAACGGCCTCGCGACCGGCGAGCGCTGCCATGCGGTCGTCCGCCCCGAGAAGCTCGACGTCCGGCCGAAGGGCGAGGCCTCCGCCATCAGCGGCGACGCCCAGAGCGTCGACGGCGTCGTCGTCAGCTCGGTCTACCTCGGCACCGCGACCCAGCTCGTCGTCGAGCTCCGCGACGGAGCACGGATGACGGTGCTCTGCCCGAACACCGACGAGTCGGAGCGCCAGTCGCTGCCGGGCGGCGGCGCCGACGTGACCCTGTCGTGGACGCCGGAGCACATCCATCTGGTCCGCGAGTCCGACAGCGAGCGGGCGACCGCCGACCACGAGGCGCTCGCCCGCGAGCGGGCGGAGGCCGCGTGAGCGAAGTCTTGAACACAGCAACCAGGAAAACCACAGCAACCAGGAAAACCGACGGAGATCCAGCCGAGGAGGCAGAGCGACGATGAGGATTGGGGCAAGGGGATTCGTACGATCGCTGCTGGCGGCCGCAGTGCTGGTTGCAGCACTGCTGCTGGCCGCGTGCGGCGGTGGCGATAGCGGCATCGAGGGCGGCGCCGACACCGGCAACGTCTCGACCGCTGCGGCCGAGGGCAAGCCCAGCGGCACCCTCTCGATCTCGAACTGGCCGTTCTACATCGACAACCAGACCGTGCCCGACTTCGAGAAGGCGACGGGGATCTCGGTCAAGTACCAGGAGGACGTCAACGACAACTCCGAGTTCTTCGGGAAGATGCAGCCGCTGCTCGACCAGGGCGAATCGGGCGGTCGCGACATCATGGTCGTCACCGACTGGATGGCGAACAAGATGCACAACCTCGGCTACCTCCAGGACTTCGACCAGGAGGCGGTCAAGCCGGCGATGGACAACCTCGTCCCGAGCCTGCAGAGCCCGTCGTTCGACCCCGATCGGTCGTTCTCGCTGCCCTGGCAGAGCGGGATGACCGGGCTCGTCGTCAACACGGCGGAGGCGCCGGACGTGAAGTCGGTCAACGACCTCTTCGACCCCCAGTACAAGGGTCAGGTCGAGATGCTGACCGAGATGCGCGACACGGTGCCGCTGGTGATGAAGGCCGACGGCGTCGACCCGACCACGGCGACCAAGCAGGACTGGTTGGACGCGATCGACAAGATCAAGCAGGCATCCGACTCCGGTCAGATCCGCAAGTTCACCGGCAACAACTACACCAACGACCTCGCCAACGGGGACGCGGTGGCGGTGATCGGCTGGTCCGGCGACGCGATCCAGCTGCAGGCCGACAACCCGGACATCAAGTTCGTGATGCCGGAGCAGGGCTGCATGATCTGGTCCGACAACATGGTCATCCCGGTCGGGGCACCGAACCCGACCGCCGCCTACGCATGGATGAACTACGTGTACGAGCCCAAGAACCAGGCTCAGATCACCGACTACAACTTCTACTTCTCGCCGGTCAGCGGCGTCAAGGAGATCCTCCAGAAGTCGGATCCGCAGGCCGCGAAGAGCCCGCTGATCTTCCCGACCGACGAGTACACGAAGAACTGTACGACGCAGGTCGATCCGCCCGGCAGCGACCAGGACGTGGCCGATGTCGAGCAGGCGTTCCAGGCGGTCGTGACCGGCTGATCACGAGGAGGACGACGGCGGCTGAGTTGAATCGATGAACGGCGAGTCGAAACCACTCAGCCGCCGCCTGATCCCCTACGGCCTGATGGGGCCGGGCCTGCTCTGGCTGGTCCTGTTCTTCGTCATCCCGCTCTATTTCATGGGCCGGCTTGCACTCGAGTCGGGCACTCTCGAGAGCGGCTTTCAGTTCACCTGGCACTGGGCGAACTTCACCGACGGCTGGGACCGCTACAGCGAGCAGTTCATCCGCTCGTTCGTCTACGCCGGCTCGGCGACCCTGATCGCGCTGATCATCGCCTACCCGCTCGCCTATGCGATCGCGTTCCGCGGCGGCCGCTGGAAGAACGTGCTGCTGTTCGCGGTCGTCGCGCCGTTCTTCACGACCTACCTGATCCGGACGATCGCCTGGACGACGATCCTCTCCGACAACGGCATCGTCGTCGACGTCCTGCGGACGGTCGGGATCCTCGGCGACGACGGCCGCGTGCTCGCTACCCCGGCCGCGGTCATCGCCGGCATCACCTACAACTTCCTGCCGTTCATGGTGCTGCCGATCTACGCCAGCCTCGAGCGTCTCGACCCGCGGCTGATCGAGGCGGCCAAGGACCTCTACTCCTCATCGCGGGCGGCCTTCCTGAAGGTGACGCTGCCGCTGTCGATGCCGGGCATCGTCGCCGGCACACTGCTCACCTTCATCCCGGCCGCCGGCGACTACATCAACGTGATCTTCCTCGGCTCGACGAACACGTCGATGGTCGGCAACGCGATTCAGTCGCTGTACCTGAACACTCGCGAGTACCCGACCGCCGCGGCGCTCTCGTTCATCCTCATGGCGGTGATCCTGATCCTCGTCCTGATCTACATCCGCTTCGCCGGATCGGAGGCACTGATGGGTGAGGAGGAGGAGGCGAAGTGAGCCGCGCCTGGCAGTGGCTCCGCTACCACGCGGTCAGCATCTGGGCGGCGCTGGCGATCGCCTACCTGCTGATCCCGATCGCGCTGATCGCCGTCTTCTCCTTCAACGACCCCGAGGGCAAGTTCAACTACATCTGGAGCGGGTTCAGCACCGATGCATGGACCGGGATCTTCAGCGTCCCGGAACTGACCGACGCGTTCCTGACCAGCCTCCGACTGGCTGCCCTGTCGACGCTGATCTCGACGATCCTCGGGACGATGATCGCCCTCGCCCTCGTCCGCCATCAGTTCCGGGGGCGCAAGGCCGCCAACTTCCTGATCGTGATCCCGATGGCTACGCCTGAGGTGGTTATCGGCGCCTCGCTCTTGTCGATGTTCCTGATCTACGGGATCTCGCTCGGGTTCTTCAGCCTGCTGCTCGCCCACGTGATGTTCTCGATCTCGTTCGTCGTGATCGTCGTCCGCTCGCGGCTGATCGGCTTCGACCGCCGGCTCGAGGAGGCTGCCCGCGACCTCGGCGCGACACCGATGACAACTTTCCGGACGATCACCCTGCCGCTGCTCATGCCCGGCCTGATCGGTGCGGCGCTGCTTGCGTTCGCCCTCTCGATCGACGACTTCGTGATCTCCAACTTCACGTCGGGCACGACAGTGACGTTCCCGCTCTACATCTTCGGCGCCGCGCAGCGCGGGATCCCGGTCGAGGTCTACTCGGTCGCGACACTACTGTTCTCGGTCACGGTCCTGGCGATGATCTTCGTGACCTGGCAGCAGCGCCGGGCCGAGAAGCTGGCCGAGGTCCGCCCCGACGACACCGACGAGGCCGGCCTGAGCGCGCTCGCATCCGGCCGTGAACCGGTCTCGAGCGCCGGCTCACCCGCGTGAGCGACCCGCCGCTGCTGATCGGCGGCGAGGCCGTCGCCGGCGCCGGCGACCCGCTCGCGGTCGAGAACCCGTACACGACCGAGACGATCGCGACGGTCGGCTCGGCCTCCGCTGAGCAGCTCGACGGAGCGGTCGCGGCGGCCCGGGCCGCGTTCGCGGGCTGGTCAGGGACGCCGGCGCTCGAGCGCGGCGAGATGCTCCACGAGATCGCCCGGCGGCTGCGCGAGGGCGGCGACGAGCTGGCGCGGACGATGACCGCCGAGGGCGGCAAGCCGCTGATCGAGAACCGCGACGAGATCGAGTGGTGCGCGGCGGCATTCGACTACTACGCCGAGATCGGCCGCGACAGCGCCGGCCGGGTGATCCCGCCGATCGAGTCGACCCAGCTGGCGATGGTCGTCAAGGACCCGCTCGGGGTCGTCGGCTGCATCGTCCCCTGGAACTACCCGCTGCTGCTGCTCACCTGGAAGGTCGCCCCGGCGCTCGCGGCCGGCTGCCCCGTCGTCGCCAAGCCGTCGGAGCTGACGCCGCTCTCGACACTCGCGCTCGCCCCCTGCTTCTCGCACCTCCCCGACGGCGTCGTCAACATCGTCGCCGGCGCCGGCGCCACCGGCGCCGCCCTCTGTGCCGACGAGCGGGTCGACTGCATCGCCTTCACCGGCTCGGTGGCGACCGGCCGCAAGGTGGCGCTCGCCTGCGCTGACCGGCTCGCCCGCGTCAACCTCGAGATGGGCGGCAAGGACCCGTTCATCGTCTGCGCCGATGTCGCCGCTGAGATCGAGGTCGCCGCCCGCGGCGGTGCCTGGGCGGCCTTCCTCAACGCCGGACAGGTCTGCACCTCGGCGGAGCGCTTCTACGTGATGGACGACGTCTACGACGACTACGTCTCCGCTTTCGTCGCGCACACCGAGAGCCTCGTCCTCGGCGATCCCTTCGACGCCGCCACCGACATCGGGCCCATGGTCTCGGCGCCGCAGCGCCAGAAGGTCGTCGATCAGGTCGAGGCGGCGGTCGCGGCCGGGGCCGAGGTCGTCACCGGTGGCTCCGGCGGCCCCCCGACCGGACACTTCTTCTCCCCCGCCGTCGTCACCGGCGCCCCCGCCGAGACCGATCTGCTTCGCGAGGAGACGTTCGGGCCGGTTGCGCCGATCGTCCCGGTCAAGAGCCTCGACGAGGCGATCGGGCTCGCCAACGGGACCCGGTTCGGGCTCGGCGCCAACGTCTACACGCGCGACCTCGAGAGCGCCGTTCGCTGCATGCGCGAGCTCCGCGCCGGCACCGTCTGGATCAACGATCCGCTGACCGACAACGACGCCGGGCCGTTCGGCGGCTTCAAGCAGTCCGGGATCGGCCGCGAGCTCGGCCGCGAGGGCCTCGAAGCCTTCCAGGAGACCAAGCACGTCCACATGGAGACCGCGATCGAGCGCAAGGAGTGGTGGTACCCGTACTCGGAGTACGGGGCCGCGGACTGACGGGCAGCGTCAGCCCTGGCTGGCGGCCTTACGATCGATCGCGTGGGTCACGAGCTGGGCGACGATCGTTCCCGAGACGGCCCCGGCGACGACGTCGCCGGGATAGTGGACGCCGGTGTGGACCCGCGAGTAGCCGACGAGCGCGGCGACGGCGTGGAGCGGGACCGCGGCCTGCGGGAGGACCCGGCCGACACCGGTCGCGAACGCGAACGCGGTCGCCGTGTGACCGGACGGGAACGAGGTCGAAGCCGGCATCCGGACGTGCCGCGCGATCGGCACCTCGCCGGCGATCCGGTCGGGACGCGAGCGCCGGCTGAGCGGCTTGACGACGAGGTTGAAGAGCGCCGCGGCGGCGCCGACCGAGGCGAGGCCCATCGCGGCTGCGCGACGGCCGCTGCCGCCGCCGGTCGCCGCGAGCAGGCCGGCGGCTCCGATCGAGATCTTCGAGTAGTCGGCGGCTCGGGAGACGCGCGACATCGCCCGGTCGAGCGCCGGCGTCGGTGTCCGGGCGATCGCCGCGTAGAGGGCCAAGTCGACGCGCTCGGCGTCCTCGAGCCAGGGCGGCAGGCCGGTGGCGCTCGGGGCCGGATCGTCGGATCGGTCGCTCATCCGCAGGCGATTCTATGAACGCGCGTCCGCAGATCGCCGCCGTCGGAGCGCTCGTCTTCGGCGCCCTCGGCTTCGTGCTCGCCGCAGTGATCGTGATCGATGCGTTCCCGCGCGGGCTGATCGCCGCTGCGCTCGTCATCGCCGCGACGATCGGCGCCTGGTACCTGATCGTCGGCCCGCTGTCGCTACGGGTCTTCGGCGGCGCGGCGACGATCGTCGCGCTGACGGTTGCCGTGCTGCTCATCAGCGGCGACCACCTGCTCGAGCTCCTGCTCCTGATCGGGGCGGCGGCGCTCAGTTGCCTCGGCACGCGCCTCGCCTTCGGATACCGCGCCGACCTTCCCGGGGCGCCGGCGCCGGAGCGGCCAGTCCTGTTCTTCAACCCGCGCTCCGGCGGCGGCAAGGCGGAGCGCCTCGGCCTCGCCGATGCGGCCCGCTCGCGCGGGATCCGCGCTGTCGAGCTCGGCCCCGGCGACGACCTCGAGGACCTCGTGCGTACGGCCGTGCATCAGGGCGCCGACGCCCTGGCGATGGCCGGCGGCGACGGGTCGCAGGCCATCGTCGCCGCCATCGCGGCGGAGGCGGGGCTCCCCTACGCGTGCATCCCGGCGGGAACGCGGAACCACTTCGCCGCCGACCTCGGCGTCGAGCGCGACGATGTCGTCGGCGCCCTCGACGCGTTCGTCGAGGGCGGTGAACGGCGCGTGGACCTCGCCGAGGTCAACGGCCGCGTCTTCGTCAACAACGTCTCACTCGGTCTCTACGCCGAGGCCGTCCAACGCTCCGGCTACCGCAACGCGAAGCTGCGGACGCTGCTCGAGGTCGTGCCGGAGATGCTCGGGCCGGACGGCACCGGCCTCGATCTGACCTGGTCGGGACCGGGTGGTCACGAGCATCGCTCCGGCGTCGCGGTCCTCGTCTCGAACAACCGCTACCGGCTCGGCCGGGCGGTCGGCTCGGGCACGCGACCGCGGATCGATGACGGCCTGCTCGGGATCACGGTCGTCGGCGCACCGCACGGACGCGGCGGCCGCCGCCCGTTGCAGCGACCGTGGCGCGAATGGACCGCGACCGATTTCGCCGTCGAGGCCGAGCACCGTGTGCCCGCCGGCATCGATGGCGAGGCGGCGCGGCTCGACCCGCCGCTCCGTTTCCGGATCCGGCCGGGGGTGCTCCGGGTGCGGATCGCGCGGGCCCACCCCGGCGCATCGCCCTCGGCCGCGCTCCCCGACGGCTTCCCGGAGGCGGTCCGGGAGCTGGCCAGGCTCGCGGCCGGGCGGACGACGCCGACCCTTACCGTTGATTGACCCACGAACCGAGGAGGAACCATGGAGATCGTCGAGATCAAGCAGAAGGACCGGCTCCGGCGCGAGGAGGCGGCCGCCCGCCTGCATGCGCTGGCGGACATGCTGGCGCGCCAGAACGAGGTCGAGTTCGAGCGGGACGGGATCCGCTTCAACGTCCACGTCCCCGACGAGGTCGACTTCAAGGTCGAGCTCGAGGTCGAGACCGACGAGCGCGAGCTCGAGATCGAGCTGACCTGGTAGCGCGTACTCCGAAGCGGACAAAGGGGGCGGTCGGAGATTGTTCAACAATGTTCCCGTCCACATGGGCCGCATGGGTACCATCGATGGCTCACTTCCGAAACGCTAGGAGAGACGCAGATGGAGCCCGAGACGCTGGCCCCCGCAAGCGGCGATGAGCGCACCGCGACCGAGCCCGAGACCCTGAAGAACTACATCGGCGGCGAGTGGGTCGAGTCCGCCGCGACCGAGACGATCGACGACATCGACCCGGCGACGGGCAGGATCCTCGCCCGGGTGCCGCTGTCGACGACGGCCGACGTCGACGCCGCCGCCCGCGCCGCCCGCGCCGCTCAGGCGGACTGGGCGGCCGTGCCGGTGACGAAGCGGGCCCGCGGCGTCTTCGCGCTCCGCGAGGCGCTCGTCAGCCACCGCGACGAGCTGACCCGGCTCGTCACCGAGGACATGGGCAAGGCACTCGACGACGCCCGCGGCGAGGTCGGCCGCGGCATCGAGTCGACCGAGGTGGCCTGCGGGGTGCCGACGCTGATGAAGGGCGAGAACCTCGAGGGCGTCGCGACCGGCGTCGACGTCGAGATGTGGCGGCAGCCGGTCGGCGTCGTCGCCGCGATCACCCCGTTCAACTTCCCGGCGATGATCCCGCTCTGGTTCCTCCCCTACGCGATCGCCTGCGGCAACACGTTCATCCTCAAGCCGTCGGAGCGCGACCCGCGGACGCCGCAGCGGATCGTCGAGCTGGTCGCCGGGATCGAGGAGATCCCGCCCGGCGTGGTCAACATCATCCACGGTGCCCACGACGCGGTCAACGGCCTCCTCGACCATCCCGAGATCGACGCGATCAGCTTCGTCGGCCAGGCGTCGACTGCGCTCCACGTGATGGACCGCGGGACCCGCTCCGGCAAGCGTGTGCAGGCGCTCGGCGGCGCCAAGAACTCGATGGTCGTGATGGACGACGCCGATCTCGACCAGGCGGTCCCGGCGATGATGCAGTCGGCGTTCGGAAACGCCGGCCAGCGCTGCCTCGCCGGCTCGGTCGCCGTCATCGTCGGCGACGAGGAGCGCCGCCGCGAGGTCCGCTCGGCGCTCGCCGACGCCGCCGCCAACCTCCCGACCGGCAACGGCGCCGACGAGGGCGTCGTCTGCCCGCCGATGGTCGGTGCCGACGCCCGCGACCGGCTCTCCGCCGCCGCCGACCGCGCGATCGGCGACGGCGCCGAGGTCGTCGTCGACGGCCGCGACCGGACCAACGAGGCGGGTGCGCTGATGGGCCCGACGATCCTCACCGTCGCCGACCGTGAGTCCGAGCTCGCCCGCGAGGAGCTGTTCGGGCCATTGCTCGGGCTGCTCGAGGTCGAGAGCCTCGACGAGGCGCTCGAGTTCGTCAACGCGTCCCGCTACGGGAACGCGTCGGTGATCTTCACCTCCTCGGGCGAGGCCGTCCGCCGCTACCGCAACGAGGTCGAGGCCGGCATGGTCGGCGTCAACATCGGCGTCCCCGCCCCGGTCGCGTGGTTCCCGTTCGCGGGCTGGAAGGACTCGATGGTCGGCGACCTCCACGCCAACGGCCACGACGCGATCGAGTTCTACACCCGCAAGAAGGTCCTGACGACGCGCTGGTAGCGGCGCGGCGCTGGCGCTCAGCGCCCGCTCCGCCAGGCGATCACGAAGATCGTCGCGATCGCGATTGCCCAGATCGTCCACTCGGTGCTGTCCATTCCACTGCGTCTACCCGGCTCCCGCCGGGTTGATCGCGCCGGGGGCCGTGACGATTCGCCGATGAGGGGACGGGGCTGGGTGGCCTCGTGGTGTCCCGAACGTGGATATCGGCGTTCCAACGCCGCCCAATGTCACAAAGGGGTCGTATGGCGACCTGTTCGTGACACCCGGCTTCACAGCCATCGCGATTGCCACGAAAAGTCACCCGTGCGCCCGGACGGCAACTGAACCCGCGGTGCCGGACGCCTCCCTTCCCTCCCTGCCGAGCGACGCCCCGTAAGTTCGCAACCCTCCGGGGACACAGCGACGCGCGCCCCGAGTGCTCCGCGGAGGACTCGGGGCTTCCGCGGCCGCTACAGGTCCTTCAGCTTGCGGATCTGGAAGGCGCGGACGATGTCGGTGACGCCCGACATCAGCGCCCAGATCCCGGCGAAGACGAGCAGCGTGTACTGCTTCTCGATGAAGAACTGACCGCCGGTCCAGAAGGCGAGGACGACCATCAGGACGCCGGCGCCGAGACCGAGCCACCAGACGTCGTTCTCGTCGCGCTCCACGAACGCCTGGATGATCCAGAAGACGCCGACGATCAGGAACAGGAAGCCGAGGATGTCGGCGATCGCGGCGAACGTGTTCTCGGGCGAGATGAACGAGATCACCCCGGCGATCACGAAGAGGACGCCGAACAAGCCGTAGAGCCAGCCGCCGCGGTCGACCATCGAGGCGATCGCGAACTGCTGGATGCCGCTGATGAAGAACATCAGCCCGATCAGGACACCCACCGTGGTGATCGAGGCGTCGTCGAACTGGAGGATGACGAGCGAGATCAGCACCCAGGCGATTCCGAAGACCAGCCACAGCCACCAGAACCTCGCGAGCCCCCTGAGGATCGCGCGACCCTCGCTCGAGCTCATCATCGGACTTGATTCCATTGCGGCGACTCCTCGGTTCGGGCGGAAACTGCGGTTCAGCTCTTCGCCATCGCCGCCGATTTCCCTCGCTCTGGTCCTAACGCCCGATGTGGATGCCGATCAGCTCCGGGATCGCGCTGATCATGCGCGCAATCGGATCCGGCGTGCGGTCCTGCTCCTCGGCCGTCTCCTTGCGGATGATCGCCCGGCGGATGATCGCGCCGCCCGCGTAGCGGAACGGCTCGGGAGGGACGCGGGCGGGCGGCGGGTCGACGATCGGCAGGGCGGTCAACTCGTCGCGGTGGTCGAGCGCCATCGACGCGAGCGCGTGGCCGACCATCTGCGCGGGGCCGACGCCGTGGCCGGTGTAGCCGTAGCCGGCGAAGCTGCGCTCGCCGACGGTGCGGATCACCGGCAGATGGGTCGGTGAGACGTCGATCGGCCCGCCCCACGCGTGGGCGATCGTACGGCCCTCGAGTTGCGGGAAGAACCGCAGCAGGTGGGCCTTGACGGCGGCGCTCATCTCGGGATCGACCTCGGCGCGGCCGTGGACGTCGGCGCCGCGGACGATCTTGCCGCCACCCCAGCCGAAGGCGATCCGGCCGTCCGGCGTCGTCCGGAAGTAATGGATCATGTGGCGCGAGTCGCTGACGCACTCGCCGCCGGTCCAGCCGATCTCCTCGAGGACGTCGGGGACCGGCTCGGTGACGACCATGTGGCTGGAGGTCAGCGTCAGCGACCGTCGCAGGGGCCGGAACCGGAGCAGCGAGCCGCCGGCGGCGAGGATCGCCGCGCCGGCGCGGACGCTGCCGCCGGGAGTGCCGGCGAGCACCTCACCGTCGCGATCGGCGAGCGAGTCGACCGGAGTGTGCTCGTGGATCTCGACGCCGGCCTCGAGCACCCGGATCCGCAGCCCGGCGGCGAGGCGCGCCGGCTGCACGCTCGCCCCCATCGGATAGAAGGCGCCCGCCCGGAACAGGGGCGAGTCGCAGCGGGCCCGCGTGGCGGCGCCATCGAGGACCTCGATCCGCCCCTCCTCGCCGAGCTCCGCGCATGCCTCGGCGACCGCGTCCCAGGCGTGGTCGAAGGGCGGCGCCGTCGAAGCCTGCAGGTAGCCGCCGTGGGTGAACCAGGCATCGACGTCCTGCTCCTCGCACCAGCGGCCGATCGCGAGCACCGACTCGTCGCCGGCATGGACCATCCGCAGCGCGTCGCGATCGCCGAAGTTACGGCGCAGAGTCGGCAGGCTGAACGACATCGAGTTGACGAAGCCGCCATTGCGCCCGCTCGGCCCGAAGCCGCTGTGATCGGCCTCGAGGACGACGACGCGCGCGTCCGGCGCCGCCTGCTTGACCCACCACGCCGACCACAGGCCGGTGTAGCCGCCGCCGACGATCAGCACGTCGGCGGTCGTGTTCTCGGTCAGGGAGGGCAGCGACGGCGTTCCCTCGAGGCCGGCCTCCTCGATCCAGTAGCCGTGAGCGTCGTGCCGCATCGGAGCCGGCGCCGGCTAGAGGGTCTGCGGCTCCGCCGCGCGCGCGGTGCTGCGCTCGATCATCGTCGCCTGCACGTCGCGGACGGGCTCGCCCTCGGCGCGGTGGCGCCGCCGCCACTCGCCCTCCGCATCGAGCGTCCAGGCGCCGGCGTTGTCGGTGAGGCTGAGGTCGAGGATGTCGAGCATGTCCTGGCGGACCGCCTCGTCCTCGACCGGGATCACGAGCTCGACTCGGTTGTAGAGGTTGCGAGGCATCAGATCCGCGGAGCCGGTGTAGATCCGGGTCTCGCCGGGCCGCTCGAAGCAGTAGATCCGCGAGTGCTCGAGGAAGCGACCGAGCACCGAAACGACTTCGATGTTCTCGGAGACGCCCTCGACGCCGGGGCGGAGCGCGCAGATCCCGCGGACGTTGAGCTGGATCTCGACGCCGGCCTGCGACGCCCGGTAGAGCGCCCGGATCGTCCGGGGATCGAGCAACGAGTTCATCTTCATCCTGATCCGCGCCGGCCGAGTCGGAGTGTGCGCCTCGATCGTCCGGTCGATCTCGGCGAGCAGGCCCTCGGAGAGGTTGAACGGCGCGATCAGTGCCTTCCGGTAGTTCTGCGGCCGCGCGTAGCCGGTCAGGTAGTTGAACATCTCGGCGATGTCGGAGCAGATCTCGGGATCGATCGTGAACAGCCCGAGGTCGGTGTAGAGCCCGGCCGTCTTCGGGTTGTAGTTGCCGGTGCCGATGTGGGCGTAGTTGCGGACGCCGTCGCCCTCGCGCCGAGCGACCAGCACGCACTTCGCGTGCGTCTTCAGGGCCGGGATCCCGTAGACGACGTGGACTCCGGCCTGCTCGAGCTTCTTCGCCCAGCGGATGTTGGCCTGCTCGTCGAAGCGCGCCTTAAGCTCCACCATGCAGACCGCCTGCTTGCCGAGCTCCGAGGCCGTGATCAGCGCCGGCACCAGCGGCGAGTCGTCGCTCGTCCGGTACACGGTCTGCTTGATCGCGAGCACGTCGGGATCGTTGACGGCCTGGTCGACGAACGCCTCCACCGAGGTCTGGAACGAGTCGTAGGGATGGTGAACGAGGATGTCGCCTTCGCGGATCGCCGCGAACAGGTCGGTCGTCTGACCCTCCGGCGACTGCAGCCGGGTCTGGGTGACCGGCGAGAACGGCGGGTAGCGGAGCTCGTCGAAGCCGGAGACGCCGGCGACGTCGAAGAGATCGTCCATGCCGATCCAGCCGACGTCGTAGACCTGGTCGGCGCCGATCCCGAGCAGCGAGACCAGCCGCTCGCGCAGCCGTGGCTCGAGGTCGCCGTGCATCTCGAGCCTGATCACCTCGCCGAAGCGGCGGCGCCGGATCTCCTCCTCGACGGCCCGGCGGACGTCGTCGGCCTCATCGGAGACGTCGTAGTCGGTGTCGCGGGTGACCCGGAACAGCGCGTGCCCGAGCACCTCCATCCCCGGGAACAGCGCCTCGAGGTTGTGCGAGATGACGTCCTCGAGCGCCACGAACGTGTTGCCGTCGCCGATCGGCAAGAAGCGCCGGAGCAGCTCCTTCGGCACCTTGACCCGGGCGATGACCTCGGTGTCCTGGACCGGATCGCGGAGGACGACGAGCAGGCTCAGCGACAGGTTCGAGATGTAGGGGAACGGGCGGCCGACGCCGAAGACGAGCGGCGTCAGCGCCGGGAAGACGCGACTGTCGAACAACTCGCCGATCTCGTCGAGCTCCTCGGCGGTCGCATCCGGGTAGTTGAGGATCCGGATCCCGCGCTCGGCGAGCGCCGGCAGGACCTCGTCGGCGAGGGTGCGCTCGATCCGCGCGCGCTGCGCGATCGCCCGCTCGCGGAGCGCGGCGAGGACCTCGACGGGAGGGATCCCGTCGGCGCCGCCGGCGGCCAGCGAGGCGACGATCTTGTCGTGGACCCCGGCCACGCGGACCATGTAGAACTCGTCGAGGTTGCTCTCGTAGATCGCGCAGAACTTGAGGCGTTCGAGCAACGGCAGGCTGGTGTCCTCGGCGAGCTGGAGGACGCGATCGTTGAAGTCCATCCACGAGAGCTCGCGGTTGAAGTAGAGCCAAGAGTCCTCGAGGTCGACGCGCTCGCCGGCGACGACCGGAACGGCCGCCACCTCGCTCGCAGACCCGATCGCTGCGCCGTTGGCCGCGGCTGCGTCGCGTTCGATCTCGAGCTCGCTCACCGCCTCAACTGTAGAGCGCGGGAGGCCGCGGCGGAACAGCGGAGCCGGATCCTGATAGCAGGCTGTCGATTTCATCGGAGTGCTCCGCGGAACTCTGAAGCCGGCGCACCTAACCGGCGCCCGACTCGGCCTCGGCGAGCTCGGCCGCGGCCCGCTCGGCCTGCTCGATCGCCGCGATCCGCCGCTGCTCCGCCTCGGCGAGCTCCTCCCGTGCCCGCTCCGCCCGGGCGGCGGCGCGGCGCATCTCCTCGGCGCGGGCGATCTCCCGCTCGGCGGCGCGGACGAGCGCGGCCCAGACGCCGCGCCGCTCGGTCTCCGCCCAGAGCTCGACGAAGCGGTCGAACAGGAGGCTGCGGCGGGCCCGCAGATAGACCTCGAGGACGTCGAGGCCGCGGTAGGAGGTCCGGTGCGGCGCTCGGGCTGCGAGCTTCGGGTCGAGGTCGGGCTCGTCACCCGCGCGAGCACGAACCACTTCGGCATCGGCATGCCGCAGCGAGCGCCGATGGTCGATCACGCGCGGCAGCATCACGTCGCAATCATGGACCTCGCCGAGCAGGTCCTGGAGGTCCTCGGCGCGCTGCCGGGCCGTCTTGGCGGCGCGGCCGAAACAGAACCCGGTCGCCTCGAGGACGTAGCGGAGCCGCTTCGCGGCGATCCGCATGTCGTGCTGGGTCGCCGACGCGCCGGGCTCGAGCGCATCGGTCGCAAACCCGCGGAGCTCGTCGATCCGGACGAGGACGATCCGGCCCGCGTTCTCGGCCAGGATCCCCGCCGGATCGAGCTTCTTGACCTTGCGGGCCTTCACGGATCCCCTCCGTCGGCCTCCGCATCCCGCTCCGGCCCGGTCCCCGCCGCCAGGCGCGCCGCCGTCGCGAGGTCGTGAACGGATCGCTGCAGGGCATCGATCCGGGCCGCCTCGACCGGCGCCGCCAGGTCGGCGTTGGCTGCGAGCTGCTCGTCGCGGAACTCGTCGGCGAGCGACTCGATCCCGCGGCGGTCGGGATGGGGCATCGCCGCCGCGAACGAGTCGAGAGCCGCGATCGCGACGTCGGCGTCGCGGCGCTCGCCGAGCGCATCGGCGAGCCCCTTGACCTCCTCGAGGACCGTTTTCGCCTGCTTCGGGGGAAAGCAGGGCATGAACACCTCGAGGGCAGCCCGCAGTCGCCGCGACGCGACCCGCATGTCGTGGACGTTCTCGATGTCGGAGGTGTCGAGGACGCCCGCAGAGTGGTCGACCAGCTCCTGGGAGCGAACCTCGACCACCCGCGCCGCGACTTCGCCGTAGGCGAGGTCGGTGCTCAAGCCGGGGATCTCCCGCGCCTTCGCCATGGGCCCAGGTTATTCGCCTGCGGACGAGATCAGGCGGCCTGCTCGCCGAGGTCGCCGCCGTCGTCGGCGAGCATCTCGAGGATCACGCCCTCGCGGAGGCCGCCCTTGCCGATCTGAAGCGGCTGTCCGAGCATCTGCGAGAACTGCTCGAGGAGCAGGACGCCGGCCGCCAGGACCTCGACCCGGCGCGGGTCGAGCTCGAACTTCTTGGCGACCTCGACGGCGGGGTCGCTGGTCAGGACCCGGACGCCGCGCTCGAGCGTCTCGTACTCGAGGACGGCGCCGACGAGTCGTCGCAGCGAGGTGGCGCTGCCGCCGACCGCGACGGCCTGATCGGGGTGCTCGAGCTCGACGCCGGCGAAGAAGTCCTCGATCCGCTCGCGGAGCTTGCGGATCTCGCCGGGGCCCGGCGGATCGCCGCTGATCAGGTCCTCGGAGAGGACTCCCGAGCCGATCCCGTACGAGTGCACCGCGTCGACGCCCTCGGCGATCGTGCCGACGGTGACCTCGGAGGAGCCGCCGCCGACGTCGACGACGGCAATCTCGCCCTCGACCGGATGGCCGAGCGCCTTGGTGGCACCGATGAACGCCAGGCGGCCCTCCTCGTGGTCGCTGAGCACATCGACAGGGACGCCGGCGGCCCGCTCGATCTCGGCCGCCACCTCGTCCCCGTTCGCGGCCTTGCGGATCGCGGCGGTTGCGACGATCCTGATCGCCGCGGCGCCGAGCTCCTGCGCGAGCCGGACCTGGGTGCAGACGACGTCGGTCACCTCACCCAGCTTCTCGTCGGAGATCTCGCCGCCGCCGCGGGTCACGTCCTTGCCGATCCGGGTGTAGGCGCGCTGCTCCATCACCTTGCGGAGCTGGCCCTCCTCGGGCTCGGCGACGAGCACGCGGGTCGTGTTCGAACCGATGTCGATCGCCGCGCAGAGCATCCGCCTGCTCGTGATCTTGCCAGAGGCAGACCGGCGGACCCGAACGGGTCGGTCGATCTCTCGCAGCAATGTGAACGTCGCCATGGCCTGATCCTGCTCGGCTTCGCGGCGGAAGCCGTGACTGCAGATGGACTGCCCGTTTCCAGGCTTTTCACGCGTCGTTCACCGGCTCTTCGCCCAGCTTTCCTCAGCCGACTGCAGGTCCTGGATGCGACGCATCCTCGAATTCCCGGAACAGCCCGGTGACCACGAACGCCGTCTGCTCGCCGATGTCGACGGCGTTGTCGCCGATCCGCTCGAGCGCCCGGGCGACCAGCATCATCGTGATCCCCCACTCGCGGTCGTCGACGTCGTCGCCGATCTCGATCGCCCGGGCGAAGCACCGCCGGTTGAGGTTGTCGATGACGTCGTCCTGGCGGACGAGATCGCGGGAGAGCTCGACGTCCCGGGTCGCGAAGCCCGTCTTCGCCTGGGCGACGAGCGACTTGGCCTGCTGGCCCATCGTGACGATGTCCGTGATCATCTCCTCGTCGCGCGGCGGCTCGTTGCCGGCCAGCGGGATCACCTTGGCGATGTTCACGCACTGGTCGCCCATCCGCTCGATCGACTTCATGACGTGAAGCAGGGCGGAGATCAGCCGCAGGTCGGTCGCGACCGGCTGTTGGGTGGCGAGCAGCGTCAGGATCGACTGATGGACCTCGAGGTAGCGGCCGTCGATCCGGTCGTCGTCGGCGATCACCATCTCGGCGAGCTCGACGTCCGAATGCTCGATCGCCTCGAGCGTCCGCGTCAGCGTCTCGGTGACGAGATCGAGCCCTCCGAGCGCCCGCTTTTCGAGCTCCTCGAGCTCCTCGACATAGCCCTGTCGGGTCGTCGTCATCCGAACCTCCCGCTGACGTAGTCCTCGGTTGCCTGCTTGTCGGGGTTCGAGAAGATCTTCGTCGTCTCCCCGATCTCGATGAGCCGGCCGGGATCGCCGCTGCGCTCGAGGTTGAAGAACGCCGTGTGGTCGCTCGCCCGGCTCGCCTGCTGCATGTTGTGGGTGACGATCGCGATCGTGTACGTCGCCTTCAGCTCCTGGAGCAGGTCCTCGATCGCCAGCGTCGCCACCGGATCGAGCGCCGAGCAGGGCTCGTCCATCAGCAGCACCTCGGGCTCGACCGCGATCGCACGGGCGATGCAGAGCCGCTGCTGCTGACCGCCGGAGAGGCCCGATCCCTGCTTGTCGAGCCGGTCCTTGACCTCGTCCCAGAGGTGGGCGCCGCGCAGGGAACGCTCGACGACCTCGTCGAGCTCCGACTTCGACAGCTTTGCGCTGTTGAGCGCGAGACCGGCGGCGGCGTTCTCGTAGATCGACATCGTCGGGAACGGGTTCGGGTTCTGGAAGACCATCCCGACGAGGCGCCGGACCACGACCGGATCGACGCCCGGGGCGTAGATGTTCTCCCCGTCGATCTCGATCTCGCCGGCGGCGCGGGCCCCCGGCGTCAGCTCGTGCATGCGGTTGATCGAGCGCAGGACGGTCGTCTTGCCGCAGCCCGACGAGCCGATCAGCGCCGTCACCTTGTTCGGCTCGATCGTCATGTCGACGTCGGCGACCGCGTGGAAGTCGCCGTAGAAGAGGTTCACGCCGCGGAGATCGACGCGCTTGGCGGCGGCGGCGGCCTTGCCGGCCCCCCAGCCGCGCGCGGTCCGCTGCGGCTCGTCGACGTGGTCGGTGTCGGGCGCCGGTTGCTCGCCTTCGCGGCGCGCCGGGGCCTCGGGGTTGGCGGTGGTCTCGATCATTCTCTTCCTCTCTTCATCCATCGAAGTCAGCGGATCTCTGTCCCGAAGCGGCGGTAGACCCATCGCGCGATCAGGTTCAGCGCCATCACGATCAGGATCAGGACGAGCACCGCGGTCCAGGCACGGTCGAACGAGGGCTCCGGCGGCACGCCGGGGTTCTTGTACTCGTTGTACGCGTAGACCGCGAGATTCTGCATCCGGCCGTCGAACGCGTTCGCGTTCATCGAGTCGATCACCCCGGTCGTGACCAGGAGCGGTGCCGTCTCGCCGACGATCCGAGCGATCGCGAGCATCACCCCGGTGACGAGGCCGGCGAGCGCGGTCGGCAGGACGACCTTGATGATCGTCTTCCACTTCGGGGTCCCGAGCGCGTACGACGCCTCGCGGAGGTGGTTGGGGACGATCTTGAGGATCTCCTCCGACGAGCGGATGACGATCGGGATCATCAGGACGGTGAGCGCGACCGAGCCCATGACCCCGAGCCGGATTCCGGGGCCGAAGAAGATCTCGAAGAGCGCGTAGGCGAACAGGCCGGCGACGATCGAGGGGATCCCGGTCATCACGTCGACGAAGAAGGTCAGCGCCCGCCGCAGGCGGCTGTCGCCGCCGTACTCGTTCAGGTAGATCGCGGCCATCAGTCCGATCGGGACCGAGATCAGCGTCGCGATCCCGGTGATCACCAGGGTTCCGACGATCGCGTGGCTGGCGCCGCCACCGGCGCCGATGACGCCGCGCGCGGACTCGGTGAAGAACTCGACGTCGAAGCGGTTGATCCCCTTGCTGACGACCGTCCACAGCAGCGAGACGAGCGGGATCATCGCCAGCGCGAACGCCGAGACGATCGCCATCGACATCAGCCGGTCCTTGGCGCTGCGGGCGCCCTCGACCGAGCGCGACCAGGCGTAGATGCCGATCGACGCGATGACCATCGTCCCGACGACGAGGAAGCCGGCGGCGAAGATCCCGGTGACGAGCAGCAGCGCCGCGACGACGATCGCGGCGGCGCCGACCGCCATCCAGCTGGCGCCGTCGGGCAGCGAGCCGCGCTTGCCGCTGCCGGCGAGGAGCTTTCGTGCCTCCGTCGGGCTTCCTGCTCTCGGTCCGCTCATCGCCCCAACCCCCTACTGGACGTTCGACCGGGCGATGACGGCTCGCGCGGCCATGTTGACGACGAGGGTGATCGCGAACAGGACGAGGCCGGAGGCGATCAGGACGTTGACGTCGATGCCCGAGGACTCCGGGAACTGGAGCGCGATGTTGGCGGCGATCGTCGACGGGTTGTCGGTGCTGATCAGGTTGAACGTGACCGCGCCGGAGCCGGAGAGGATGATCGCGACCGCCATCGTCTCGCCGAGCGCGCGGCCGAGTCCGAGCATCGAGCCGCTGATCAATGCCGACTTGCCGAACGGCAGGACCGTCATCCGGATCATCTCCCAGCGGGTCGCGCCCAGCGCCATTGCCCCTTCCTGGAGCCGTTTCGGGGTCTGGCTGAAGACTTCGCGGGCGACCGCGGAGACGATCGGGAGGATCATCAGCGCGAGAACGATCCCGACGACGAACATCGTCCGTCCCGTCACCGAGGCGGGCCCGGCGAAGAACGGTACGAAGGAGAGGTTGTCGGCCAGCCACTGGGTGGCGGGTACCGAGGCCGGGCCGAGGACGGCGATCCCCCAGAGCCCGTAGACGATGCTCGGGATCGCCGCGAGCAGGTCGATCACGTAGCCGAGCGGATGGGCCAGCCGGCGCGGGGCGATGTGGGTGATGAACAGCGCCACGGCGGTCGCGAGCGGGACGGCGATCAGGACCGCCAGCCCGGCCGCCAGCACCGTCCCGAAGACGAGCGGCGCGACGTAGCTGACCAGGCTCTCCTGGTTCGGGAGCTCCGAGGTGGCGGCGGTGATCGCCGGCCAGGCCTGACCGACGAGGAAGACCGCTACCCCGGCGAGCAGCAGCAGGATCGTGATCCCGGCGAGGACCGAGAGGTTCGAGAAGATCCGGTCGCCGGGACGACGCCGGCCGCCGCTCGCGGATGCGAGCAGCTGGCCGGCGTTCGTCGTGGTGTCGAGCGTGCTCACCCGATCGCGTCGACGGCGGGCTGGATCTGCTCGCGGAGCTGGTCCGAGATCGGCGCCGAGCCGGAGTTCGATGCGGCCGCATCCTGACCCTCGGGGCTGATGATGTAGCTCAGCAGCGCCTTGACGATCTCGCCGGAGGCGGCGTCGTCGTAGGTCGTGCAGGCCATCTCGTAGGAGACGAGCACCAGCGGGTAGGAGTCGGGCGACGTCGTCGTGCGGTTGATGTCGTACGAGAAGACGTATTGCCCACCCGACGTGTCCTCCTTCGACTCGTCGACCACCGCGCTGGCCCCTTCCGAGCTCGGCGCGACGTAGGTGTCGCCGACCTTGATCTTGGCGACGCCGAGGTCGCCGGCCTGGCTCTCGTCGGCGTAGCCGATCGTGCCGTCGCCGTTCCTGACCGCGTCGATGACGCCGGAGGTGCCGTTGGCGGCCTCGCCGCCCTTGACCGGCCAGGTGTCGTCGGCCGGGTGCGTCCAGGCGTTCGGCGCCGTCTGCTCCATCCAGTCGGTGAAGTTCGCCGTCGTGCCAGAATCGTCGGAGCGGTTCACCGGGGTGATCGCCTTGTCGGGCAGATCCGCGTCCGGGTTGTCGGCCGCGATCGCCGGGTCGTTCCAGTTGGTGATCTTCTGGTCGAAGATGCCTGCGACGGTCTCCGGGGAGAGCTGCAGGTCCTGAACCTCGGGGAGGTTGTAGACGACCGCGATCGCCGATATGTAGACCGGGATCTGGACGAGCTCGCCGGGCTGGCAGCGCTTCTTGGCGCCGTTCAGCTCGCTGCCCTCGAAGGCGGAATCGGTCCCGCCGTAGTCGGTGCCGCCGGCGATGAACTGCTCACGACCGCCGCCGGAGCCGACCGGGTCGTAGGCGATCGTCACATCGGCGTTGTCGTTCTGGATCCCGGCGATCCAGGCTTCCTGGGCGGCCTCCTGCGAGCTGGCGCCCGCTCCGGCGATCTCGCCCGAGAGCGAGCCGCTGGTGCCGCTGCTGCCGTCGCTGCTGGTGCTGTCGTCGCCGCCACATGCGGCAATGACGAATGCGAGCGCGGACACCATGGCCGCGGTCGCGCAGAGCTTGCGGATTCTCACTGACTGATTTCTCCTTGATCGATTCGCATACAGGCGAACCGTCGCAGCCGGCCCCCGGGTCCTTGTTACGACCTTGTGCCCTTCCTGTGAAAAGGGTGTGAACGGGCAGACTGCGGTGCAGATTTCCCCTCTCCACGGGGGAAAATCCGCATCCGAGCAAGCGTCAGGCGTCGGCGGGCTGGAGCGCGGGATCGATGTCGGCCTCGGCGTCGGCGGGCGCGGGATCGCGGCCGGCCGGCGCCTCGGCAGCGCTGCCGTCGAGCGGCTCGGGATCGAAGCGGTAGCCGATCCCGAAGTGGGTGTGGATGTAAGCCCAGCCCGGCGAGAGCTTCTCGAGCTTGATCCTGAGCTTGCGGATGAAGACGTCGACCGAGCGATCGCCGTGAGCCATCTCGTAGCCCCAGACGCGGCGGTAGATCTCGCCACGCTCGATGACGCTTCCCTGCGCGTCGGCGAGCGCCTGCAGGAGCTCGAACTCGCGGCGGGTCAGATCGGCGCTGCGGCGGGCGACGAAGACCTGGTACTGGTCGCCGCGGATCTCGAGCTCGCCGACGACGAGCGGGCCACGCTCGGGCTCGGCCGTGCGGCGGCGGCGGCGCACGACCGCTTCGATCCGCGCCATCACCTCCTCCGGGTGCGACGGCTTCGCGACCCAGTCGTCGGCGCCGAGGCGAAGGCCCCGGACCCGCTGGGCGACCGTCGACTCGTTGGTGCAGATGATCACCCCGAGGCCGGGCAGCATCCCCGCGACGCGCTCGAGGAACGTCCATGCCTCCTCGGGCGGCAGGACCGACATGTCGATGACGAGCGCGTTCAGCTTCATCGCGACGAGCTCGTCGACAGGGACGATGCCGCCGAGGACGCGATGCTGCCAGCCGGCCGCATCGAGGCGGTTGGCGAGTGTCTTGACGAAGGCGCCGTCGCGGTCGATCACCGCGACTCGGAGTGTTCCAATGGTCGAACCCATCAGCGGGCCGATCGGACGAAGGGATCGGCTCGGGGCCGATGGTAGCGACACCGATCCCCGATCCGGGCGACTTTCGGGTCCGATAACCAAACTTTCACAACCCCGTTTCCGGATCTTCACCGGCCTCACCGGGCCGATCGCGAAGCTGCTGGTGCACGGGAGCGGATCTCGTGCCGCGCGCGGCCTCCTCCTGCCCCCGGCCGCGCGCTTTCGTTGTGGAGAGAGTTGCCCGGCTACCCGTGGTAGCTGATCGCACCGCTTGCGGTCAGCGCGATCACGAGCATCCCGAGCGGGATCCGGTAGGCGACGAAGATCGCCAGCGAGTGATGGGCGAGGTAGCGGAGCAGCCAGGCGATCGCGAGGTAACCGGAGATGAAGGCGACGATCGTCGCGATCGCCGTCGGCACGAACCCGACGCCGCCCTCGCCACCGATGTCCTTGAGCTCGAACAGGCCGCTGAGCACCACCGCCGGGACCGAGAGCAGGAACGAGTAGCGGGCCGCCGCGGTCCGGTCGAAGTTCCTGAACAGGCCGGCCGAGATCGTCGCGCCCGAGCGCGAGACTCCCGGGATCAGCGCGAAGGCCTGCCAGATGCCGATGAAGACGCCGTCGCGGCCGTTGATCTCCCGGAGCGGTCGGTCGCGACGTCCGTAGGCCTCGGCGGCGAGCATCACCAGCGAGAACGCGATCAGCATCGAGCCGACCAGGTAGAGGCTGCGGGCACCGGACTCGATCTGGTGGCGGAACAGGAACCCGAAGATCGAGATCGGGATCGTGCCGAGGATGATGAACCAGCCGAGGTTCGCATCGGTGCTGCGCCGCGCGAACGGGATTCGCAGCTCCGCCAGCCATGCCCGCGCGATCCGGATCAGATCGACGCGGAAGAAGAGGAGGACGGCGGCCATCGTGCCGAGCTGGATGACGGCCGTGAACGCGGCGCCGGGATCGTCCCAGCCGGCGAAGGCGGGAACGATCAGCAGGTGACCGCTCGAGGAGATCGGCAGGAACTCGGTCAGGCCCTGGACGAGTCCGAGCACGATTGCTTCGAAGACCGACATCGGCGGCGCCATCCTAGAGACCGCGCCCTCCGCTAGAGTCCGCCTCCGTGCAAGCACCCGTCCGCAAGCGCGCGCTGACGGCCGCCCTGATCGGCGCAACAGCCGTCCTCGTCCTCGTCCTCGCACCGGCCGCGATGGCCGCCGACGGCGTCGGCACCGGCGGGCGCACGACCGACAAGAGCGTCACGTTCTTCTGCTTCGGCGTGATCGCGCTGTTCATGGTCCTTCCGATCGTCCTCTCGCTGATCCAGGCGAGGCTCGACGGTCGCAAGGAGCGGATGCGCGAGCAGATCGAGCGCGTCCGCCGCTCCTAGCCGATCCACCGCCGTCGGTCCGCCGCCCGGCAGGCCACTGCCCAGGTCCGTGTGATCTGCTCACACTTCCTTAATCGTTTGCAGGCATTGGGGTAACAATGGCGAACCCCGCTCCCGCCGGCCGTTCCGCCGCGGGCCCGGGTCGCCGTGATGCCGACGTTCACTCCAGCCACCCCTCCGAGGCGTTCCCTTGCACGCGGCGCCGCCCTGCTCGCGTTGCTGCTGACGGCGAGCGGCGCAACTGCGACCGCGACCGGCGAGGCCGCCGCCGACGCCCGCGAGCGCCCCGCGTCGACCGGATCGGCAACCGACGTTGCGGCGCTGATCATCGGCATCGGCGTCGGCGAGCGAGCCGAGCCGCCGCGGCCGCTGAGCCCCGTTGCGGCGCCGGTCGACTACGGCACCGCGATCAACGGCTTCGGCAACGAGCGCGGTCGTCCGCACGAGGGCCAGGACATGTTCGCCCCCGAAGGGACTCCGGTCGTGTCCCCGACCGCCACCGAGGTTCTCGAGACCGGAAGCGACGGGGGCCGCGGCAACTGGGCCGCGCTCTATGACGCTGCCGCGAAGCACACCTATGTCTACATGCACATGAGCGCCCCGGCCGATGTCGCCGCCGGCGACCGACTCGATCCCGGCGACCGGGTCGGCCTGCTCGGCTGCACCGGCTCCTGCGACGGCCCTCACCTGCACTTCGAGATCCGCGAGGGCAGGAGCCCATACGCGCCGGCGATCGACCCGCTGCCCGAGCTGCAGCGCTGGCAGCCGGCCAAGTAGGGCTGCCATGAGCGTCCGCTCGCGAATACGATCGCCTCGATGAATCACCCGGGCGACCTCGTCACCTACGAGACCCGCGAGAGCACCGCGATCCTGACGATTAACCGGCCCGAGCGCCGGAACGCGGTCGACACCGCGACCGCGGCCGAGCTGCTCGCCGGGCTGCGCCGGTTCGAGGCCGACGACGAAGCCCTGGTGATGGTGCTGACCGGCGCCGGCGATCAGGCGTTCTGCGCGGGCGCCGACCTGAAGGCGCTGGCGGAGGCGGGTCCCGACCTTCCCGGCGAGATCGTCGAGCAGGTCGCCGGACGGCCCGAGGGGCCGATGGGCTTCACGCGGTTGACGGCGGCGAAGCCGGTGATCGCGGCGATCGGGGGCTGGTGCCTGGCCGGCGGGCTCGAGCTGGCGCTCTGGTGCGATCTGCGAATCGCCGGCCGGAGCTCGAAGCTCGGCTACCCGGAGCGGCGCTGGGGCGTTCCACTGATCGACGGCGGCACCCTGCGGCTGCCGCGGATCGTCGGCCTCGGGCGGGCCCTCGACCTGATCCTGACCGGGCGGCTGATCGACACCGACGAAGCGCTCGACTGGGGGCTGCTCACCGAGGTAGTAGACGACGGCCGGCATCTCGATCGCGCCCTCGAGATCGCTGCCGGGCTCGCCCGCTTCCCCCAGCGGACGATGCTCTCCGACCGCCGCTCGGCGATCGAGGGGTCGACGCTGCCGCTCGCCGAGAGCCTCGAGCTCGAGGCGCGGCTCGGCCTCGAGTCGGTGCGGACCGGCATCGAGGGCGCCGCCCGCTTCGCCGCCGGCGAGGGCCGCGGCGGATCCGGCACCGGCGTCTGAGCCCCGCTCACTTTCTCCCCCGCAGCGCGGCGTTGCGGATCTCCACCCGCAGCGCGGCGATCCGAATGGCCGGAGCTCAAAGGCGGCCGGGCGGTGGGAGCCGCCGGCCGAACTCCGTAAGCGCCGGAGGCCGGTGCCCCCCACCGTCCGGCCGCCGCCGTCCGTCCGCCCGCCCACCCCGCGACCTTCTAGATCCGGAACTCCCGCATCAGCCGCTTCTCCGTTTCCCCCTCGACCGTCGCGATCACCTCGACCTTGTCCTCGAGCGGGGTGCCGCGGATCTTCGTCGCGAGCAGATCGTCGACCTGGAAGATGCCGGCGGAGTTGTTCATCCGGATCTCGACGCGGATCGGGCGGTCGGTGCCACGCTCGATCTTGACGTCGTCGATCGCCGCCGCCGAGATCGAGTGGATGCCGATGTCGCCGCGCTCGACCGGCAGCCGCGAGCGGCCCTGAGCCATGTCGAGGGCGTCGGCGACGCGGACGACGCCGGCCTCCAGCGTGTAGGGCTGACCCCGCCGCCGGTGACCGATGATGCAGTGCAGCGCCTCGGAGACGACAACGGTCAGCTCGGGCTCGTCGTAGACGCCGTCGAGGAGCTCACGCAGCTTCGGCTCGGCGAGGAAGAGGCTGTAGGACTCGTGGTCGGCCCGGTGGATCGAGATGCCGACGTCGTGCAGCATCGCGCCGGCGGTGACGACGACCTCGGCGTCGCGCTGCCCCATCCCGTGGTCGGCGACCATCGTCGGCCGGATCCCGCCGCGGTCCGCGAGCCGCAGCATCCGCAATGCGATGTTGGCGACGATCTGGATGTGGACCCAGGAGTGGTCCGACATCCCGAGTCGCTCCGAGCCGATCTGCTGGAGATGCCACCAGGCGCGGACCTGGGGATCCGCGGAAGCGCGCTCGACGAACCGCTCGAGGCGGCGGTTGCCCCGGGTCGGGACCCCGAAGCGGACGGCGTCGAGGCGCTCAGACAGCGGCGCCGGGCGGTCGCGTTCCTGGTCTGCCATCGCAGGCAGTCTGCCAGCGCGTCAGGCGAAGGGCGAGGCGGCCTCGAGGAGGAGCGGCCAGACGGTCAGCTCGACGAACGCGGCGACGAGCAGCATCGGCAGCGCCAGCGCAACGGTCACGAACGTCGCCGCGAGCAGTTCCTGCCACTCGTCCCGCCGCGAGGCGATCAGCCAGGCCGCGAGCGGCAGGAAGACCGCCGTGAGCTCGAGCAGAGCGTGCGGGAGGACGGTCAGGATCAGCGTTCCGGTCCCGATCCCGAGCTGGGCGGCGAGGGTCGCGCCGGTCATCCCGAGCCCGAGTGCCTGGGTGATCAGCGAGAAGGCCGTGACGGCGGCCACCCAGGCGATCGCAACCGGGCCGGCGTGCTCGTGGACGATCCGTGAGATGCCGGTCTTCGTCGCCGCGAGCTGCCGCATCGAGCTGCCGGCGATGAAGCCGGCGACGCAGGCGGTCGCGTGCAGGGCGAGGACGAGCAGGTTGCGGCCGAGGATCGCGAAGTAGTCGCCGATCGTGGCGGCGTCGTTGTAGCCGGGGATGAAGACCTGGGTCAGATCCGGGGTCGCCGATCGCGACACGACCCAGACCGCGGTCAACAGGGCCGCGGCGATCGCCAGCGCGCCCGCGAACCACGGGAAGAGCACCGCGGCGGGGTCGCGCCGCCAGCGCTCGAACGTCTCCCGGCTCGCCCGCAGGCCGGCCGCGAGGACGAGCCCTTCCGGGGCCGGGGGGACGGCGGGACCTTCGCGGCTCACCCCGACCTGATCGGCTCCGGCGGCCCGGCCCTTGAGCGGGGACTCGAGCCGCCGGAGCGGTCAGCGGGTCAGCCGCAGACGGGCCAGGGGCTCGAGCCGGAGCGCGACATCAGCAGCGCCGCCCGGTAGTCCTGCTCGGCCTCGGGAGCGGCGGCGGGATCACCGCTGCCGCCGACCGACGCCCAGGTCTGGAGGTCGAACTGGTACTTGCCGCGGTAGGTCCCGGAGGGATCGACCGCGGTCGGATCGCCGCCGGACTCGCAGGCGGCGATGGAGTCGAGCGTCGACTGGTCGACGCCGACCGACTCGGGCGTGCCGTAGTCGGGCTTCGCGGCCTCCTTGCGGCGCTTGCGCTCGGCCTCGATGCGCTTGCGGAGGCCGTCGGAGGCGTCGGCGATGGCGTCCTTGCCGGCGCCGATGACGACTCCGCGCTTCGGCGCGACGTCGAGGCGCTTCGCCTGCTCGTAGAGCTTCTCGTAGCGGACGCGGGCGACGCCGACGCCGAGCGAGCGCTCGAACTGGCTGTCGTGGTCGAGCACGGGGACGTCGGCCGAGGGCTCGTCCGGGCCGGTCGAAGCGTCGGGGGTGGTGGCCGCGAGGGCGACGCCGGCGCCTCCGAGGGCGAGGGTCGCACCGACGGCGAGGACGGCGAGGGTGTCGCGGCGCGAGCGGCCGCGCTTTGCGCGCACAGGTTCAATCGGTTGTCTGGGCAGCATCGATCCAATCCATCTGCGTTGTCCGAATCGGGCGGGTAGGTTGCGGGCATCGGGCCGGCAACGGCCGGATTCGGCTGACGGACCAAACGATTCCGGGATTCGCCCGACCTATGTGTGAGTCCCGTCACACTCGCAATGTTCCCTTCACACTCCACACGCAACGCTTGAACTCGGCTCCTGCGGCGGTGCAGGTCCTCACCACCGCCTTCCCGGAGGACCCCTACCTCGAGACCGCGACCTCAGCCGCGCTGATGCGCCAGGTGGCGCGCGGCGAGATCCCCCCTTCGATCCGCCTCAACCGCATGTCGCCGATCCTCGCGTTCGGCAAGCTCGACCGGCTCCGGCCCGGCTACCGGCGTGCCGTCGCTATCGCCCGCGAGGCCGGCTACGTCCCGGTCGAGCGGATCGCGGGCGGCCGGGCGGCGGTCTTCCACGAAGGGACGATCTCGTTCTCGCACGCGATCCGGGCCGCCGGCGGCTCCGGCTCCTACGCGGGGACGCACGAACGTTTCGCGGCGATGGCGGTGGCGATCGCCGCCGCGGGGTCGGCGCTCGGCGCCGACGCCCGGGTCGGTGAGGTGCCCGGCGAGTACTGCCCGGGTGAGTTCAGCGTCAACTCCGGGGGCCGGATCAAGCTCGCCGGGATCGGCCAGCGGGTCATCGTCGGCGGCGCCCACGTCGGCGCCGTGATCGTCGTCCGCGGCGCCAGCCGGATCAACGAGGTCCTCGAGCCGGTCTACGCCGCGCTCGGACTCGAGTTCGTACCGGACGCGACCGGCAGCCTCGCGGCCGCGCTCGGCGAATCGGATGAGCCGCTGCCGCTCGGCGAACCCGATCGCCTGATCGAGGCGACGACCGCCGCGCTCCGCGCCGAGCTGGCGAAGACGTACGAGCTGCGTGACGCGGAGCTCGCCGAGTCGACCCTGCGAATGGCCGAGCAGACGAAGGGCGAGTACCGGCCGCGGGTGTAGGGCTGAGAGGACTCCGGTTGACGGGGCAGCGAGGGGAGGTGAGCGGCAGACGAGGCTCCCGGACCGGCACTGATCGGGATTGGGTGTCGTATGGACCCACGATCCCGATCGCTGAATCACCTCTCCCCCTCACCGCCCCGGGCATGGTCAGCCAAGCCGCTCCGCAAGGGCCGGAGGGTGGCCGCCCGCCGACACTCCACAACCCGGAGGCGGGTGGCCACCCTCCGGCCTCCTCCCAGCACGCATCGGATAGAACCTGACCATGCCCGGCATCGGCACCTTCATCTCGGCCGGCCGCTCGCTCGAGCAGGCGATCGAGCGGGTCCGCCTCGCCGAGTCGCTCGGCTACGACTCGACCTACGTGACGCACATAGCCGGCCGCGACTCGCTGACCGTGCTCGCCGCCTATGCGGCGGCGACGGAGCGGATCCGGCTCGGGACCGGGGTCCTGCCGATCTACTCGCGGACGCCGGCGGCAACCGCGCAGACCGCGGCGACGATCGACGAGCTCTCGGGCGGCCGGATGGTCCTCGGCGTCGGCGTCTCCCACCGGCTCACGGTCGAGGCCTGGTACGGGCAGTCGATCGACCGGCCGGTCACGGAGATGCGCGAGTACGTCGGGGCGATCCGGGCGATGTTCCGCGGCGAGGAGCCGCCGGAGGGCGAGAAGTGGCCGACCAGGTTCCGGTTCATGGGCTACGAGGTCCGTCCCGAGCTGCCGATCTACATCGCGGCGCTCTCGCCGAACATGCTCCGGCTCGCCGGCGAGATCGGCGACGGCGTCCTGCTCTGGCTCTGCGACCCGCCGTATGTCCGCGACGTCGTCATCCCCGAGGTGACGAAAGGGCGGGAGCGGGCGGGCAAGACCCTCGACGGCTTCGACGTCGTCCCGGCGGTTCCCGCGGCAGTGACTGCAGACCGCGCCGCCACCCTGGAGCGGCTGCGTGGCGACCTCGTCACCTACCTGTCGCTGCCCTTCTACCGCTCGATGCTCGAGCGCTCCGGATTCGGCGGCGAGATCGCCGGCTTCGACGAGGGCATCGCCGCCGGCGACGTCGACCGCGCGAAGGCGGCGATGTCGGAGGCGATGCTCAACTCGCTCGGTGGCTTTGGAGGTGCCGCCGAGGTCCGCGGCGCAGTCCAGCGCTACCTCGACGCCGGCGCTACCTCGCCCGGCATCAGCCCGGTGCCGACAGCCGACTTCGACGCGACCATCGCGGCCGGCGCGGAGCTGATCTGATCAGGTCGCCGCGGCCGGCTGCGCCGGATCGGGGCGCAGCTTCACCAGCCAGAGCGTCGTCAGGTAGGCGACGACGACGCCGACGATGATCAGCGGATCGGCGCCGAGGCCGCCCTTCGACGTCAGGAGCGTCGCCAGAATCGCCGCCGACAGCGGCAGCCGCAGGACCGCGGCCATGGCGGCCGCCATCGCGACGGCGACCGCCGGCGTCGTCGAGAACCCGGGCAGGCCGGCGGCGGCGAGGCCGGCAGCTGCGGCGAGGAAGAGCGCGGGGAAGACGGGCCCGCCGCGGAATGTGCCGAGCGCGAGCGCGTAGGCGAGCCCCTTGCACGCGATCACCGCCAGCAGGGCGCCGAGCGACCACGTCCCGGCGTTGGCGATCAGCGGCCCGATCGCGTCCTGGCCCGAGAAGAGCACCTGGTCGGAGCCCTTGTCGGTCACGAGCTCGAAGAGGATCGCGAGGCCGGCGACGAGCAGGCCGGCGACGACCGCGAACGGCACCGGTCGTGCCTCGGCGCGCCCGGCGACCCCCTTCCCGATCACGAAGATCGCGAAGGCGACGGTTGCAACGGCGACCGCGAGCGGCACCGACCAGAGGAACTCGACGGCGTCGGGGCGGTCGAAGGTCGGCACCGGCAGCAGCTCGAGCGAGATGTTGCTCGTGTTGACGCCGGTCCACGAGCCGAGGCCGATCGAGATCAGCATCCCGATACCCGCGGCGAGCAGGCCCGGGATGAGGACGACCGGCAGCCGCGAGCCACCGATGGCGGCGGCCTCGATCACGATCACGGCCGCGATCAGCGGCGAGCCGAACAGGAACGAGAGCGCGGCGAAGACCCCGGCGGATGCCATCAGCGCGCCCGCCTCGTCCGGGGCGTCGGAGCGGACCGCGCGGATCATGATCGCCCCGAGCGCGCCCCCGAGCGCCATCAGCGGCGCCTCCGGCCCGAGGACGATTCCGAGGCCGATGCCGGCGACTGCGGCGAGGAGCACCCCGGGCAGGTCGCGCGGCAGCGTCGGTGCAGGGTTCAGCCCGTTCGCGGGAACGTGGCCGCCCCGTCCCGGCAGCCGCTCGATCGCTAGCCCGACCACCGCCCCGGCGACGGCGAGCACCGGCAGCGGCCACCAGGTCGGCGCATCGTCGAAGCCGAGCAGGTCGGGAAGGTCGTCGAAGACGCCGCTCTGGACGAGGTTGACGAGCTCGAGAAAGAGCCAGGCCGCGAACGAGGCGACGACGCCGACGACCGCCGCGAGGACCAGCAGCCCGAGGAACGACCGCTGCCCCATGATCGCGGCCGGATCGGGCTCGGGCGGCGGCTCTCCCTCGGTCATCCGAGTCGTGTCAGGCGCCGCGGCCGGTCAGCTGCCGAGGATCTTCGCCTTCTGGGCGGCAAACTCCTCGTCGGTGAGGACGCCGCTGTCACGCAGCTCGCCGAGCTCCTTGAGCTGGGCGATCGGGTCGGCGGCCGGAGCCGCGGCAGGTGCCGGGGCCGGAGCGGGCTCGGCGTACTGCTGCGGCGGCGCCTGCTGGGCCCAGCGCTCCCCCTGCCTCCTCGAGACGCGGTTGCTGACGGCAGTTGCGGTCCCGGCGACGACCGCGGTCCTCGCCACCCCTCTGAGCAATCCTGGCATTTGGTCGGTCCTTTCTGTCGGGTTCGCTTACCCGGCCGCCTCGGCGGCGTCGAGCGCCGCGAGGAAGGCCTGGACATGGATCCGGTCGGAGGCGACGAGCTGGCCGCCTGAGCGCCGGACGGCGGCCGCGAAGGGGCCGGCCCAGCTGTTCTCGTAGACGATCAGGCCTGCGAGAGCGCCGGGGCTGATCGCGGCGGCGGCCTCGGCGAGGTCCTCGTCGGAGAGGACGCCGGAGGAGGCGCCGCGGAACTCCTCGAGAGCGGCCGCGTGGTCGGGCATCTCGCCGAAGTCGATCGCGGCGACATCGCCGTCCTCGTTCTTCGCGAACAGCGCGAAGTCGAGGACCCGGATGATCCCGCGGTCGACCAGGTCGAGGACGATCGGCACCGCCTCGCCGGTCGGCTCGCCGTCGGCCCACTCGATCAACACGTAGTCGATCGGCCCCATCTCCTCGACGTCTGCAGCTTCCACTCGTCTCTCCTCTCTCGCGAACGGCCGCAATAACCTAGCTTGTCGAGACCGGTAAGCGGCGACCGGATTCCGCCGACGCGGCTACTCGTACTGGAGCGCTTCCATGACCTCGATCTTCGAGGCCCGGCGGGCCGGCCAGATGCCGGCGATCACGCCGGCGATCCCGGCGACGATGAGGACGACGATGATCCCGACGATCGGGACGCCGAGGACCAGGCCTTCGTCCTTGAGGGCCTCGACGGCCGCGATCGCGATCCCGAGCCCGATCACCGCGCCGATCAGCGCGCCGATCATCGCCGTGATCAGCGACTCGTAGCGGACCATCCTCCGGATCTGCGACTTCGAGGCCCCGATCGCGCGAAGCATCCCGATCTCACGGGTGCGCTCGTAGATCGTCAGGACGAGCGTGTTGACGACCCCGAAGAGGCTGACGATGACCGACAGCGCCAGAAGCACGTAGATCAGCGCCAGTAGCTGGTTGATGCTGTCCTCCTGCTCCTGCTTGAACTGCTGCTGGTCGCGCGCCTCCGCCTGCGGGAAGCGGTCGGCGAGCAGCTCATCGACGCGATCGCCGGTCGCCGCGGCGTCGGCTGTGGTCTTGAAGCCGACGAGATCGGCGAAGTCCTGGCGGGCGTTGAAGCGCTCTCGGATCGTGTCGAGCGGCAGCGCCAGGCTGGTGACGAGCAGCTGGACCCGGTCGCGGATGCTGCCGACGACGTGAACCGGCACCTTCTTCCCGGTCGTGGTCAGCAGCGTCACGGTGTCACCGACCGAGACGTCGTGATCCTCCGCCCACTTCGACTCGACGATCGCCTGGTCAGGGCCGAGGCCGGTCATCGTCGCGTCGTCGCCGTCGACCCAGTCGAGCTTGGCGACCTTCGTGATCGTTGCCGGATCGAGGCCCGCGATCAGGCTCTGCTCGGTCGTCGCGAGCTCGACCTCGGCCGGCGCCCCGGCGAGCGGCGAGACGGTCTCGACGCCCTCGACCTCGCCGACCTTCTTGGCGATCTCGGGAGAAATCGGTGAGAAGCCGTCGGTGTTGGCGATGATCAGATCGCCGGCGAAGGTCTCGTCGAGTGCGTCACCGACCGACTTCGTCGCCGACGCCGCGAAGACTGCCGCGAAGACGACGAGGGCGACACCGATCATCAGCGCCGCCGACGTCGTCGCGGTCCGGCTCGGATTGCGCAGCGTGTTCTCCCGCGCCAACCGTCCGGTCACCCCGCGGAGGCGCTCGATCGGGCGGCCGACGAAGGACGCCAGCGGCGTGACCAGCGTGCCGGCGAGCATCGCGATGCCGATGAAGAGCAGGATCAGGCCGAGCCCGAGCAACGGCAACGCCGAGCCGAACGAGGAGGTCGCGAAGAGGCCGGCGGCGATCGCGAGGATCCCGACGAGGACGAGGATCCGGGCCACCCAGACGCGGCGCCGCGACGGCTTCTCGGCGCCCTGGGCGTCGTCACGGATCGCCTCGAGCGGGGTCACACGGGTGGCGCGGATCGCCGGAACGATCGCCGAGCCCAGGGTCGAGACGATGCCGACGATCAGCGGCACGACGATCGCCGCCGTCGTGATGACGACCCCCGATTGCGGCAGCTCGAACCCCAACGCCTTGAAGGCGCCGGTGACGAGCTCGACGAACCCGAGCCCAGCGACGATGCCGATCACCGACGCGATGATCCCGAGCAGCAGCGCCTCGGCGATGACCGTCGCCAGTACCTGTCGCGAGGACGCGCCGAGCGTGCGCAGCATCCCGAACTCGCGGGTCCGCTGGGCGACCGTGATCGAGAACGTGTTGAAGATCAGGAAGGCGCCGACGAAGACCGAGATCCCGGCGAAGACGAGCAGGAAGGTCGTCAGGAAGCTGAAGCCGTCCTTGATGTCGGCCGACTGCTTTGCCGCGTCCTCGGCCCCGGTCTTCGCCTGGGCATCGTTCGGCAGGATCTGGTTGATCCGGGACGAGAGCTCGTCCGCCGAGACGCCGCTCGCGGCCTCGACGTCGATGTTGTCGAGCTCGGGAGGCTTATGGGGTCCGCCGGCTTTGCCTGTGATCTCCTGGGCCTCCGGCAGGGTGAAGAGGGCGAAGCTGGCGCCGCCGAGCGGCACGCCGGAACCGAAGCGGCCGATCCCCGACAGCGTGTACTGCTTGGCGCCGCGGACGCCGGTGATCGTGATCTTCTGGCCGAGCTGGTAGTCCTCCTCGTCGGCGGTGATCGAATCGATCCCGACCTCGTCGGGCGAGCTCGGCGCCGAGCCCTCGACCCAGGTGAACGGGTTGAACGGCTCCTGCTGAACGCTGGCGGCGATCTGCGGCGGACCGCCGCCGGAGGGCCCGATCCGATCGCCGTTCTCGTCGAGGATCGCGATCGAGGTCGAGTCGTTGATCGCGCCCTCCGCCTTCTCGACGCCGTCGACGGACGCGACCTTCTTGACGAGGGACTGCGGCAGCGCCGCTCCCGACTCCGGCAGGTCGAAGCCGGTGTCGAAGGCCGCCTTCGGCTGCACGGTGACGTCGATGCCCGCGTTGGCCTCGGCGAAGATGTCGTCGAAGGCCTTGTCGACCGACCCCTTCAGCATGAAGGTGCCGGCGACCATCGCGACGCCGAGCATGATCGCGAGCGCGGTCAGCGCCGCACGCAGCTTCCGCGACGCCAGCCCGCGAAGTGCGAGCGAGAACACGGCTCAGGCTCCCGCGGGGCCGACCATCTAGAGGTCCCGCATCAGGGCGATGACGTCGTCCTCGCCGGAGACCTCCCGGTCGGCGGCGACCTCGCCGTCGGCGAGCACGATCACGCGATCCGCATAGGCGGCCACCTTCGGGTCGTGGGTGACCATGATCACCGTCTGGCCGAACTCCTCGACCGAGCGGCGGAGGAGCTCGAGGACCTCGCCGCCGGACTTCGAGTCGAGGTTTCCGGTCGGCTCGTCGGCGAAGATGACCGCGGGGCGGGAGATCAGCGCCCGGGCTATCGCGACGCGCTGCTGCTGGCCGCCGGAGAGCTCGGAGGGCCGATGGGTGGCGCGGTCGGTGAGGCCGACCGCCTCGAGCAGCCGGTCGCGCCACGCGGGGTCGACGTCGTCGCCGGCGATCCGCACCGGCAGCTCGACGTTCTCGGCGGCATCGAGGACGGGCACGAGGTTGAAGAACTGGAAGATGAAGCCGAGCTTGCCGCGTCGCAGCTCGGTCAGGCCCCTGTCGTCGAGGTCGGTGACCTCGACGCCGTCGATCCAGGCCTGGCCGGCGGTCGGCTCGTCGAGCCCGGCGAGCAGGTGCATCAGCGTCGACTTGCCGGATCCCGACGGCCCGACGATCGCCGTCAGGTGCCCCTTCGGGAAGTCGAGCGTGACGCCCCGGAGGGCGTCGACGGCGGCGCCGCCCTCGCCGAAGCGCCGGCTCAGATCACGACAGGAGACCGCCCCGTCGCCGGTCGCGGCACGATCGCGGCTGGCTACGTCTTCGTCTGCCATTCGTCGGCGAGGTTATTGACTTCGACGTGAGAGGATCAGTCCGACCGGAAAGGAGAGGGCGAATGGCTGCTTTGGCAGGTGCAGATCTGATCGGACGGGTGCGGGAACGGCTCCCCGAGGTACGGAAGATGGGCTTCGAGGTCCGGGCCGGGACCGCCCGCGGCCCCGCGGTCCTCGGCCCGACGCTCGCGGCGCCGGTCGCGGTCGGCGCGCTCGCCGCCGGCGCGGTCGCGGTCGGGGCGCTCGCGATCGGCCGGCTCGCCGTCGGGCACGCGTCGGTCAAACGGCTCGAGATCGACGAGCTCGAGGTCGGCCGGCTCCGGGTCCGCGAGCTCGACGTCGTCGCCGAGGCGGGAGCGAAGCGATGAAGCTGCTCGCCTTCAGCGACCTCCACCGCGACCTCGGCACCGCGGCCGACCTCGTGGAGCGCAGCAGCGATGCCGACCTCGTGATCGGCGCCGGCGACTTCGGCTCCGTCCACGAAGGCGTCGCCGAGACGATCGCGGCGCTCGCGCCGATCTCGGTTCCGACCCTGCTCGTCCCGGGCAACAACGAGACCGAGGACGAGCTTCGCGCCGCTGTCGCCGACACCGGCTGGAGCGCCGCGGAGATCCTCCACGGAAGCGGTACGAGCGTCGACGGCCTCGAGTTCTTCGGTCTCGGCGCCGGTGTTCCGACGACGCCCTGGGACTGGAGCTTCGACCTGACCGAGGACGAGGCCGCCGCCCGGCTCGCGGGCTGTCCCGAGGGGGCCGTGCTGATCGTCCACTCGCCGCCCAAGGGTCACTGCGACACCTCCTCGGGCGGCGAGCACCTCGGCAGCGAGGCGATCCTCGCAACGATCGAGGAGAAGGAACCGCCGCTCGCCGTCTGCGGCCATATCCACGAGGCCTGGGGCGATCGCTCCGAGATCGGGTTGACGACCGTCGCGAACCTCGGCCCGCGCGGCGCCGAGTTCGAAGTCTGAGGCCTGGATCCAGATGGCCAGGGACACCGCGAAGCTGCCGCGCGGCCTCTACGAAAGCAAGCTCTACGAGCTCCAGGTCGAGCTCGTCGAGATGGCCGAGTGGGTCCGTCGCGAGGGCGCCCGGGTCGCGGTCGTCTTCGAGGGCCGCGACGCCGCCGGCAAGGGCGGGACGATCAAGCGGATCACGGAGTTCCCGTCCCCGCGCGTCGTCCGCACGGTGGCGCTGCCGGTGCCTTCGGACCGTGAGCGGACGGAGTGGTACTTCCAGCGCTACATCGCCCACCTGCCCGCCGCCGGCGAGGTCGTCCTGTTCGACCGCTCCTGGTACAACCGCGCCGGCGTCGAGAAGGTCCTCGGCTTCTGCACCGACGACGAGCACGCCCGGTTCCTGCGCCAGTGCCCGACCTTCGAGCGGATGCTCGTCGACGACGGGATCATCCTCCTCAAGTACTGGTTCTCCGTCTCCGAGAACGAGCAGGCGAAGCGGTTCGAGGCGCGGATCGACGACCC
>DASTTY010000055.1:0-4056 GCA_035759925.1 Solirubrobacterales bacterium
CGTCGAGGTGGTGATCGAGCGCGTCAACCTCCGCGACGAGGCGCCGCCGCCGGCAGCGACCGTGACGGCGAACCTGACGGCGCCGCTCCTGATTCCGCTCGCGGAGCGGATCGCGACCGGTGCGATCCCGGCGCCGGAGCATCTGGTCGTGAGCGGGCTGCTCGCCACCGAGCGCGAGCTCGTCGTTGCCGCCTACAGTGACGCCGGCCTCGGCATCGAGGAGTCGCTCGCGAGCGGCGAGTGGGCGGCGCTCCTGCTCGGCCGCTGAGCGCGAGAACGAATCCTCCGACCCGCTCGTTAGCGTTGCCGCCATGATCACAGCAACGGTCACGTTCTACAGCGTCGTCGTCTTCTTCCACATCGCCGCGGTGGTGATCGGCTTCGGGCCGACCTTCGCCTACGGCGCCTACATGGCGACCGCCCAGCGCGAGGGCGGCGGCGCGATCCCGGCGATCGGCCGGACGATCGTCCTCTGGGACCGGACCGCGCTGACCGGCGCGATGACGCTGATCCTCCTCACCGGCATCTACCTCGGATCCGACGGCCCCTACGGGATGGGAAGCTTCTTCATCAGCTGGGGCTTCGTCGCGATCGTCATCCTGTTCGGGCTCGGCCACGGATTCTTCATCCCGAGGACGAAACGGGCGGTCGAGCTCGCCGAGCGCGACCTGGCGGCGCCGGAGGGCAAGCTCTCGACCGAGTTCGAGGCGTTGAGCGGGCAGCTCGCCAAGGTCGGCGTCGTCGCCGGCCTGATCGTGATCCTGACGATCTACGTGATGACGGCGAAACCGTTTCTGTAGCGGCGCCTTCGGGCCCGGATAATCGGGGGTCATGACCCCTGACCGCAAGCTGCCGATCGCGATGTTCGACTCCGGCGTCGGCGGGCTGACCGTGCTCCACGAGTGCCTCGTCTCGCTTCCGGCCGAGGACTTCCTCTACCTCGGCGACAGCGCCCACTTCCCGTATGGCACGAAGAGCTCCGACGAGCTCCGCGAGCGGGTCGTCGCGAACACCGAGCTGCTGCTCGGCCGCGGCGCGAAGCTCCTGATCGTCGCCTGCAACTCGGCGGCTTCGGCCGGCGCCGAGGCGGCGCGGGAGATCGCCGATGCCAACGACGTCGAGGTCGTCACCGTGATCGATCCCGAGGCGGAGATCGCCGCCGCGATCAGCGGCACCGGAAGGGTCGGGGTCCTGGCGACGCCGGCGACGGTCGCCGGCGGCGCCTACCGGCGGGCGCTCGAGGCGCAGGGCCGCGGGCTCGATGTGACCGAGGTCTCGGCGCCGGACCTCGCCCCGATCATCCAGAACGGCTTCCCGTTCGACCAGTCCGTCCTCGACACGGTGCGCTTCTATTGCGAGCCGCTGCGCGCCGCCGCCGTCGACACGCTGATCCTCGGCTGCACCCACTATCCGCTGGTGGCACCGATGCTGCAGCGGATCCTCGGCCGCGACGTCCGCCTCGTGACCGCCGGGCACGCGATCGCGGCGAAGGCACAGCGGATCCTCGAGAGCCGCGCGCTCGAGAGCGCCACGAGCGGCGAGGGGGCGTACCGGTTCTTGTGCACCGGCGACGTGTTCTCGTTCCGCGAGCTCGGCACCAGGTTCCTGCAGATGCCGCTCGGCGACATCGAAGGGGTCTGATCGCGGCCTCACTACTCTTCGGTCGGTGAGCGACGAGATCCTCGAACGAGTCCAGGCCGATACCCGCACGGCGATGAAGGCGGGCGAGCGCGACCGTGTCGGAACGCTGCGGATGCTTGCCAGCTCGCTCCAGCAGGACGAGAAGGAGGGCGAGGGGGACGCCGTGGCGGTCCTCCAGCGCGAGCGCAAGAAGCGGATCGAGGCAGCGGAGGCATTCGAGACCGGCGGGCGTTCCGAGCAGGCCGCCGCCGAGCGCGACGAGGCGACCTTGATCGAGTCCTACCTCCCCGAGCAGATCTCCGACGAGGAGCTCGAGCGCATCGTGGTCGCCGCGGTCGAGTCGACCGGCGCAACGGACGTCAAGGAGATGGGCAAGGTGATCGGCGTCGTGATGCCGCAGGTCAAGGGCCGCGCGGACGGCAAGCGGGTCTCGACGATGGTCCGGGAGCGGCTTGGCGCGTAGGCAGCTGACGATCGAAAACGACGTGGCCGCGGAGCTCGCGGGGTCGGGAGATGCGGTTCTGCGCGAGCTCGAGGAGCGCCTCGACTGCGACGTCTATCTCCGCGGCAACGTGATAACCCTCGACGGCCCGGAGCACTCGGTAGCCGAGGGACAGGGCCTCGTCGAGGAGCTGCTCGGCCTGATCGAGCGCGGACACGACCTCGAGCCGGAGACGATCGCCGCGGTCGACGGCGCCCGCGAGTCCGGCGTCGCCCCGGCGGCGATGCTCGGCGATTCGGTCTGGCGGCACCGTGGCACGAGCGTCGCGCCGCGGACTCCGAACCAGAAGCGCTACGTCGACTCGATCCGCGAGCACACCGTCACCTTCGGAATCGGCCCGGCCGGGACCGGCAAGACCTTCCTCGCCGTCGCTATGGCCGTCGCCGCGCTCGAGTCGCGCGACGTCAGCCGCGTCATCCTCACCCGCCCCGCCGTCGAGGCCGGCGAGCGGCTCGGGTTTCTGCCCGGCGACATCCAGGCGAAGGTCGATCCTTACCTGCGGCCCCTCTTCGACGCGCTCTACGACATGCTCGACCCCGACCGCGTCAACGACTACTTCGAGCGCGGGATCATCGAGGTCGCGCCGCTGGCTTTCATGCGTGGTAGGACCATCAATGATGCCTTCGTGATCCTCGACGAGGCCCAGAACACCAGCCCTGAACAGATGAAGATGTTCCTGACCCGGCTCGGCTTCGGATCGAAGATGGTCGTCACCGGCGACATCACCCAGATCGACTTGCCCGCGAACCAGCGATCCGGGCTCGTCGTCGTCGGCGAGATCCTCTCCGCGGTCGAGGACATCAGCTTCATCCGCTTCGGCGGCTCCGACGTCGTCCGCCACCAGCTCGTGCAGCGGATCGTCGCCGCCTACGGCGAGTACGGCGATCGCAAGCGCTCGCGAGGGCCCGGGTCGCAGCGCGGCCCGGAGGGCAGCGATTGAGCACCGACCTCGCCGACGTCCCGCCGGAGCTGGCGCTGGCGGTGAGCGCGGCGCTCGAGGCGGCGCGCGTCGCCGACGGCCACCTCTCGCTCGAGCTCGTCGACGCCGAGCGGATCCGCGAGCTCAACTGCGAGCACCGCGGTCGCGACGAGCCGACCGACGTCCTCTCGTTCCCGATCGACGGGCCCGGCCCGAGTGCCGGGCCGCGTGAGCTCGGCGACGTCGTGATCTGCCCTGAGCACACCTCCGACCTCGCCGAGGCGGCGGTCCACGGCGTCCTCCACCTCTGCGGCTACGACCACGAGACCGACGACGGTGAGATGCTGGCGCTCCAGGAGCGAATCCTCGCTGCGGTGAGGGGGCCAAGCGCCGGTGGCTGACGCCGCGGTCCGCTCCGCTCGCATCGCCGAGGCCGACGCGGTCCTCGCCTGCTACGAGTGGCTCTTCGCGCCGCCCGGTTCGCGGCCTGCGAGCTGGAACCCGGACTGGGCGAAGGTCGCGCTCGTCGACGCGATCGACTCCGACTCCGCGAACGTCCTCGTCGCCGACGAGGGCGGGCGGATCTCCGGGTTCTGCACCGCCTACCTCGACCTCCTCTCGGTCCGCTACGGCCTCCGCTGCTGGGTCGAGGACCTCGCGGTCGACCCCGAGCGCCGCTCACGGGGGATCGGTTCGGCTCTGCTCGCCGCCGCCCGCGAGTGGGCGGCCGCCAACGGAGCGTCGCACCTCGAGCTCGACAGCGCCCCGAGTCGGGTCGACGCCCATCGCTTCTACGCGCGCGAGGGGGCGCGAGATCCCTCCTACAGCTTCGGCTGGTACGGACTCGGCGAAGCGGGGGAGTCGTGAGCGCCGCGACCCGCTCCGGCTTCATCGGGCTCGCCGGCCGCCCGAACGTCGGCAAGTCGACGCTTGCGAACGCGCTGGTCGGCTCGAAGGTCGCGATCGTCTCCGACCGGCCGCAGACGACCCGCCG